>WGNE01000024.1 GCA_016124645.1 Alphaproteobacteria bacterium
CCGCCCGACGCTCAGGCCTTTTTGCAGGCGTTCCCAAAGAACGTCGAAGACCGATTGCGCGGCCTGTATGTTCGGCTTGGGCCCGATGATGATGACCTCGTTCCCGCGCGAGGCGATCTCGACGTCGAGTTCTTCTTCGATAAGGGCGAGGTTGCTGTCATGCTCGCCGAAAAGGAGGGGGACAAGGGCGTTGTCGTCGAATTGAAGTCCGATGCGCCGGACGGCTTGCTTTGTCAAACTGTGTTCTCCGTTCTGGACTGCTTCCCTCATAACGAAAAAGCAGGGTCAGGACCAGTCCTAACCCTACTTTATCATTAAAAGTTGAATATTTGTTAACGGCGGTATTTATATACCGTTATTTCGGCGGCTGGGGCGCATCCGGCTTTTTCTTGGGAACGGAGGGCGCGGCAGCGGGTTCTTCGCTCTTGCCTTCCAGCGCGTCAACGATGCGCTGGACGGTGGGGTGGCGCACGACCTTGGTCAGCGTGACGTAGCCGATGCCTTCGACGCCCTTGAGCTTCTCGGATGCCCAGAGCAGGCCGGAATCATTGACGATGTCGGTCTGCTGGGGGTCGCCGGTCAGGACCATGCGGGAACCTTCGCCGAGGCGGGTGAGCGCCATCTTGGTTTGCTCGCGGGTGCAGTTCTGCGCTTCGTCAACGATGACGAAGGCGTTCTCGAAGGTGCGGCCGCGCATCAGGCCGACGGGAACCAGTTCGATGGTGCCGTCTTCCATCATGCGGTCGAGGTTTTGCGCGCCGATGACTTTCGTCAGCTCGTCATACAGCGGACGCATGTAGGGGTCGAGCTTCTGGCGCTGGTCGCCGGGCAGGTAACCCAGCTTCTCGCCCGCTTCCTGCGCGGGACGGGCCAGCAGGATCTTTTCGATCTCGCCGCTTTTCAGCATCTCGACGGCCTTCACGATGGCGACGTGGGTCTTGCCGGTACCGGCGGGGCCGAGGCCGAAGGTAACGTCGTTTTTCTCGATGGCCTCGATCAGCTTGGACTGGCCTTCGGTGCGGGCCTCGAACTTATAGGGCGTGTGCTGTTTGTAGGGGCGGCCCGCAGAATTGTCGAAACGACCGCGCAGGTTGTTGTCGTTGCCGTAACCGTAGGATTTGCCTTTGCCTTGTTTTCTGGAGGCGGCGCTGATGTGATCTCTGGTCATGAATGTTCCTTCCGCGAATTGACGCAATAGAGTGTTGAATCCGTTTCTTACGTTCTGTTCATTTGCTGGCTCGGTTTCGAACGACAGCTTGCCGCCGCGGTTCTGACCAAAGGTGACGTTGAAGTTCTTCTCGAAGGCCTTGCCAAGCTCGGGCCTTTGTTGAAGCAGTATGTAGGCGAAGTGGGCGGACTTGTCTTTTTTATCAAGCTGGATGTCGTATCTTGCGGTCATGCGGCATCCCTCTTTTTGTCGGGGGTGGAAAGGGTTTCCTCGGTGGTGACGATGGCGCCGGACATGCCGTTCTGGAATGCCTTCTCGATCATGACGTCCACGGTCTGGCCGTAGAGCCGCTCGTTCGCATCGACATAGACGGACTGCATCCAAGGCGACTTGCCCAGAAGCTGGCCCGGCTTGTTGCCCTTGCGGTCGAAGAGCACGGGCACGGTCTTGCCGACGGCGGAAAGGTTGAAGTCCAGCTGCTGCTTTTGCAGCAGCGCCTGCAGTTCATGCAGCCTTGCGTCCTTGGTCTTTTCGGGCACGACGCCCTTCATCACCGCGCCGGGCGTGCCGGGGCGGGGGCTGTACTTGAAGGAATAGCAGGAGGAATAGGTGATGCGCTCGACCAGCGCCATGGTCTGGGCGTGGTCCTCGTCCGTCTCGCCCGGGAAGCCGACGATGAAGTCGGAGCTGAGCGCGATGCCGGGCCGCGCTTTTTTCAGGCGCTCGATAATGTCGATGTAGAAATCCGCCGTGTGCTTGCGGTTCATCAGCTCGAGGATGCGGTCCGACCCGCTTTGCACCGGCAGGTGCAGGAAGGGCATGAGCTTTGCGATCTCGCCGTGCGCGGCGATGAGGTCGTCGTTCATGTCCTTGGGGTGCGAGGTCATGTAGCGGATGCGCTCGATGCCCTTGACGTCCGAAAGCGCGGAGATGAGGCGCGCGAGGTCCCATTCGGAACCGTCCGTTCCCGCGCCGTGCCATGCGTTGACGTTCTGGCCCAGCAGGGTGATTTCCTTCACGCCCTGCGCTTCCAGCCTTTTCGCCTCGTCCAGCACTTGCTCCGCGGGACGGGAGAACTCGGCGCCGCGGGTATAGGGCACGACGCAGAAGGTGCAGAACTTGTCGCAGCCTTCCTGCACCGACAAAAACGCCGACGGTCCTTGCATCTGGCTGTCGGCGGGAAGGTAGTCGAATTTTGACTCGACCGGAAAATCGGTGTTGACCACGCGCTTGTCGCCGGTGGCCTGCAGGACCATTTCCGGCAGGCGGTGATAGGTCTGCGGCCCGAAGACCATATCGACGTATTGCGCGCGCTGCAAAATCACGTCGCCCTCTGCCTGCGCGACGCAGCCGGCGACGGCGATGAGCGCCTTTTCGCCTTTTTCCGCCTTCGCTTCCTTGTGGGCGCGCAGACGGCCGAGGTCGGAAAAGACTTTTTCCGTCGCTTTTTCGCGGATGTGGCAGGTGTTGAGAATCATCAGGTCGGCGTCGTCGGGCGCCTCGGTCGTCTCATAACCGAGGCTGGCCAGAATGTCGGCCATTTTATGGCTGTCATAGACGTTCATCTGACAGCCCCAGGTTTTAATAAAGAGCTTTTTGCTCATTGCATTCCTTAACCTGCGGTCTAAACTTGAAACAAAGCGGCCCGTGCGGGGCGCGGGCGCGCAATATCGTTCTTTTTTAGCTCGTGTTCCAATAACCATATTTCAGACCGCGAGTCCAGAATTATCTTAGTCATAACAGGGGAATGCCGCGCAATGGTTCAGGAAGTGCTGATGATGGGACCGATCCCCAATGCGCCAATCGAAGCCCTTGAAAAAGAATACAAAGTCCACAAGCTCTGGCAGGCCGCCGACCCGGAGGCGATGCTGGCCGACCTTCGCAACAACGTTACCGGGGTCATCAGCACCGCATGGTTCGGGGCGAGCGCGAAACTCATCCGCGCCCTGCCGCATCTGGAAATCATCAGTCACTTCGGCGTTGGTTATGACAATGTGGACGTCAAGACGGCGAAAGAGCAGGGGGTCATCGTCACCAATACCCCGGGCGTGCTGACGGACGACACCGCCGACATGGGAATCGCGCTCACGCTCGCCGTGCTGCGCCGGATCGTGGAGGGCGACATCTATGTGCGCAGCGGGCAATGGGGGCGCAAGGGGCCGATGCCGCTCGGCCGCTCGCTGCGCGGGCGCAAGATGGGCATCGTCGGCATGGGGCGCATCGGGCAGGCCATCGCGCAGCGCGCGCAGGCCTTCGGCATCGAGGTCGGCTACCACGGCCCGCGCGAGAAGAAAGACCTGCCGCAGCGCTATTACCCGCAGCTTCACGCCATGGCGGAAGACGTCGATATCCTCATGGTCGCCTGCCTTTACAGCGAGCAGACGCATCACCTCGTCAACGGCAAAATCCTCAACGCGCTGGGGCAGCACGGCGTGCTGGTGAACATCGCGCGCGGTCGCATCGTGGACGAATCCGCGCTGGTCGATGCGCTGGAGGGCGGCGTCATCGCGGGCGCGGGGCTCGACGTTTTCGAGCGCGAGCCCGACGTGCCCAGCGCGCTGTGCCGCCTCGACAACGTCGTCATGCAGCCGCACCAAGGCAGCGCGACGCAGGAAACGCGCTTTGCCATGGCGCAGCTGGTTGTGGATAACCTGCGTTTATATTTTGAAAAGGCTGAGGTTTTGACGCCGGTGTGATTTTCGCGCGAAAGCGAGGCTTGCCAAACCGCATTATGTACTGTAATTCTTGTGGCCGGATTCCAGACAGTTTCGAAAAGGTTCTGCCATGAAGAAAATCGCCATCATGTTTTGCGCGGCCCTGTGCGTGCTGTTCGCCGGCGACGCCAGCGCAAACGCCTGCTACAATCCCCAGCAGTTCGAGGCGGAGCAGGGCATCCGCATCCACAGCGAGCTGATGGTCATCGGCCTGACCTGCATGAAAATGCCGCAGGGCGCGGGGCTCTACAAGGAATACCAGGCCTTCACGCAAAAGAACCAGGACCTCATCTCGATGTACGAGAACGAGATGATCGCCCACTTCCGCGAAGAGGGCGCGAAAAATCCCGAGAAAAAGCTGCACACCCTGCGCACCACGCTGGCCAACAAGATCTCGCAGCACGCGATCCAGATGTCCACCTCCAGCTTCTGCCAGCACTTCGGCCCGCGCATCGATCAGGCGCTGGCGATGGACCACGACAAGCTGCGCCGCTGGGCACAGCACGTCTGGCCGCAGACGCCCTCGATCGAGCCCATGTGCAAGCTGTAAGTTTGCAAGCTGTAAGAATTACTCAGGAACTATAAGGCATATCATCGGAGAAGAAACGGCGGGCGCTGTGAATTCATTCACCGTCCGCCGTATCTTTTTCGTCCGCGTCTTTTTCGTCGTCCTGCGCGTCCCCCGCGTCTTCTTCGGCGTCTTCGGCGGCTATCGCTTTTTCCGCCGCCGTCATGTTGAAGTCGATCTTCCCGCGCGAGCTGGTCCATTCGATGATCATCGCATAGGCCAGCGCCAGCAGGGTGGGGCCGATGAAGATGCCGATGAAGCCGAAGGCCAGCGCCCCGCCCATGATGCCCAGCAGCACCAGCAACAGCGGCATGTCGCTGCCGAGGCTGATGAAATAGGGCTTCAGGAAGGTATCGACCGAGCTGATGACCAGCGTGCCCCAGCACAAAAGGAAGAGCGCGAGATAGGTATGCCCGTCCGAAAACAGCCAGAGCGCGGCGGGGCCCCAGATGAGCGGCGGGCCCATGGGAATGAGCGAAACGAAGAAAGTCATGAGGCCCAAAAACGTCGCGCCCGGTATGTGCGATATCCAGAACCCGATGGTCGCGAGCAGCCCCTGGAACAGCGCGGTGCCGAGAATGCCATAGACCACGCCGATGAGCGTGTTCTTGGTCACCTCCAGCAGGTGCTGCCCGTATTCGCCGCCGAAACGGTCGATGAGCTTGCGGATGCGCACGGCCACGTGCATCCCGTGGCGGAAGAAGAAGTAGGAGATGGCGACGCCCAGCGTGATGTCGAGCAAGCCGTAGCCGATGGTGGAGCCGAGGTTGAGCAGCATCTGCGAGGTCGGCTTGGCGTATTCCTGCAAGACCTTCATCATATGCGCCTTGTCGGACATGCCCATTTCCCATGCCTTGGCAAGATAGGGGCCGACGTAGCGCACTTTTTCGAGCGAGGCGGCGGTGGCCGCGGTGTCGCTCCGCAAGAACCCGACGATGCCGTCATAGATCTTGGAATAATTATCGACGATGCTGGTGCCGATGATGAGCAGCGGCGCGATGAAGCAAGCCGCCAGCGCCGCCGTCATCAGCCCCGCGGCCAGCGCGGTGCGGTGCTTCAGCCGGTCGCGCAGCCATTCGAAGGCGGGCCACGTCGAAAGCGTGAGGATGGTCGAAAGCAGCATGGCCGGGAAGAACGGCAGCAGGATGACGAGGCAGCCCAGAAGGATGAGCGTGATGGCCGAGAGCCCCGCGATCAGCTGGTAGAGCTGCGAGCGGTTCTTGATAAGGTCGATGTCCTTCAGTTTGACGTTGAGCATCGGCGCGGTTCCCCGGGGTGGTGCGGCAGTTTACAAAAGACAGGATATAACATTATATTTGACCTTCACAGTCCCTTTTCGCTTATCTATACTCATGAAATTAATTCATAATTTGTCGAAAACGCCTTTTTGCAGGAGCATTCCCCGTTATGGCTAAAATCACCCGCGACGCCCTTATCCGCAAAAAGCCGCCCGGCTCCGACGAGGCGGGACAAAAGCTTCTCAAGGTTCTGTCCGCGTGGGATCTCACGCTGCTGGGCATCGGCGCCATCATCGGCACCGGGATTTTCGTGCTGACCGGGGTGGCGGCGGCCACGCAGTCCGGCCCTGCGGTCATCATCAGCTTCGTCATCTCCGGCCTCGCCTGCGCCTTCGCCGCGCTGTCATACGCGGAGCTCGCCGCCAGCGTCGGCGGCTGCGGTTCGGCCTACGGCTATTCCTATGCGGCCTTCGGCGAGCTTGTCGCCTGGATCATCGGCTGGGACCTTATTCTTGAATACGGCGTTTCCGTCGCGGCGGTCGCCAACGGCTGGTCGGGCCACCTGAAGGGGTTTTTCACCGCCATCGGCGTGGGTTTTCCGTTTCCCGACAGCCTGACGAAAGGGCCCTTCGCGGAAACGGCGGCGGGGCTGCCGGACCCCGGCATCATGAACCTGCCCGCGGTTCTCATCATCCTCGGCCTCATGGGGCTGCTCATCGTCGGCGTGAAGCAGAGCGCGCGCATCAACGCGGTGATGGTCTTCATCAAGCTCATGACGGTCGCCATCTTCATTTCCGTCGCCGTGTTCCACGTCCAGCCCGAGCTGTGGCATCCCTTCATGCCCTTCGGCTGGTTCTCGACCGACCCGCAGACGGGCAAGACGGCGGGCATCCTCGCGGGCGCCTCGGTCGTCTTCTTCGCCTATGTCGGCTTCGACGCGGTCTCGACCGCGGTGGAGGAGGCGCATAGCCCCAAGCGCGACGTGCCTATCGGCATCATCGCCTCGCTGGCCATCTGCACCGTGCTTTACATCATCGTCTCCGGCCTTTTGACCGGCATCGTGAAATACGACACGCTGAACAACAGCGAGCCCGTGGCCTTCGCGCTGCAGGAAATCGGCATCAGCTGGGCTTCCGGCCTTGTCGCCTGCGGCGTGGTGACGGGGCTGACCACCGTCATGCTGGTCCTGTACTACGGCCTCACCCGCATCATCTTCGCCATGTCGGCGGACGGGTTGCTGCCCGCTTCGCTGGGCAAGGTGAACGAAAAGACCCATACGCCGGTCAAGACCACCGTCATCTGCGGCATCGTCATGGCGATCATGGCGGGGGTCATCCCGCTGGGCACGCTGGCCGAGCTGGTCAACATCGGCACGCTGGCGGCCTTCGTGCTGGTCTGCGCCGGGGTCATCATGCTGCGCCTGAAGCACCCCGAGATGGAGCGTCCCTTCAAGACGCCGTTCGGGCTGGCGGTGCCGATTCTGGGCGTGCTTTCCTGCGGGGCGCTCATCGCCTTCCTGCCGCTGTTCACGCATCTGCGCTTCATCGTCTGGCTGGCGGTGGGCATGGTCATCTACTTCGCTTATTCCATCCACCACAGCCGGCTGGGCAAGGAAGCGGCGGAAAAAACTTCGTAGCCATTCTGTCCCGGAACTGTTTCAGTCCTGTTTCTCCCGAAAAATAATATTGCTTTTTCGGCGGAAACGGTGATTTTGTGCGCGTTTTTCAGGGGGCTTTACTTCTCCTTAAGCCTGAAAGCGCAAAATGGGATAGGAAGTTCAGTGGACGAGGCAGGGCACAAATGAAGAAAATGAAAAAAATGAAGAAAATAAAAATCCTTTTCGCTTTTCTGGCGGTCATGGCGCTGGCGTCCTCCGGCGCGGCGCCGCTTTTCCACGCGCCGCCCGCCTATGCGGAAGAGGGCGGGGGGGAAGCCAAGAAGGGGCCGCCGCCCGATTTCGAATATCTCCAGCTCAAGCCGCTCACCCTGCCGGTCATCACCGCCAAGGGCTTGACGCAGCAGGTCAGCCTGCTCGTTTCCCTTGAAGTGCCCTACGGCACCAAGGACGCGATCAAGGAGATGGAGCCCAAGCTGGCCGACGCCTATATCAGCGACCTTTACGGCGCGCTCGGCGCGGGGCAGGTCATGCTGCGCGGCCATATTCTGGACGTGGGCGCCATCAAGACGCGCCTGACGAAAGACACCGAGAAGGTGCTGGGGCCCGACAAGGTGCACGACGTGCTGCTGCAGGCCGTGCAGCAGTCGGGCCGCTGAAAACCGCCTATTATCTATCCCGACCGCAGGTATTTTATCGCCGTATCCCGCTCGAACAGGTAAAGCAGGGTGCGCAGGGCGATGCCGCGTTCCGACAGCAAGTCCGGGTCGCGGTCGATGATGAGCCGCGCGTCGTCGAAGGCGGTGGCGATGAGGTCCTGATGGAACTCCGGGCTCGCGAGGCGGAAGGCGGGCAGCCCGCTTTGCCTTGTGCCCAGCATCTCCCCCGCGCCGCGCAGTTTTAAATCTTCTTCCGAAATGACGAAGCCGTCCTCCGTATCGCGGATGGTGGTCAGGCGCTTGCGCGCGACCTCGTTGGTATTGGGGCTGAACAGCAGGATGCAGGTCGATTTTCCCGCGCCGCGGCCGATGCGCCCGCGCAGCTGGTGAAGCTGCGACAGCCCGAAGCGCTCCGCGTGCTCGATGATCATGACGGTCGCCTCCGGCACGTCCACCCCGACCTCGATGACGGTGGTGGAGACGAGGATGTCGAGCTCGCCCATGGCGAATTGCGTCATCACCGCGTCCTTGTCGGTGGCCTTCATGCGCCCGTGCAGCAGGCCCACGCGCTCCCCGAAATGTTCTTTCATGGAGTGATAGCGATCTTCCGCGGCGGCGAGGTCGAGCTTTTCCGATTCCTCGACCAGCGGGCAGACCCAGTAGATGCGCTCCTTCGCCGCGATCTTGCGGGCGAGCGCGTCCGTCACCTCGCCCATGCGGTCGCTGGAAACCAGCACGGTTTCGATCGGCTGGCGGCCCGCGGGTTTTTCGTTGAGGCGGCTGACGTCCATGTCGCCGTAAAGGGTGAGGGTGAGCGTGCGCGGGATGGGCGTGGCGGTCATGACCAGCACGTCCGCCAGCTTGCCCTTTTCGGAGAGCTGCAGGCGCTGGTGCACGCCGAAGCGGTGCTGCTCGTCGATGATGACGAGGCCGAGGTCGTGGAAATTCACGTCCTCCTGAAACAGCGCATGGGTGCCGATGACGATATGCGCCTCGCCGCTTTCGATTTTCTCCAGTATCTCCTTGCGCGCCTTGCCCTTGTTGCGGCCGGTGAGGGTGACGACGGAAAGGCCGATCTTTTCCGCCAGCGGGGTCAGGTTGTGCTCGTGCTGGCGGGCGAGGATTTCGGTCGGCGCCATGATGGCGGCCTGGCAGCCGTGCCCGTCACCCGTGCCGCCGATGGCATGGACCATGGCGAGGAAGGCGACGGCCGTCTTGCCGCTGCCGACGTCGCCCTGCAGCAGGCGGTGCATCCGCGCGGGCTCGCGCATGTCGGCGCGGATTTCATCGAGCGCGGTCTTCTGCGCGCCGGTCAGTTCGAAGGGAAAGGCGGCAAGGGCTTTTTGGTAAAGTTTTTCGTCCCCCGCCAGCACGCGGCCCTTTTGCTTTTTCTGGTTCTGGCGCACCAGCGCCATGGTCAGCTGGTTGGACAGCAGTTCGTCATAGGCGAGGCGCCTGCGGGCCGGGTGCTCGGGCGAGAGCGCGGCGGCGTCCTCGGGGTTGTGCGCCGCCATCAGTGCGGCGTACCAGTCGGGCCAGCCCTCGCGCTGCTTGTGCGGGCCGTCCAGCCATTCCTCCAGCTCCGGCGCGCGGGTGAGGGCGGCGCGGATGATCTTGAGCAGGACTTTCTGCGTCACCCCCGCGGTCAGCGGATAGACCGGCTCGACCGGCGGTATCTGGTCGCGGTCTTCCTCGCGCACGATGTAGTCGGGGTGGGGCATTTGCAGGTAGCCGCTGTAGAATTCCAGCTTGCCGCTCACCACCCGCGTCTCGCCCACGGGCAGTTGCACTTCAAGGTAGTCGCCCTTGACGTTGAAAAACGTGAGGTCGATCCAGCCCGTGCCGTCGGTGCATTTGACGCGGTAGGGCAGGCCTTGCCGCTTCGGCGGAAAATGCTCTTCCACCCTCAGCGTGAAAGTGCCGACCTGTCCCGCCTGCGCGCTTCGCAGCGGCGGGGAATAGCGGCGGTCGATGACGCCCGAAGGCAGGTGCCAGAACAAATCGACCACGCGCGGGCCGGTCAGCTTTTCCAGCAGCTTGCCGATGCGCGGGCCCACGCCCGGCACGACCTTGGTCGCCTGAAACAGCGCGTCGAGGATGAAGGGACGCCCGCTCAAACCCTAGCCTTTTTGAGAGATGTATTTGTTGTTGATGCGCCACGCCATGGCGCCCAGCCCCAGCATCAAGACGCCCGCCAGCATCAGCGCGATGGGCGCGCCGATGTTGTGGCCGAAATGATCGTAGATGAAATCGCCGAGGTATCCCATCAGCGAAAGCGTGCCGACCAGCAAGAGCGTGCGGCTGCGCGCCAGCGTGCTGATGAAGATGGTGCCGCAGGAAAGCCCGAGGAACAGGATGTAGAACGGCCCGTTGTGCAGCTGGTGCCAGCAGGCGTAGAGGAACATGACGGCGCCGAAGAAATAGGTGATGGCCGACACCGGCTTGTGCACCGAGCGGTTCATCGCCCAGGCGATGCAGCACAGTGACAGCCCGATGACGAAGCCGATGAGGTCGTCGCTGAAATCCATCAGGTCGAAGGCGGTGGCAAAGAAGGACGCGCCGAAAAACGTGGTGGTCAGCGCCAGCACCGTGCGCCGCTTCGCGATGAAGACCAGCCCCTGCTGCAGCAGCATGACGAGGCACATGAACAGCACGCCGTGCTCGGGGTTGTCGCCATGCGCGTATTCGCGCAGCGCGACGAGGATGCCGACGGGCTGCAGCAGCGCCGCGACGAGGAACAGCGGCGTCGCCGCGCGCTCCAGCCGCTTGTCGGTCAGGCAGGTCAGGGCCATGATGAAGGTGCAAAAGCCGGGGCCGAGGGTGAGCAGCACGCGCCCGGCGGAGCCGAGGTCGTCCCACTGCATGCTCACGTAGATGGCGAGGCCTGAGAAGATGAAGATGCCGCCGATATAGCCGAACAGGCGCGAGATGATGCCGCCGGATTTCGCGGCCTCCGCCCCCGGCTTGTCGTTCAGCGCGGCCGAGACGTCGGCCAGCGTCAGCCCGTGGCGTTCCATGGTATCGAGAATCTCGATCAGCGCTTCCTGCTTGTCGGACATGTCCGCTTACTCCTGCCCGCCGGTGACCCAGCCGATGAAATTGATGCTGCCGGGGCTGTAGTAATAATCCTGCCCATCCATTTTCAGCGCGACGCTCGCGCTGCCTTTCACCAGCCGCGCGTGGCGGTAATGGCTGCCGCCCCAGAAAACGTCGCCCATGAATCCGCCGCCGTGATAGCCGCCGGCGGAAAAGCTGTAGCCGTCGGGCGCTTCGGGCTTGGCGCTGATCTTCATGCCCTTGGCCGCTTCCACCGCTTCCGTCCGGTTCTTTTCCAGCGTGTCGGCGTCGTCCGGCACGGGCAGGTCCAGCCGTTCCACCGTCTGCGTTCTGGCGCGGTAGATGTAGAGCTTTTTCCAATAGGTGCCATAGACGTAATTGCCGTTGACCTTCTTGGTGGGGATATAGGTCGCCATCAGCTTGCCGTCCTTCACGGCAAGATCGACGCTGACGTGCCGCTGCTGGCTGCTGCCGCCGTAGTCCTGCGTGGAAAAGACCATGTCGTATTGCGGCGGCGGGGTGGTCATGTTGGGAATGGCGCTGGCCACCATGAAGCCCACCATCAACAGCACCGGCAAGGCGATGCCGAGGATCAGGACAAAATTTTGCTTGATGAAATTATTTTGCGGCATATGTTTACCCCATCATTAATATGCAGGTTCACTATGCCCGAAGTCACGCCCGAGGACAACATATCCATAAGCCGCAAAAGGCTCATTTTCCGCAGCTGGCACCGCGGCACGCGGGAGATCGACCTGCTGCTGGGCAAGTTCGCGGACGCCCACCTGCCGGGCTTCGATGAAGCGCAACTGGCCCTTTACGAGCGTTTTCTGGCCAATAGCGACCCCGACATCTACAACTGGCTGACAAGGGCCGAGCCGCTGCCCCCTGCCGAGGACAACGAGGTCGTGCAGCTTTTGTTGGCTTTTTATCCCCAGCAATGATACATAATGCCGGTAACTGAAGAGGGCATATGTCACAACAAGGCCCCGCGCTGAAACCGGATTCCGCTGAAAGGCACACCCTCGCGGGCGTGCCCGAGGGGTACGATTCCGTCTTTTTGGCGAAAACCGCACGCGAACACGCCCGAAAATCCCTGCCCGTCATCCATGTCGCCGCCGACGATCTGCGCTACGAGGAAATCGCCGAGGCGCTGGCCTTTTTCGGGCCGGATGTGGAAGTGCTGCGCTTTCCCGCGTGGGACTGCCTGCCCTATGACCGCATTTCCCCCACCGCCGAGGTGGTGGGCGAGCGGCTGAAAACCCTCTCGCGCCTTTTGCACCGCTCGGGCGATGCGCCCTGCGTCGTCGTCACCACCGTTTCCGCCGTCACCCAGCGCATTCCCCCGCGCGAGCTTTTGCGCGGCGCGGTCTTCAGCGCGAAGGTGGGGGAGGAGCTGGACCAGAAGGCGCTCACGTCCTTTTTGGTCGCCAACGGCTATCACCGCACCGAAACCGTGCGCGAGGCGGGGGAATACGCGCTGCGCGGCGGGCTCATCGACATCTTTCCCTCCGGCGCGCACGAGCCGCTGCGCATCGACTGCTTCGGCGACGAGATCGAGCATATCCGCGCCTTCGACGCGCTCAGCCAGCGCACGACCGAGAACAGGGGCGAGATCGCGCTCTATCCCGTCTGCGAGGTCTTGCTGACCGAGGAAAACATCGCCGCCTTCCGCGCGAAATACCGCGAGATTTTCGGCGCGATCCGCGAGGAAGACCCGCTCTATGAATCCATCGGCGAAGGCCGCCGCCACGCGGGCATGGAGCACTGGCTGCCGCTTTACTACGGCCAGCTGGAAACGCTGCTCGACTACGCGCCCGGCGCCGCCATAACGCTCGACCACCAAGCGGAACAGGCGCGGCAGGCGCGTTGGCAGCAGGTGGACGACCTCTATCAGGCCCGCCGCGTGATGCTGGAGGCCGAACAGGCGCAGCACCTTGCCGCGCGCGGCAAAAAGGAGAAGGCGCGCGAAAGCCATCAGGTTGCCGCCTACCGCCCCGTGCCGCTGCCCATGCTCTACGTGCCGGAAGAGGAATGGCGGCAAAGCCTTGGCGGTCATGAAGTCATCGACCTTTCGCCCTTCGCCCCCGCGCCGGGGCAGGCGGACGCGGGCGCGCGCAAGGGCCGCGACTTCGGCGACGTGCGCGCGCAATCGGGCGCGGATATCTACGGCGCGATAAAGGACCACGTGCAGGCGCTGGCCAAGGCGGGCGGGAAAATACTGCTCGCGGCCTACAGCAACGGCGCGCGCGAGCGGTTGCGCGCGCTGCTGGAACAGCAAGGCCTGCGCATCGGCGCGGACGCGCAGGACGTGAACGAGCTGCAGCCCGGCCTGCCCGCAATGGCGGTGCTGGGGCTGGAAAAGGGCTTTTCCGCCCCCGGCCTTGCCGTGCTGACCGAGCAGGACATGCTGGGCGACCGTCTCTCGCGCATCTCGAAAAAGAAGAAGAAAAGCGACGCCTTCATGTTCGAGATCAGCCAGCTGCACGAGGGCGACTACGTCGTCCACGAGGAGCACGGCATCGGCCGGTTCGAGCGGCTGGAGACCGTGGTCGTCGATAACGTGCCGCACGACTGCCTGAAGCTGATCTACGCCGGCGGCGACAAGCTTTTCGTGCCGGTCGAGCATCTCGACGTGCTCTCGCGCTACGGCGCGGCGGAGGCGGGGGCGGTGCTGGACAGGCTGGGCGGTTCCGCGTGGCAGGCGCGCAAGGCGCGGGTCAAGCGCGACCTTCTGGCGCTGGCGAACGAATTGCTGAAGGTCGCCGCCCTGCGCGTGCTGCGCCATACCGAGCCGGTGCACCGCGATCTCGCCGCCTGCGAGAAATTCGCCGCGGGCTTCCCGTACCCCGAGACGGACGACCAGCAAAAAGCGATCGAGGACGTTTTGGAAGACCTTGATAAAGACCAGGCGATGGACCGTCTCGTCTGCGGCGACGTCGGCTTCGGCAAGACGGAGGTGGCGTTGCGCGCGGCCTCGGTCGTCGCGCTGGCGGGGCTGCAGGTCGCGGTCATCGCGCCCACCACGCTTCTGGCGCGCCAGCATTACCAGACCTTCAGCCAGCGGTTCCACGGCTTTCCCGTGCGCATCGGCCTTTTGTCGCGCTTCGTGACGGGCAAGGAGGCGGAGCGCACAAGGCAGGGCGTCGAAAAGGGCGACGTCGATATCATCATCGGCACCCATGCGCTTTTGTCGGAGAAGATAAAATTCGCCAACCTCGCCCTGCTGGTGGTGGACGAGGAACAGAAATTCGGCGTGAAGCAGAAAGAGAAGATCAAGCAGCTGAAAGAAAACCTGCACGTGCTGACCCTGACCGCCACGCCCATTCCGCGCACCTTGCAGATGGCGCTTTCGGGCGTGCGGGAGCTGAGCCTGATCACCACCGCGCCCATCGACCGTCTGGCGGTGAAGACCTTCGTGCTGCCCTATGATCCCGTCGTCATCCGCGACGCGCTGATGCGCGAGCATTACCGCGGGGGACAGTCTTTCTATGTCTGTCCGCGCATCTCCGACCTGCGCGAGCTGGAGGAGGATTTGAAGCAGCTGGTGCCGGAACTCAAGGTCGTCGTCGCCCACGGCCAGATGGGGGCGGAGGAGATGGAAGAGAAGATGGCCGCCTTTTACGAGGGCGCCTTCGACGTGCTGCTTTCGACCAGCATCGTCGAAAGCGGGCTAGACATTCCGAACGCGAACACCATGATCATCCACCGTTCGGAAATGTTCGGCCTCGCCCAGCTTTACCAGATGCGCGGGCGCATCGGCCGCGCCAAGCAGCGCGCCTATGCCTACCTGACCTTCGATCCCGCCAAGAAGCTGACCAAGTGCGCGGAGCAGCGGCTGCACGCCATCGAGCAGCTCGACAGCCTCGGCGCGGGCTTCCAGCTCGCCAGCCACGACCTCGACATCCGCGGCGCGGGCAATTTGCTGGGCGAGGAGCAGTCCGGCCATATCCGCGAGATCGGGGTGGAGCTTTACCAGCAGATGCTGGAGGAAGCCGTCGCCGCCGCGCGCGAGGGCGTGCAGGAAATCACCGCGCAGGACCACTGGTCGCCGCAGATCAACCTCGGCATGGCGGTCGTCATCCCGGAAAGATATATCCCGGACCTCAACCTGCGGCTTTCCATCTACCGCCGCATCGCCGCGCTTTCCGACCGGCAGGAGATCGACGCCTTCGCGGCCGAGCTCATCGACCGTTTCGGCCCGCTGCCCAAGGACGTCGAAAACCTGCTCGACCTCGTCGAGATCAAGCAGCTTTGCCGTCATGCGGGCGTGGACCGGGTGGACGCGGGTCCGAAGGGCGCGGTTATGTCTTTCCACCCCTCCTCGAAAATCGACCTGCTGAAGCTGGTGAAATACATACAGGAGCAGACGGGAACCGCCAAAATCCGCCCCGACGACCAGAAACTGGTCTTCATGCGCGCCTGGGACGACCTGCCCGTGCGGGTGCGCGGCATCCATAAAGTATTGAAAGAATTGACGGCACTTGTCGCCTGAGCCCGCTTGCGGGTATAATTGAAGGGTAGAGAGCTTTTCAAAGCGTCAGGAGGCCACGATGAGTCACGAATACGCCCGCGCCCGCGTCCGCGAGGCGCTGGAACAATCCGGCGGCAACTACATGCAGGCGCAGCGCCTGCTGTTGAGCTGGCTGGAAAAGGACGTGGACCTTTTGATGTCTCTCGCCGGGCCGCACTTGCCCAGCCTCATCAGCTACGCCATCGGCCACGAGCTGGCGGACGAAGCGGCGCGCAACGAAGACGGCAAGCCCGCCGCCGGCACGATCATCAAGGGCAAAACCGCCGAGAAGAAAAGCGTCGTCAAGCAGATCGAAAAAGACATCGACGAATTCGGCAAGAGCCTGCTGAGCTCCCTGAAGGGCGGCCCGCGCTTTGGCGAGGAACAGCCGCGCGGCACCGTCAGCCGCCCCGGCAAGGCCTCGCAAAAGCACATCGACGCCATGCGCACCATCGCCACCGCCTCGGCCGCGAAGGGCAGGGCGAAGAAGACGACGGCGAAATCGCCGGCCGATGTGCTGAAAAAGGGCAAGAAGAAGGACGACTGACTTCCCTTTATAGGGTGGCGCGAATCCAATCCGATGGAATTTTCGTCATGCCCGCTTTACGCGGGCATCCGGCTGCGACCGCAAGGGCGCTGTTTATCAATGTGCGCCTAAGGCGCACGCCGGACCCCCGCGCAACATGCTTTGCATGTAAGACATGCTGCGGGGGTGGCAAGGTGATTTAGCCGTTCTCGTGCGGCTTTAATCAGCACTTTCCGGCATAACGAACTGCTCAACGCGGTCGCGCCGCGTCGCGTACCATATCAGGTATAAAATCCCCGGCACCGCCCAGCAGGCCATCAGGATGAGGAACAGGATGAAACTGAAACCTGCCTTCGGCTTCCGCGCCGTCACGAATTTGCCTTCATGCCGCTCGATGATATAGCCCCGTCGCATCAATGCGCGCACAAACCCGTCGGCATCGCCCCTTTTCATTGCTTCCGCCGGCGTTTCAGGCATCAACACCGCACCCGCGCGCGTCCGGCGCAGCATGACCAGCAATTGATAGACAATCCCGAAAGGAACAAAAAGCAGCACCGCGCCGATCAGCAGCGCACCCGCGTTGCTCTCCGGCCCGGCGGCGAAAACGGCGGAAACCAGCACGAGCACGCACAATCCATACATGCGCCAGCCGAACACCTGCCACCATGCTTTTCCCTCCGCCGGTGCTGCGTCTTGTTCATTTTCCATCGCTTTTTTCCCTGCTTAAATTTTTCAAAAAAAAGTATCTTTTCGTTGATATACAATCGGAATGGGATCTCCGCTACTCTTTCACGATATTGACGTGCCCCGCGTCCCACGGGCCGGGCCATGCCTCGGCCTTGCCGTGGCGCACCGCGCGGATTTTGGCGAGGGGGATGTCGCGCGAATAAAGCACGCGGCCCGTGCCGCCCTCGCTGCCGTCGGTCATCGGCAGGTCCGAAAAGACGCCGGTATGGCCGAAAACCTCTTCCGAGGGGATATAGACCGCCGCGCCGCTGCTGTAGTTCTCGCCGCGCGGCTGGCCGCCGTGGCTGGCGCCGCCGACGTTGCCGACCACGGCGACCGCCGTCATCAGCTCCACCGCCCGCGCGCGCGCGCAGCTATAGACGCGGTGATAGCCCGCGGGCTTGCTGGTCATGGAGGGCACGAGCAGCAGGTCGATGTCCTGCGCCGCCAGCCGGTGGGAGAGGTGGGGCATCTCGATATCGAGGCAGATGACGAGCGAGAGGTTGAAGCCGCGCCACTGAAAGACCTTCACGGCGTCCCCCGGCTCGAAATCCCAGCCGTTGACGGGATCTTTCTCGGACGGCGTCATCACCAGCTTGTCATGGAAGACCGAATCGCGGTCGGGGAAGAGCACCCAGCTGCGGTTGCGGCACTTGCCGCTCGTTTCGTGCCGCCAGGCGGTCGAGCCCGCGACCAGCGCGACGCCGGTCCGCTCCGACAATTGCTGCAATGCGGGAAGCGCCTGCGCCGCCGTCTGCGCCATCCAGCCCGTCTCCTCGGCGAGCGGCAGGTCCTTTGGCGCGAAGTGCATCCAGTGTTCGGAGAGATGCTCCGGCATCAATAAAATATGGGCTTTTTCGTCGCGCGCTTCCTCCATCCGCGCGGCGACCAGCGCCGTCCACTCCTCGATCGAGGCGAGCTTGTGGGAGAAGTTGACCGCCCAGTGGGCGACGGTGAGGCTGTCCTGTGTCATCTCGGCTGGCTCCTTCAAAACGGCGGCGCAAAGGCTGCTTACAACTTTTTTTTATTCTGGCAAAGATTTTTCTTGCACGGGGGGGCGAAAAACCTTATTCACGCATCTCTCGAAAATCAGAAAATGTTGCGATGAGCAGATGATTGCTGATGGGACAGACAGTAGTCGGTTCTATTGTTTTGCCAATTCAAACCCCTTTGACCAAAGAAGGAGACTTGAAGGATGGTGTTACAGATTGCAAGCATAACCAAAGACAGGCCCGAGCTCTTCGGCCTGCTGGAGGAAGCCTACCACACAATCTACGTACCCGCTTTCCCGGACGACGACGAGCGCGAGAGCCTCGACAAGTTCATGAAGGCCATAAACGGCGGATTTCCCGGCGTCGGCATTGCCGTGAATCTTCTGGGCGAAAACCTCGAAGATCCAGACAACTACGTGCTGAAGGGCATCAGCATCGCTTACTATTACGAGGAACAGAACGTCGGGCTGCTGGCCTACAACGCCATCTCGCCCGCGCACCGCGAACGCGGCCTCGGCAAGCTGATGGTCCAAAGCCGCATCGACACGCTCAAGGAAATGGCGCGGGACGCGGGCAAAAAGCTCGGCCCCGTGTTCATCGAGGTCAACGACCCCGCGAAGGTTACGCCCGAGATGGACAGCATGGACCCGAACAAGCGCGTCGCCATCTTCACCGACTGGGGCGCGAAGCAGATGCCGCTGGACTACGTGCAGCCGCCCGTGGACAGGGACAGCAACTACTGCGAAAACCTTTTGCTGATGAACTACCCCGTGGACGGCAAATACGCCGACCGCAAGGGCGTGGAGGATTTCCTGCGCGCCATCTACCGCGACTACCGCAAGGAGCTGGCGGCGCAGGAGGGCGGGCCGGAGCTTCGCACCGTGCGGGCGGACGACGACGCCTGTTTTCGCAAGATGAAGGCGCAGCTCGACAAGACGCGGATCAAAAGCGGCAAGAAGAACCGCCAGCCCGGCTACACGGTGGGCGTGCCCGGCTTCGACTTCCTGCACGCCGCCGCGCGCAAGACGCCGGAGGCCGTGAACGACGCCCGTCCGCAGACGCGCGCGCAGCGAAGACCCGCAGGGCCGTTTTAGGGAGAGGCGGGGGCCTTCGACGCCTCCGCCGCCTTCGCGTCCTCACGCGGCGCGGGCGAAACCGTGGCGATGAGGGAGGTCACGGGCTTCCACGCGGCGACTTCGGTCTTGATGCGCGCGATGTCGTCCTCGCCCAGATGGCTTTCCGCTGTGGTGAGCGCATAGGAAGAGAGGGTTTTCTGGTGGCTTTGCGCGGCGGCGGTCTTGTCCGACAGCGCGTACCAGAAGGCGGCCTGATGCCAGTCCTGCTTTACGCCTTCGCCGTGTTCGTAGAGGCGGCCCATGTACATTTGCGCGGCGGCGTTGCCCTGATCCGCCGAGCGGCGGAACCATGTGGCGGCTTTAGCGATATCTTTCTGCACGCCCGGCGCGCCGTTGTAGGACATGATTCCGAGGTTGAAGGCGGCGGTGGCGTCGCCGGTTTTCGCCTTTTCCATCTGCCAGCGTTGCATTGCGAGCGACGTGTCCGACAGCTTTTTATGCAGGTGGTCGAGATAGTCGAGAAGTCTGCGCGCATCGTCGTTCCCCTGCGCTGAGGATTTTTTCAGCCAGACGCGCGCCTTGGCCGTGTCGTTGCGCACGCCGTCGCCCGTCAGCAGGATGCGGCCGAGACTGTATTGCCCGTCGGCGTTTCCGGCGTTGGCGGACCTGTAGATGAGCTTTGCGCCTGCGATCTTGTCCTGTTTCACGCCCTGTCCGCTCATGTAGAGCGCGCCCAGAATGTTTTCCGCATCGTGCAGGTTGTCGCGCGGGTTTTCCTTCACGTATTTTTTCAGGATGCCGGCGGCTTTCGCGTAATCCTTCTTCACGCCGCGGCCGGACAGGTAGAGCATGGCCATCTGATACTGCGCGGCGGTGGAGCCGTCGTCCATGGCGCGCCGGATCAGGGCGACGCCTGTTTCCTCGTCTTTCTTTACACCGATTCCTTGTAGATAATAGTTGCCGAGGTGCAGCTCGGCCGAGGGGTATTTTTGCGCGGCGGCTTTTTTGTACCATTCGGCGGACTGGACGTCGTCCTGTTTCACGCCGCTGCCGTAATGGTATGAAACGCCAAGGTCGTACTGGCATTGCGCGTCGCCGAGGTCGGCGGCCTTGCGGTACCATTTGTTCGCCTCGATATAATCGAGCTGTTGCCTGTATTTGGCGAGCTCGGGGTGGTATTGCAGGGCGGACGGCGGGGTGCTGTAGATCATGCCCAGCCGGTGCGCCGCCCAGATGCTGCCGTGGTCGGCGCGCCAGCGCAGCGCGGGGAGGCTGTCGCCGTAAACCGTGAAGGCGATGCCTGCCGAGATGAACGAAATCAGCGCAATAATGGCGAAGGGAACGGCCAGTTTTTTCATCGGAAACCCTATCGTTCAGGATGTCATGGAATATTGCCGGAATTTTACGCGCCGGATGACTGCAGGGGCAAGAATTTATTGAATATGCGCTTGCGGACTACTTCTTCAACGTCGCGCCGTTGGTGCCGCCGAAAAGGGAGGGGATGACGTTGGTGTAGCTCGCGCCAAAGACGCGGCTGCGCGAGAAAGGCTCGTCCGGCTCGAAACTCACCTCCAGCGATCCCTCGCCGAGGCTGGTGATGTCCACCCGCACGTTGTTTTTGGAGGAGGCGTTGATGAGCTGGCGGAAGCCGACCATCTTTTCCACGTCGCTGTCGTCGATGAGCCCCTGCGTGCTGTAGGACATGCTGTGGCGGTTGAAATTCTGCATGAGAACGCTCATGCCTTCCGTGGTTTCTTCCCGGGCTGTCTCATGGCTCGCGGGCTGGGGGACGATGCGGGAAATGCCGCGCAGCCAGCGGTCGATCTCGCCCATGTCGATGACCTTCTGCAGCGGAAGCGCTAATTCATTGATATCTTTTGACATTCCAGCAAATCCCGGCACAACGCCGGCCCCATGAACAAAAAGATAACCCTGTCTTTATATTATGTGAAAAAAGCGGCGGGGTCAAGGAAGGCGGGCGTTGGTGCGCTGCGGTTTTTTTCCTGTTTCCCTTACCGTAAAAATGTTAAGTTTCGGTGATTTTTTGACAGGAATTAAAGCATGCAGCCGCAAAAACAAGACAAACAGACAGAGGCCGATACCGAAACCGCCGACCGCCGCCGCGCGCTGCGCGAGGGGTTCATCGCCGCGCAGGGCTGGCAGGACGTGACGCTGGAAGAACTGCAGGCCGACGCCTCCTTCCGCCGCTATTACCGCCTGCAAGGGGCGAGCAAGCCGCTGCTGCTGATGCAGGACCCGCCGGACCGCCCGCCCGTGCCGCCCTACGTAATGGTGGAACCCTTCGTGAAGATCGCGCGCCACCTGCGGCTGATGGGCCTGCACGCGCCGGAGATCCATGCCGAGGACTTGCAAAACGGCCTCCTGCTCATCGAGGATTTCGGGGAGAAAACCTATACCCGCCTGCTCAACGATGGCGAGGACGCGAAGGAGCTGTTCGGGATCGCGGTGGACGCCCTCATCCACCTGCACCGCCACGCGGACCGCAACAACATCCAGCTGCCCGCCTATGACGAAAAGCTGATGCTGGACGAGGCGATGCTGCTGCCCGACTGGTATTACCCCGCGCTGACCGGCGACAAGCCGACGGACGGGATGAAGGAAAGCTATAAATCCGTCTGGCGCGAGCTTTTCGCGAAGCTGCCGCAGGACCAGCAGACATTGGTGCTGCGCGACTACCACGTCGATAACCTGATGCTGACGCCGGGCGCGGGCATCTGGCGTTGCGGGCTGCTGGATTTCCAGGACGCGGTGCTGGGCCAGTTCAGCTACGACCTCATGTCGCTGCTGGAAGACGCGCGCCGCGCCATGGCGCCGGAGCTGAAACAGCATCTCTACGACCGCTACATGGCGGGCATGGAAGGCCGCGTGGACAAGGAAGGCTTCGACTACGCCTTCCGCGTGCTGGCCGCGCAACGCCACGCCAAGGTGCTGGGCATCTTCGTCCGGCTTTTCGCGCGCGACGGCAAGGAGCGTTACCTGCAGTTCATCCCCCATGTCCACGGGCTGTTCATGCAATCGCTGGAAGACCCCGCGCTGAAGCCGCTGAAGGACTGGTTCGCGGCGCAGGGCATCGACATCGCCGCCCCGCTCGACATCAAGAAATAACGGCAACCGTAAAGAAAGAGGAAAAATCATGAAAAAGGATTTCATCGCCAAACGGCTGGACAAGATCAAGCCCTCCGCCACGCTGGCTTTGGCCGCCAAGGCGCAGGAGCTGAAAGCGCAGGGCAAGGACGTCATCGGCCTCGCCGTGGGCGAGCCGGACTTCGAGACGCCCGACCACATCAAGGCCGCCGCGAAAAAGGCGATGGACGAAGGCAAGACGCGCTACACCCCCGTGCCCGGCACGCCCGAGCTGCGCAAGGCCATCGCCGCGAAGTTCAAGCGCGAGAACAACCTCGATTACAAGCCCGAGCAGGTCATCGTCGGCACCGGCGGCAAGCAGGTGCTCTACAACGCCTTCATGGCCACGCTGAACCCCGGCGACGAGGTCGTGATGGCCGCGCCCTTCTGGCTGTCCTACCCCGCGATGGTGGACCTTGCGGAAGGCACGCCCGTCTTCGTTCCCACGACGATCGAGGCGAACTTCAAGATGAAGCCCGAAGACCTCGAGGCCGCCATCACCGACAAGACCAAATGGGTCATCATCAACTCCCCCAGCAACCCCACCGGGGCCGCCTATACCGCGGAGGAGCTGAAAGCGCTGGGCGAGGTGCTGAAAAAGCACCCCGACGTCTGGGTGCTGACGGACGATATTTACGAGCACCTTGTCTATGACGATTTCAAATTCGCGACCATTGCCGAAGTGGTGCCGGAGCTTTACGACCGCACCCTGACCGTCAACGGCGTGTCCAAGGCCTATGCCATGACGGGCTGGCGCATCGGCTATGCGGCGGGCCCCGTCGATCTCATCAAGGCGATGAGCAAGGTGCAGGGCCAGAGCACATCGAACCCCAGCTCCATCAGCCAGGCCGCCGCGCTGGCCGCGCTGGAAGGGGATCAGGAATTCCTGCACGAATGGCGCGCCAAGTTCCAGGAACGCCGCGACCTCGTCCTCGGCCTGCTGTCCAAGGCGGAAGGCCTGAGCTGCATCGTGCCGGAAGGCGCGTTCTACGTCTATGCCTCCTGCGAGGGCGCGATCGGCAAGAAGACGCCGGAAGGAAAAATCATCGAGAACGACGCGGATTTCTGCGCCTACCTGCTCGAGGCGCATAACCTCGTCGTGGTGCCGGGCGCGGAATTCGGCCTTTCGCCCTGCTTCCGCGTTTCCTACGCCCTGTCGAAGGAAACCCTGACCAAGGCCTGCGAGCGCATCCAGAAAGCCTGCAGCGAGCTGACCCCCGCCGGCAACCAGCCCGACGTGAAAAAAGCGGGCGGCATGAAGCCCTGATCCATCAGGCAAGCTGAATTGAAAAGCACGGGCGTTTCGGCGCCCGTGTTTTTTTATCCGCATCCTCTTTTTCCACACCCGCCTGCGCGGGCATGGCGAAGCTTTTGGGGTGGGGGTATTTACGCGCTGCGGGGCAGGGTTTCGGCGATCTTGTCGGCAAGGCGGCGGGCGACGTCTTTCTTGGACAGCTCGGGCCATGTCTCGGCGTCCAGCTTGCTGTCCGCGTCGCGGCGCAGCAGGGTGACGGTGTTCTCGTCCTGCCCGAAGATCTTGCCGCCGCCGACGTCGTTCAGCACCAGCCAGTCGCAGCCCTTGCGATCTATCTTCTGTTTCGCGTTCTCCAGCCCGTCATGCGTTTCGGCGGCGAAGCCGACGACGAGTTTCGGGCGGCGGTTGCTTTGCGAGAGGGTGGCGAGGATGTCGGGGTTCTGCACCAGCTTGAGGGACAGCCCGGCCTCGCCGGATTTCTTGATTTTCTGCTCCGCGGGTTCCGCCGCGCGGTAATCGGCGACGGCGGCGGCGCAGACGGCGATGTCGGCGGGCAGGGACTTCAGGCAGGCGTCCAGCATCTGCTGCGCGGTTTCGACGTGCAGCACGCGCACCCGCGCGGGGTCCGGCACCTGCACCGGCCCGCTGACCAGCGTGACGGCGGCGCCCGCCATTGCCAAAGCCTCGGCGATCGCGTGGCCCTGTTTGCCGGAGGAACGGTTGCCCAGAAAGCGCACGGGGTCCAGCGGCTCGAAGGTCGGCCCGCTGGTGACGAGGGCGCTCAGCCCCTTCAGCGGGGCGTTATCCTGAAAAAAATCGCATACGGCGCGCACGAGGTCGGGAACTTCCGGCAGGCGGCCCGTGCCGGTTTCCCCGCAGGCCATGTCGCCCGCGCCGGGGGTGATGACGCGATAGCCGCGCTTGTGCAATGTCTGCACGTTGTCCTGCACGGCCTTGTTCTGCCACATGACGGGGTTCATGGCGGGGGCCAGCATGACGGGCCGGTCGGTCGCGAGCAGCACGGTGGAGGCGAGGTCGTCCGCCAGCCCCTGCGCCGCGCGGGCGATGATGTTCGCGCTGGCGGGCGCGACGAGCACGAGGTCGCAGTCGCGCGCGAGGCGGATGTGCCCCATCTCCTGCTCGTCCGTGAGCGAGAAGAGGTCGGTATAGGCCTTGTTCTCGGACAGCGAGGCGACGGAGAGCGGCGTGATGAACTGCGCCCCGCCGGAGGTGAGGATGCAGCGCACGTCAGCGCCCTCGTCGCGCAAGCGGCGGATGAGGTCGAGGCTCTTGTACGCGGCCACGCTGCCGGAAATGATCAGCAATATGCGGAGGCCGGAAAGGTTTTGCGACGTGGTTGCCATGTACCCATTATATAGGCAAACTGGCGGGGCGGGCAAATGGCATCCCGCTATCCCTCTGTTTTCAGGATGAATTATGATTAACCCCGAAGAGCTTTTGCGGCAAATGTTTCAGGCGGCCATCGCCGCCGCCCAGCCCGCGCTCTGCGTGCCGCCGCACCTGCCCGCTGCGCCGAAGGGCAGGCTGGTGGTGCTGGGGGCGGGCAAGGCCTCGGCGGCCATGGCGAAGGCGGTGGAGGACAATTGGAAGGGAGAACTTTCCGGCCTCGTCGTCACCCGCTACGGCTACGAGGTGCCCTGCGCGCGCATCGAGATCGTGCAGGCCGCCCACCCCGTGCCGGATAAGGCGGGGGAGCAGGCGGCGCGGCGCATGCTGGATCTCGCCGAAAACCTGACGGCGGATGATACGGTTCTTTGCCTCATCTCCGGCGGCGGTTCCTCGCTTCTGCCCTTGCCGCTCGAAGGGCTGACGCTGGAAGACAAGCAGGCGGTGAACCGCGCATTGCTCGTCTCCGGCGCGCCGATATCCGAGATGAACACGGTGCGCCGCCACTTGTCCGCCATCAAGGGCGGGCGGCTGGCGGCGGCATGCCATCCGGCGAAAGTCGTGAACCTTTTGATCTCCGACGTGCCGGGGGACGACCCCGCCGACATCGCCTCCGGTCCCACGGTGGGCGACGCCACCACCTGCGCCGATGCGCTGGCGATTTTGGGGAAATACGATATCGACGCGCCGCCCGCTGTCTTGAAAATTTTGCAGGACGGCAGCGGCGAAAGCGTGAAGCCGGATGACGCGCGGCTCGCCTCCGTCGAAACCCATCTCGTCGCCACGCCGATGATGGCGCTGGAAAAATCCGCCGCCGTCGCGCGGGAAAACGGCGTCACGCCCTACATACTGGGGGATGACATCGAGGGCGAGGCGCGGGCCGTGGGGCGCGACATGGCCGCGCTGGCGCTGGAGGTCGCGGCGGACACCACGGAATACAGGCGCCCCTGCGTGCTGCTCTCGGGCGGGGAGACGACGGTGACCGTCACGGGCGATGGCACCGGCGGGCGCAACGTGGAATTCCTGCTCGCCCTCGGCATCGCGCTTGGCGGGCGTGACGGCATTTACGCGCTGGCGGGGGATACCGACGGGGTGGACGGCATGGCCGAGGTCGCGGGCGCCCTCTGGCGGCCCGATACGGCGGAACGCGCGTCCCAGAAAGGCATCAACCCGCAAAAAAGCCTCGAAAACAACGACGGCCACGGATTTTTCGACGCCCTGAACCTCTGCGTCATCACCGGCCCCACGCGCACCAACGTGAACGATTTTCGGGCGGTTTTAATCCTCTAGATGCCACCTGCGGTTTTGCTGTAGATTGAGGTTGTCCATCGCTCCAATTTCAGGAAAGAAAAATGCTGCGCTTTCTTTTTGTTTCATTCTTCCTGCTGGCCTTTTCAGGTACGGCAAATGCTAGGTCATGTGTAACACCGGAAAACGGCGTAAAAGAATCGGATGTTGTTTTTAAGGGGAGGGCTCTCTCAATCGTAACGCAAGATTGGAAGCTGACGAATGAGGATGAAAGGCAACTCCAAATAGTTAGCGGGGTTGAGCGCGCGGCATATATGAAATACTGGTTGGGAAAGAAGCTGACAATAAAATTCCATGTCATTGAGGCGTATAAAGGCGTTGAAGGAAGCGAGGTGGAAATAGTGGATGGTACAGGAGGAGTGTCTTCCTCAGGTGCAGATTACCGCATAGGAAAAATTTATGTCGTATATGCGGACAGAAGCCGTGATGGCTTTAATAGCCCAAGTTGTGGAATGGGCGTTGTCTTGGATCACCCTGTGGATAGTCATGACAAGTACGGGGCACAGTTGGCTGTTTTCAAAGCTCAATCGGGTGTATTCAAGAAGCTGGTTGCTGAATATCCGGATAATGCTGAAATCTATCGTTATCAGGCGATATTTGACGAGGATTACAAAGACTATGCTGCCGCAGAAAAAGCTTACAGCACAGGATTAAGTCTAAGCGCCGAAAGCTGGCGTTTCCTTTTAGGGTATGGGCGTGTTCTGTTTTTACAAGGAAAGTACAAGGAAGCGCTCCCGGCGTTGGAAAAGCTGAAAAACCATAAGGAGGCTCACCAGATGTACGTTCAGGCGCTGGCGAAGCTTGGGGAGAGCGGGGGCAAGGCCGCTCCCGTGGTAGAAGAGGGGCGCTGATTCTCTGAATTTGCCGTCCTTTTTCTGGGCCCCCGGCGCATTAACCCTTTGTTAGCGTTGAAGGGATAGGCTGAATAATGATGGGAGCATGCCAATATGGACAGTCGGGATAGAGACGCAATGTTTCGGCGCGGCACCGCGGAAGAGATTCTGGCGGCGCTTTCGCCGCTTATCGACCTGCCCCGGTCCGAGCAGGCATCGCGCCCCGCGCTGGAAACCCTGCTGAAACTGGTGGTGGAGGCGCTGGTCTTCCTGCGCGAGGAAAAGCGCAAGACCATGAAGCTGGAGTCGGTCTGCGACGCGACGTCATTCGAAGGCGTCGTCGGGCTCGCCTATAACGAAAGCCTGCCGCCGGATATGCGCACGGCCATCGCCGATTACCTCTACGAGCTGCCGGGCTTCGTGCTGGAAGCGGTGAACGCGGAGGGCGGCAAAAGCGACGATCCCATCTACGCCAATCTGGATATCGACGTGCCGCGCAAGCAGCACGATCATTACCGCAGCTTCCTCCTGAAGTCTCTGGCGACGGAGGCGGCGGCGTGACGCGCCGCGAGGTCTCCGGCATTTTAACTAAATCCCTTTGAAAAAGTTCATCTTTTTACGCAGGGTTTTCAGCCCGCGCGTCGTAGAATATTATATACGCCACGTTGTTTTTCGGTTTTGCCCGGCGCGCCGGGGAGGGGTTCACATGATAAATAAAGTCATTTTCGGGTTTTTAGCGTTTTTCGTTCTTCTGGCGCCATCGGCGGCGCGGGCGGCCGGTTCGTCGGACGACAACGCCGTCATCGGCACCATCCTCGAGGTGCAGGGCAGGGCGACGGTGGAAGACGCCATGGGCAGCCACGCCGCGGCCGTCAACGGCGAGATTCACATGAACGACCTCGTCTCGACCGGGCCGGATTCGCATGTCTTCATCCTGCTCATCGACAATACCGAATGGACGCTGGACCAGAACAGCAAGTTCAAGGTGGATGAATACGTCTTCGACCCCGACGACGGATCGCAGAACAAGGCCCGCTATTCGGTCCTGCAGGGCGCGATCGACTACGTCAGCGGCCTCGTCGCGCACGCACGCCCGGACCCGGACGTGAAAATATCGAGCCCCGTCGGTTCCATCGGCATTCGCGGGACGGATATGTGGTGCGGCGAGATCGACGGGCAATACGGCGTGATGGTGAAGGAGGGCAAGGTCGATGTCAACACCATGGCCGGCAGCACGACCGTCCGCCAGGGGATGGGCACCTTCATCGCCAACCGCAACAGCAGGCCGACCAGTCCCCACGTCTGGGGTCAGGCGAAGATGGACAAGATCCGCGCGCTCATCGACCTGAAGGACCAGATGCGCATCCGCTCGCGCGTGCAGAACATGCAGTCGCGCCAGCTGCAGCTGCGCCAGAAGCTGAAGGCCGTGCAGGACCAGCGCCGCGAGAAGCTGCAGGATCGCCGTCAGGACCGCCAGCAGAAGATGCAGGACCAGCGCCAGCAACGCCGCGAACAGCTGCAAGACAGGATGCAGGACCGGATGCAGGACCGTCGGGGCAAGTGGCGGCAGGGCCGGAACGATGACGATGATGATAATGACGGCACCGATCTTTCCGCCGAACAGCAGCAACGTGCCGCGCAGCGTCAGGCGGTCATCCAGAGCCTGCGCGCCCGACGAACGGGACGAAGATGACGCCGCGCCGTCACCGCGCGACGAATGACGAAAAACCGCCCCGGCATTTTTACGGGGCGGTTTTTTGCTTTGTGTTCCTTATGCGGTCAGTGTTGCGGAGAGGGCATCACGGGAACGCTTTGCTGCGGCACCATGTCGTCGGGCTGCGGGGGCGGCACGACCGCGCCGCCGCCGTCATACCCTCCGGTTCCGCCGGACATGCCGTCATCGGGCGGAACATATCCGGGCGTGGTTTCTCCCGGCATGGTTTCTCCGGGCATGGCCTCGCCCGTGCCGCCGGTCGATGCGCCGGGCGGGGCGTATCCGCCGCCATCCATGTCCGGCGGCGGGGCGGCGGGCGCGCGCTTGCCGCTCGTTTCGTCGCCGGGTTCCTGATAGCCCGGCTCGCCGGGGCAGGGGCTGAATTCGCAATTGGGGCCGGTGGGGCTGGAGCTATGCACGCCGTCCGGGCAGAGCTTGGCGATCATCGGGCAGGCCCGCATGACCATCGCATCCGCGGTTCCGGGCAAGGCCGCGGCCCCCATGAGCCCGAGCGCCAGAACCGGCGCCATGCTGTAAATCGCTTTCATCTTTCCCCTCCGATGAAAAATTTTCGTCCTTTTCATGATAGCAGAAATAGCGCGCGGGGAAAAATGATGTGCCGCGCCGTTTCAGCTGTTTCGTAAAACGAGAGGCTGTGGACACAGTAATGGTTGCGGGGTAATGTGGCGCAAAAATGTTGCACAGAAATGAGGGGTGTCATGCGTGTTTTTCAACTCCGCCGTTCCGCGGGTATCTTTTTCACTTTTGTGATACTGGCTCTTTGGCTGTTCCTGCGCCTGTCGCGCAGGCGGCCAACAAGGTTTCCGGTCCCGATATCACCAAGGGTCAGGTCGATCTCGAATACCGCGGCGGCTATGACAGCGACGATCTGGCGGCGCGCGACCGTGTGCAAACCCATAAATTCGACCTTGGCTACGGCGTGACGGACCGCTGGCGCGTGGAGACGATAGGCGTGGCCAGCGGCAAGACCGGCAATGTGGAATGGGGAACGCAGGAAGCCATCGTCAAGTATCAGGTGTTCAAAAAAGGCGAGTGGTGGAGCCGTCTTGCGCTGCAGGGGGATTACAAATTCGCCCTGCAAAGCGGCAAGCCCGACAAGCTCGATTTCGAGATTCTGGCGGCGAAGGACACGGGCCCCTTCGCCCACGCACTGAACCTGCATTTCGAGAACGAAGTGGGGGAATACGCCCGCGGCGCGACGGACGTGAACTTCGGATGGAAAACGCGCTACCATCTGCAGCCGCATTTCGACCCCGGCGTGGAATTCTACGGCGATTTCGGCAAGCTTGACGCCGCGCATAGGACGGCGGAAAAATTCCAGCTTGGACCGGCTTTTTACGGCAAGATCGCCGATGGTTTCAGCTATGACGTCGGCTATCTCTTCGCCCTGAACAACAACACCACGGACGGTCGCTTCAAGTTCATCCTGAGCTATGCGTTTTCGGCGCTGTAAGGGGGATTGGTTAAGTGAGGAAAATGGTGCCCAAGGGCGGATTTGAACCACCGACACTGCGATTTTCAGTCGCATGCTCTACCAACTGAGCTACTTGGGCATTCTCTAAAAAAAGAGTATTGCGTTTATAAGCAAAAAGCCGCTTTCTGTCCACATCTTTTTAAGTGCCTGTAAATAATGGATATTAATCCGGTTTTTGGTGCCCCGCACAATGGGCTTGCTTGACGCTGTTAACCGGAATATCTTATTATTGAATTAGGCCTGATCCCTTGGGACGGGCACGACTGTGGCACTACAGACAAACATATTGGACTTGATCATGCGACAAGTACCGGACTACCTCATCATCGGCAATGGGCGCGTCGCGCGTCATCTATTGCATTATTTCTCCCTTATCGGCATCGAACGGGTCGCGCAGTGGCATCGCGGCGAGGACGAGGCGCGCCTGCATGAGCGCGCGGCGGCGGCCAGCCACATCCTGCTCGCCGTCAGCGATAGCGCGATCGAGCCGTTGGCCGACAAGCTGAAAGACGCCCCCGGCATCAAGATCCATTTTTCCGGCAGCCTCGTGACGGACAAGGCGCATGGCGCGCATCCGCTCATGACCTTCACGCCGCAGCTGTACGCTCTCGAAAAATATCTCGCCATCCCCTTCGTGGTGGACGAGGACGCGCCGGCATTCTCCGCGCTGCTGCCCGGCCTTTCAAACCCGCACCACCGCCTGCCGAAAAAGGACAAGGCGAAATACCACGCGCTTTGCGTCATGGCGGGGAATTTCAGCTGCATTTTGTGGCAAAAGCTTTTCGACGGTCTGGCGCAGGAATTCGGCCTGCCGCCCGCAACCGCCAACATGTACCTGCGCCAGCAGACCGACAACCTGCTGGCGGATTACCAAAACGCGCTCACCGGCCCGCTGGCGCGCGGCGATAACGAGACCATCGCCCGCAACCTCAAGGCGCTGGAGGGCGATGCGTTCCAGCCCGTCTATCAGGCCTTCGTCAAGGCCTATCCGCTCATCAAACAAGGGACCCTCAAGGAGAAAGCATCATGATCAACATTTTCGACTTCCAGAAGAAAAAGGCATCGGGCGAGAAAATCACCATGGTGACCTGTTACGACTACACCAGCGCCGCGCTGGTCGATAAGACCGGCATCGACTGCATTCTGGTGGGCGACAGCCTCGCCATGACCATGCACGGTTTCGACACCACCGTGAACGCGACGCCGGACATGATGGCGCTGCACACCGCCGCCGTTTCGCGCGGGGCGCGCGACAAGTTCATCGTCGGCGATTTGCCCTTCATGTCCTACCGCCGCTCGCTCAGCGACAACATGGACGCGGTCTATAAAATCATGCAGGCGGGCGCGCATTCGGTGAAGCTGGAAGGGGCGGCGGGCAACGCCGGCTTCATCCAGCACCTCGTCGAAAGCGGCGTGCCTGTCATGGGGCACATCGGCCTCACCCCGCAGTTCGTCCACCAGCTGGGCGGCTACCACGTGCAGGGCAAGACGGACGAAAGCGCGAAACGCCTGATGGAAGAGGCGCGCGCGCTGCAGCGGGCGGGCTGCTTCGCCCTCGTGCTGGAATGCGTGCCGACGCCGCTGGCGGCGGAAATCACGCGCGAGCTGAAGATCGCGACCATCGGCATCGGCGCGGGCCCCGATACCGACGGGCAGGTGCTGGTGTTCCAGGATTTGCTGGGGCTCAACACCGACTTCCGCCCGAAATTCGTCAAGAACTTCCTGAACGGCGCCGAGCTTGTGACCGGCGCGCTGGAAGAATACAACCAGGCCGTCAAGAAAAGGACATTCCCCGATGCCGAGCATAGTTTCGGAGCCAAAAAGCTGGCGAAATCAGCGTAAGGAGCTTTCCGGTTCGCTGGGCTTCGTGCCCACCATGGGCAACCTGCACGCGGGGCACATCAGCCTGTGCGAACAGGCCAAGCGCGAGAACGATTTCGTCCTCGCCAGCATCTTCGTCAACCCGACGCAGTTCAACCAGCGCGAGGATTTCGACGCCTATGCCCGCACGCTGGAGGCGGATTGCAAGCTGCTGGACGAAGCGGGCGTCGATTTCGTCTTCGTCCCGGACGAGAAAACCATGTACCCCGACAAATACGAGGTGCAGGTGATCGAAGGCCTCGTCTCGGGCGAGCTGGAAGGCGAATTCCGCCCCGGGCATTTTCAGGGCATGCTGACCATCGTCCTGAAGCTCCTCAACATCGCGCAGGCCGACCGCGCCTATTTCGGCGAGAAGGACTTCCAGCAATTGACGCTGGTGAGGAAGATGGCGGACTCGCTTTTCCTGCCGGTCGAGATCGTGGCGGGCAAAACGGTGCGGGCGGAAGACGGGCTGGCGCTCAGTTCCCGTAACGCGCGGCTCACCCCCGAACAGCGGCAAATCGCCCCCACGCTCGCCCGGCTGCTGAAAAGCGGGCTGGACGACGCAGCCGTCATGAAAAAGCTGGAGGAAGCGGGGTTCCGCCCCGAATACGTGGCCAGCAAATGGGGCCGCAGGCTGGCCGCCGCCTGGCTGGGCGACGTGCGGCTCATTGACAACGTGCCCCTTTCCGAGGTTAAAAAGGAGGAGGCGGCCTAGATTCCGCCACGGCCTTTTTGACGGAGAGATGACCCATGTTGATGTGCCTTGATGTCGGCAACACCCATATCGTCGGCGGCTTGTTCGACGACCAGCAACTGAAACTGCGCTTTCGCTACGCCACCCCGCAGATCGGCACGGCCGACCAGTTCGGTCTTTTCCTGCGCGGCGTCTTGCAGACCAACAACATCACGGTCGAGCAGATTTCGGCGGTCGCGCTTTGCTCCGTCGTGCCGGGCTGCAACTACACCATCCGCCACGCCATCATGCAGTATTTCCCCAAGGCGGAATACTTCATCTTGCAGGCGGGGGTGAAGACAGGCATCAACATCAAGTACAAGAACCCCGCCGAAGTGGGCGCGGACCTCATCGCCGGAGCGATCGGCGCGGCGGACGCTTTCTCCGGCAAGAACGCCGTCATCGTCGATCTGGGCACCGCGACCACGCTGGTGGCGGTGAGTAAGAAGAACGATTTTCTGGGCGGGGTCATCATGCCCGGCATGCGCCTTGCCATGGAAAGCCTGCGTTCCAACACCGCCAAGCTGATGGAGGTGGACATCGAGGTGCCCGACACGTACCTCGGCCAGTCCACGCGCGAGTGCATCCAGCGCGGGCTCTACTTCGGCCATCTGGGCGCGATGCGCGAGATCGTCGCGGGCTACCGCGAGGAACTGTTCAAGGGCGAGGAAGTCATCGTCATCGGCACCGGCGGCTTCGCCACGCTGTTTCGCGAAGAGGGCATCTTCGACGTCATCCTGCCCGACCTCGTCCTGCAGGGCGTGCGCATCGCCTACGAAAATTCCAAGGCGGCGGCGGCCAAGGGCGCGGCGTAAGTTTTCTTCCCGCATATCGCCATGCCCGCGAAAGCGGGCATCCACATTCCGTGCCGATTTGAGGGGCGTGGGCATGGATTCCCGCTTTCGCGGGAATGACGCAGGAATATTGGCGTTATCTCTTGAGCCGTTCCGCCAGCGGCGATGATCTGCGCTTGCGGGTGATTTCCATGATGCCGAGGCGGGTGAAGCCGTAGATGGCCGCGTTGGCGTGGTCGCGGGCGAAGGCTTTTTCGACGGCGTTGTAAAGCTGGTAGCGGTCGCTTTTCAGCTGCATGTTGATGAAGTCGATGAGGATGGCGCCGCTGAGGTTGCGCAGCCGTATCTGCCGCGCGCTTTCCGCCGCCGCCTCCATGTTGGCGATCATCTGGCTGGCCGCGCCGCCCTGGTTGACGTCGATGATGACCATGGCGTGCGTCGGCTCGATGATGATGGAGCCGCCGCAGGGCAGGTGGACGATGTCGTTGTCCAGCGCCTGCAGCGTGGAATAGATGTCGTCGATCTCGAACAGGCGCTGCTCGGGCTTTTCCGGCTTGAACAGGCGCAGGCGTTTCGAGGTCGCGAGATCCGGCTGCAGCCTTTTGCACCATTTCTCCATGCGCTCGAAAATCCGGCGGTTGCCGATGTGGATATGGTCGAAGCGGTTCGATCCGTAATCCCCCAGCGCGCGGTAAAGGGCGCTGGGCGCGCCTTTCAGCAGGCGGGGCTTGTCCTCGCTCGCCTCGCGCGCGTCGTGGATGATCTGCCATTCGTGCATCAATTGGCGCGATTCGGCCTCCAGCGTCGCGGCGTCGGCTTTTTCGGCGGTGGATTGCACCAGCCAGCCGCCCTTGCCTTTCAGCCGCGCGGTCATGCCGATGATTTTCTCGTTCTGGATGCTGCGGGAAATGGTGACGCTGTTGAGCACCGGGCTGTAGAGCAGGTGCTGGCCCATCACGTAAATCTTGGTGGTGAGGCGCGGCAGTTTATGCTGCTCGTGCAGCGACTCGTTTTTCGCCTCGGATTTTATCTGCACCGTCACCATCTGGCCGGGCTTCAAAAGATCGGCGATGCCGGTGCGGGTTTCCGCCGGGCCTTCGCCCGGAAAACGCACGTGCTTGGCGGGCAAAAACCCGGAAAGCCCGTTGCCGAGATCGACGATGGCGGCGTCCAGTTTCTTGTCCAGCTTGATGACCTTGCCGAGGTAGAGCGCGGCCCATGCGCCCGTCATGTCTATCGGATCGACGTAAAGGTCGGTGACGACGCCCTTGCGCACCACGGCGGCGTGCATCCGCCCGTCGATGTCATCCGCGAAAAGTTCGTACCCGCTCATGTATTCGCATCCTCCAGCATCTTGGCCGTTTCATGCAGCGGCAGGCCGACGATGTTGGAATAAGAGCCGCTGATGAAGGAAATGTACCGCGCGGCGAGCCCTTGAATGGCATAGCCGCCGGCTTTTCCTTTCCACTCGCCGCTATTGAGATAGGCCGCGACCTCGGTGTCGGCAAGCCTCTTGAACTGCACGACGGAGGTTATCAGCCTCGTGCGCGGCTTTTTTTGCGGCGCGGCGACGCAAACGCCGGTGATGACGCGGTGGCGGCGGCCGGACATGAGGGCGAGGCAGTCGCGCGCCTGCTGCTCCGTCTCCGCCTTGGGCAGGATGCGGCGGCCCAGCGCCACCACGGTATCCGCGGCCAGCACCAGCGCGTCCGGCCGCGCGGCGGCGATCTTCGCGGCCTTTTCGGTCGCGATGCGGCGCGCATAGGCGGCGGGGAGTTCGTTTTTCAGGGGCGTTTCGTCGATATCGGCGGGCAGCACCTCATGGGGGGCGATGCCGATTTGCTTCAGCAGCTCCAGCCGTCGCGGCGAGGCGGAGGCGAGGATGAGGAGGGGGGCGTCCGTCACGGGCGATTGATGATTATTTGTGGCGGAAGGTGATGCGGCCCTTGGTCAGGTCGTAAGGCGTCATTTCGACGGTGACGCGGTCGCCTTCCAGAATGCGGATCTTGTTCTTGCGCATCTTGCCCGAGCTGTGGGCGAGGATGATGTGGTTGTTGTCCAGCTTGACGCGGAACATGGCGTTCGGAAGAAGTTCCGTCACCATGCCTTCAAAGCTCATAAGGTCTTCTTTTTCTGACATTCTTTTCCGTCTTTTTCTTTTCAGATAATCGTTGGGGTGCCACGCATATGTAGCACGTATAGCAGAGTAAATAAACGACGGGCGGTGCTTTTGTCCAGTATTACTTTGTTTTCAAGGGTTTCCAGCAAAAGCTCGGCCGCTTCGTTGTGGATGGAGCGGCGGCCCGCGTCGATGGCCTCCAGCCGGTGGAATTCCCCGGCCCGCGCCGTTTTATAGAAATTATCGCAAACGATGACATAGTCGCCGATATGCCGCTTCAGGCCCGAAAGGGGCAGGGTGATCTCTTCCTCGTGCCCGCTTTTGGCGCAGGTGGCGGCGATGAGCAGATGGTCCTTCATCAGGGTCAGCAGCAGGCGGTAGGGCCCCTCGGCCGCCTCGGGCGCGGCGAGGCGGAAGCTGTTCTCGTCCAGCAGGTCGGAAATGGCGCGGTGCCGCTCGATCTCGATCTCGGACGAACGCGCGGGCAGGCTGTCGTCGTCGAGCTTCAGGGTGATGATGCGGTGGTTTGCGGTGGTCATGGTCTTTACGCCGCCTCTTCCTTCTGGCGTTCCAGTTTCGCGCCCACGCCGGTCAGCTTGCCGACGAGGTCTTCATAGCCGCGGTCGAGGTGGTAGATGCGGCTGACGCTCGTCACCCCGTCCGCCACCAGCCCCGCAAGGATGAGCGAGACGGAGGCGCGAAGATCCGTCGCCATGACCGGTGCGCCCTTCAGCCCCTGCACCCCGCGCACGAGGGCGGAGGAACCGTGGACGGTGATGTCCGCGCCCATGCGCACCAGTTCCGGCACGTGCATGAAGCGGTTCTCGAAAATGGTTTCGGTGACCATGCCCGCGCCGTCGGCGATGGTGAGCATGGACATCATCTGCGCCTGCAGGTCGGTGGGGAAGCCGGGATAGGGCTCGGTCATCATGTCCACGCCGTGCAGCCTTGCGCGCAGGCGCTCGACCGTCACGTCGCCGTTGTCTTCCTTCATGTCCACGCCCGCGCGGTGCAGCGGGTCGATGAGGTAGTCGATATGCGCGATCTCGCAGCCCTTCAGCGTCACGCGCCCGCCCGTCATGGCGGCGGCGATGGCGAAGGTGCCGGCCTCGATGCGGTCGCCGACCACGCTGTGCGTCGCGCCGTGCAGAGACTCCTTGCCGTGGATGGTGATCTTGTCCGTGCCCAGCCCCTCGATCTGCGCGCCCATTTTTATCAGGCATTCGCCGAGATCGACGATCTCCGGCTCGCGCGCGGCGTTCATCAGGGTGGTCGTGCCCTTGGCCAGCGTCGCGGCCATCATGATGTTCTCCGTCGCACCGACGGAAACCTTGGGGAAGTGGATATGCGCGCCCTTCAGCCCCTCCGGCGCGCTGGCGAAGATATAGCCCTGTTGCAGCTCGATCTTCGCCCCCAGCTGGACGAGCCCGTCGATATGCAGGTCCACCGGGCGCGTGCCGATGGCGCAGCCGCCGGGCAGCGAAACCTTCGCCTTGCCCATCCGCGCGACGAGGGGGCCGAGCACGAGGATGCTCGCGCGCATCTTGCGCACCAGCTCGTAGGGCGCTTCGGTGCCGGAAATCTTGCCGCCGTTGAGGGTCAGCTTCTTGGTCACGGGGTCGTAGTCCACGCCGAGGCCGAGGTTCGTCAGCACGTCGTTGAGCGAGAGCACGTCCTTCAGGTTCGGCACGCGCTCCAGCGCCAGCGGCTGGTCGGTCAGGATGGCGGCGGTCATCAGCGGCAGCGCCGCGTTCTTCGCGCCGCTGATCTCGATCTGCCCGTTCAACGGCTGCCCGCCGTAAATGCGAATAATGTCCATATGCTGCTTTTTTCCCGCGCTGTCATAGGGTGCAATGGTTTTCTCATATAACGGCGTGAGAATACAATAGGGCAGGCGACCGGAAAGGGGGTTTTTTATTTACATAAGGCAAAAGATGGGGGATTTGCACAAGAACTGAACAAGATGACGCACGATAAAGCGAAAAAGTGGGTTTAGAAGTAAATGAACCATGATAAATCTGAATGCGATGGACCGTTGAATTTTCGCTCTCTGTCGAAGTTTTATCTTGTTGCATCCGATGTGAGGATTTTGTGCATTTTCTTGTTACAGGCGCTACAGGCTTTATCGGTCAGTCCGTTGTTGAGGCTGCACTGAAACAAGGGCACCAGGTTACCACTCTCGTCAGGAGCCCCCCCCTTATAGGAAACAGCCCTGTAGGGCAATAGTTTGTTCAGATCTTTCTCAATTCAGACCTTCGGAGAAATATGACCGGCTTATCCATCTTGCATGGCAGGATGTTGGCAAGCATGCGGACTATCAAAATCTTCTAGACAATATTCAGGGTCAATTTCAATTCCTGAACAACATGGTTGTTTCAGGTATACGTGATCTCACGGTCACCGGAACCTGCCTTGAGTATGGCATGCAGGAAGGGCCGATGCCGGAAACCAACAAGACGGAACCTGTTTCCTCCTACGGGCTTGCCAAGCTGACGTTGTATAAAATGCTTGCCATCCTGCAAGACCAGCAGCCGTTTTCGTTCAAGTGGCTGAGATGCTTCTATGTATACGGGGAAAACCAGCGTCCGCACGCTCTGCTGTCGCAACTGCTACGGGCTATTGAAGAAAAACAAAAGGTTTTCAATATGTCGCCGGGAGATCAGAAGAGAGATTTCATCCACGTCGATACGATGGCGCGCAATATCATCACCATCGCGATGCAAAACGAGGTGCAGGGAGCGATCAATGCTGGCAATGGAACGCCAACAAGCGTTCTGGACTTTGTGAAGGCCGTCATGGAACAGAAACAATGCGAGCTTGAGCTCAACAGACAGTTTTACCCGTATCACAGCTACGAGCCATTCGCCTTCTGGGCGGATACAACCAAGCTGAAGTCAATCCCCGGCATTCAGTTCGACGACCGGATTATAGTGTAGTGCAGGTATCATGAAAAAAATCGCCGTCATGTATCTTTGCCGCTTCGGCAATCCTCCGCACTTCTCGCGCAACTTTCTCAAAGACGTCATCCGTTTTCGCGCGGGGGTCGAGTTCGACCTTGTTTACATCCTGAAAGGGTTTCCCGAGGGGGTGTCGGACAAGGCCTTTCTGGAGATTCGCAAAGAGCTGCCGTGTGATTCATATGAAGTCAGGGTTTCGGATGACCTTTTCATCACGAGTGCGCACCTCGGCGGGGCAGAGCAAGTCGACCATGAAATGGTGTTGCCGCTGACGTCATGGAGCAATATTCACTGTGACCAATGGCTCTCTCCTTTTGTGTCGGCTTTTGATAAGATTCCTGATTGCGCGATATCCGGTGCAACAGGCAGTTTTGAATCGCTGGACGATAAAACGCCCTTCCCGAACATTCATATCCGCACGACGGCTTTTCTTCTTAATCGTAATTTGTTCGTTTCAGCAGAGCGCGGCGAACTGAAGACGAAGTACGACAATAACCTTATGGAGGCGGGGCCGAACGGGCTGACCCGGCAGATGCTGAACCGGAATAAGCGCGTGGCGGTCGTCGGCAAGGGCGGGCAAATCTGGGAGCCGCGCGACTGGGCCAAAAGCCTGACTTTCAGGGCTGGCTATCAGGAGAACCTGATCATTTCCGACAACAGGACGCACGCCTACGATGTTTCCAAGCAGAAAAAAAGATTAAGGCTTGCACGGATGGCGTGGGGCGAGGAAATAAATGTTCCTCCAGTCAATATTTTCAGGCGCCTTAAAGATACCTACCATTGGAAGTTCGGCTAGAGAGGGCTTTTTCATCCCTCCGCCCCTTCCGCTTTTTTCCGCGCCGTCACCAGGGCGGCTTCGTCTTCTATCATGCGCTGCATCTGCTCGCCGGTGTAGAGGGCGATGATTTCTATGAAGTGGGGCAGGGAGGGGAAGTGCACGGCGGCGCTTGTTTTGTGGCCGCCGCCCTTCACGCCCTCGTTGCGGCACAGAAGTTCGGCCACGTGGCTGGCGTCGGGGTCGCCGTCGCTGCGGATGCTCATGGTCACGGCGCCGTTGCCCTGCACGTACCAGGCGAAGGCCATGCCGAGCCCCGTGCGGTCGCCCTGTTCGCGCAGGTAGTCGGAGATATGGCGGCCGAAGTTCTGCACGTCGGCGTTGATGACGGGGATCCACGTCCAGTCGTCGTCCAGCCGTTCGGAGAGCAGGCGGATGTAGGTATAGAGGATGTTGTCCGTCAGCTTGTCGATGCGGTTCTTCTGGTCGGAGAGGATGCTTTCGCCCATGCGCGCCATCTCGTCGTATGACAGGCGCTCGAGCTCGGAAAAGCTGTGGAACGCGCTGCCGACGGTGGCGAGCGGCTTTGAATCGATGAGGGCGGCGACGGCGAGGTCGCGCGCGTCTCCAAGGTCGCGGGCGAGGTCCATCTTGGCAATCATCGAAAGGAAGACCGGCGGCTCGCGCCCCGGCAGCAGGCGCGCCCAGACCATGTTGGCGGCGGAAGGGTGATGCGCGTCGATGGCGATGTCGAGCGGCGGGGCGGTCACGGCCTCCGCCGGCGGGGCGTAGCCTTCCAGCGCGCGGGCCGCGCTTTCGTGGTGGTCGATGACCGCGATGCGCGCGGGCATGGGCAGCTTGTAGCTGGCCGGGCTCATCAGCTGGTCGAGGAAGGCGCGGGTGGGGGCCACGTCCACGAACATGATTTCCGCGTCCGGCGTCAGCTCCGCGCGGATTTTCTGCTCGGACGCCGGAATGTCGTGGTGGCTGTAGGGGATGTAGGAGATATGGACGGATTTGTCCTCCCCCCACTTGCGGTCGAAGGCCCAGGCGGCGGCGAGCCCGTCGATGCAGGCGTCGTGGTAGATGACGATGAGGTGTCTGGAATGGCGTGTCAAAGCTTCACCTTGGCTTCACCCTTGAAATTATTGAAATTTTAGGCGCGAACGGCGGGGCTGTCAATCCGCGCGGGTCATGGCGTCGCGGGGCTTATATAGCTTGACATATGTTTATGACAAAACTATGCTACGGAAAATTAAAAAAGCCCCCTTGCCAAAGGATACCCCCCAATTGTTCGGCCTCTCCAAAAACGAAAAGACGACCCGCCTGCTGGAAGCCGTCAGGTACGGCAAGGTGAAGGATGCGGAAAAGGCCTTGAAGAAGGGCGCGGACGGCAATTACCACGACAGCTATTACAACCATCCGCTGGTCTCGGCGATGTGCTACCGCTCGCAGGAGCTTTCCGTGCAGATGATGGACGTGCTGCTGAAGAACGGCAGTGACGTGAAATACCGGTTCCCCGGCAACAAGACGTTGCTGCATATCGGCCTGCGCACGTCGAACGACGTCCGTCCGGGCATCCAGCGGCTGATGGACGCGGGCGTGAACCCCGATACGCGCGATTTGTCCGGCCATACGGCGCTGGACGAGGCCATTGGATACGGCAACTGGGACAACGTGCGCTTCCTCATCGAGAAAATGTCGCCGAAGGCTTCGCTGGCGAACGGCGACAACGTGCCCACGCTGCGCGCGGCGCTGCAGAAAAATGCGCCGCAGGATGTCCTCATCAGCCTGATACCGCACGCGCGCGCCATCCAGACGCGCTACGCCTGTGAGGAGCTCACGGCGTTGCACGATGCCGTGCAGCGCCAGAACGCGCCGCTCGTCGAGCTGCTTTTGAAGTCGGATGGCGTCGATGTCAACGTGACGAACAAGGACGGGCTCACGCCGCTGCATCTTGCGGTCTCGCAGGTCCGGCCGGACATGACGGATTTGCTGCTCGCCGCCGGCGTCGCGCTGGACGTGCCGGATGGAAAATCTTGCACGCCGCTTTACTACGCGGCGGCCAATGGCTCCATCCGCATGGTTAAGTCGTTGCTGAACGCCATGAAGGCGGCGGAGCAAGAACCCGTGCTGGACGGCATCGTCAGCATCGCGGCGGAAAACGGCCATGCCCGGGTGCTCGAGCTGATCATCGCCGCGGGCGGCGACGTGAACGAGCGCGACGGGCAGGGGCGCACGCCGCTGATGAAGGCTGCGCTGGCGAACGCCGACGAGGTGCTGAAGCTTCTCCTGCAGGCGGGCGCGAAGCCGGACCTGGCCGACAATTACGGGATGCAGGCCTACGACCACGCGGTCAGCGGCGACTGCGGGCGCGCGAAGAGCGTGCTGGCGCGGCACCGCAAGGACGCCGTGACGGAGGCGGGCCCCGCGCGCGCGAACCCGGATGACCGCTACCGGCTGCTCAGCTCCCACAGCATCGAGGCGCAGGAAGGCGCGGGCCTGTCGATGATCTTCAATTTCTGGACGCGGCAGGTGATGATCCGCGACAACGAGCGCGCGGTGCCGGTCGTCGTGCAGAATTTTTCCGACATCGAGCGGCAGGAGGCCATCGTCGAGGCTTATAAGAAACTGAAGGACATGGGCGGCGACGCGCCCGCGCCCGGCACGCTGGCGGCCAAGCCCGCCGCCGCGCTGAAAATGAAACCGGCGGGAGGCTGACATGTTCGGAATGAGCCAGAAGGAAAAAAACGCCCAGCTTTCCAGCGCGTTTTGGCGCGAAGACCCCGACCGCATCGAGGCCGCCTTGAAAAAAGGCGCGCAGGTGGACGAGCGGCTGGCCGACGGCGAGTTCCCCGTCATCTGGGCCGCGAATTACTACAGCGAGTCTACTGGCATGAGCGTCATGCAGATGCTGATAGACGCGGGCGCGGACCTTGACAAGCGCAGCGGCGATACCACGGCGCTCTCGCAGGCGATCAGGCGCGGCCGCGTGAGCCTTTACAAGATGCTGGCGGACGCGGGGGTGGACCTGAACGGCCCGACCGGCGGCTACGACAACGCGACGAAATACGCCATCGTGCAGGGTAACTGGCTGATCGTCGCCGATCTTCTCGACCGCGGCGTCGCGCAGCAGGCCTATCCGGCGACGGAAGACGGCGTCACGCTGCTGCTCGCCCTCACGGAAAAAAACGCGCCGCTCTCTCTCGTTTCGCGCATCCTGTCCGATGAAGACGTCAACAGGCTCCACAAGGGCAAAACCCCGCTCTCGGTCGCGGCCCTGAACGGCCGGGAAGACCTGCTCGATCTTTTCCTCGCCCGGCCGGGCGCGAAGATCGATCTGGAACTACGCAGCGGCCGGGGGCTTTTGCAGTCGGTGATCGAAAAGGGCAACTCCGGCGCGGCGAAGAAGCTTATCGGTCACGGCGCGGATATTTTCCGCGTCTATGCCGACGGAAAAAGCGCGCTGCAGGTCGCGGCGGAAAAGGGCGATGCGGAAACGCTGCAGGCCATCATCGACAAGGCGCAGGAAAAGGGCCGGACGTCCGATCTCGGGCTGGACGCCTGCCTGAGGGTCGCCGCTGAAAGCGGTCAGGCCGCCGCGATTTCCGCGCTGGTGAAAGCCGGCGCGAACCCCGAAGCCGCGGACGAGGACGGCCAGACGCCGGTTATCAAGGCGGCGCTGAACGGGCGCTTCAAGGCGCTCAAGATGCTCTCGGTCCGGCATGGCGCGGATCTGCTGAAGGGCGACAAGCAGGGCAAGACGCCGCTGGAATGCGCACGCGAGAGCAAGAACGCCGAAGTCATCGCCTGGCTGGAAACGAAGCAGCCGGATTACGTTCCCCCGCCGCCGCCCATTGACCGCGACCGTTTTTTCATGACCAGCGACACCACGCTGGACGTGAAGGAAAAGAACGGCCTCACGATGACCTTCAACTTCTGGACCCAGCAGCTCATCTACCGCGAGGCGAAGAACACCGGGCCGATGGTGGTGCAGAACTTCGCCGACGTGCAGCGCAGGGAGGCGATTGACGAGGCCTATGACATCCTCAAGCGTCTCGGCGGCAATCCGCCCGAGCCTGAATTCAACCGCACGGCGGACAAGCCCGCGCAACTGCGGATAAAATAATCTCTTGTTTTCAGTGCCCTTGCGTTGAAAATCAATAATTTACATATTTTTTACCTTCTCCGCCTATAATGTACTTAACAATTTCAGGAGGGGATGCCCCATGTCCAAATTCGGCGATACGGAGAAAGAATCCCGCAGCGAGTTTACGGCCAACCTGCAGCTGGCGGGCATCGAGCCGGGCCAGCCCGCGGCGCCCGAACAGGCCGCGCGGAAGATCGAGGGCTTCCTTCAGAAAGTCGGCGTTTCCCCTGCCGAAGCGAAAAGAAGCGCGGAATTCATCACGGAAATCTCCACCATCGCCAAGCCGGAAGACATGCCCGGCATCGTGCAAAAGGAACTGAAGGGGCTGATCAAGAACCCCGCGATGGTCGAGCAGATCCCGAAAATCTCGGAATCCCTCAGCCGCGTCGCGCTGGGCACCGAAGGGCTGTCCATGAAGGCCGAAACGCCCGCGCAGACGGTGACCGCCAAGCAAAAGCCGGTCGGCAATAAAATGTAATCTTCGGTATTTTCGCTTTACCCGATGGGCGCGAATTTCATTTCGGGCCTTTTCTGTGCCGTGCGCGGCGTGCGGATTTTCAGGAAGTCGATGGCGGCCTGCCATTCGGGATCGGTCTTCGCCATTTCCTTCAGGAATTTTTTCATCGGCGGATACTTGAAGAACTGCTTGCCGGCGCGGATGATGTCCGCGTCCTTCGAATGTTCGCGCATGACGGCGAGGGTCTCGCGCGCGAAGAGCGCATAGGCTTCCTTGTCCTGCCCGTAGAGCTTGTCCGTGATGTCGGACTTCTCGCCGATTTCTTTCCTATAGACGTCGCTCACCTTGCCAAAGGCCTTCGACAGCTTCGACATGTCGCGCCAGTCCATGCGGCATTCCCGCGCGATGTCGTCGGCCAGCTGCGCCGTCTCTTCGAGGGTGAAGACGGAAAGGTCCATCGTCCGCGCCAGTTTTCTGACCCGCTCGAAAACGGCCTGCGTGTCGTGCATGGGCGACAGGTCCAGCACGAGCTGGTAGGCCTTGTTCGCGTATTTGAAGAATTCCGTTTTCAGGCCGAAGGTCTGGACGTGGCGCAGGGCGGCATAGGCGTCCGCCGCGCATTCGCCGTAGTGCCAGCCCGCGTGGCCGCTTTTCACCACATGGTGGCCGATTTCGTGTTCCAGCACGTAGAGCGCGCGCATGTCGCGCGTGTACTTCGGGGTATAGACGCCGGGCACGTTGGCGTTGAGCGCGATGAGGTTGATGCCGCTTTCGCCCGCCAGCGCGTAGGAACGGCAGGCCACGCCCAGCGCGTTGCGTCTGCGCAGGTATTCCGTTTCCTTCTGGACGGCTTTCTTGACGGATGCGATGTCGTCGCTCAGCTTCTGCGCGATCTGGGGGGAGGCATAGACGGGGGTTTCATTGCCCTCGAGCAGGACGAGGAACTTGCCCAGCTTGCCGCCGAAGATATCGTAGGTCGCGGCGGCGGTTTCGCTGAACTGCTGTGCAAGGGCTGTCTGCATGAATTCTCCTTCAAGCAGACAGGCTAATATATTTTACATATTAATACAAGATGTTTTTACATCTTCGGCAGGGTCACGCCCTGCTGGCCCATGTATTTGCCCGCGCGGTCGGCATAGGAGATTTCGCAGGTCGTGTCGCCCTTGAAGAACAGGAACTGCGCGATGCCCTCGTTGGCATAGACCTTGGCGGGCAGGGGCGTGGTGTTGGAGATTTCCAGCGTGACCTGGCCTTCCCATTCCGGCTCCAGCGGGGTGACGTTGACGATGAGCCCGCAGCGCGCATAGGTGCTTTTGCCGAGGCAGACGACCAGCACGTCGCGCGGCACCTTGAAGGTCTCCACCGTGCGGCACAGCACGAAGCTGTTGGGCGGAATGACGCAGACGTCCGTCGTGCGGGTGACGAAGCTGGAGGGGTTGAACTGTTTGGGATCGACGATGGCGTTATCGACGTTGGTGAAGATCATGAACTCGTCCGAGAGGCGGCAGTCGTAGCCGTAGGAGGACAGGCCGTAGGAAATCACGCCGTCGCGCTTCATGCGCTCCTCGAAGGGGGTGATCATGCCGTGTTCAAGGGCTTGTTCGCGAATCCAGCTGTCGGGCATGATGGCCATGTCAGTTCTTCTCCTTGACGGTTTTCGGGGCTGTTTTTTCCGTGTTTTCAGGCGTTTCCTCGGCGGTGCGCGCGCGGGTCTGCTGCTTGCGCTTTTGCAGGTTGGCGCGCAGCGCGTCGGCGCGGCGGGCCTGCTTTTTCCCCGCGGGATTCGGGCTGGTTTTATCCTTCTGCTTCATGTCCAGACGGTAGCGACAGAAAGCCCGTGCGGTCAAGACGGAGAATGCGCGGCGGGCCGGAATAAGGGCGCGCCGGAAACCGGGCAGCTAATTGCCATAATTATTGACCCAAGGGAGGTAAAATGATACCATTATCCAGCATTAACCTTTTGACGACAGAAAGCGTGGACGGTCATGGGAATTTTCGGTTTCGGGCGGGATGACGACGAAAAGGCGGAAACCGCCGTTGCCACCGCGACTCCGGCCGAAGACGAGCCCCCCAGAAAGAAGATAGACCTGAAATTCCGCAAATTTTCCGACCGCGAGCTGGAACGGATCGCCAAGGAAACCCTGAAAGACGGCGGTCTCGACATTCCCGAGGCTGAAAAAAAGAAGAAAGACAAAGACGATAACGATGACCGCGACGGTCAGGGCGGGGGTGGTCGCGGAAGTCTTTCCAATGATTTCAATAGTGTAGCGCGGCCACCGGCTGCGATGCCGGCGCGCCGTCCGCGCGGGCCCAGTCTGTAGCCGAATATTTTTCCCATAAATTTGACGGTTTCGATTGTCCGTGCTAGGTTGCGGCAAATAGCGACCTGCCGCCCAAGGCAAGCCGTATTTGAAATGATAATAAGGAACCCCGAAAATGACTGAAGACAACCAGAACCACCTGACGGGTGGCGAGATGGAACAGTGCCATCCTGAAGCTCTGGAATACCACCATGCCTACCTGAGCGGTCACTTCAACCATCAGGCGCCCCGCAAGGAAACCGCGCCGGCCTCTGCCGCACCCAAGGCGGCGGGCAAGAAGATCCAGCTGAAGTTCCGCAAGTTTTCCGAGAAGGAAGTGGAGCAAATCGCCAAGGATACCCTGAAAGACGGGGGCGCCCAGCGCTTTCGCCCATAATCCGAAAAAAACAGGCCCGGCACAGAAATAAATATATATTATATATCAATATATTAGATTATTTTTGTGCCGTGGCGGCGAATTTTCTTTGTCATAAGTTTGACAGATTCGTACACCCATGTTAGCTTTCAACAAATAGCAGCCGGCCCGACAAGACCGGAGAATTCAAAACGGCAATAGAAGGAAACACGACAATGAACAAAGATGCACAAAACAGCCAGTTCGGCGAAGACATGGAACATCACCATCCCGAAGCTCTGGAATACCACCACGCTTACCTGAGCGGCCATTTCAACTTCAATTCGCCCCGTCAGGACACCACGGCCCAGCAGCCGCAGAACGACAACGGCTTCACGGCGCCCAAGACCACCGCAAAAGGCGGCCCGGGCATCTGATCTGAATGCTTGTAAAACAAGGGGGGTTCGTCATCGGGCGAAACCCCCTGTTTCGTTTGTGCGGCGCATGACAATAATTTGACGGAACGCTTGTTTCCTGCACCAAACTGGTGTATTTTCCCCGCACTTGATGGACTGCACAGGCTGTTGTAGCTCAGTGGTAGAGCACCCCCTTGGTAAGGGGGAGGTCGAGAGTTCAAGTCTCTTCAACAGCACCATCACATCGGGAATCAATTGATGATTTTCCCTTTGTTTCTGGCCACCATTTCACGCCATTTCTGAAGTTCCTCCGGCGTTTGCCGCACCCACTCCGTTATCTCGCCCGTGATTCTCAAGGGCGCTCGGGAGCGGTAGGAACGCGTCGGATTGCCGGGAAATTTTTTGTCCGTGACATTCGGGTCGTTCTCGAAGCTGCCTGTCGGCTCGACGATGTAAACGCGTTCGCGTCCATCGCCTTTGGCCAATGCGGCGGCCAGCCCCGCCCCGTTTGCAAGGGCCGTGAAGTAGATATGGTTCATCGCCAGCCCGGTCTTGTAGTTGGAAGCGCCGCCTGCCGTCAGTAAGTCGCCAACCTGCAGGTCTGCTTTCGTTCCGTGATAAAAGGGGCCTTTGTCGCAGGGCTTGTCCTTGAACGAGGCCGCCAGTTCATAATTCTTTTTTGCGCTGTCGGCATCGTTCATCTCCTCATGGCATCCGGCTATGTTCGCATAGAGGGAGGGGAAGGCGCTCCTCACCGTGTCGTCGTCTATTTTCAAGGCAAAATGCAAGGTCGTTTCGAGCCATTTCAACGTGGCGGCGGCATTGTCCTGATGCCGGGCCACGTAATGCGCTGACATGAATTTTTCAAAATCGTCCGTCGCTTCGTTCCAGGCCTGAATGAACAATTTTTTTGCTTCTTCCGGTTTGCCGTTTTCCTCCATGCTCATGCCCTGAAGGCAGAGCTTGACGATATCGTTGTTCCGGTCGAATTCCATAGCCGTCCATCTTCTTCATTGTTGCAAATGCGTAGCGGCGACGCTTGTCAATCGCAACGCCCGTGATATTTATAATCTAGCAAACCTCCACGAAAGGAAAACAGATATGACCGAACTTGTCACCTGCCTGTGGTTCGACCATGGCGAAGCGAGCAAGGCGGCTGAGTTCTACGCCGCAAATTTCCCCGACAGCCATGTGAAGCGCGTGAACGCCGCGCCCGGCGATTTTCCCGGCGGACGGGAAGGCGGGGAATTGACCGTCGAATTCACCGTGCTCGGGCGGCCGTTCGTCGGCCTGAACGGCGGGCCGAATTTCACGCCCGACCAGGCTGTGAGCTTCATGGTGATGACCGAGAACCAGGAAGAAACCGACCGCTACTGGAATGCGATCGTGGAGAACGGCGGCAGCGAGAATGCCTGCGGCTGGTGCCGGGACCGCTGGGGCTTTTTCTGGCAGATCACGCCAAGGCGGCTCATGGAACTGACGACGAGTTCGGACCGGGACGAAGCGAAACGTGCTTTCGATGCGATGATGACGATGAAAAAGATCGACATCGCCGCGCTCGAAGCGGCCGTGGCCTCGAAGCAGGCATCCTGAAAACCGCCCTTATCCGCCGCCGGCTTGACAGGGACGGACGCCGCGCCTAGATTCGGCGCATCGACCATGAACCGATGACGCAAGGCAGGAACCTGCATGTCCACAAGGCTTTTCCGGCATAACAAGGCAAGCGCGCTGCATATCGCGGCCGTGCTGCTGATGCTGGTGACGCAGTTCACGCTGGCCGCGCACTACCCCGTGCACGTCATCGAGGACGTGCCGACGGTCGTCCACGCGCAGCAGGCCGGTCACCACGGCCCCACGCATCACCACGGCGCGCACCATATCTGCCCCGTCTGCTTTCTCGGCGACATGATGCTGAAAACCCTCGCGGCCGCCCCGGTCGTGCTGCCGCCGTTGCCCTCTGCATGGGCGCGGCCGGAGGTATTGCACAAGCGCATCGCCGCCCGCGCGACCGCACGCGTTTTCGATGCGCAGGGACCGCCCGCGCAGGGCTGATCCCCTCACTCTTTCCGACATCATTGGTTTAAAAACAAAAGGAGCCGCATATCATGCTGCTTTCATCAACGCATATCTCCATCGCAAGGCGGGGATCGCCAGAGCTGCATTTCCCCGACCTTGACATCCAACCGGGGCAAAGGACCCTGCTGCTCGGCCCCTCGGGCTGCGGCAAGACGACATGGCTTTCCGTTCTCGCGGGCCTGCTGGCCCCGCAAGGCAGGGGCAAGGTGAGTTTCGAGGGGCGCGACATCTACGCCCTGTCCCCGCGCGCACGTGACCACCTGCGCGGGCGGCACTTCGGCTTCGTGTTCCAGACTCTGCACCTGTTGCCGACGCTGGACCTGCGCAGCAACATCGCGCTGGCCGCCGACATGGCGGGCGCGGCGCGGGACGAGGCGCGCATCGACCGCCTGCTGCAAACGCTCGACCTGTCGCAAAAGGCGCGCCGCAAGCCCGATGCCCTGAGCCAGGGCGAACAGCAGCGCGCCGCCATCGCCCGCGCAGTGCTCAACGGGCCGAAGATCATCATGGCGGACGAGCCGACCTCCGCCCTCGACGACGCCAACGCGGAGGCGGTCATGAACCTGCTGGGCAAGCAGGCGCAGGAAACCGGCGCGGCGCTTCTCATCGCCACGCATGACAACCGCATTACGCATCATTTTGAAAACATTGTCCGGCTGGAAGATCCCCATCCGGCGAAGGAGGCCGCATGAACGCCCTGACACTCGCATCCGCATCCGTCAAGTCCCGCCCGCTGCACGCCACGCTCTGCGTCTTGGCGGCGGGGGCCGGCATCGCGCTGCTTTGCGCCATTTTCCTGCTCTCGGGCGCGGTGGAGCGCAGCTTCATCCGCAACGCGCAGGGCATCGACGTCGTCGTCGGCGCGAAGGGCAGCCCGTTGCAGCTCGTCCTTTCCACCGTCTATGCCGCCGATGTGCCGAACGGCAATATCGAGGCGGATCAGGCCAAGCGCATCGAGCATGACCCGCGCGTCGCAAAGGCCATTCCCCTTGCGCTGGGCGACAATCACAACGGTTACCGCATCGTCGGCACCACGCCGGATTATCTTTCGCTCTACGATGCGTCTTTCGCACAGGGCAAGGTCTTCGAAAAACCCTTCGATGCCGTGGCGGGCGCCCTCACGCACCTGAAGACCGGCGACAGCTTCCTGGGCGCGCACGGGCTGGCGGCGGACAGCGACGACATCCACCATTACCATGCCTATACCATCACCGGCGTTTTGAAGCCGACGGGCACGGTGCTGGACCGGCTGATCCTGACGCAGGTCGAGAGCGTCCAGCAACTGCACGCCCACCCTGATCTGGGGGACCCCGACGCGGCGGAGGACTTGAAGATCAGCCATGAGGTGACGGCGCTTTTGCTGAAAATGAAAAGCCCGCTTTCCATCATGTCCATGCCGCGCCAGCTCAACAAGACGTCCAACATGCTGGCGGCCAATCCGGGCTACGAGATGGCGCGCTTTTCGCGCAGCATGGGCTTCGGCAAGGAGGTGCTGACGGCGCTGGGCGCGGGCTTCGTCGCGCTCTCGGCGCTCATGCTGCTCTCCGCGCTGGCGTCCAGCCTCGCGGCGCGGCGCTATGACCTCGGCGTGCTGCGCGTGCTGGGCGCTTCGCCCTTCACCCTGTCTTGCACCGTCATCGCGGAGGGGATGATGCTGAGCCTCGCGGGGGCCGTCTTCGGCATCCTTGCCGGCCACGGCATGGCCTATCTGGTGGCGGTGAACATCGACAGCCTTCAGGGGCTGGTCTTGCCGCAATCCTTCCTGCATTTCGGCGCGCTGGACGGCGCATTGCTCGGCATGGGCGCGGTGACGGGGCTCGTCGCCGGGCTGGTGCCCGCGGTTTCCGCCGCGCGCACCGACATCGCGGGCATCCTCGCAAGGGGGCGCGCATGATGAAAAAAGCAGGCTGCATCCTCGCGTTCCTGCTGCTTCTTTCCCTGTGGTCGGCGCCGGCGACGGCGCTGACCATGGAGAAGGGGAGCGACAGCCCCACGCGCACATTGATGGATTACATCAAGAACTACGTCGATGTGCCGCCGGGCGCGACCGACTGGAAAGTCTTCGGCAAGACGAAGGAGATCGACATCCGCGGCACGACCAAGGACGGCTACGACCTCGAATACTACAAGCCCGGCTTCACGAAGGAGGTCGAGGCGTTGGACGGCAAGCAGGTGACGGTCAAGGGCTTCATGTTCCCGCTGGACGCGACGGACGCGCAGAAGAACTTCCTCTTCGGCCCGTTTCCGGTCAGCTGCCCGTTCCACTACCACGTCTCGCCCGCGCTGGTGCTGGAAGTGCATGCGGACAAGCACCCGGTGACCTTCTCCTACGACCCCGTCACCATCACCGGCACCCTGCAGCTGGTGAAGAAGGATCCGGTCAACAGCACCTTTTACCGGCTGCTGGACGCGCATCTCGTCAGGCCGTGAAGAAGTATTGTCGGCGCATCGTTTTCAGGCTATTTTCTGATTTATGATACCGCGTTCATTTTACTTCGTAAGGCACGGCGAGACGGACTGGAACAAGCAAGGGCTTATCCAGGGCCGCACCGACATTCCGCTCAACGACACGGGGCGCGCGCAGGCGCGCCGCGCGATCGAGACGATTGCGGGGCTGCCCATCGACCTCATCGTTTCCAGCGACCTTGCCCGCGCGCATGAAACGGCGCTGATCCTCAATGAAAAGCTGCAAAGGCCGATGCTGATAGACCCGGCCGTGCGCGAGCGCAACTACGGCGTTTTCGAGGGGAAGAACGTGCAGGAGATGGACGCGATCAAGAAGGACATGATCGCCCGCGGCCTGCCGCCGGAGGAAAACGGCTATCCCTGCCCGGAAGAGGCCGAGTCCTATACCGAATTCCGCCAGCGCACGCTGGAGGGCTTTTCCCGGCAGCTGACGGAATCGGAAGGGCGGAACGTGCTTTTCGTCGCCCACGGCGGCGTTTATCGCGTGTTGCGCCGTTGTTTGTTCTCGGAGCTCGACCACAGTCCCAACGTTCAGCCCTATCATTTCGACAAGCGCGGCGATGACTGGTTCCTTCTGACTTTGGAGTGAACATTCGCTTCGCAACAAGTTGATTTTTAAAAACAAACGGAATGTGATCTTTATTTGCTGCGGTACACAAATACGCTGCGTATTTGAACGGTAGTACAATTAAAGGTTGTTTGTCCCTTGCAAAATATCAAGAATCTGGCATATATTTCATAAAATTAGGATATAATAAAGGATGGCACCGGGGGTGGTGTGGGGTTACTGAAAAAGACGTCATTGGGCAATAAAGACATGTCTGTATCAAAGCCGGATATAGGGCTCGAACAAAGGGTCGAGATCATCCGTGAATTCAACCGTATGTACATGCAGCGGATCGGCATGTTGTCGGAACATATTTTCGGCAGCGCCTTCACGCCCGCGGAAATCCGTATCCTGAATGAACTGAGCATCAAGCGCCCCACGACCGCCAGCGTGCTGAGCCGCGATCTCGGCATGGACGGCGGCTATCTCAGCCGCATCCTGAACGGCTTCGAGCGCAAGGGGCTCATCTCCAAGCAAAAGTCGAAAGAGGACGCGCGCCAGCGCCTCATCCTCCTGACCAAGAAGGGCCGCAAGGAATCGGACGGCGTGCTGGAAGAGGCGCGGCGCATCATGATGGGCATCGTCGCCCCGCTGCCGGTGGAGGAGCAAATCCGCCTCGTCGCCGCCATGAGCACCATCGACCGCATCATCAACGGCGGCGTCGGCATGAACAATCCGCGCGTGCAGGCGCCTTTCACCCTGCGGCCGCACCGGCTGGGCGACATCGGCCTCGTCATCCACAGCCATGTGGTGCAATGCGCGGCCGATTACGGCTGGAACGAGGAATTCGAGGCGCTGGTCGCAGAGGAGGCCGGCAAGTTCATCCGCAATTTCGATCCGGCGTGCGAACGCGGCTGGGTGGCGGAGATCGACGGGCGGCTCATGGGGTCGATCTTCCTGAAAAAGAAGGTGGAAGAGAAGGGCGCCGGCTGCATCTGCCTGCTCTACGTCATGCCGGTCGCGCGCGGCATGGGCATCGGCGTGAGCCTGTTGAACGAGCTGCTGCGCTTCGCCCGCCACGCGGGCTATAAAAAGCTGGTGATGGAAACGGAAAGCGCGCCCGATTTCCTGCGGGCGCTGCTGAAGAACGCGGGGCTGAAGCTGGCCAGCGAAACCCCGCACCACCGTTTCGGCAAGGACCAGCTCGGCCAGATCTGGGAGATGGCGCTTTCCCCGGAAAAACCGGCGGCGGAAACCCCGGAGTGATTTTTCTCAATGCGTGCTTATGATCCGAAGCCGCGGCGCGGCGCGGGTTTCAGCGGCGCCGGCTTTTGCGGCGCGGGCGCGCTCAGCTTGTCCGGCACCGGCTTGTAGCTTGCGAAGAGGGGGGTGAGGTCGATGGCGTTCATGTCGAAGGTCGGGTTGACGATCCTGCCGCCCGAAGCATTGTTGAAATAGTCGATGGCGTTGATGAAGGCGACCGCGGCCTGCTTGACCTGCGGGTCGTTGTCCAGCATGTGGCTGTTGTAGAGCGCGGCGGCGAGATAAACGCTGCGCTGGCCGTCGGACATGTGCGAGGGGAAGGCATTGTCGTTGTATTTGCCGGCCTCGCCGATGAGGGCGCGAAGCTCCGTGAAGGAGGCGGCGTCCTCATGCGCGGTGAAGACGCTTTCCCCGCCGCGCATCATGGCGAAGGTCGAGGCATGGGAGTCGTCGCCCTTCAGCACCGCGTTCATGGCGCGCAGGTGCGTGATGATCGTTTTGGTTTCCTGCAAAAGGCCGGGGTCCGTGCCGCGGTCCTGCAGCACGCGGAAGGCGTAGATGTCGGCGTCGGACTCGTTCGCGTTGACATAGACGGTCTTTTCCTGGTCGCAGTGGCGCGCCTCGTGCAGCATCACGTATTCGAACAGGGTTTTCTTCAGCGCGGCGTCGCTGTGCTGGAACTTGAAATCCTTGCTGTCCACGCGCGAGAAGTCGGCGAAGAAACGGTTCAGCGAAAAATCGGCGGGCGGGCGGATGAAGCACTGGCGCAGGGACGGGTCGTCGTCGTTCGACATCGAATAGGCGTCGAGCGCGTTGGGGAAGATCATGTCGCCGAAACCCTTGATGAGGCCTTCGGTATAGATGAAGGGCGTGGCGATGGCCAGCCGGGTCTTGTTCTGGTGCGGGTCCTTTTCCGCCTCGTGCCAGATGATGCTCGTCTCGTTCCCGGCGAGGTGGAAGGGGTAGAGGATGTTGTTGCGCTCATAGACCCTGATCTCCCGGGCATGGAAGTTCTGGCTGAGGTCGCCGGGGTAGCCCTGTTCGGCCATGTATTCATTGAAGGGCTTGCTGACCAGCCCGGGGTGGAACTGCAGGCCGGTGGACAGCGCGCTGGAAGCCAGCAGCACGCCGAGGATGCGGTTGCGCCACTTGCGGCGGCGGCGCTTGAATATCTCTTTTTGCACGCGCTTGTTGCTCAGGATATCTTCGGGGATCGGCGGCAGCTTCGCCTTGCGGCGGAAGATACTGCTGAGCAATCCTTTGCGCTTTTCGCCGCCGTCCGGCGTGTTCGGGCTGTCGGCCATTCTTCAATTCCAATGTCTAAGCTGTTGAGGTTAATAAGATACCGGAATGACAGAAATATGTCAAATTGGTATTTTCATCATGAATTCAGCGGGTTAAATCCTGAGCTGCACGACGACCGGCGTATGGTCCGAGGCTTTTTCCCAGCCGCGAGGCGTTTTGTCGATGGCGCAGCCCTCCAGCCCGTCGGCGGCCTGCGGCGAGAGCAGCAGGTGGTCGATGCGGATGCCGTGGTTCTGCGGCCAGGCGCCGCCCTGATAGTCCCAGAAGCTGTACTGGTGGTCGTCGTCGTTGCAGGCGCGGAAGGCGTCGGTATAGCCAAGATAGACCAGCTCGCGCAGCTTTTTGCGGCTTTCCAGCCGGAACAGCGCGTCCTCGGCCCAAAGGGCGGGGTCAAAGCAGTCGCGGTCCTCGGGGATGACGTTGTAGTCGCCGCCCAGCACGGTCGGCGCTTCCTGCGCCAGCAGCTCCTTCGCATGGGCGGTCAGCCGGTCCATCCAGCCCAGCTTGTAGGGGTATTTCTCCGTATCCACCGGGTTGCCGTTGGGCAGGTAGATCGAGGCGACGCGCACCCCGCGCACCGTGGCTTCGATATAGCGGGCCTGCTCGTCGTTCTTGTCGCCGGGCAGGCCGGAAACCACCTTTTCGATGGGGCGTTTGGACAGGATGGCCACGCCGTTCCATGACTTCTGGCCGTGGACGGCGGATTCGTAGCCCGCTTTCCTGAAGTCCTCGGCGGGGAATTTGTCGTCGGTGCACTTCAATTCCTGCATCAGCAACACGTCCGGCGACTGTTCCTCCAGCCAGCGCAGCACGTTCGGCAGGCGGGCATTGATGGAGTTGATGTTCCATGTGGCGATTTTCACGGCATTATTTCCCAGTTTTATGAAAGGCTTAGGGTATTTTAAGCTTAAAACGCATTTTTCGCGAAGGGTTTTTTGCGGAACATGCGTGTCATAATCAGATACGGCCATGACCGGATACTTGCCGCGGGGCGAACCGTTAACCATTCGGTGGGGGATGTCCTGATATGATGATCCGGGCCATGGGCCGGTGCAGGGAAAAGACGACACTGCCCTTGATCTGACCTCCCGTCGTCGCTTGTTTTTTTGAAAGGGACCGAGCATGAAAAAGTTTTTGATGATGGCGAGCGTTTTCGCGTTTACCGCAATACTGAGCCAGTCGGTGATGCTGTCGCCGGCTTTCGCGCAGGACGATAACGGCGGCCCGCCCGCGGCCCATGGCCCGCGCGGCGATGGAAACGGTCCCGGCGGCCCCGGTGGTGGCCCTGGCGGCGGTCAGGGGCCGAACCTTGACGAGATCAAGTCCAAGATCATCCAGCGCATGGACGAGCATATCGCCAAGATGCAAAAGGCCGAGGCCTGCGTGAAAGCGGCCAGCGACCGCGAAGCCCTGCGCGCCTGCATGCCCAAGCGCAAGCACGGCGGCGGTGATCGTGACGGCGACGGGCGCGGCTGGAAACGCGGCGGCGGCGACAACGGCGGCGGCTTCATGCGCCATCGTCGCGGCGGCGGCAGCGATAACGGCGGCGGCCCCGGCGGCGATATGCCCGACGATCAGGGCGGCGACGAATAAGCCCTGAGGTACGGATAAACAAAGCACCCGCTCTTGCGAAAGGGCGGGTGTTTTGTATTCGTTTTTTTGATTTCCCTCAGGTCTTCGGCGCGAAGGAGTTCCCGCAGCCGCAGGAGGCCGCGGCGTTCGGGTTCTTGATCTTGAAGGCGGATTTGATCATTTCCTGCACGTAATCGACCTCGGCGTTGTTGAGGAAGGGCAGGGAGGTCTCGTCCGTCACCAGCACGGCGCCGTCTTTTTCGAAGGTCACGTCGTCGGGGTTCAGCTTGTCGTCCCAGTCGAGGTCATACTGAAAGCCAGAGCAGCCGCCGCCCAGCACCGTGACGCGCAGCATCAGCTTGGGATTGTTCTCTTTCTCGCGCATGGCGAGGATGCGCTTGGCGCAATTGCCCGTTATGGACATCGTCAGGGTTTCGGTCTGGGGTTCGGACATGGTTTAATTCCCGTATTTAATTCTTTCCATTCAGGCAATAATATGGTTTAAAAACCTTGTAAATCAACAGAATTCAGGCTCCGCGGCATGGCCGCGACGGGTTCTGACGGGAAGGGTCGATATGTCTGCGCGCGCGAAAGTGAAACAGGCCGCCAAACCTGCCAAGAAAAAGAACAGCAAGAAATTGAAATCATTGAAGAAAAAAGCGCAACCGACCGACGTCGGCAAATCGGCGCTGGATGGATATCTGGCCGCGGACGGCAAGGCCGTCTATGCCTCCCGCCCGCAGGAAAGCCGGGGCCGCCTCTATGACGAAGCCCCCAGCAAGACCCGCGGCGCCTTCGAGCGCGACCGCGACCGCATCATCCACTGCGCCGCCTTCCGCCGCCTGAAATTCAAGACGCAGGTCTTCGTCTATCACGAAGGGGATCATTACCGCACCCGCCTTTCGCACAGCATCGAGGTCGCGCAGGTGGCCCGCTCGCTCGCGCGGCTGCTGCACGCGGACGAAGACCTTGCCGAGACCTGCGCCCTCGCGCATGACCTCGGCCATACGCCCTTCGCCCATGTGGGGGAGGACGCGCTGAAGGAATGCATGGAACCCTACGGCGGCTTCGACCACAACGACCAGACCCTGCGCGTGGTGACCAAGCTGGAAAAGAAATACCCCGACTTCGACGGGCTGAACCTGTGCTGGGAATCCCTCGAGGGGCTCGTCAAGCACAACGGGCCGGTGGTTAAAAAAGGCCACAAGAAGCCCAAGCTTGAAATCACCCTGTCCGAGATCAGCAAGCAGTGGGACATGATGCTGGGCAGCTATGCCTCGCTCGAAGCGCAGGCGGCGGGCATCGCGGACGACATCGCCTACAACAGCCACGACCTCGACGACGGCCTGCAGGCGGGCATGTTCACCCTGAAAGACCTCGAACAGGTCGAATGGGTGGACGCCATCATGCGCGCCAAGCGCAAGGCGCATCCCGACATCGACAATTACCGCCTGACGCAGGAAACCATCCGCGACGTCATGGGCACCTATGTCATCGACGTGCTGGCCGAAAGCCGCGCGAATATCATCGCGCTGGACCCGAAAACGCCGGACGACATCCGCCATGCGAAGCACCAGCTCGTCACCATGTCCGATGAAATGAAGAAGAAGGACCGTGCGCTGCGCGACTTCCTCTGGGCGAATTTCTACCGCCACCACCAGGTCAGCCGCGTGCGCCGCAAGGTCTTCGCCTGCGTGCAGGACTTGTTCGCCGTGTTCATGGAGCACAAGCGCTGCCTGCCCGCCGTGGTCCTGAAACAGGTGGACGCCGTGCCCAAGGGCTGGAAGGCGGAAACTTGGCGCGCCCGCGCGGTCGCCGACTATATCGCCAGCATGACCGACCGCCTCGCGCTGCTGGAACACCGTGACCTTTTTGACGCCTATCAGGTGATGAGATGAGCAATATCTTTCAAAGCTACAAGACCAAGGTCGATGGCATCCTCGGCGGCATGGCCGCCAACGGCGACCTGCCCGCGGATCTCGATATGTCCCGCGTGAAGGTGGAACCGCCCAAGGACGTCTCGCACGGCGACATGGCGACCAACGCCGCGATGGTGCTGGCGAAAGCCGCCGGCAAGAACCCGCGCCAGCTGGGCGAGGCCATCGTCGCGAAAATGCAGGCGATGCCCGAGATCAAGGAAGCCAGCGTCGCCGGCCCCGGCTTCGTCAACTTCCGCCTTGCCGACAGCGAGTGGATGGAGACCATGCGCACCATCCTGACCGAGGGCGTGCATTACGGCGACAGCGCGCTGGGCAAGGGCGAGAAGGTGAACATCGAATACGTCTCCGCCAACCCCACGGGCCCCATGCACGCGGGCCACACGCGCGGCGCGGTCATCGGCGATGCGCTGGCCAATCTTTTGCAAAAGGCGGGCTATGACGTCACCAAGGAATATTACTTCAACGACGCGGGCACGCAGGTCGATGTGCTGGCGCGCACCACGCACCTGCGCTACCGCGAGGCGCTGGGCGAGGACATCGGCGACATCCCGGAAGGACTCTACCCCGGCGAATACCTGAAGGAAGTCGGCGAAGCGCTCGTGAAACGCGATGGCGACAAATGGCGCGGCAAGGACGAGGCCGAATGGCTGGTGCCCGTGCGCGAATTCGCCGTGAACTTCATGATGGGGGTCATCAAGAAAGACCTCGAGCTCATCGGCATCACGCACGAGGTTTTCTCGAACGAGCGCGAGATGGTCGAGGACGGCACGCTGGAGACCGCCTTCAGGACGCTGACGGACAAGGGGCTGATTTACCAAGGCACCCTGCCGCCGCCCAAGGGCAAGGAGATGGAGGACTGGGAGCCCGTGGAGCTGACCCTGTTCCGCTCCAGCAACTTCGGCGATTCATCCGACCGCCCGCTGAAAAAGCGCGACGGCACATGGGCCTATATCATGCCCGACATCGCCTATCACTATAACAAGATACAGCGCGGCTATAAGTGGATGATCAACGTGCTGGGCAAGGACCATCACGGCTACGAGGAACGCATCCGCCCCGCCATCGCCGCGCTGGCGGGCGAGGACAAGGACATCCGCCTCAACGTCGTCTATTGCGGCATGGTCAAGCTGTTCAAGAACGGCGAGCCGGTGAAGCTTTCCAAGCGCGCGGGCAACATCATCACCCTGCGCGAAATCGTGGAGGAGGTGGGGCCGGGCGCGGTGCGCTTCTTCATGCTCTCCCGCACGCCTGACTCGGAGCTTGATTTCGACTTCGCGAAAGTGGTCGAGCAGTCGAAAGACAACCCCGTGTTCTACGTGCAATACGCGCATGCGCGCTGCTGCTCCGTGTTGCGCAACGGGGCGGAGATGTTCCCCAAGGCCGATTTGTCGCCGGAAGCGCTCGCCAAGGCCGACCTCGCGCGGCTCAGCACGCCCGAGGAACTGCAGCTCATCCGCTTCATGGCGGGCTGGCCGCGCTTCGTCGAGGCGGCGGCGGAAGCGCACGAGCCGCACCGCGTCGCCACATGGCTGCATGACATGGCCTCCGAATTCCACGCCTTCTGGAACAAGGGGCGCGACGTCGGCGCGCTGCGCTTCCTGCATGAAGACGACGAAGCCCTGAGCCTCGCGCGCATGGCATTGGTCAAATCAGTCGCGACGGCGATCGCCTCCGGCCTCGCCGTCATGGGAGTAACGCCACTGGAGGAGCTGCACGGATGACGCAAGCAAAAGACGACACCAGCCTCGGAACCCTCTACGCCCGCGGCCGCCCGCCGCAGGAGCCGAAACGCGTCCTGCCGCGCGGCATGCTGACCTTCATCGCGCTCGCGGGTTTCGCCGCCGTCATCTGGTACGCCTACCCGCGCGAGCACAAGGCCTATCAGGACGTGGACATCCCCGTCATCACGGCGGACAATACGCCCTATAAATTCAAGCCCGAGGACCCGGGCGGCATGGACATCCGCCATCAGGACAGCACGGTCTTCGACCCGCTGGAAAACAAGTCGCCCGACACGGTCGAAAAACTGCGCCCGCCCGCCGAGCAGCCGATGAGCAAGGACAAGGCCGTCGAGCTCGCCCGCGCGCAGGATACCCCCGCCGTGGAAGACAAGCCCGCGAGGCTCGACCTCGGCATGCAGATGAAGACCCTGCCCGACGGCACGGAGAAAATCGTGACCGCGCCGGAGGTCAAGCCCGTGACCGCGACGCCCGCGCACGCCGTCTCCGCGAAGCGGGCGCCGCCGCAGGTCATCCACAACGCGCCGGTGAAAACCGCCGCCGCGCCGATCCCCAAGCCCGCGCCGGTGAAGACGGCAGCTGCGGATAAAACGGCCGCCGCCGCCATCAAGCCGGACGCGACGGAAACGGCCAGCGGGGTCTATATCCAGCTGGGCGCCTTCCGCGAGCTTTCGGCCGCGCGGCGCGAATGGAGCGCGCTGCAAAAGAAATTCCCCCAGTATTTTTCCAACCTCACCATGCGCACCGAGCGCGTGGACCTCGGCGCCAAGGGCGTCTATAACCGCCTGCAGGCGGGCCGGTTGAGCCGGGAGGATGCGAAGAAGATTTGCGAGGCGATGAAATCCGTTCATTCCGCGGGCTGCATCATCGTGCGCTGATGAAATTTTTGTAAGGAGAACTTGAATGGACCGCTGGCAGCAACTGCAGGACGACATCGGCGTCTTCACCGACAAGACCTTCGGCGAAAGCACGCCGCAGGCGAAGGCGCACCACCTCTCGGAAGAGGCGCTGGAAGCCGCCGCCGACCCGCAGGACATCATCGAATGGGCGGATTGCACCATCCTGCTGCTCGACGGCGTGCGCAAGGCGGGGTTTTCGACCGAAGACCTCTACCAGGCCGTGCTGAAGAAGATGGAAATCAACCGCAACCGCAAATGGGGCGAGAAAGACGCGAACGGCGTCGTCCGCCATGTAAAATGATGCCTGCATCCGGGAACGCGGAATGAAAAAGAACCTCTCCTTCATGGCCCGGCTTGGCATCGTGCTGCTTGCGGGGCTTGCCTTTTTCGCCTATCAGAAGCTGACTCCCGACAAGAATATGGAGCTGGTGCAAGCGGAGGCCGGAAAAATCCAGGCGGCGTCCGATTGTGCGATGATGACCGCGCTCGTGCTCCAGTCCGTCACGCAGGGGCGGGCCGCGGAAAAAACGGCCCCGCAAGAAAAAATCGAAAATCTCAGGAAATACGCGGATCTTTTCAAGAATGAACTCGGCAGGCTGAGCGACGAATACCCGAAGGCTTTGGTCAGGATAACGAAACAATATGCCGCCGATCACGCGGTGACTTACAAGGAGGCGGATGAGGCGGTTTCTTCCGAAGCGGCGTGGCAAAAGCAAAGGGTGCACAAGGCGCTTGAACAGTCGAACTACGAACCGGCCGCCTGCATGGCGTATCTGCCGGAATTGAAACCCTGAAGAGGCATTAAAGGAAAAAACATCATGGCGCAGCCGGACCTGACAGACCTGAAGGCCATCATCATCGACCCCACGGGGCCGGAACTGACGGCGGAGGAAGCGGAGATTTTCGCCGCCGAAAAGCCTGCGGGCTTCATCCTGTTCCGCCGCAACTGCGTCAGCCGCGCGCAGGTGAAAAAACTGGTGGCGGATCTGCGCGATTGCGTGGGCCGCGAAGACCTGCCCGTGCTCATCGATCAGGAAGGCGGCAGCGTCGCGCGCCTGAAGGCGCCCGAGTGGCACGAATACCCCGCCGCGAAAACCTTCGGCCAACTGGCGCAGGAAGCGCCGCAGGAAGGGCTGGAGGCGACGCGGCTCAATGCCTACCTCATGGCGCTCGACCTTGCGGAGATGGGCGTCACCGTCAACTGCGCGCCCGTCGTCGATGTGCCCGCGCCCGACTGCCACGCATTTTTGTCCGGCAGCCGCACCTACAGCGAGAGCCCCGACGAAGTGGGCAGGCTGGGCGAGGCGGTGTGCAAAGGCCTGCTGGAAGGCGGCGTCACCCCCGTCATCAAGCACATTCCCGGCCACGGCCGCGCGAAGGTGGACAGCCACCATGCCTTGCCGGTTGTGGATAACTCTTTGTCAGAACTTGCCGTAAGCGACCTCAAGCCTTTCAAATATCTCTCGCAATCTGATATGAAAACGGCGCTTTGGGCCATGGCGGCGCATGTTGTATACTCTCAGCTGGATCCTGATTCTGCCGCCACCGTCTCCCGCCGTGTTGTCACCGACATCATTCGCGGCGACATCGGCTTTACCGGGGTGCTGCTGGCCGACGATATTTCGATGAAGGCGCTGGGCGGCACTTTGGAATCGCGCGTTGCCGGCACGATGGAAGCGGGGATGGATCTGACGATGCTGTGCAATGCGCCGCTTGAGGACCGCAGGCTGGCGCTTTCCGTCACCCCGCGCGTGACGCCCGATGCGGCGGCGCGCCTGCAGGCGGCGGAAGATGGGCGCGGCGCAGAGGAACGACAACGACAACCGTCAGGCGCTCCTGCAAAAGCTGGAGCAAATGATAAAGAAAACCGCCTGAAGTAAAAGAGCAAGATGAGCGAAGCCGAAGCACCGCAGTTTGAAGAAGACCTGATCAAGGAGCGCAGCGAGAGCGAGCAGCTTCTGCTTTACCTCGGCGGCTTCGACGGGCCGATCGACATGCTGCTGTCGCTCGCGCGCGACCAGAAGGTGGATTTGACCACCATCTCCATTCTCGACCTCGCCAACCAGTACCTCGACTTCATCGAAAAGGCGCGCTCCGTCCGGCTGGAGCTGGCGGCGGATTACCTCGTCATGGCGGCATGGCTCGCCTATTTGAAGTCCCGCCTGCTCATCCCGCAGGAAGAGCAGAAACAGGCCGAACCCTCCGCGCAGGAGCTGGCCGACGCGCTGCAGTTCCAGCTGCGCCGCCTCGAAGCGATGCGCAAGGTCGCCAACGACCTGTTCCACCTGCCGCGCCTCGGCTTCAACGTCTTTTCCCGCGGCGAGCCCGACGGGCTGCCGACCAAGTACATCTCGAAATACGAGATGACCTATTACGACCTGCTGAAAGCCTATGGCGACGTGAAGCAGCGCCAGCAGAACTCGGTCTATAAGCTGGAACCGGTCAAGCTTTTCTCGCTGGAAGAGGCGATCGAGCGGCTGGGCAACATGCTGGGCAAGGTGCCGGAGGAATGGGTTTCCCTGTTCATGTTCCTGCCCGGCGGGCTGGAGGACGGCAAGATCGTCAAGCGCTCGGCCATCGCCTCCACCTTCGGCGGCGCGCTCGAAATGGTCAAGCGCGGCCTGCTGGAACTGCAGCAGGAACAGAATTACGCCACCATCTACATCCGCCGTCCCGTGCCGAAGGACGGGCAGGCGGCGCCCGCGGCTGAAGACGCGGGCAACGGCATGTCGGAAGCGGCGGAAGCCGGCTACGACGATTCCTTCGACGAGCCCATCGACCCCAGCCAGACGGTAGAAGCCGAAATGGCCGCGGACGAGGAAGCGGAGGCCGCGCGCAAGCTGGCAGAGCATCTGGAGCAGCAGGCCGGGACGGAAGCCGCCGCGCCGGAAACCGAAGTTCTCGAAGCGGAGCCCGATGCCGAAACCACAGACGAAACAAAGACCCTGAACGAAGAGGCCTGACACCATGGCGAAAGCAAAGAAACAAAAACAGCAGCAGGAAGACGTCATCGCGCAAATCGCCGAGCAGGTGATGGAGCAGGACGACGCGCCGGCGTCTGAAGAGGAAACGCTCGAGGCCGATGTCGTGATCGAGGAAGAAATCACCGAAGAAGAAATCGTCGAGGAAACCTCCGAAGACGAAGAAGCTGAGGAAGCCGAAGAAGAATCCGGCGAAGAAGAGCGGGGCGAGCCCGAAGAACAACTGGTCATCACCCAGGACGACGTGCGGCTGATCGAGGCGATTTTGTTCGCGTCCTCCTCCGCCCTTACTGTCTCCATGATGGCGGAACGCTTCCCGGAAGAGCGCGTTTCCCTCATTCCCGACGTGCTGGAGATTTTGAAGGAGCAATACGCCAGCCGCGGCGTGAACCTCGTGCAGCGCGACAAGCGCTGGGCCTTCCGCACCGCGACCGAGCTGGGCGACCAGCTGCGCCTTGAAAAGGAACAGCCGAAAAAATTCACCCGCGCCGCCATGGAAACCATGGCCGTCATCGCCTATCACCAGCCGGTGACCCGCGCGGAGATCGAGAACATCCGCGGCGTTTCCACCAGCCCCGGCGCGCTCGACGCGCTGATGGAAGCGGGCTGGGTCAAGCCCGGCAAGCGCAGGGAAGTGCCCGGCCGCCCCGTGACATGGTTATCGACGCAGGCCTTCCTCGACCACTTCGGGCTTGAAAAGCTGGGCGACCTGCCGGGCATGGAAGAGCTGAAGGCCGCCGGCCTGATGGACAAGCGCCCCGCGATCGAGGCCATGCCCACCGCCGACCTCTTCGGCGACGACGAGAACAAGGAAATGGACGACCCCAACGAGGTCACGGACGAGGACCTGCTGGGCAAAGCCGACGACGAGAACGCGGACGCCGATTTTGACGACGATTTCGACGATGAATTCGATGACGACGAGAAAGACGTCAACGACCTCGATGTCGAGGATACGGAAATGAGCGCCGGCGGCGGCGATGATGACGAAGATGACGACGACGCGGACGACGAAGAAGATGACGACGGGGACGAAGATGACGACCTCGACAGCGACGAGCATGACGACTACGATGACGAAGTCGAAAGCGAATTCGCCGCGGAAATGGAAGACGAAGAAGACGACGATTATGACGAAGAAGATGACGACGACGATTATGAAGACGACGAGGACGACGACAGGGAGTAAACCGTCATGGGATTGAGTTTTGGTCATATTGTTGTCATCCTGCTCATCGTGCTGGTGCTTTTCGGCGCCGGACGGCTGCCGCAGGTCATGGGCGACCTGGGCAAGGGGCTGCGCAGTTTCAAAGACGGTCTGAAGGGGGAAGATCATCCGTCGGATGATGACGGCAAGAAGGACGCCTTGCCGCCATCCGACAAAAAGGGTGACTGATCTTGTTCGACATCAGCTGGACAGAAATGTTGCTGATTGCCGCGGTCTCCGTAGTGGTGATCGGGCCGAAGGACCTGCCGCGCGCGCTGCATGCCGCGGGTAAAATAATCAGGAAAATCAAAACTGTATCAAGCGATATTCAAAAATCGCTTGATAAGATCATGGAAGAAAGCGAGCTGGAGGAAATCACCCGCGCGGCCAACCGGGCGGGCGGCGACAACGTCCAGCAGATGGTCGAGCGGCAACTGGCGCGGGAAAGCAACCGCCCCGCCATCGACGTGACCGCCGTGCATGTCGAGGAGGAAACCGGCCCCGAGCAGGGCGACGAAGACCTGCGCTACGACCTCGACGATGATGAAGACGGAGATGCGGGCGAGGTGAGGGAGCCCATGCCCACCGCCGAAAAGCCCCTTCAGAACAAAGATTCGGAAAATGACTGAGGCGGCTGAGAAAAAAGAAGAAAATGCGATGCCGCTGGCCGCGCACCTGCTGGAGCTGCGCAAGCGGCTGATGATCTGCATCGCTTTTTTTATGGTCGCCAGCCTCGGCTGCTATTTCTACGCGGCGGAGATTTACGGTTTTCTGGTCCAGCCGCTCGCCCATGTGGTCAACGACAAGACGCACCGGCTTATCTATACCGCGCTCGGCGAAGTCTTCATTACTTACATGAAACTCGCCTGCTTTGCCGGTGGAATCATTTCGTTTCCTGTCATCGCCTCGCAGATCTGGCTTTTCGTCGCGCCCGGGCTTTACAAGAACGAGAAACGGTTTTTCCTGCCCTTCCTCATCGCCACGCCCATCCTCTTCGTGGCGGGGGCGGCTTTCGTCTATTACCTCGTCATCCCGATGGCGTGGAAGTTCTTCGCCAGCTTCGAAAACTTCAACCCCGCCAACGGCTTGCCGATACAGCTTGAAGCGCGGGTGAGCGAATACCTCAACCTCATCATGACCATGATCTTCGCCTTCGGCCTGTGCTTCCAGCTGCCGGTGGTGCTGACGCTGCTGGGCCGCGTCGGGCTCGTCACCGCGAAATCGCTGGCGGACAAGCGCAGGTATATGATTGTGCTGATTTTCGTCGTGGCGGCGGTGCTGACCCCGCCCGATATCATGAGCCAGTGCCTGCTGGCCGTGCCGCTGCTGGGGCTTTACGAAATCTCCATCTTCCTCGTCCGCATGAACGAGAAAGGCCGCGCGGCGGAGGTGGAAAAAACTTCGGAATAAGGGGTGAAAGTACCCTTACCCAACCCTTTCCCAAAGGGAGAGGGCTTTGCGGATTTTCCCTCTCCCTCTGGGAGAAGGTGGCCGCGCAGCGGTCGGATGAGGGTACTTGTCTGTTTAAGGCTGCGGTTGCGCTTTATGCTGCGGCTTGTGCTTCTGCCCCAGCGCCTTGCCGATGAAATCGGCCCCGTCGGCGAGCGCGGCGGCGTCGAGCATGTGGCCTTGCCCCTCATAGATTTTGTCTTCCATCGGCACACGCTTTTTCTTCAGCCGCTCGACGCTGCGTTCGTGGCGCAGGCTGAAACGGTCGGCAAGATTGTTGAATATCCGTTTCAGCGGCTTTTTCGCGCGGGCGGGCGGGCCGTCGTTGAAAATCTCGTCCCATTCGCCCATTTGCAACAAGACCTTGGTCGATTTGTTTCGCGCTTTGGTGAAGGGCGGCACCGTGCCCCCGCGCGAGACGACGGCGGCCACGGGCTTGCGGGGCGAAAGCCCCGCCTGCAGCGCGACGATGGCGCCCATGGAATTGCCGACATAGGCGAGGCGGTCTTCCTTCAGCCCCAGTTCCTCCAGCCGCGCATGGGCGAAATTCTCCACCTTTTTCACCACCGGCACGCGGTTGAAAACGTGGGAGAGCCATGTCTTCACCTGCGGCATGACCGGCCCGCCGTAGGGGAACCATGAATAACCCTTCTGGCCGGGCGGCAGGTCGGGGTGCTTGATCTCGATGGGCGCCTGCAGCGCGATGACCGCCGCGCCGGGGATTTTCTCCTGTATCACGCGTGCGCCGCTCTCGAAATTCTCCGCATTGTCGCCGATGCCGTGCATGTAGATGACGAGGCTGTCCGGCTTTTCCGTTTTCGCGGGGAAAAGCGCGTAATCGAAGCCGTCTTTGGTGTTCCAGTTCGCGGGGCGGGTCATGGCTGTCCTTTCGGTATCTGAATGCGCCGCATGTTAGGTCAGGGGCTGCGCCAATGTCAATATGTAAATCATTGGCGTTTATGAGAAGAATTTCATGACTGATAATTCACAACGGAAAGAATCCGCAAGCGGTTGAAATCCATACCCGCATGGCGTCGGTCTTCATCCGCGTCCGGCTGCCCGTCCATTCGGTGCTAGACCCGATTCGCAAAAAGCCTTATACTTGAAAACATTGGGGTTTGGGGAAACTTCCCAAAAAATACAGAGAGCGGAAATGTTCGATTTGAAACTTATTCGGGATAATCCCGACTTTTTTGATTCCGGCTGGAAGCGCCGCGGCTTGCCGCCGCAGACGGCGCAGATTCTGGCAATGGACGAGACGCGACGCACGGTCATGACGGCATTGCAGGAACTGCTGGCCAAGCGCAACGAGGCGTCCAAGCAGATCGGCGTCCTGAAAGGCAAGCTGAAGGGCGGCACCAACGACGAGGTCGAGGCGCTGATGGCCGAGGTCGCGGGGTATAAAGACAAGCTCGCCGCGCTCGAGGAAGACGAGAAAAAGCATTCCGCCGCGCTGAACGATTTTTTGAGCACCCTGCCGAATATTCCGCATGAAACCGTGCCGGACGGCGGGGGAGAGAAGGACAACGTCGAGGTCCGCCGCATCGGCCAGCCCAAGGGCATGAACAACCCGAAAGACCACGTCGATATCGGCGCGGCGCTGGGCGGCATGGATTTCGAGACGGCGGCGAAAATGTCGGGCGCGCGCTTCGTGCTGCTGCGCTCGGGCATCGCGCGGCTGGAGCGGGCCATCGCCCAGTTCATGCTGGACACGCATACCGGAGAGCACGGCTATACCGAAATGTCCGTCCCCCTGCTGGTGCGCGACGAGGCGCTTTACGGCACGGGGCAATTGCCCAAGTTCGCGGACGATCTTTTCAAGACCGGCAACGGGCTGTGGATGATCCCGACGTCGGAGGTTTCCCTTACCAATACCGTGCTGGGCGACATCCTCGAGGCGGACGAGCTGCCGCTGCGCCTCACCGCGCTCACGCCCTGCTTCCGTTCCGAAGCGGGGGCGGCGGGCAAGGACACGCGCGGCATGATCCGCCAGCACCAGTTCTACAAGGTCGAGATGGTCAGCATCACCGAGGAAGACAAGTCGATGGACGAGCTGGACCGCATGGTCGGCTGCGCGGAGAATATCCTGAAAAAGCTGGACCTGCCGTTCCGTACCGTCACGCTGTGCACCGGCGACATGGGCTTTTCGGCGCAGAAGACCTTCGACATCGAGGTGTTTTTGCCCGGCCAGAACGCCTACCGCGAAATCTCCAGCTGTTCCAACTGCGGCGATTTCCAGGCGCGGCGCATGATGGCGCGTTATAAAAAGGCCGGGGAGAAAGCGACGCGCTTCGTCCACACGCTCAACGGCTCGGGCGTGGCGGTGGGACGGTGCCTGATCGCCGTGCTGGAAAACTACCAGCAGGCCGACGGCAGCGTCGTCATCCCCGACGCGCTGAAACCCTACATGGGCGGCGTCGAAAAGCTGGAACCCGTGGGCGAAAGAAAGAGCGGCAAGGTGGCCAATGCTTGAGTTCCCGAAAGACATCACCAAGGCGCGCATCCTCATCTCGAACGACGACAGCCTGCACGCCGAGGGCATCAAGGTGCTGGAGGAAATCCTGCGCGAAATCACGCCCAATATCTGGGTCGTGGCGCCGGAAAACCAGCAGTCGGCCGCGGGCCACTCGCTCACCATCTATTCGCCGCTGCGGCTGAAGAAATACGACGAGAACCATTATTCCGTCTATGGCACGCCGACCGATTCCGTGCTGGTGGGCGTGAAGCAGGTGATGCGCGACTTCAAGCCGGACCTCGTTCTTTCCGGCATCAACCACGGCCAGAACACGGCGGACGACGTGACCTATTCTGGCACCATCGCCGCCGCGATCGAGGCGACCTTGATGCAGATTCCCGCCATCGCCTGCAGCCAGGACTTCGACGAGGACGGCGGCCAGCCCGAATGGGACATCGCCCGCAAGCTGCTGCCGAAAATCCTGACGTCCTTTCAGGGCAAGTCGTGGGAGACCAACGTGCTGATGAGCGTCAACTTCCCGCGCCCGAAAAACGGCGTGGAGCCCGAAATCCGCGTCGTGCCGCAGGGGCATTACAGCATGGAAGACCAGCCGATGATCGACTGCGTCAACCCGCGCGGCAAGCCCTATTACTGGGTCGGCCCGCCGCCCAAGCGCGACGAGCAGGACCCGACGCGCGACATGGGCGCGCTGAAGGCGGGGCATGCGACCATCACGCCGCTTTCGCTCAACCTCACGCATCACCCGACGCTCAAGCAACTGGAAGGGATATTCAAGTGACTGTTCTCGCGCGCAAGATCCGGCTCATCATGAAGCTGCGCAAGGCGGGCATCACCGATGCCTCGGTGCTTGGCGCCATCGAGCGCGTGCCGCGCGAGGCCTTCATTCCCCCCATGTTCCACGATCAGGCCTATGAAGACACCGCGCTGCCCATCGGCCGCGGCCAGCCCATCAGCCAGCCGCTCGTCGTGGCCAGCATGACGCAAGAGCTGCGCGTGAACGACCGCCACAAGGTGCTGGAGATCGGCACCGGCTCGGGCTATCAGGCCAGCATCCTCGCCAAGCTGTGCCGCCGCGTTTACAGCATCGAGCGCCACCGCCCGCTGCTGGCGACGGCGGAGCAAAGGTTCAACGAGCTGCGCATCCGCAACATCACCTGCAAGGCGGCGGACGGCATGAAGGGCTGGATCGAGCAGGCGCCCTTCGACCGCATCATCGTCACGGCGGCGGCGGGGGACGAGCCGCCGCCCGATTTGCTGGACCAGATGTCCGTCGGCGGCATCATGATCATCCCGATGGGGCGCGACAAGGCGAGCCAGTTCATCTACCGCATCACCCGCGGGGAGACGGAATACACCTATGAACGGCTGATGCCCGTGCGCTTCGTGCCGCTGCTGCCGAACATCGCCCGCAACGGACCGGACCGGCAGGAGCAGGGGAGCCACGGCCAGGGCGCCTATGCGCAGGAAACCTATGAAGAGGAGGCCTACGCCCTGCCGGAACATGTGCCTTCCGACGAGGAAGATGATTTTTTTAGCGGCGCGCAACGCTTCGCCCTGCAGCCGGCCTGACGCCGGACAAAGGGGAGGACGCCTGCGCCGCGCCGCGACGACAAAAAGGGGGAGAGCGACATCGTGAAAAGCCATGCCCTGTTCGTTTCGACGGCCGCGCTCGCCGTTCTTTGCGCCTTCGCGTCGCTGGCGGGCACGCCCGCCCATGCCGACCCGGCGCCGGTCCTCAACCTCGGCACCCATATCCAGTCCCGAAACGGCGTCGCCACCGTGCTGCGGGGCGATACGCTCTGGCGCATTTCCCAGCGCTACGATGTGCCGCTGGAGGATATCGCCGCCGCCAATCACCTGAAGCCGCCCTATACGCTGTCGCCGGGCCAGCGCCTCGCCCTGCCCGCGCCGCGCCTGCATACGGTGGGCGGGCATGACACGCTTTACCATCTCTCGCAGATGTACGGCGTGCCGGTGGAGCATCTGGCCGCCGCCAATCATTTAAGAGCGCCCTATACGCTGCACCCGGGCGAGCGGCTGCGCATCCCCTCCGGTCATGCGAAAGCGCAGCCGGTGCGCGTGGCTTCGGCGACGCCGCAGCGCAAGTATTCGAAAGTGCTGGGCACCTTGCGGGTGCATAGGGAGACGGCGCGGACGGAGGAGAAAAAGCCAGTCAAGACCGCCTCCCTCATCGCGCCCGTGCGCCGCGCGCCGGAGCCGGTGACGACGGTTTCAGGCTCGCACCGCGCGGGCTTCATCTGGCCGGTGCACGGCAAGGTGATTTCATCCTACGGCGCGAAGTCCGGCGGGCTTTACAACGACGGCATCAATATCGCCGCCCCGCGCCGCGCACCGGTGGCGGCCGCGGCGGACGGGGTCGTCGTCTATGTCGGCGACCGGCTGAAGAGCTACGGCAACCTCGTGCTGATACGTCACCCGGGCGGCATGGTCACGACCTATGCGCATCTCAGCACCGTCACGGTGCGGGCGGGACAATCCGTGCGGCGCGGGCAGGTCATCGGATCGGTCGGCTCCACGGGCTCGGTCTCGAGCGCGCAGCTTCATTTCGAGGTGCGCAACGGCACACGGACGATGGACCCGAGAAAATATCTCGGGTAGGCGCTTTCGCGGTTCAAAGAATGAAAATCAGTTCGGGGACGGGGGCTGTTGCGGCGGCGCGACGGGGGTGTCCAGATTGCGACTGTGCTCGAACTGCCCGTTTTTCAGGTCCCACTGCGCAAGGCCGGCAGGACCGGTCAGGACGAGGGACACCTTCCCGTGATTGGTCACGACATTGATCGGCTCGAAGGTGAGGACGTTCAGCGCGCTTTTGAAACCGTGTCCATCGTTGACGTATCCGGTCACGCTGCAGCCATGCGACGTGCAAAACATGGGGCCGGAGAGGTTGAGAAAGACAAAGTCGCTGTTCGACGCCTTGTCGTGGAAGGTCGCGATCGAGGTCGTCGTTTTCGTCGTTTCGCCGAGGTCATCATGCTCCACCTCGGCAATATCATCCTTGAGGAACGGGTATTTCTTGACGAGGTCCTTGTGGCTCTTGATCTCCGTAAAGCTCAGCGTATGCGACTTTTCTTGCATGGACTGTTCGGCGGAGGCGGGCGTGTAGTTGCCGGCAGTCGCCATCTGCGCCGTTGCAACCGGGGTCATGTCAACGGGGGAAGATGCCTGAACGCTAATCGCAGGTACGGCAACGCCCATGGCGAGCAGCACAATCAGTGTGGCTTTTCTGGCGGCTTTCATGAAATCCTTCTTCAACGTTTTGTCTTCCCTGTATCTCATTATATATCACACCCGCAAAGTCGAAACCGCAAGAAATCTGCATATGATCATGTTACACCATATACGGTTTATTTTCCATTATTGAAAATAAATTCCGTGCTTTTTCAATCCGTTGCCGGTCATTACCGCACCGGCGTTTCGCCTTGATGGTTTCCTCTTGTCTTGTCGTACTCCATGGCGGCTTTGGCGGCCAGCAGGGTGCTGATCTGTTCCTGCAGCTGGTAGATGTCTTGCAGCTGCAGACTGATGTAGGACTTCACAGCCGACTGTTCCTGCTTGATCTGGCCCAGGTTTCCGCCCATGCGGGCATAGTAATCCGGGTCGAAGAAGCGTTCCTTGGTCAGGGCCAGCATGATCTCGTTGTAGCTGGGATCCTGCTGCTTGCAGCCCGCATGGTTCTTGCAAGAGATCTCGGAGTCGGGCACGCCTGCGCGGTGGCGAATGTCGTAAATCGCCTCGTCAACCGGCTTGGGCGGCGGCGGGTTGCCGGTTCCCGTGCCGGTCTGCGATCCGACTTGTCCGGGCTGCGGCCCGCAAGTGGGACCTGCGAAGGGCATGTCGAAACCGGCGAATTTGTCCATATACATGCCGCCGGTCGTGCCGTTGGCGTCGCCTGCGGTCTTGCAGGTCGTCAGCCATTGGTGGCAACCGCCCGCGCCCAGCAGGTGGGAACATGCGATGATGCCGGAGGGCGTGACCCAGTGGCCGCATTGCGTGGTGCAGGCATAGGTCCATGAGCCTTTGATGACGGCCTGGTTATGCAGAAGGCTGATCCAGGGCTTTTCCAGGCCTTTCTGGACAGCGGCGTTGTTTTGGAAATCCGCGATGCTGGTCATGCCGGAGCAGGGGCCAATCCAGTGCGAGGCGCCGGTCTTCCAGTATTGGATCGACAGGTAGGTCGGACCGCTGTAGCAGCCAAGGTTGACGAGGGCTTCCGTACCCCACTGGAAGTAACCCGTGTAGTACTGGGTGTTCTGGCAGGTTGCGCCGGGGGACGAGCCATATTTGCAGTTCCCGCCCGATTCCTGCTGTTCCAGCCTGGCGATGAAATCGTCTTCCGTGCCGGAGCTGCCCGCGGCCGGCGGGGCCGGGGCCGGGGGCGGCGGCGGCGGAGTCGTCGGCGGCAGCGGCGCGGTGCCGCCCGCCGTTTTCGGCAGCGGGATGGAGGCGCGGCGCGAGATGATGCCGGCGACCACGCTGGCGGCGACGTTGCGCAGGGCCTCGATATGCTGGCGCTGCAGGATTTGTTGGCGGCCGGCCGAGGTATCGACGACTTCCGGGCGGATTTGCGGCAGCATCTTCGGCGCGACGACATAGGTCAGGAAGGCGTGCGCCGCGGCGTATTGGTCCGGTTTGGACAGGTCGATGGAATCCTGCAGGATGAAGTTTTCCGCCTCGATGTCGGCGTTGACCAGACTGCCGTCGGTGCCCGGGGTCGGGCAGGCGTTGTTGCCGGCGTTCACGTCCTTGTTGTTGAAGTATTTGCAATAGGTGTCGAACTGGTTCTTGGTGTCCTCGTTGGCGTTCTTCGGTTTCGGCCCGGGGGCCGCCGTGTCGCCGGTCGTGCGATGGTGCGTATCGCTGACGAGACCGCCCGTCAGCGCCGTGCCGGTGTAGTCGAGGTTGGTCAGCGGCGCGCTGTAGGTGCCCTCGACGCAGACGCGTTCGTTCGGCTCGAGGTTGCGCTTGTCATCCGCCTCGAACTTCTGCACGTCGGTCGAGGTCTTGGTGATGTTGTGGCTGTCCATGGTCGAGCCCTGCTGGCGCGACTGGTCCACGAGGCTGGCGTTGAGCTGGGCCGTCATGTTCTTCAGCGCGGGTTCGAACTGGTCGGTCCACCACTTGTCGAGGTGGTCGGCGAACTGCTTGCCGCCTTCCTTCCAGAAGTCCGAGTTGCCGGTGAGGTTCAGGTTGTCCTCGGTCAGCTTGCAGGGGTTCACGCCGAAGCTGCCGGTGAGTTTCGCGCCCGAGTTGTTGCACTTGTTGGTGGGCGGCTTGGAGGAGCCGCCGCCGCTCAGGGGCGTGCCGCCCGGACCGGTGCCCGTCGCGGTGCCGGTGGTGCCCGGCGGGGGAATGCTGACGGAGCCGTCGCCGTTGGGCGTGCTGTCCACGACGTCGGGGATGCCGTCGCCGTCGGTGTCCGGGTTCACGGTGGTGCCGCTGCAGCCGGGCAGGGTGTTGGTCGGGTCATAGGGGCAGAGGTCCGAAGCGTTGTCGATGCCGTCGCCGTCGATGTCGGGGTCGATGCTGTCGGGGATGCCGTCGCCGTCGGTATCCTGAATGCCGCCCGGGTTGGCGGGCACGGCGGTCACGAAGTCAAGACCGTTGCCGACGAAGGGCGGCGGCGAGCTGGCCGCGTTCGTCGTCAGGATGTTGGAGATGATGACGTTGATGTCGTTGTTGCTGGTCGTATCGCCGCCAAGACCCGCCTGGAACAGGGCGATCGTCGCGGCCACGTTGCCGCCGCCGCCGAGGCTGGTGTTGTAGTTCGCCTGCATCTGGTATCCGCAGCCGGGCGGGTTGTTGAAGGTCAGGGTCGTGCCCGAAACGCTGTAGTTCGCGATCATCACGTTGGTGCCGCTGGCGGGCAGGCCGGTGGAGAAGGTCACGGTGCTGCCGGCGATGGTGTAGTTCGCGGGCGGCTGGACGACGCCGTTCACCAGCACGGTGGGCTTGGCGGGGCCAAGCGGGAAGGTGACGGTATAGTTCGCGCCGCCGGTGCCGCTATAGGTGTTGTACTCGGTGACGTTGTCGCTGAGCGAGATGATGTCCGTTCCCGTGGGGACGGTCGTCAGGGTGATGGTGTTGCCGGTGATGGTATAATCGGCCGGGCTCGAAATGGCCACGCCGTTCATCATCACGCAGGCAAGCGGGCTGGGGGCAGAGTGGATCGCTTGGGGATCGCTGATCCCGTCGCCGGCGAAGCTGTCGCTGGCGGTCATCGTCACGCGCGTCGTGTCGGCGTTGACGGGCGTGCCGGTGAGGGTATAGGAACTGGTGCCCGAAGGGCAGGTGCCGAGGGCGCCGGTCGAGAATGTGTCGTTGTTCGCGGAACCCGTCGTCGAGCCCACGTAGTCCGTCAGGGCGTCGAGGAAAGTCGTGTGGTTGACCGCGCCGTAACCCGGAACGAGGTTATAGAGGACGGTGTCCAGCGTCTTGATCGCGCCCGGCTTGCCCTGCAGCGCGTTGATGATGGTCACATAGGAGTTCGCGGCCTGGCCGGCGATGATGGTATTGACCAGCTGGTCGTAATTGTTGGTGAAGCGCGTCAGGAAGTAGCCGCTGTAGGAGCCTGAAAAATCCGAGCAGCTCCAGAACGACAAATTATAGAAGAAACTGCCGCCGACGGCGTTTTGCAGCGTTTCAGTGGCCGTGGGGTCGAGGGCGATGGCGTTCTGGATGATCGTTTTCGCGTTGGCCACGCCGCCCAGCGCGCTTTCGATGTTCGTCAGGAACCAGTTGATGGGCGTCGGCGCGGCGCCGCCGCAATAGCCGATCGTCCAGGTCGGCGACCCGAGGTCGGTCGTCAGCGAGTTGATGGCGGCGGCGTTGCCGTTGATGGCATCGTAGAGAGTCTGGAGATTCGAGGCATAGGCGGCGCTTGCTTGTTTGGGCGCGAGCATGCAGCACACAATCAAAATGACGGACAAAGCTTTTGCAAGCCTTGTCGTCAAACCAAGCGATTTCAGATTGGGAGCGGTATCCCCCCTACAAACCCACTGATGCAGCATTGAGACCTCAGACAACCTTAATATCTTATAATTCTATCACAGAGAGCATGTTTTTGGGAATTATTTAAAATTTTAACTATCTGTTTATGAAAGTCTAAACAAATGGTTAAGGGCATTCGGCAATTGGTTAACGAGGTCTTCGGCGACGAGGCCGAGGCCGAAATTCCGCGCCGCTTCCGCGTGCAGCCAGGCCGCCGCGCAAGTGGCCATAAAGACAGGCATTCCCTGCGCCGCGAGACCGGTGATGATGCCCGCGAGCACGTCGCCCGAGCCGGCGGTGGCCAAGGTCGCGGGGGCATTTGTGTTAACGACCGCCGTCCCGTCGGGCGCGGCGATGACGGTATCCGCCCCCTTCAGCAGGACGACGGCATTCGCCGTCTTCGCCGCCTTTTGCGCTCTTTCGAGTTTGTTGCCGGACATTTCGCCGAAGATTCGCGTGAATTCGCCCTCATGCGGCGTCAGCACGTTCCTGTCGGGCGAGAGCTTGGCGAACAGGCTTTTCGCATCGTCCTTGAACGCCGTGAAGACATCCGCATCCAGTACCGTGAATTTGTTAAAGGAAAGAGCGGCTTCCACCGTTTCCTTCAATGAATCCTCCAGCCCGGCGCCGGGGCCGATGAGCAGGGCGGTGCGCCGCTCGTCGCGCAAAGCGGCCCTGAATTCTTCAATATCCTCAAAAGATTCCGTCATGATGCTCGCACGATAGCTCCGGTAAACGTCAAGACCGGCGGGACGGGAAAGGATACTGACCATGCCCGCGCCCGCGCGCTGGGCGGCGGCGGCGGCGAGGCAGGCGGCGCCCGTCCTGATGTCGCCGCCATAGACCAGCGCGTGGCCGCGGCTGAACTTGTGCGATTCGGCTTTCGGCAGCGGGAAGTCGCGCAGCCAGAGGGCAGGGTGGTTTTCGAAAACCGTGGAGCCCTGCGCGGCGACGACCTCGTCGGGAATACCGACGGCGGTCAGCTGCAGCCGCCCGCAGACCTGTCTTCCGGGCAGCAGCACATGGGCGATTTTCTTGCGGCAGAAGGCGACCGTCATGTCCGCCTTCAGCGTGCCCGCGGCGACCTGCCCGGTGGTGGCGTTGAGGCCGGAGGGAATGTCCGCCGCCACGACGGGGATCTTGCGCGCCCGTATCTTGTCGAGCAGGGTGACGATCTCGGGGTCCAGCGCGCGGTCGAAGCCGGTGCCGAAAATCGCGTCCACCACCAGCTCGGTGTCGTGCACTTTCAGGTTGGAGTTGAGCGCCTCGACCTCGCCGTCCCATTTCTTCGCGCTGGCGGCGGCGTCGCCTTTCAGCGCATTGGTCTTCACGAGGCAGGCGACGCGCACCGGCCAGCCCGCCGCCTTGAGCCGCGCGGCGGCGATGAAGCCGTCCGCCCCGTTGTTGCCGGGGCCGCAGAGCACGAGGGTGCGCGAGAGGGGGTAATTGTCCTGGATGACGCGGGCCATGCCGCTGCCCGCGTTCCCGATAAGTTCCTGCGCCGCAACGCCGCCCGCGATCGTCTCGAGGTCGGCTTTCTTCATTTGGGCGGCGGTCAGAACTTCGAACATTCCTGAAGTATTACAGGTTTGCCTGTGCAGGAAAAGATGCCTTTGCCAGAGTCCGGCGGATTATTCCGCCGCGCCCCGCCCCGGTTTTCAGGGCGTGGCGGGCTTGCCTTTCAGCGCCTGCGTCAGCTCGCGCACCTCGGCCATTTCCTTGCAATGCAGCTTTTGCTGCGCGTCGAGAAAGGCGGCCCGGACAAGGCTGTCTTTTTCGGCTGACGCGGACAGTTCGAGCAGATCCTTCACATAGGTGCGGGTGATGTGGGTGTGGGCGTTGCAGCCGATGTCCGCGAAGAGTTTCGCGGCCCCTACGCGGATTTCCGGCTGGGCGTCTTTCTGGTTCATCAGGCTGCCAACGGCGAAGGCCGTGTCGGAATCGAATTCCCTGTTCGCGAGGATGCTTTCGGCGGCGGCGTTGAATGCCTCGGCGAGCAAGGTTTTGTCGCACTCGCTCTTTGCCGTCATCTTGCACAGTTTGTTGATCAGGTCCGTTGCGGTCATGGTCTTTTCCTCCCCGGCCCGTGGGCCGTTTTGCTTGTCTGCGTTGCGGCCGTCCATATGCATTCGGGAAGAAGACATGATGAAACAGCCATAAACTAACCAGAGTCCGTGGCTGTTTTTGCATGACGGGGAGAGGCTGTGGGGCCATCGGTGGGTAGCGGCAGTCGCGAAACAAGCAAAAAAAGCAGATCTGCCACGATCCTCGCCTTGCATGGGGTTAAAGCTATGCCGATTCTGGGGTTATGTCAAACATGATCCCCGGCCAAAAACAATCCCGAAAGAATACAGGATTGTTTTCAAAGGAAAAAATATTTCCTTGCGACCCTAGAATTGCTGGGTGAATTTCACGACGCCGGCATGCGAGGTGTACTTGCTGCGGTAGCTGAAGTCGTAGTTGGCCTTCAGGTTCCAGTCCGCCGCGCTCTGCCAGGTGACGCCGGTGCCAAGGTCCAGCTGCCCGCGCGCCGGCACGGGGCCGGGCGAGCTGAAGGCCGCGCCGCCGCCCGAGAAGGTGGAGGTCGCGCTGACCCGGTCGCCGACGAGGTCGTACTTGTAGCCCGCGTTGACCTGCGGGGTGAGGGTGGCGCCGTCTTTCTGCGCCATCTTCCACTTCGCCGTGATGCCGAAGCCGAGATCGACCATGTCGAGGCTCTTCTGGTTCACGTGCAGGTTCGCGCCGCCCGCGCCGGTCTCGGTATAGTCCTGCGGGTCGTAATGCGTCCAGTCCATCAGCAGGTGCGGGGTATAGCTGCCGCCGTGGTCCATCGTGTAGTCATGCGCCAGCATGCCCAGCAGCGTGTACTGGTTGGAATCGAAGCTGCCGCGCGCGGTCAGCCCCGGCGTGCCGCCCACGTCGTGGCGGCTGGTGTCCGTCGCGCCGCGCACATAGGTGGCCATGCCGCGCAGGTAATAGTCCTTGGGCAGGTGGTACTGGCCATAGACCGTGAAGGCGTAGCTGTCGATGTTGCTGCTCGAGGCATTGGCGTTATGCGACTTCGTATAGGTATTGCCGTAGGTGAAGGCGCCGCCGATCCGGCCCCAGTCGTAACGGTCGCCCGTGTCCGCGCCCATCGCGAGGCCCGCCGTCTCGGCGCGGTAGCCCGCGATGTTGCCGCGGGTCTGCTGCTCGGCGTGCTGGCCGAAGACCTGGCCCCAGCCGCGCAGCCCGTTCATGGGGTTGTTCCCCGCGCCCATGCCCGAGGAACCGGACAGCCAGTAGCTGATGAGCGCCTGCGACTGGTCCGCCACGCTGAGCGAGGTGTTGAAGGACGCGCCGTTCATGTCGGGCAGCAGCGATGACAGCGCCGCGTTGTAGCTGGAAGAGCTGGTCGAGGCGTTGCCGACGTTGAGGAGGATTTGCGAGAGCTGCGGGTCCGCCGTGCCCGACAGGCCCATGAGCGTGTTATAGACCGCAAGGTTCCCGACCGTGTTGGGCGTGAAGGCCGGGGCCGTGGCGGTGGAAACGAGGAAGTAGAGCTGGCTGGCCGTGCCGCCCAGCGCGCCGTAGGTGCCTTCCACCATCTGGAAGTCGAAGAAGATGGAGTTGTCGGTGATGCTCTGCGGCGTCGCGCCCGGGCTGTTGGTGATGGAAGTGCCGCTGGCCACCTGCACGCTGTCGCCGTCCGTCAGCGCCGGGCTGCCGGGCAGGGTGGCGGAGATGGTCACGGTCGAAAGGTCGAGCGCGCCGCCCGTCACCGTCAGCGTGCCGTGGCTGGCCGTGCTGTCAACGCCGATGGAGATTGTGCCCGCGCTTGCGGGCATGGTGTTCAGGGTCACCGTGTCGCCCGAGGAAATCGTGAAGGTCGCCCCGCTGTTGACCGTCAGGTTCGAAACCGTGAAGTTGCCTTCCGTCGCGAGGTTCCCGCCGATGGTCACGGGCGAATAGCCGTTGCCCGGGTTGTTGTCGATGACGTTGCCGACGATGCGCCCGCCGTTGAGGGTGATGGGCGTCGAGCCGGACAGGTTGATCAGGCTGATGGCGGTCGCGCTGCCGGAAATGGTGCCGCCCGCCTCGTTCGTGATGCCGCCGGCGATGGCCGTTTGGGAAATGTTGATTCCTTCGCTGCTGCCGCTTTTGATGGTGCCGGAGTTGTCGATGCCGCCGGTGACGGTGGTGCCGGCGCCGCGAACGTAAATGGCCGCAGCGTTCGTGATGGAGATGAGCCCGGTGTTGGTGATGGAGCCGGACACCGTGGAGGCCGATTCTATCTCGATGCCGGTTTCGCCGAGGATGGAGCCGTGGTTGGTGATGTTGCCGACGGAGCTGCCGGTGCTGATAAAGATGGCGGTTTCGTTGGGGGCGGAGATGGTGCCGCCCGAATTGTTGACGATGTCGTTGGTGATGGTGGATCCGCCCACGATGTAAAGGGCGGCGTTACCGGTGTCGGCGGCTTTGATGAGGCCGCTGTTGGTGATGTTGCCGACCGTGCTGCCGCTGTTAAGCTGGATCGCGGTGACGCCCGAGATGGTGCCGCCCGCCTCGTTGGTGATGCCGCCGGTGATCGTGCCCCCCGCGCTGACGTAGATGCCGTAGTTGAAACTGTTGCCGACGATGGTGCCCGAGTTATCGATCTTGCCGGAGATGGTGCTGTTTTGCACCAGCAGGGCCGTGTTGACGGCTGAAAGGACGCCGCTGTTGGTGAGGTTGCCGGTGATGGTTCCCCCGGTGATCAGCACGATGCCCTTGCTGCCGCCGTAGATGGTGCCGTGGTTGGTGATCGTATCGACGGTGCTGTTGCCTTCAACCCTGATGCCGGTCGAGGTCGTGCCGGAGATGAGGCCGCCCGCCTCGTTGGTGATGCCGCCGGTGATGGAGCTGCTGGTCTTCAGGTGAATGCCGTAATAGACGCCCTTGATCGTGCCGGAGTTGTCGATGCCGCCGGTATCGATGCCTTTGTTTCTCAGCTCGATGCCCGAGCTGCCGCCGGTGATGAGACCGTCGGAAGCGTTGGTGATGCCGCCGGACATTGTGGACGAGTTATAGACGCCAAGACCGACGAGCCCGCCATAGATGGTGCCGTGGTTGGTGATGTCCCCGGTCATGTTCGTGGTGCTGCCGGAAAGCGACAGGCCGGTGGAGGAGCCGGAAATCAGGCCGGCGGCCTTGTTGACGATGCCGCCGGAAACATTGCCGCCGCCCGTCAGGTAAAGGCCGTACTCGCCCTTGATGGTGCCGGAGTTGTCGATGCCGCCGGTAATGTCGCTGTTCGTGTCGATATAAATGCCCGTGCTGCTGCCCGAGATGATGCCGGTGTTGGTCAGGCTGCCGGTGATCGTGCTGCTGGTCTTCAGGTGGATGCCGACGTTCGCGCCGACAATGGTGCCGTGGTTGGTGACCGTATCCGCCGTGCTGCCTTGCAGAACGATGCCGGTGTTGTTGAGGCCGGTGATGAGGGCGCCCGCTTGGTTGGTGATGCCGCCGGTGACGGAGCTGCCGGATTTGATCTCGATGCCGTTGGCGCCGCCGAAGATGGTGCCGGAGGTGTCGATGCCGCCCGCGACGGTGCTGCTGCTCCTCAGCGAAATGCCGGCCGTGGCGGAGGCGGAGATGATGGCGCCGCTGTTGTTGGTGATGCCGCCCGTGATGGAGGAGCTGCCGTAAAGCACGATGGCGTTGCTGCCGCCGTGGGTGGTGCCGCTGTTGGTGACGCCGCCCGAGATGGATGTGGCGCTTCCAGCGAGTGAAATGGCTGAGGCGGAACCTGAAATAAAGCCGCCCGCCTGGTTGGTGATGCCCCCGGTGACCTTGCCGCCGGCATAGACGTAGATGCCGTACTGGCCCTTGATGGTGCCGCTGTTGGTGACGCCGCCCGCAAGGGTGCCG
>WGNE01000021.1 GCA_016124645.1 Alphaproteobacteria bacterium
AGCTGTCAAAGAAGAAGGTTCAAATGTATGGTATACGGCCAATCCTTCCCGATTTTTGGGGGAGAAGTATAATCCAGATGAGTATGAGCAAGCGCAAGATATTATTGATGTTTGGTTTGATTCCGCCTCGAGTCAAAGCTTTGTTTTGAAACAAAGGGAAGGGATGAGCTGGCCTGCTGACTTGTATCTTGAGGGGTCAGATCAACATCGTGGCTGGTTCCAATCCTCATTAATGGTGGGGTGTGGTGCCTTTCATGGAGCGCCCTATAAGCAAGTCATGACCCATGGCTTCATCGTGGATGAAGAGGGCAAGAAGATGTCCAAATCCGAAGGCAACTTCCTCGTCGTGCACGACCTGATAGAGGAATACCCGCCCGAAGCCCTGCGCCTCGTGCTGCTCTCCGCCCATTACCGCCAGCCCTTCGATTTCACGCGCGAAGCGGTCGTGGCGGCGAAGAAGACGCTGGACCGCTACTACGGCCTGCTGCGCGACGCGCCGCTGACGGCGGAAGAAAAAGAAGCCCATGCCGACGTGCCGCCCGGTTTCCTCGACGCGCTGAAGGACGACCTCAATACCCCGAAGGCGCTGGCCGAGCTCGCGCAGCTGGCCAAGACCTTCTCGACCACGGACGACGGCGCGAAAGCGCAGGCACGCGCGCAACTCCTCGCCGCGGGCGAGATGATCGGGCTGCTGCAGCAAGACCCCGAGGCATGGTTCAAGGGCGCGGGGCAGGCGGGCGCGAACGACGATGCCGCCGCCATCGAAGAACTCATCGAAAAGCGCGCCGAAGCGAAAAAAGCCAAGGATTTCAAGGAAGCGGACCGCATCCGCGACGAACTTGCGGCGCAGGGCATTTTGATAGAAGATAGCGCCCAAGGCACGAAATGGAAAAGGGCTTGAGCATGACCACCAAAGATCCCGAAGTTTTCTTCGTCTCCAAAGACGCGCATGAAGTCGCCTGCAACGGCGGCGGCGGCGCGCTGGGCCACCCGAAGGTCTATTATTCCTTCGACGGGCAGGACGACGTGACCTGCGGCTATTGCGACCGCGTCTTCACCAAGGTGAACCGCCCGGGCGCCAAGCCGTGGAAGGACGCGGCGTAAGCGCGTCATGGCGACGGATGATGATGCGATGACGGGCGACGTCCTCGACGACAGTCTCATCGCCGTCTATAACAAGAAGCTCATCGCGCTCGCCGGGCAGGTCATGCTGCCCGCCCCGCTGGAAAACCCGGACAGGGGCGCGCGAGCCGTCAGCCCCGTCTGCGGCAGCGAGGTGGAGGTGAGCCTGACCGTGAACCCCGCGGGCGTGATCGAGGCTTTCGGCTACGAGGTCGAAGCCTGCGCCCTGACCAAGGCCGTCGTCGCGGTGATGAAAAACGCGATCATCGGAAAAAAGCGCGAAGACGTGGCGCGCGCGGGCGAAGAACTGGCGGATATGCTGGCGGGTAATCCCGTCCTGCCCTCCGGCGACTGGGCGGAACTTTCGGTGCTGGAACCGGTGAAGGACTACAAGGCCCGCCACAATTCCATCCTGCTTCCCTTCGAGGCGGTGGAAAAGGCCTTCCGCCAAAAAGCGTGATTTCAAGGAACGAGACGACATGAGCGACCCGGACTACAAAAAGAACCGCGATGAAGCCCTGACCGAAATTCGCGAGGCGATGAACGAGCGCATCCGCCGTCAGGCGATGTGGAGCCGCAGCTTCATCCAGCGCAGCAAGCCGCTGTCGATGCCCGATCACCTCAAAATCCACGAAATGTTCCGCTGGCCGGGCGCGGTCGTCATGGCCGCGGTCGATCTGCAGGACGGAAAATCATTGAGCGAGGTTTTCTCCCGCGTTTCCGCGCGCTACCAGGGCCCCGCGCGCCTGCCCGCCACGCCGGACGATACCGCCCGCAGCGCAAGGGCGAAGACCGACGGCCGCTATTCCGCCTTCGAGGACGTGCTGAAAATGCTGGAAGTGGCCGAGCGCGACTTCGATGCGACCTATCGCCCGCTCACCCGCGACCAGGTCGAATACTGGCAGAAAACCCACCCGCTGCGCGAGGAATACCTCCAGCTCGCCTACCGCGAAAACCAGCGCCACTTCATGAAGGAAACAATGGCCGAGTTGCGCTCCATGATAGAATTCATGCGCGACAACCCCGGCCCCATGCCCGGCGTCAAGGGCCCCAACGCGAAAGGGAACAAGCCGCCGCGCCCGTGACAGCCTTTTCCCGGCCGGAGCTCAAGGCCTGAAATTTTCCTTTTGCTGTTTTTTCGAAGGCGTCTTGCCGTCCAGCAGGGCGGCGAGGCTTTTGGGCATGGGGGGCGGGGTGATGCCCATGTTGCGGTCGCCTTCGTCGGAACGCAGCCATTCATAGGCCTCGGCGGGGAAAGGCGTCGCGCCCGGCGGGCAAAAGCCGTTCTTGCCGCTTTCGGGCGCGGCGTTGTAGAGCAGCACCGTGCGCCCCGCGACATCCACCGACTGCGGCACCGTGCCGTTCACGCCCAGCATCTGCCCGATCTCGTCCTTCTCGATGCTGAAATCCGCATAGAGCTCGGGGTAGTCGCGCAGGCCCGGCGTTTCGGGAATGGCGTCGATGAGCGCGGCCAGCGCGCGGCCTTCTTCCGTATCGCGGCGCGGCAGCACGGTGCAGTCGCCCCCGCCGCGTTCGCCCGTGTCGAAGGCGGGGGACGGCGGCGGCGTCACCGTCTTGCCCGCGTTCCAGATGTCGTCCTTGCCTTCGCGCCGGACGGAAAGCAGCAGCTCCGCCTTGCCGCCCCCGCCGCCCATGTAGCTGTAGGTCGCGCTGACGCGCACGTCCTCGCCGGGCGGCAGCTCGGCCAGTATCCACGGCTTGGTTTTCAAAACCTCCGCCTCGATCGCGCGGCAGGCGGCGCCCAGCTTTTCCTGCCAGTCCTCCTTGCGCGCCTTGAGGTCTTCGACGATTTCGAGGCTGCGCCCCGCGGCAAGGAAGCAGACGCGGTCGTTCGGCATATAAGAAAAAGCCTTGCGCAGCGCGGATTTCGACGGCGGCTTGTAATCCGCCGGCGTTTCGACGCCCCGCTTCTTCACGGTCACGATCGGCGCGTTGCCCAGCCAGCCGCCCGCGAAAAGGCGGTTGTCCGTCGTGCGCTCTTCCTTCGCGGAGAGCTTCACGCCGTCTTCGGGAACGAAATGTTCGCCCTTGTAATCCACCGGCGCGTACATGAAATATTCCGGCGCGCGCTCGGGCGAGGAAAAAATCTGGGGGGATTCGGCATAGGCGCGCGGCAGGGTCTGCGGCCCCTGAAAGACCTGCACGGAAGAGGATTTCAGGCCGGTCAGTTCCAGCACTTCCGGCGCTTCCTTTTCCAGCCGCGCCAGCAGGCCCTTGTACATCGCATCCCAGCTGTCGCCGATGTCCTTCAGGTTGCCGCTTTGCATGACGGGCACGGTTTGCAGCTCGCGCTTCAGCTCCTCTTCCAGCCGCAGCGCGGCTTCGAGGCTGCGCCCCGCCAGCTTATAGACGACCGAGCCATTGGCCTTAGGGTTGGCTTTCGGATTGGCTTTCGAATTACTTTTCGAATTGTCTTTTGCGCCGGTCTTGTTTTTCATGGTTTTTCCCTTCACCTGCCGGGAGGCTTGTTATGTTTTCGGCTTATGAAAATAATGGGCGGCGCACGGCTTGTCAAACGCGAATCTCCCGCAAAACAACCGCCTGATATAAAAAGAAAATCCCGCTTTGCTTGCTTTGCGCGGCGGGGGGGATATATTATTGTATATAGGAAAGGGGCGCTCGCCGCATGACGGGGGCGCGGACCTTTTGAAAAGCTCGCTTACCGACAAGGAGCCGTGAACAGGATGAGCCGACGTTTGTCATTATTCGACAGTCCTTTTTTGCTGGGTTTCGACCAGTTCGAGCGCGCGCTCGACCGCGTGCAGCGCGGCGCCGCCGAGGGCTATCCCCCCTATAACATCGAGCAGGTCGGCGAAACGCAGCTTCGCATCACCGTCGCCGTCGCGGGCTTCGACATGGAAGACCTCTCCGTCCAGCTCGAGCAGAACCAGCTCGTCATCCGCGGCAAGCGCGCGGGCGAGGAAGAGGGCGAGCGCGTGTTCCTGCACCGCGGCATCGCCACCCGCCAGTTCCAGCGCAGCTTCATCCTGAGCGACGACATCGAGGTCATCGGCGCCGCCCTCGACAACGGATTGCTGAACATCGATTTGCGCCGCATCGTGCCGGAAACGACGGTGCAGACCATCGCCATCACCTCCGCCAAGGGCAAGGGCGCGAACGGCAAGAGCGGCCGCACGATAGACGTCGGCCAGAACGACGCGAAAGACAACGACAAAAACGGCGAAGACCGTTAAATCAAGGAAGAGAGGCACGAAGATGAAAAACTACATTCTCCCCGAAAATATCATCCCCTTCCTGATGACCCCCGCGGACCTGCAAAAACTGGGGCTCGAGGAAGTGGGCTACGTCAAGCAATACCGCGTCAACGGCAAGGCCGCCTGGGTTCTGCACGCGGCGGATGGCACGGCGCTGGCGGTGCAGAACTCGCCCGACGGCGCCCTCATGAGCGCGCGCCACCACGACCTCGACCTGATCTCGGTCCACTAAAGGGTCATTTCATTTTTCAGGAAGTTTTTTTTCAGGCCGCGCTGGAAGCGGCCTGACGTTCGGCCCATTCGGTCATCAGGCAGGTGATGTTCTCGCTGCAGCCCTTGGCGCGGATGGCGGCGCAGGTGTCGGGGTCTTTCAAGAAGCGCGAGATATGCGCCAGCACCTTCAAGTGCTGGGTCGTCTTGCTGTCCGTCGGGGCCAGCAGCATGAAGATGATATCGACCGGCGCGTTGTCGATCGCGTCGTAATCGACGGGCGCTTCGAGCCGCGCCATCACGCCGTACATGCGGCTGACGGTGGGCAGCTTGATGTGGGGAATGGCCACGCCGTTGCCGATGCCGGTGGTGCCGATGCGCTCGCGGTCGATGAGCGCGTCGAACAGCACCTCGGGGTCGCCGCCGAATTCCGCCGCCGTCGCTTCCGCGATGGCGTGGAAAGCCTGCTTTTTGCTGGTGGCTTCCAGCGCGGGTATGATGAGATCTGCCGTAATCATGTCAATCCGTTCTGTGTGGCCGCCCGATCAGGGTCGGCCCGGAACAATTTCCCTCTTCTGTTGTGCGGCTTTGCGCTTCTTTATTCTTTTTTCTTCTTATTTTTTTCCGGCGGGATCGACCCAGCCGATGTTCCCGTCCTTGCGGCGATAGACCATGTTATAGGCGCCGCCGGCGGGGTTCTTGAACAACAGCGCGGGCATGTCGCCCAGCTCGAGGCGCATCACGGCGTCGCTGACGGCCAGCGTGGGCACATGCGTTTCCATCTCCGCGATGATCGCGGGCTCGGTCGCGTCCTCGCCCTCGTCCATTTCGCTGGCGAAGGTGGTGTAGGCGGCGGTCAGCTTTTCCGCGGTGTTTTCGTTGCGGTGGTGGTCGCGCAGCTTGTCCTTGTAGCGCGACAGGCGCTTGGCCACGCGCTGGCTGGCGACGTCGAAGGCGGGATACGGATCATCCGCTTCGCTCTGCGCTTCCAGCACGATACCGCTGCCGACATGGATGGAGATCAGCGCGAGGTAGCGGTGGTTCTTTTCCTTGGTGAAAACCACGGTGGCGTTGATGGGGTCGCGGAAATATTTCTCGGCGGTGTTGCTGAGGTTCACGCGCACGTGCTCGCGCAGGGAATCGCCCACATCCAGATGGTTGCCTTTGACTGTCAGTTGCATGATTTCCAAACCTTGCTGTTGAAACTGTTCTTTTACGGAATACCGTCTTCCCGGCCCCGATTTTAAAGCTATAACTGATTATAGCCTCCCAATGGTAAAGTCAAGATGAACGGCGGTTTTCGCGGGTTTTTCAGGCCTTTTCGGGGTTATTTTAAAGGGATTCGGGGGTTATGGAGGGCGGCTTGCACCCCTTACGCTCGTCATTCCCGCGAAAGCGGGAACCCAAAAACGGCGACGCCCTTCATGCGGGAGCATGGATTCCCGCTTCCGCGGGAATGACAAAGAGGAGAGTGCGGGAATGACGAAGGGCAAGGAGGATGCAGGCCTTCAGCTCTTCTTCGCCCGCCGGCGCTGGACGGAGGAGGGGATTTTCATGGCTTCGCGGTATTTGGCCACGGTGCGCCGCGCGATGCCGATGCCTTCTTCTTCCAGCTTTTTCACGATGTCGTCGTCGGACAGGATCGCGTCCGGTTCCTCGGCGTCGGTCATGGTCTTGATGCGCGCCTTGATGGCCTCCGACGAATATTCCGCCGCCCCGTCGGTGGAGGAGACGCCGCTGGAGAAGAAATACTTCAGCTCGAAAACCCCGCGCGGGGTGCCGATGTATTTGTTGGTGGTCACCCGGCTGACCGTGCTTTCGTGCATCCCGATGGCCTCGGCGATGTCTTTCAGCACCATGGGCTTCAAAAACTCCACGCCGTAAGTGAAAAAGGCTTCCTGCTGCAAGATGATCTCGCTCGCGGCCTTCAGGATGGTCTCGGCGCGCTGGTCGAGGGCTTTCACCAGCCAGCTCGCCGCGCCCATCTGCTCGCTTAAATATTCCTTGTCCGCCTTGGCTTTCGCGCTGTTGCTGATTTCCGCGTAATAGCGGCGGTTGACCAGCACGCGGGGCAGGGTGTCGTTGTTCAGCTCCACCGCCCAGCCGCCGCCCTTGCTTTTGGGCAGCGGGCGCATCAATACGTCGGGGATGACGGTCTGGGAGACGAAATGGTCGAAGGCCGTGGCGGGCTTGGGGTCGAGCGACTTGATCTCCCCGATCATCTCCTTCAGGTCGTCGTCATCGACGTTGCACAGGGTTTTCAGTTTTTTCAGGTCATGGCTGCCCAGCAGGGCGAGGTTGTCGAGCAAAAGCTGCATCGCGGGGTCCAGCCGGTCGCGCTCGCGCAGCTGCAGGGCGAGGCATTCGGCGAGGTTGCGCGCGAAAATCCCCGCGGGGTCGAGGCTTTGCAGCACGGTGAGGATGGCCTCGATGCGTTCCGGCGCGCAACCGAGGCGTTCGGCCAGCTCCTTGATGTCCGCGCGGAAATACCCGGCCTCGTCGAGGTAGTCGGTCATCAGGACGGCGATGGCGCGGTCCTTGTTGTCGGCGAATTCCAGCGTGATCTGCTCTTCCAGATGGGTTCGCAGGGTGGTTTCCTTCGCCAGCGTGTTTTCGAAACCGAAATCCGGGTTGTCGAATTTCAGGCTGCCGCCCTTGCCCGCGCCGGCGAAATCATTGGTGGCGAAGGCGTCATAGGCCTGCTGGTCGGCAAGACTGCCGCCGGTGAAAACATTGTCGAAATCCGTGTCCAGTTCGCGCTCGGGCGCGGCGGCGTTCTCGGCGATGGTATCCGCGCCGGGCAGGCCTTCGGCGATGCTTTCGGCGCCGCTCTCGCTTTCGTTTTTCTGTTCATCCGGCAGGTCGGGGCGTTCGCTCGACATGCTTTCGTCGCGCTCCAGCAGGGGGTTTTTTTCCAGCTCCGCCTCGACGAATTCCGACAGCTCGAGGTTCGACATCTGCAGCAGTTTTATCGCCTGCTGCAGCTGCGGCGTCATGGTCAGGGTCTGGCCCTGCTTGATGTCGAGACGCTGGTTGATGGCCATGCCGGTTTTTTCTCCTCAGCTTTAATGATAGCACGATTTTTGCATGAAACCGTTAAAATCCACAACTTGAAAGGCTTACAGGTTCCCGCGGGATGGCCTATACTTCCTTGCATGACCCGTCTCGCCATCATCGCCGCGAATGAAAATATCTGGTCGCTCGGCTGCTGGAGCCGCGCGCTGCCCGCGCTGAAGGATGCTGGCCACGAGGTCGCCGCGCTCTGGGCGGTCGAGGACGCGGGCAAGGGGCACGAGAATGCCAACGCGCGCTATATCGCCGCCTTCGGCCGCTGGAATTTCATCAAGTTCGGGCTTTTCGGCACCATGGTGCGGCTTTGCCAGCTTATGGGCCGCCGCCCCATGTCGCTGCGCGCGCTGGCGCAAAAGCACGGCGTGAAGTACCTTGAAACGCCGGACCCGAATGATGCGGCGATCGCCGACTGGATGGAAAAAGAAGGCGTCGATATCGCGCTCATACAGGTGCCGCAGATCATCAAGCCTCCGTTGCTCGAAAAGGCGCAACTGATAAACCACCACGCGGGGCTGCTGCCCGCCAACCGCGGCATTTATCCTTACTTCTGGGCGGTGCTGAACGGCAGCCCGCAGGGGGTGAGCCTTCACCTCGTGAACGAAAAAATCGACGCGGGCCCGCTGCTTTACCAGGAAATGGAGATGGAGCCGCAGGAACTCGCCTCCATGACTGTCTTCGAGGTCGGCGCGCTGCGCGAATATCCGGCAAGGGTTCTGGACGCGCTTTCGAACCTCAAACGCAAGATGATCCAGCCGCCGCCGGGGGTGAGCGAAAGCTACAACAGCTTTCCCGCCCGCGAAGACTACAAGGCGTTTCGCAAGCAGCGCGGGCATATCATAAAGTTACGCGACGTGATGGCACAGGCGGCGCGGCTGGTGTTTTAAGAAATTTCGTCATTCCCGCGAAAGCGGGAATCTACGGACAGTGCAGCTTGTACGGCGGCATGGATGCCCGCTTTCGCGGGCATGACGAGAATAGGGTGTATTTCTACAGGCTGAATTTCTCGCCGAGATAGACGCGGCGCACGTCCTTGTGGGCGACGATGTCCTCTGGCTTGCCTTCCATCAGCACCTGCCCGCCGTGCAGGATATAGGCGCGATCGACGATGTCGAGCGTGTCGCGCACGTTGTGGTCGGTGATGAGCACGCCGATGTTGCGGTCCTTCAAGTGCTTGACGAGGTCGCGGATTTCCCCGACCGCGATGGGGTCGATGCCCGCCAGCGGCTCGTCCAGCAGCACGAATTGCGGATGGGTCGCGAGCGCGCGGGCGATTTCCACCCGCCGCCGTTCCCCGCCCGACAGCGCGATGGCCGGGGTGAAGCGCAGGTGGGAAATGGAGAATTCGGCCAGCAGGTCTTCCAGCATGTGTTCCCGGCGCTGGTAGTCGTCTTCCACCACTTGCAGGACGGAGCGGATGTTGTCTTCCACGCTCAGGCCGCGGAAGATGGACGATTCCTGCGGCAGATAGCTGATGCCCATGCGCGCGCGGCGGTACATGGGCAGGTTGGTGATGTCCTTGCCGTCCAGCTTGATGATGCCGCTGTCGGGGTCGATGAGGCCGGTCACGATGTAAAAGCAGGTCGTCTTGCCCGCGCCGTTCGGGCCCAACAGGCCCACGGCCTCCCCCCGGCGCAGGTTCAGGGAAACATCGCGCAGCACGGGGCGGCGCTTGTAGCGTTTTTGCAGATGCTCGATGACCAGACCCTGCGCGCGCGCGACGAGCCTCGGCTCCCGCCCGGTCTTTGCGGGCTTGTCGGTTTTTGCGGCGGCGTTCGGGGCCTTTTTGTTTTTATTGTCTGTCATGTTCCTGTCACGGCGCCGGCGTCACATTCCCTGCGGGCTTTGCGCCCTTGGGCCCGCCGGAGGCCTTCGGATAGAATACCCCGTAAACGCGGTTTTCGGTAGCGGGGTTGTCGGTCGCGAATAATTGGCTGATTCCGGTCTTCAGGTCAACCACGGCCTTGGTGCCCTCCAGCCAGTTCGGACCCTGCAAAATGCGAACTTTTCCTGTTAAAACAGCCTTTTGCGCGGGAATGTCATAAGTGCCGTCGTCGCCATAGACGGTCTCTTTCTGCGTCTTGATGACGACATGGCCCTTGGCCGTCATGCGGTTGACGGCGAGTTTTCCTTGCGCGTCCTTCGCGAAATAGGCGGAAAGCGCGTCCGCCGTCAGCGTATCTGGCCCGCGCACGGCGGTGCCACCGCTGGGCGCGGTCATCTTGTTGTTCTGCGCGTCGAAGGTGATCTTGTCCTTCGCGGTCAGTTTCTGCGTCGGGGTTTCGATGCGCAGATTCTCGCCCGTCAGCTCGGCCATGCCGGTCTTCACGTCATAGGTCGCATGGTCGCCATAGGCGGTATAGGGCGGGGATTGCAGGACGACGTTGCCCGAAGCCTCGAGCACGTAGATATCCGTCGCGTCCTTTTCATCATGGTAGCGCGCGGTCAGCGTGTCGCTGTTCAGCTGGAAATTGCCCTGTTTCGCCTGCGCGTTTTTTTTCATCGTGTAGCTATGGGCCTTGCGGTTCCAGACCAGCGCACCCGCAGCAGAGACTTCAACCGGCTGCGCGGAGGAAACGAGGGCGGAAGGTTTCGGCACGGCGGTTTTTTTCGCCGCAAACGCGGGAGCGGAAAGCAAGAGCGTGAGCAGCGCGGCGGCGATGATGGTCTGGCGCATCCTCATCCCGGCCCGCCTTTGGTCTTTTGCGGGGCGGGAGGGGGAACGTGACTGAAGGTCAGGCGCACCGGCCCGGTAAAGGTCACGAGCTCCCCCTGATCGGCGACGTCGAGCGCGGCGGCGGAAAGCGTGCCCGCCGGTCCTTCGGCGGTGAGCGGAAGGTTGGAGGCGGCGGTGCGCGTCTTCACGTCCACCGACAGGTTTTGCAGGTGCATGACATAGCCGCTGTCATGCGCGAGGGTGACGTCGTCCGAAAGCTCAAGTTCCCCGCTCGCGTGGTTGTAGCGCCCGTGCAGCGCGGCGGCGGAAAGCGCGCCGCCGTTTTGCAGCGTGACGACGGCCTTGGGGTTGTCGAGCAGCACGGCCTCTTCCGCGTTCATGTCGCGGCTGGCGTGGTCGGCGGTCAGGCTGTAGGCGCGTCCCTTCGCATCCACGCCCTCGTAGCGGGCCTTGACCAGCTCGATCTGGCCGGGGGTGGTCTTGTCCTGCTTCGTCTGTTTCGGCATCTCGGCGATGCGCTGCACCGGCGAATGCGACATGCGGGAGATGACGACGCCCACCAGCACCAGCGCCAGCAGCGGCAGCGCGATCTTGGCGATGCGCACGAACCATGTATAGCCCGCGCCCAGCGCGCGCAGGCGGCGGCGGGGCGGGGCGCTGTTGAAGCTGTCAAGTCGCGGGGACGCCATCTAATTCACGCAAATCCGCGCTCAGGCGAAGCCGGCGCGCAGGCAGTCGTGCAGGTGCAACAGGCCGACGGGCTTGTTCTCCGCATCGACGACGATGAGGGTGGTGATCTTGCGGAAGGTGTTCTTCAGGTCGTTCATGATCGCCATGCTCTCGGCGACCAGCGTTTCGGGGGAGACGGTTTTCGGCGTCTTGCTCATGACCTCGGCGGCGGTTTTCTCCAAAAGCCCACCCTGCGCGATCTGGCGGCGGATGTCGCCGTCGGTGATGATGCCGGAAAGCGTGCCGTCTTCCTTGGTGAGCGCGATGCAGCCGAAGCCCTTGTCGGTGATGATCTGCACGGCTTTCGCCACCGGAACGCTCTCGGGCGCGACGGGCACGCCCTCGCCCTTGTGCATGATCTCGGAAACGCGCATGAGCTGCTGGCCCAGCTTGCCGCCGGGGTGATAAACCTTGAAGTCCTTCGCGGTGAAGCCCTTGCGCTCCAAAAGAGTGATCGCCAGCGCGTCGCCCATCGCCATGGTCATGGTGGTCGAGGTCGTGGGGGCGAGCCCGTTGGGGCAGGCCTCCGGGCAGCCGGGCAGCAGCAACGTCACGTCCGCGCGCTGGCCCAGCGTGGACATCGGCTTGCTGGTGATGCTGATGAGCGGGATGGCGAAGCGGCGGGTGTATTCGATGAGGTCCAAAAGCTCCTTCGCCTCGCCCGAGTTCGACAGGGCGAGCACGACGTCGCCGCGCACGATCATGCCCATGTCGCCGTGGCTGGCCTCGGCCGGGTGGACGAAGAAGGCGGGGGTGCCGGTGCTGGCCATGGTCGCCGCGATCTTCTTGCCGACGTGGCCGCTCTTGCCCATGCCGGTGATGATGACGCGCCCCTCGGCGGCGGAGATCAGCTCGATCGCCTCGTAAAAGCTTTCGTTCAGAAAAGCCGACATCTGGATGAGGGCTTCGCCCTCCGTCACCAGCACGCGGCGGGCGGTTTCGAGGGTCGCCTCGGCGGCTTCGGGCTGGCGGCTGGATTCGGGAAGCTTGATAATGGACATCGCGCGGCCTTTTTATTGTTATCCGGTTCTTGTTATCCGGTGGCTGTTTCGGTGATTATGTGAGGCTTTGCATCATGCCTTAAAACAATCCCCTTTGCAGCGATAAATTTCTATCAAATTAAGCACTTTATGTCAATTTGTGCCGCGCACAAAAAACCTGAAATTGACATAAATGCATCGGCTTGCTAGCTTCAGGCTTGTCCCGGCCCGCAAAGCCGGGCCCGTTTTTCATTATAATTCTTAGAAATCAACAAGATGAGCGTTCAAAAGCCCATAGCCCCTGTCACGGCCGACACGCGCAGCCAGCGCAAATTCGTCATCGAATGCTGGAACGGCATGATGAAGAACATCACCGAAACGCTGGCCGCGCAGCCCGAGGCCGTGCGCTGGCGGGAGGACGACGGCGGCCACACGGGGCTGCTCTACGCCATCGCCCACGGCTCGCACAAGCTGAACGTGGCGCAGGCGCTGCTGGACGCGGGCGCGGACATAAACGCGAGGAACAAGAAGGGAGAAACCGCGCTGATGATCGCCGCATCGCAGGGCGGGATGGAAAGCATCGAGTGGCTGCTCGCCAACGGCGCGCGGCTCGACCTGCGCGATAATCAGGGGCTGACCGCCGCCGAGCGCACAAGGATCAAGGCTTACCATTACCCCGAGATCGGGAAGTTCCTCGACGATTACGAAGAAGGCCTGCGCAAGCAGGCCGCCGCCCTCGCGCGCACGAAACAGCTTCAGGCCGCGGCCAATGCGGCGCGCATCGCCCATGCCGGCACCGCCGCACCGCTGAAAGTCGGCAAACCGCTAAAGGTGAAACCGCGCCGACCGTAATGCAAAAGCCCTCTCCCTATGGGAGAGGGGTGGGTGAGGGTACTCCCTTAAACAAGAAGAAACACGCCTGCCGCGCGAAAGTACCCTCATCCCGTCCTTCTCCCAAAGGGGGAAGGAGAAGATGCGTTTCACTTGTCCAACCCCAGAAAGCCGATGATTTTTTGCTGCAGCGTGACGCCCTGCGTTTTTTGCAGGGCGGCGTCGATGGTTTCGGGCTTGTGCTGCGCGCCCTTGACGACGTCGATGGTGTAGCTGGCGCCCGAGCGGGTGAAAATGTCTTTGGAATATGCCTGCGAGTTCTTGTAATCCCGGCTGTCGATGCCCTGCCCGTTGCCGCCCCCGACCGGCACCGCGGTATCGTCGGAGCCGATGATGGAGAGCAGCCGCCGCCCCTTCGCGGCGGGGCAGGCATCGGTCTTCAGCTCCAAAGTGCCGGAGACGGAGACGGCGGCGGCGTATATCCCGGCCTCGCACATCACGCGCTGGGTCATCATCGCGCCGTTGGAATGGCCGAGGCCGTAGATTTTGCTTTCGTCAATGCCGTATTCCTTCGAGAGAAAGCCGACGGCGGATATGATATAGCCGAGGTCGTCGGTCTTGCCGCGCGACGATTGCCCGCAGCACATGCCTGCGTTCCAGCCCTTTTTGTCCTTGCCCAAAAAGCGCGTGACGGGCGAGCCGTTGAGATAGGCCACGACAAACCCGTATTTGTCCGCCATGGCGTCGAGGTTCAGCCCCGCCTCGCGGTTTTGCGTGACGATGCGCGCGGCGTTGCCCATGCCCCCGTGCAGCACGACGACCAGCGCGCGCGTGCCCGCGGGCGGCAGGTTTTTCGGCGCATGGACGTAGATGTCGCGCCCTTCGAAAGACAGGGTGGTTTCAAGCTTCGCGGCCTGTTGCGCCCGATCCGCGCTAAAAAGCTTTCCGGCTTTAGCCGGGCGCGCGGCGGCAAGAAGTCCGCAGAGCAGGAAGGCGGCGATGGCGGGACAACGGCGCGAAATCATAAGGTCAATGCGCGAAGATGTCTTCGTCGCCCCAGCCCCGCGCGTCCAGCAGGGCGCGGGCCGGCAGGAACTCGAAGCAGGCCTTGGCGAGGCCGTCGCGCCCCTCGCGCACGAGGGCTTCGTCCAGCACCTCGCGCAGCCGGTGCAGGTAGAGAACGTCGGAGGCGGCGTAGTCGATCTGCTGCTGGGTCAGCGTGTCCGTGCCCCAGTCGGTCGTCTGCTGCTGCTTGTCGAGATCGACGGAGAGCAAGTCGCGGCACAGGTTCTTCAGCCCGTGGTAGCTGGTGAAGGTCCGCGCGATCTTGGAGGCGATCTTGGTGCAATAGACCGGCGCCGCCAGCACGCCCAGATGCCCCCACATCACCGCGATGTCGAAGCGGCCGTAGTGGAACATCTTGGTCACCTTGGGGTCGGCCAGCAGCTTTTTCAGGTTCGGCGCGCTGTAATCCTTGCCGTCGAACTTCACGAGGTGCACGTCCCCGTCCCCCGCCGAAAGCTGCACGAGGCACAGCCGGTCGCGCCCCAGCTTCAGTCCCAGCGTTTCGGTGTCGATGGCGACGGTGTCGCCGAGGGAAAGCCCGTCGGGCAGGTCGCCGTGGTGCAGGGTGACGTTCATGTCTTTTTCTTCCTGTCGGTTGCGTGGTCGGGGTGCTAGTCTTTCAAATACCGTATGAATATTAGAGAGGGGGGCAGCCCGTGTCCAGTTCAGGTTCCAAAGCCCGTAAAGTCCCGAAAATCCCGCAAGGGCGCATCACCGCGTTTTTCATCGTCGCGGCGCTCTGCGTTTTCTGGCTGGCCTCCAGCGGGGCGTATAATTGCGTGATGCCGGGGCGCGTAGCCACCTTTGCCTGCGCCGTCGCGCTCAACACCGGCTTCGGACATATGACGCGCGGCATGAACACCTATACCATCGAGGCGCTGGACAAGGCCGCCGACCGGGGCGAAAAGGACGTCCCCGCGCTGCAGCAGCTTTTGCTGGGCGGCGACCGCATCGCCGCCATGACGGCGGCGGAGGTGCTGAAAAAGCGCGGCAAGGCGGGAAAGCGCGCCTTGAAGGACGCGGAGAAGACGGCGCGCGACGCGGGGAACGTGAAGCGGGCCTTGCTGATCGGGGAATACGGGGCCGAGGAATAAGAAGAATGGCGGAAAAAGCAAAAAGGCCTTCCCGCTCGCCGGAAAGGCCTTTTTTGATGATGGTGCCCAAGATAAGACTCGAACTTACACGGGTGTTACCCCACAGGTACCTGAAACCTGCGCGTCTACCAATTCCGCCACTTGGGCCCAAGGGGAGGCTTTCCGGCCAAGGCTGGCCGGACAGGTTTGACTGTCATAAAGCAAAACGGGGGGGATTGTCAAATCCTATAGAAGGCGCGCCCTGCCAGAATAGGTAAAACCCGCGCGAATCCCTCTCATAACGTCCTTTTTGGGGTGGCGGGGCGCGGGCCGAGTCCTTAAACTGGCAAAAGCCGCGGGAATCGGCCGCGGACAGGACTATCGGGGGTTTTCACGACATGCGCATTCTGGTCATCGACCGCGAATCTCTCTCCAGCCAGCTCATCACCTCTAAGCTCGGGGCGAAGGGCCACGACGTGGTGGCCGAGCCGAACAAGAACGCCGCCTTCGAGCTGGTGCAGAAGGGCGACATCGACTGCATCATGATCGACCCCGCGCCGATGGCGGAGGCGCGGCCCGTCATCATCGGCATCTGGAAGAACATCCGCACTTCCACCAAGCCCTATATCATGCTGCTTTCCAAGACCGCGACGACGGAGGATGCGATCCTTTCCGGCGCGAACGACGTGCTGAACAAGCCGCTGAGCAGCCAGGACCTCGACGTGAAGGTGCGCAACGCCGAGCGGCTCATGGCCATCTGCCGCCACCTCGAGCGGGTGGACGACGTGCATTCCACCGGCGGGATGATCGGCAAGGCCGCCTTCAACCAATTGTTCCTTTCCGCCGTCGATCGCGCCTTCCGTTACGGCGAGCGCAGCCTCATCATCTTCATCCGCCTCACCAACCACGCGGGCATCGTCTCCGCCGTCGGGCAGGAGGAATACGAGAACATCGTCGCGCAGCTGACGGAGAAAATGACCTTCATGCGCCGCCAGTCCGACGTTATCGGAAGGCTGGGCGAGGACGAATTCGCCATTCTTTTGCAGCGCCCGCAGTACGAAAGCGAGCCGATCGACGCCATCAACCGCTTCGCCGAGGTGCTCGACAAGTTCCACCACGGCTTCGAGAACAAGGACGCCGCGCCGCATATCCACCTGTCCCTCATCGAGCTGCCGCAGGGCGCGCAGCACGCCGAGCGCAGCGCGCCGCTGATGGAAGAAGTGGTCGCCGAGAATCCCTGACAAGCGTACTTTGTGTTACGTGTTGCCCTTATTTCTAATAGTCTGAAGAAGTAATGCCTAAGTTAAATCGTAAGCAGCGCATATTACTCGCTACTATAGGTGCGTTAATCATTATCCTAAACCTATTGTACCTATATGACCGTGGGCCGGATCACACCGGGATAGGCTGGGCTCTGAGTATCTCGACTGGTGGACTGTTGCTTCTTCCCATTTTGTCAGGGGAAAAAGACAACGCGGAAGAAAAGATAGAAAACCATGAAGAAAAGTCTTTGGATGGCATAGGAGCTATATTATCCATGCAGCTTTTTCCTCAGCACCACAATATTAAATCAGCTTTTGGTGAATTTATGGTCAGTAAAAAAGCTCAGGGGTACTTATTCGGATTTCATGATGCGTGGGCTCGGACGGTGAATAAGCTTTCCAGCGCAAAGGCCGTCGAATTTATGGGAGAAAGCTATTCAAGGTTATTCGGGATATCCTCCGCACAATGTCTTATTACGAATGTTCTTGGTCTCCAAGACGATGAGGACTTTATATCTGGTCGTGACGAGGGTGCTGAGGACTGCCTGTCTTTCTTGCGGAATGGCAGGCAACCGTTAGGGCTTTCACGAATTTTCATGTTTTCTAAAAAAGACGATCATAAAAGAGATGCGGTAGGACCGTGGGGATAAAAAAATGTATAGAAAACGGGAGATAGAAGAATGACCGACGCTAAAAAAGCCGAAACGCTGGAGCTGCTCGAAGGCCTTTTGAAACAGGCGAAGGGCTTCGGCGCGAGTTCGGCGGACGCGGTGCTGTCCGATTCCTCCTCCGTCTCCGTCACGCGCCGCTTCGGCAAGCCGGAAACCCTGTCGCGCGCGGAAGAGGCGGAGATCGGGCTGCGCGTCTTCGTCGATAAGAAATCCGCCATCGTCTCTTCTTCCGACCGTTCGCCGGAAGCCTTGAAGCAGATGGCCGAACGCGCGGTCTCCATGGCGAAAGCCGTGCCGGAAGACGGATTTTCCGGCATCGCGGAGGCGGAAGAACTGGCGAAGGACTGGCCCGACCTCGACCTTTTCGACGGAACCGAGCTTCCGGTCGAGAAAATGGCCGACCTCGCCGATGAAGCCGAACAAGCCGCGCTGGAGGTGAAGGGCGTCACCAATTCCGAGGGCGCGGAATGCGGTTCTGCGCGCGACATGGTCTATTATGTTTCCAGCAACGGCTTCGCGGGCGGCTACGCGTCTTCGGGCTTTTCGCTTTCGGTCTCCGTCATCGCGGGGACGGCGGCGATGGAGACGGATTACGACTTCGACGCCGCCGCGTTTTTCGCCGACCTCATGAACCCCGCCGAGATCGGCCGCAGCGCGGGGGAACGCGCCGTGCGCGCGCTCAACCCCAAAAAGGGCGGCACGAAGATCATGCCGGTTGTCTATGACCGCCGCGTCTCGGGCTCGCTCGTCGGCGCGCTGGCGCAGGCCGTCTCGGGCAGCGCGGTCGCGCGCGGCACCACCATGCTGAAGGACAAGATGGACCAGCAGGTCTTCGCCAAGGGGCTGACCGTGGTGGACGATCCCTTCCTGAAGCGCGGCCGCCGTTCCCACCCCTTCGACGCGGAAGGAATTTCTCCGCAAAAGCGCAACATCATCGACGACGGCGTGCTGACGGGCTGGCTGCTCGACCTGCGCGCGGCGCGGCAGCTGGGGCTGAAAAGCACGGGCAACGCGGGGCGGGGCGCGTCCTCCCCGCCGTCGCCGCGTCCGGCGAATTTCTTTTTGCAGCCGGGCGCGCAGAGCCTCGACGCGCTCATCGCCGACATCGACGAGGGTTTTTACGTGACGCAGATGATGGGCCACGGGGCGAACACCCTGACCGGCGACTACAGCCGCGGCGCGCGCGGCTTCTGGATCGAGAAGGGCAAGATCACCTATCCCGTCAGCGAGATGACGGTGGCGGGGAACTTAAAGGACATGTGGATGAACATGACGCCCGCCAACGACCTCGGCCGGCTGCGCTACGGCATTGACGCGCCCAGCCTGCGCGTCGAGGGCATCACGGTCGCGGGGGGATGAGGAAATGAAAAAGATGAACGCGGCAAAAGCGGCCTGCGCGGTTCTGGCCCTTTCGGTATGCGCGCTTTCCGCCGCCCGCGCCGACAGGCTGGCCGAACCCGTTCAGGCGGAAAAGCCGCGCAAGGCCGAACCGCAGCCAATGCCGAAGCTGGCGGCGGAGCCGGAGCTGCGCGCGCTCATCCCCGACCGCTCGCTCGAAATCGGGCTGGAACCTTTCAAGACGCTGCGGGCCGAAAAATCCACCGTCGTTCTCGACCTTCGCAGCCCCGCGGCCTTCAAGGCGCGGCACATCAAGGGCTCGGTCAACCTGCCGCTGGGCGAGGTCACGGAAAAGACCCTGCCCAAGGCCGTGCCCGACAAATCCGCCGCCGTCGTGCTGGTCTGCGACGACAGCTTCTTTCCCACCCGGCGCATCGCCATGACGCTGCAGGCGGAACCGGTGCTGCTGGCCGCGGGCTATAAAAAAATCTACCGCCTCAACCTCTGGCAGTCGGAAGGCCGGATCGTTTCCGACGGGGAAATCGAAAAATCCGTTCCCTTCGAAGGCACGGAAGTGAAAAAACGCTAGCCTTCAAGCCGCCACGTCCAATAGAAAACAGCCGCCCCATCCCAAGATGAAGCGGCTGTTCTGCGTTTTTCGTTCCGGTTTTTATCTCTTGTTCACGCGGACCTGAATCTGGCCGGAAGCGGCGTTGTCCTTCTTGCTTTGCTCGCTTTCGTTCTTGCCGATGATATAGGCCGATTGCACGACGGCCGGGGTGAAGCCGACGGTGGTGCCCGCAGCGACGGCGACAGGAATGGCCAGCGGCCCCATGACGGGAGTCAGGGCGACGCCGGTGAAGACGGTGGTCAATATGCCGCCGATGGCGCCGAGGAAGCTCGCGCCGAACCCGTCGTCTCCGCGCTCCAGGCCGCGGTTCTTCAGGGCCTTGTTGCCGGATGCCCAGTTAAAAGCGGCCTTGAGACCCTGACTGACACCATATGTGGTTTTGTAAAAAGCGCTCGCTACTGACATTTGCTTGTTCTTCCTTTGTTTGAATGATTCGCATGGGAATGATGATTTTTCATATAAATAGACCATCCGTCAGGCGGGTGCAACAAGTTTTTCTGAAAAATAAGAGCCGCCGGACGTACGGCGCAAGAGGCTGAAATAAAATGATATATGCTGAATTATCCGATAGTCGTTGACATAAGATGTGGCGTCTCGATAGGATCCGGCCGTTATTTACGATTTGATGAAGGCCTGCCGCGCAAGCGCGCGCCCGGGCTTTTCAAGGAGCGCAAACATGTCTTTCTACATCGAAATCTCGAACTGGGACGAGAACGGCCCCAAGACCTTTCTGGTCAAGAACTTCAACGCCGCCAGCAAGCGGGTGAAACGGGCCAAGGGGTTTTTCGGCACCGACGAATACGGGCCCGACCCGGACGCGGTCGAAGTCGAATTCACGCCTGCGACCTATTATCGCCCCCGGGTCTCCGCGGTGATCGACGTCGGTTACGATGAATTCAGGCAAACGCTGTTGCATGCGAAAAAATGCAACGTCATCCCCAGCTTCAGGCAGCGCAAGCCCTGAATGCCTCAGGTGCGTGCGTCGCCGTTCGCCGGCGCGTGGCGCGGGCGGAAGGGGATGACGACGCTGAATTCCGCCGCATCGCGTTTCAGCGCGGCGGGCGGGGCGAAGGCGGGCAGCCCTGTCTTGGCGGCCTCTTCTTCTTTCGCGTCGGTGATGTCCTGCTTGTTGAAGGTCTGCTCGATCATGCGGATCGAGATGTCGAGCGCGCGGGCGTGGAACAGCGAAAGCCCCAGTTCGATCACGCCCTTCGCGGGGTCGGCGTATTCCTCCCCGTCGAAACAGATTTTCTTGATGCGGTAATGCGCGCCGTCCGCCATGCGCTCGGCGTAGAGGTAGAAACTCTCGGTATAGGTGCGGTGGAACGCGCCCTTGTCGTCCTCGTAGTTTTCCCGGATGTGCTTGAGCTCGGCGATGAGGTGCTCGCCCCCCGCGCCGAGGCGGATCTCCGCAAAGCCCGCCAGCGCGTCGTCCCTGCGGTCGAAATAATGCCACTCGATCCGCCCGCGCCGCTTCACCTCGGGCGCGCCCATTTTCATCAAAAGGTCGTTCAGGGCATAAATCATGGCAATTCCTCCGTTCCTGTCATCCAGACTAGGAGAAATTCCTTTATAAAGCGTTCATGCCGTTTTTCGTAATGGGGGGGACAAGCTAGCCGTGGCAGCCGCCGGAGCCGGACGAGCCGCAGCCTCCGCCGCCGCAGCTTCCTGAACCGCCGCAGCCGCCTTCGGCCCCGTGGTCGTGACCATGGTCATGACCGTGGCCGCAGCCCTCTTCCTCCTCGAAAAGATGTTCGGAGAGGGTGAGGACGTCGCGCCGGGGTTTCCTCGCGCGGGCGGCGTCGAGGGCGGCCTGGATGTGCCGCTCCTCGGCGGTTTTTTTGCCTTCCATGAAGTCGTCGAGAAATTCGCTCATGCCGCGAGGCTTTCTTCGGCCTTCGAATAATCCAGCTTCAGGTCATGCGCGACTTGCTCGTGCGTGATCTTGCCCTTGCAGACGGTCAGGCCGTTGCGCAGGTGGCGGTTGTCGGACAGCGCCTTGACCCAGCCCTTGTCCGCGATCTCCAGCCCGTAGGGAAGCACCGCGTTGTTGAGCGCATGGGCCGAGGTGCGCGGCACCGCGCCCGGCATGTTGGCGACGCAGTAATGCACCACGCCATCGACCTCGAAGGTCGGTTCGTCGTGGGTGGTGGGCCTGCTGGTTTCCGCGCAGCCGCCCTGGTCGATGGCGATATCGACGATGACGGATTTGGGGCGCATCTTCTTCAGCAAGTCTTTCGTCACCAGCTTGGGCGCGAGCGCGCCGGGGATGAGCACCGCGCCGATGACGAGATCGGCCTGCGAGACGTATTGCTCCACCGAATCCTGCGTCGAATAGGCGACGTTGGCGCGCACGCCGAAAAGGTCTTCGAGCTGGCGGATGCGGTCGAGGGATTTCTCCAGAATCGTCACGCGCGCTTCCATGCCCACGGCCATCTTCGCGGCATGGGTGCCGGCGACGCCGCCGCCCAGCACGACGACTTCCGCCGCCTTCACGCCCGGCACGCCGCCGATGAGGATGCCCGAGCCGCCGCTTGGCGCATGCAGGCAATGCGCGCCGACATGGGCGCTCATGCGGCCCGCGACCTCGCTCATGGGGGCCAGCAGCGGCAATCCGCCGCGCTCCGAGGTCACGGTTTCATAGGCGATGGCGACGCAGCCGCTGTCGATGAGGCCTTTCGCCTGCACCGGGTCGGCCGCGAGGTGGAGATAGGTGAAAAGGATCTGCCCCTCGCGCAGCATCGCGGTTTCGGAAGGCTGGGGTTCCTTGACCTTCACGATCATCTCCGCCTGTTCGAAGACGGTCTTCGCGTCGGGCACGATTTTCGCGCCGGCGGACAGGTAATCGTTGTCGGAGGCCTGTATCCCCGCGCCCGCGCCGGTCTCGACGATGACGCTATGGCCGTGACGCACGTATTCGCGCACCGATGTGGGGGTCAGGCCCACGCGGAACTCCTTGGTCTTGATTTCTTTGGGGCAGCCGATCAGCATTGCTTTTTCTCCTTAAGAGCCCGATACTCGGAAGGGAAAGATGACCTGTCCCGTGGTGCCGAGAGTCGCAGGCTTGCGTTGTTTGGTGCGCCATATTATCCGCACCCAAGGGGCAATTCAAGAGAGGAAATATGTTAAACAAAATCATCGAGAAATTCGCCAAATCCCCCACCAAAAAGCTCATCGAGCACGAGGGGCAATTCGTGGCCCACAACTACCTGCCGCTGCCCGTGGTGCTGGTCAAGGGGGAGGGGGTTTACCTCTGGGATCACGAGGGCAAGAAGTACCTCGACATGATGAGCGCCTATTCGGCGGTGAGCTGCGGCCACTCGCACCCGCGACTCGTGAAGAAGCTTTCCGAGCAGGCGAACACGCTGGCCATGACCTCCCGCGCGTATCACACCAACACGCTGGGCCCCTTCATCGAAAAGCTGGTCGGCATGACCGGGCTCGACATGGCCCTGCCGATGAATACGGGCGCGGAAGCGGTGGAGACCGCGATCAAGGCCGCGCGGCTCTGGGGCTACCGGGTGAAAAAGATTCCCGAGAACAAGGCGGAGATCATCACCGCCGCGGGCAACTTCCACGGCCGCACCACCACCATCATCGGCTTTTCGACCGAAGCGGAATATAAAAAGGACTTCGGCCCCTTCACCCCCGGCTTCGTCACCGTGCCCTTCGCCGACATCGCGGCGATCGAGAAAGCCATCACGCCCAATACCGCCGCCATCCTCATCGAGCCCATTCAGGGCGAGGCCGGCATCAAGGTGCCGCCGCCCGGCTTTTTGAAGGAGCTGCGCGAGGTCTGCGACGACAACAACGTGCTGCTCATCCTCGACGAAGTGCAATCCGGCCTCGGTCGCACGGGCAAGATGTTCTGCTTCCAGCATGAAAACATCAAACCCGACGTGCTCATCCTCGGCAAGGCGCTGGGCGGCGGGCTTTTGCCCGTCTCGGCCATCGTCGGCACCCATGCGGTGATGGATTTGTTCACGCCGGGCAGTCACGGCTCCACCTTCGGCGGCAACCCCTTGGCCGCCGCCGTCGGCTTCGAGGCGCTTTGCGTGCTGGAAGAGGAAAACATGGTCGCCAACAGCGCCACGCTGGGCGAGTACATGCAGGAACAATTGCGCGGCATCAACAGCCCGCTCATCACCGAGGTGCGCGGCAAGGGGCTCTGGATCGGCGTCGATTTCGACCCGAAAAAAGTTTCCGCGCGCGAAGTTTGCGAGAAGCTGATGGAGCACGGCGTGCTGTCCAAGGAAACGCACCACACCGTCGTGCGCTTTGCCCCGCCGCTGACCATCACGCGCGAGCAGATCGACTGGACGCTGGAAAAGCTGAAGGAAGTGCTGCGCGAGCTGGAGGACTGAGTTTTTTCTTCCCTCGAAGAAAGAATCAGCGCTGCGCCTTCGGGTCGAAGGCCTGCTGCAACCGGTCGCCCAGAAAGTTGAACGACAGGACGGTCACGAAGATGAGCGCGCCGGGGTAGATGGTGAGCGCGGCGTGCTCCCATATCATGTCTTCCGCGTTGGTCAGCATGTTGCCCCAGCTGGGCAGCGGCGGCTGGATGCCGAGGCCGAGGAAGCTCAAGACCGATTCAGTCAAAATGATGTTGCCGACCGATAGCGCGGTCGCGACCAGCACGGTGTCGAGCAGGTTGGGAAAGATGTGCCGGCGCAAAATGGCGGGGGCCGAAACGCCCAGCGCGCGCGCCGCTGTCACGTAATCCGCCTCCTTCAAGCTTAAAGTGCGCGCGCGGGCCAGCCGCGCCACCGTCGTCCAGCCCAGAAGGGCGATGAGGGCGATGATCTTGTATAGGCTGACATGGGGCGAACTCGCCGCCGCCGCGCTGAACCCGAGCTTTTGAAGGTCAAGCGCGGAGAGGATGATGAGCAGCGGCAATCCCGGCAGGGCGATCAGCAAATCCGTCATGCGCATCAAAAGCGCGTCCCAGTTTCCGCCCAGCCAGCCCGCCGTCATGCCGATGAAGGTGCCCGCCATGGCCGCCGCCACCCCCGCCGCCAGCGCGACGGTGAGCGAGACTTGGCCGCCGTACAAAAGCCGCATGAAAACGTCCCGCCCCAGCGCATCCGTGCCGAAGGGGTGATGCAGCGAGGGCGAAAGGAACCGCGCCGAGAGATCCGTCTGCGTCGCGGAAAGGTGCAATAAATGTTCCAGCCCGCCCGCCGAAAAGCACAGCGCGGCCATCAGCAAAAGAACCAGCGCGGGGGCGGAGCGCAGGATGGTGCGAAGAACCTTCATGCGTCCTCCCCCGCATAGGTCACGCGCGGGTCGAGCAGCGCATAGGCGACGTCCGCCAGCGCATTCGCCGCCAGCACGAAAAAGGCGAGGATGAGAAAACCGCAGAGCGCGAGGTTGAAGTCGTTGCCCATCACCGCGTCGAACAGCAGCTTGCCCATGCCGGGGTAGGAGAAGATCGTCTCCACCACCACCGCCCCGCCGAACAGCGTGCCGAGATCGAGCATGAAGATGGTGACCACGGGCGCCAGCGCGCCCCTGAAGGCATGATGCCATGTGACACGCGCGGGGGAGCACCCCTTGGCGCGCGCGGTGCGGATATGGTCGGCCGAAAGCGCCTCCGTCATCGCCGCGCGCAGGTGGCGCACATAGACGGCCATGTTGCGCAGAGTGAGCGTCGCGACCGGAAGGATGAGCGATTTCGCGGCGGCGAGGAAGCCCGCCCCGCCCAGCGCCGCCGCCGCGGGCAGCCAGCCCAGCTTGACCGCGAAAAGGCAGGTCAGCAAAAGCCCGGTCCAGAAATCCGGCAGGGAAATGCCGCCGAAGCAGAAAAGATTGATGGCGGTGTCAAGATGCGTGCCCCTTTTGCGCGCCGCCGCGACCCCCTGCGGCACGGCCAGCAGCACGGTCAGGAACAACGCCGCGCCCAAAAGCAGGGCCGTCTTGCAAAACCGCGGCCAGATGACGTCGAGCACGGGAAGGTTATAAAGGCGGCTATAGCCCAGATGTCCGCGCAGCGCGCCCATGAGCCAGTGGCCGTAGCGCGCCAGAAGCGGCTGGTCGAGCCCGTAGATCGCGCGCAGCCGCGCGGCGTCGGCGGGGGTCATGTGCGGGTTGCCCGAGATCATCAAATCGACGGGGTCGCCCGGCATCAGGCCGATGAGCACATAGACCAGCAAGGAGACGAGCAGCAAGGTCGCCGCCATCTGCAAAAGCCGGGTCAGGAAAAAACGCGCGGTCATTTCCCGCCGCCGTCCCCTTCACCGCTTTTTTTCTCTCCGGGTTTTTCTTTTTCAGGGCTTTCTTTTTCGGGCGCGGCGTCTTCTTCCCGCGCCCCTTGCTCTATGGTCTTCTCGAGCCTTTTTTGCGTCTCGACGATGCCGGGCTCCTGCTCGGCGAGGTAATGCTCCGTCGATTGGCGCAGCCGTGCGCGCACCGAGGCCCATTGGAAGGAGGCCAGCGGCACGTAGAGATGCGTATCCATGCCCAGCGTGCGCCAGACGAGGTCGCACATGTTCGTCGGGTCGTTATGCGCGGGGTGTTTCGCGTCGAAGTCGAGCACCTCGCGCATCGCCTTCACGCGCGCGCCGGGTTCCTTGAACAATTCGTCGTAATGCTTGCCGGCGAAGCGCTCCATGAAGGCGTTGGCCGTATCGATGACGTTGCGGCCCCCGCAGCGCAGCAGGTCGAAGCGCAGGCGGAAGTTGCCCATCATCCACCACATCCGCGCCGCGTCCTGCTTTCCCTCGCGGCTCATCCAGAGGGAATACATGAAGAAGGTCTCGGGCGACATGGCGGGAGTGTATTTCTCCAGCGCCTTGATGGTCTCGTCGTATTCGGAAGGCTTGGTCGGGGCCAGCCACTGCGTCAGTTTTTGCGGCTGGTTCGTGCGGACCAGGTATTTCTCGGCCTTTTCCACGCTGGCGGAAACCGGCTGGCTGCGCACATAGGTCATCCACGTCCAGGTATAGCCGCCGCGCGCGGTGCCCGCCAGATAGCCGAGGAAGAACAGGACGCAGGCGACGCGCACGACGAAGATGGCGGCGCGCGCTTCCAGCGGGCGTTTCTTCGGCCCTTCTTCCTGCCCGTCCTTCCCCGCGTCGTTATCGGGTTTTAAGTGCTTGTACTTGTTCTTGTCGATGTTCTTGCGGCTCATGGGCTGGCGCTCCAGTTCTCGATCCACAGGGTGGAGGGATTCATGTGGCCGGTCGGCACAAGGCCGTGCAGCCAGACGGGAATGAAATAGCTGTTCGCGCGGTAGTACAGCGGCAGCGCGGGCAGGTCCGTCGCATAGATCTCCTGCAAATCGTGCCAGAGCGCGAGGTTCTTGTCCTTTTCGCAGACGACCTCCATGTCGTCGATGATCTTGTCCATCACCGGGTTGTTATAGCCCGTGTAATTTTGTCCGGCGTAATTGTTCGCTTCCGTCGGGATCATGGTGGAATAAAGCGTCGTCTTCGGGATGTTCTGCGGGGAGCTGAGCCATGCGTACATCACCCCGCCCCTGAAGCTGCGCTTGCGCATCGTGTCGCCGAACAGCACGCGGGCGGGCTGGTTGGAGATCGAAACGTCGATGCCGACCGCGCGCCAATCCGCCTGAATCGCCTGCTCGATCAGCTCGCGGCTCTTGTTGCCCGCAGTGGTGGAAAGGGTGATGGAAAGCTTCTGGCCGTCCTTGCCATACCGGAAACCGTCCGGTTTCATCTTCCAGCCCGCGGCGTCCAGCAGCGCGCCCGCCTTTTGCGGGTCATAGGGGTATTGCGTGACGTCGCCCGCATAGACGGTGTCCAGCGGGTTGACGTCGGAAAGCGCGATGGGCTGGCGGCCGTCGAACATCTGGTCGTTCAGCGCCTTGCGGTTCATGGCGTACATCAGGGCCTGCCTGACCGTCACGTCGTCGAAGGGCGGCTGGTCGAGGTTGAGGTCGATATGCTCATAGGTCAGGCCGGGCTTGTAGATCGTCTTGAACTGGCCGGGCTTCGTGCGGTTCAGGCGTTTTTCGAATGAAATCGCTTCGTCCAGCGTCAGCCCCAGCTCCCCCGCGATATAGTCGATGTCCCCCGCCAGCAGCGCGGCGGACAGCGCGGCGGAATTCTCGATGGTGCGGAAGACGACCTTGTCGAAGGCGGGCTTTTCGCCCTTCCAGTAGGGGTTGCGCGCAAGGGTGATGGCCGCGCCCTGGTCGAGCTTGCTCACGACATAGGGGCCGAAGTAAAGCCCCGCCGTCGCGGGCGCGGTGGCGTAGAGCGTGCGGCGCATGTAGCTCGCGGGGTCTTTCTCGAAAATCTTTTTCTCCAGATGCGCGGGCAGGGGGTAGAAGTCGTCGATCTGCGCGAAGCTGCACTGGCGTTTTGAGAAATGGATGGTGAAGGTCCGGTCGTCCTTCGCCTCGATCGTGCGGATGTCTTTCGCGAAAAACTCCCCGTTGCCGACCCCGCTTTTCGGGTTCTTGCCGATCTCCCACGCGAAGAGGATGTCCTTGGTGGTGACGGGCGTGCCGTCGCCCCAGAACAGGTCCGGCTTCAGGGTATAGGTGGCGGCGATGCCGGGCTTGGTCTCCTTGCCGTCTTTATAGGTCTCGTCTTTCGCCAGTCCGTTTTCATAAGATGGTATCTCGACGCAGAGCATGCAAATCGGCCGCCATGCCGCGTCATGCACCGTCATGGGGCGCAGGGCGGTCGAGAGCACGAGGGTTTTGGCCACCATGTCGTCGAAATCGGGATGCATGGTGGAGGGGAATTGCGATATGCCGATGGTGAAGGTCTTGTGCGCTTCACCGGCGCGGGCGGGCTGGAGGGCGCCGGCGAGGGCAAGCGCGAGGCAGAAAAGGAAGGAGACGATCGTTTTGGCCATTTTGCTTTTGCCATTTCCCTTGGTCTGGCGTTGAATGGGGGGCCGCCCGGCAGCGCCATAAACGCGGCGCGCCATAAACAAGGTGTTTCATGAGCGTCCTCTACGACATAGCTTACATCGTTACGGCCTGTTTTGTGACTGCTTTATTGCTGGGGCTCCTGATTTTCCCTTTCTGGAAAGTCTGGGAACGGATGAGGGAACGCCACCGCGATTTATGGGACATGTGGGGGCCTTTCGAGCTTTCGGACTTCCGCGCCGACCCTTCGGGCGTCTTCAAGGACTTCATGACCATTGTCGCATTGGCCGACCGCGACGAAACCCTCGTCGCGCGGGACAAGACCTTCATCCGCTGGACGCAGGCGGCGCGGGAAATCCGCAAGCTCATGCCCTCCGGCCCGAAGGAATATCTGGTCTATTCCCTTCTCTTCGTCTGTTTTGTACTCTTGCTGACGCATGCCATCATGGGCGTCTTTCGCTAACCGGAACCTGAAAGCTTTCTAGACATGAAAAAAAGAAGCGGCGGCAATATCCTCGTTGAATCCTTAAGCGCGCAGGGCGTGAAGAAAATCTTTTGCGTGCCGGGGGAAAGCTATCTCGACGCGCTGGACGCGCTGGTGGACGCGAACATCCGCACGATCACCTGCCGGCAGGAAGGCGGGGCGAGCTTCATGGCCGAAGCCTACGGCAAGCTGACGGGACTGCCCGGCGTGTGCTTCGTCACCCGGGGGCCGGGCGCGTGCAACGCCGCCATCGGCGTGCATACGGCGAAACAGGACAGCACGCCGTTCATCTTGCTGGTGGGACAGGTGGCGCGCGACCAGATGGGGCGCGAGGCCTTTCAGGAAATCGATTACCGCCAGATGTTCGCGCCGCCCATCTCGAAGTGGGCCGTGCAGATCGAAAACGCCGCCGACATTCCGCGCGTGATGCAGGAAGCCTTCGAGGCCGCGACCACCGGCCGCCCCGGCCCCGTCGTCGTCGCCCTGCCCGAGGACATGCTTTGCGAGGAATCGGACGCCGCGGTCATCCCGCCCGCGCCCCCCGCCCATTTCGCGCCCAAGCATTCCGACATGGAAAAATTCAAGGCGTTGCTGGAGGAAGCCGAAAACCCGCTGGTCATCACCGGCGGCGGCAGCTGGCACGAAGACAGCATCAAGGTATTCGAGGATTTTTGCGAAAAGGCGCATCTGCCCGTCGCCGCGGGCTTTCGGCGGCAGGACATGTTCTCCAACGCGCACCCGTGCTACGCGGGCGTGCTGGGCACCACCATCGATGCGCAATTGCTCGACGCCGTGCGCAAGGCGGATTTGATTATCGCGCTCGGCACAAGGCTGGGGGAGATTTTGACGCAGGGCTATTCCATCATCACCCCGCCCAAACCCGCGCAGAAACTGGTGCATATCTACCCGGACGCGAGCGAGCTGAACCATGTCTATAAAGCCGACCTCGCCATTCATTCCAGCGTCTCCGAATTCGCTAAAGCCGTCGCCGCGCTGGAGATCGACGGGGAGCGTTTCGCCGCGCGGACCGAGGCGCTGAACGCAAGATACCGCGACTGGTCCACCGTGGGCACGCGCGATAAATTCACCCTCGACCTCGACGGCGTGATCGAGGATATCGTGAATGCCCTGCCCGAAGACGCGATCATCACCACCGACGCCGGGAACTTCAGCGGCTGGGCGCAGCGGTTCGTAAGATACGCGCGGCCCATGCGCCTGCTGGCCCCGACCTCGGGCGCGATGGGCTACGGCGCGCCTTCCGCCGTCGCCGCCAGCCTCACCTGCCCGGACCGCGTCGTCGTCGGCTTCATGGGCGACGGCGGCTTCATGATGACGGGGCAGGAAATCGCGACCGCCATGCACGAAGGCGCGCATCCTATCTGGCTGGTGTTCAACAACGGCATGTACGGCACCATCCGCATGCACCAGGAAAAGCATTATCCCGGCCGCGTCAGCGCGACCAAGCTCACCAACCCCGATTTCGCGAAACTGGCGCAAAGCTACGGCGCGGTCGGCGTCGCGATTGAAAAAACCGAAGACTTCCTGCCCGCCTTCAAGAGCGCGATGGAATCGAAAAAGCCGACCCTGATCGAGCTGCGCATGGACCCGCAGCAAATCACCACCGCCAAGAAACTCTCCGAGCTGGCGGGCGGCTGATGACGGAGGAACCGATACCCATCACCGCCGCCGACCTCGTCGCGCTCGACGACTACGTGGAGGATTACCCGCTGAAGATCGACCTCGTCTATGCGCAGCCGGACCACCCGGATAATATTTTTAAAACCGGCATCTACCGGCCGGACGCGCGCATGTGGGGCCACCGCGATTTCGTGCCGGTCATCCTGCGCGCCGCGATGGCCTGCCACGCGCAATACGGCTATACCTTCGAATTGAAGGATTGCCTGAGAACCTGCGAGGCGCAGGCCGCGATGGCGCAAACCGACATCGTGAAGGCCAATCCCCACTGGCTGCGCGAGCCGAACCGCCTGCTCTCGCCCCCCGGCAAGGGCGGCCACCCGCGCGGCATGGCGGTGGATATCATTTTATTGACCGAGGCGGGGGAGCAGGTGGAGATGGGCACCAGTTTCGACTACCTCACCCCCGACCGCGCCAGCAACCCCGCCGCGCGCGACTACACGGGGTTCAGCGACGAAATTCTCGCGAACCGCGTCATCCTCGAATCCGCGATGATGCGCGCCGCCGCCGACCTCGGCCACGAGCTTTTACCCCTGCCCGCCGAATGGTGGGACTTCCGCTTCATGCCCGCATACACGAATAAATACGCCCCCGTCTTCGATGCCGATTTGCCGGAGGGAATGCGGATGACTTCCTAAAGCCCTCTCCCGCCTGCGGGAGAGGGAGCCGTGGCACCGCTTCTTTCCTTCAAAACAGAAAAACCCCTCCCGAAAGGAAGAGGCCTTTCTGTTTTTCTTCTCTGAGAGAGAAGGGATTACGGCTTGAAGCGTTTTTGCGGCGGGGCTTTTTTGTTTGCCGCCTTGGTGGAGGGCGATTGCGCGTCGTTCGCGGCATAGCCGAGCGCGGCGGGGGCGATGGGGGCGTAGCTGACCAGCGCGTCGAAATGCGTGTGCACGGGGTCCGCCGAAGCATCCAGCGCGATCCCTTTCGGGCCGAAGGCTTTTTCGAGGTAGCGTTTGGCCACCAGCGCCTTGCGCGCGTCGCCCAGTTTCAGGTCATGCGCGGCTTCTTCGGCCAGCAGCGCGCCGCCCAGCACGTCGGACATATGGTCCATCAGCTTCCTTGCGAAGCGCTGGCCGTCCTTGGGGTTGGCCCTTAAATACGTCAGCGCGTTGGTCGCCTGCGTGATGCCCTTGTCGAGCAGCTTTTTCTCCGCCGCCATCTCTGCGGGCAGCGATGCGGAGATCGCGTTCATCTTGTCGATGAAGAGCGTGTCGCCCGGCTCCTTGCCGATGACCATGCGCAAAAGTTCCAGCGCCTGGATGTTCGCCGGGCCTTCCCAGACGGTCAGCACCATGGAATCGCGGAACAGCCTCGCGGTCGGGAATTCTTCCGTATAGCCGTTGCCGCCCACGATCTCGAGCGCCTTCTTCGCCGACTGCACGCCGTCTTCCGCCGTGCGGTACTTGGCGAGCGCGGTCGAAAGCCTGAGCCACGGGCGCTGATCTTCGTCGGTCAGCGAGGCGTCGAAGGTCTTCGCGGCCTCGAAGGCGAGCGCGGTCGCGGCCTCGCTGCGCATCATGAGGTCGAAAAGCTCGTCCTGCACCATGGGGTAGTTGATGATCTCGCTCCCGAAGGCCTTGCGGTTTTGCGCCCAACTCGCGGCCTCGAGGAAGGCGCGGCGGGTGACGCCGGCCGCGCCGACGGCGTTCTGGATGCGCGAATATTCCAGCGCCTCCATCATGATTTTCAGGCCCATGGGCGGCGGCGCGACTTCGATGACTTCCGCGCCTTCAAGGTCGATCTCCCCGGTCGCGAGCGCCTTGGTGCCGAGCTTGTCCTTCAGCCGGCGGATGGAATAGCTGTTTTGCGTGCCGTCCTTCAGATGGCTGGGCACAAGATAAAGGCCAAGCCCCTTGCTGCCTTCGGGCGCGCCCTCGGGCCGGGCGGTGGCGAGGGCGAGGCCGGAATTGGCGTTGCTGGTGAACCATTTCAGCCCGTGCAGCGTGACCTTGCCGTCCTTGTCCTTTTTCGCGACCGTGGTCGTGGCCCCGACGTCGGAGCCGCCGTGCAGTTCCGTCGCCCAGGTGCCGCCGGTCTTGGTCTGCCCGTCCATGCGGGTCATTTCCTTCAGGTATTCGTCGCGCACGTCCTTGGGCGCGAATTTGTCGAGCACATAGGCGACCGCGCCCGTCATGGTGACGGGGCAGTGGATGGAGATGTCGGTCTGCGAGAGCAAATAGCCCATGGTGAAAGTAAGCAGGTGCGGCTCGGCGTCCTTCTCCGCGAAGGCCGCGCCGACCGCGCCGCGCTTATAGACTTCCTGATGGCATTCCTCGTAGCGCGGGTTGAAGATGACGTGGCTTTTCTTCTCGCCCAGCTTGTTGTGGGTCTTCAAAACCGGGTTGGCGTGGCGGTCGCTGTATTCCGCCTGCTCGTCCAGCTCGCCACCGACGAAAGCGCCGAAATCCTTCAGCCGCTCGTGGTTGCGCTCCAGCATTTCGGGCGCGAGGCGTTCAAGCACGCGCTGCAGGTTGAGGTCCTTCTCGAAAAAATTCTGGCCGCGGGTCTCTTTTTCATAGGTGACGGGTTTCGCCGTCTTGCGCGGGGAAAAATCGGTCATGTCGTCCTCTCCGTAATGTGATGCCAGCACTATGCGCCCTCGGGCGGCTTCGCGCAACCCCCGCAAGGCCTTGCTGCACCGCACATTCGTCCGGGTTGCGCCCGGATTTTTCGCGTCTTTTTCACGGATGCTTGACCGTTTATCTCAACAGTGCAAAGATGGAGCGGTATTTTTGCTCATGATTTTTAAGGGGTTTCATCATGACGACAGCCGCCGCACCAGCCGATTTCCAGAAAAAATTCAAGTATCACCACGGCAATTTGCGCGACGCGCTGCTTTCCGCCGCCACGCATATTCTGGAGACCAAGGGAATCGACGGTTTGTCGCTGCGCGGCCTCGCGAAAGCCACCGGCGTGACGCAGGCCGCCCCCTACAGCCACTTCCGCGACAAGGACGAATTGCTTGCGGCGGTGGCCGAAACGGGCTTCCAGCGCCTCGCCCTGCAAATGGCGGAAGACGCGACAGGGGCCGCCGGCACGCGCCAGCGCATCGAGAAACTGGTTTCCAGTTACATCCGCTTCGCGGTCAACAACAAGCCGATGTTCCAGCTGATGTTCGGGCGCGAATTGTCGAACCTGAAAAAATATCCCACCCTCGCCATGACCGCGGGCAAAAGCTACGCGCTCATCTCCGCCGCGCTTTCGAAACGCGCCGCGGGCGAAGGCAGGCAGGACGCGCGCTTTTTGACCGTCGCGATCTGGAGCCTGTGCCACGGCCTGACCACCCTCATCGTCGAGGAAAAGCTCGACCCCGCCGGCTTCGGCGCGGGCTCGACCAGCGAGTTCGTGGAAAAGACGGTGGAGATTTTCGCCGCCCAGCTCGGCTGATTATTCCTTGGGGCCCGGACCTGTTAATTTTTGAATCTTTTCAACAAAAAGAGCATTGTCACCCCCGCCTTGCGCGGGGGTCTGGAAGGCTGTCCAGCCGTCACATGAGTCAAATGACGCGCAGACGCGCTTCCCGGATGCCCGCGTGAAGCGGGCATAGATGAGACCTTGAAATTTTATGAGTCCTGCCTTTAGCTGAACCTGTCCAGTATCTTCTGCACCTTGCGCGCGTAGGACGCGCCGAAGAGCCGCGTGTGGACCAGCAGCGGGTAGATGTTGTAAAGGTCCGCGCGTTCCTCGAAAAAGCCGGGCTTGATGGGCCGGATCTCGTGGTAGCGCTTGAAGAAAACCTCGTCGAAAGTGTTGAACAGGCGGATGAAGGCCAGTTCCACCTCCGGGTCGGCATAATATATCGCCGGGTCGAGAAAGGCGGCGACCTTGCCGCGCTGCACGATGACGTTGCCGCTCCAGATGTCCCCGTGGACGAGGGCGGGCGGGTTGCAGTCCTGCAATATCCCCGGCAGGCGCGGCGCGATGCGCTCTATCTGCTTCATCATCTGCGTCGTGATCTTGCTTTCCTTCAGGGCCTCCTGCGCCATGTGGAACAGGCGCTGGTGGGTGAAGAAAGTGACCCAGTCCTCCGACTGCGCGTTGGGCTGGCGCAGCGCGCCGATGAGCGTGTCGCGGTCGAAGCCGTATTGCGCAGCGGCGATGCCGTGCAGCTCGGCCAGCATTTCCGCCGCCTGCTCCTGCCCCGCCCCGTCCAGCATGTGCTGGCCCTCGATGAACTGCATGATGATGACATGCTCGTTGGAATAGAACACTTCGGGCACGGGCAGCTTGCTCTTGGTCTTGAGGTATTTCAGCATGAAGGCCTCGATGTCGAGCCCGCCCGCCGCGACCTTGGCGACCAGCCTGCGCTTGCGGTCGATGTCGATGCTGTAGATCTGCGCGTTGTTCGCGGCGGACAGCGGGGCCATGGCTGTGATGCGCCCGCCCAGCTCCTTTTCGATCTCGGCCGTGACCTGCGGGGTGATCATAGGCCGTTCTCCGCCTTCAGTTTTTGCAGCATGTCGTTCGCGCCCGCCTCGACCATTTCATAGACGTCCTCGAAATCCTTTTGCGTGCCGTACCACGGATCGGGCACGTCGCGGCCCGCGATGAACATGGACAGCGCGGCCGGCGCGTCTTGCGGCGCGAGGCTTTCGAGCCTGCGCAGGTGCCCGCCGTCCATGGCGTAGATATGGGTGAAGTCCTGAAAATCCTGCGGGCGCACGGGGCGGGCGGCAAGCCCCGACAAATCCACCCCGCGCGCGGCGGCGGCGCGGATGGCGCGGTCGTCCGGCGCTTCGCCCGTGTGGCCGGCGGTGGTGCCCGCCGAATCGACGTCGAAAGCTTCGCCCATACCCTCCCGCTGCGCGAGGTGGCGGAAGACCCCCTCGGCGGTGGGCGAGCGGCAGATGTTGCCGGTGCAGACGAACAGGACGCGGATCACGAAATTATCCCTTGTACGGCCCCTCATATGGCGGGGTTATGCCGAAATATGATATTCTGGCCCCGTCATCAATCTGCGAGGCTCCTTATATTTTGACACTGAAACCCGCCCGTTTGCAATGGTCTGACGACGGCTCGCTCAAAAGCCTCGATTACGACGACGTCTATTTCCAGCTCAAGGGCGCGGGGACGGGGGAGTCGGAATATGTTTTTCTGCAAAACAACGATCTCGCGGCGCGTTTCGCGGCTTTGATGCCCGGGGAGTCTTTCCGCATTGGCGAGCTCGGCTTCGGCTCGGGCCTCAACTTCATGCTCGCCGCCCGGCTGTTCGACCGCGCGGCGCCGAAGGGCGCGCGCCTGCCCTTCCCCAGCATCGAAAAGCACCCGATCGAAAAGCCGGACCTGGCACGCATCCACGGCTTCTTCGGCGAGCTTGCCGGATACGCCGACGCGCTGCGCGAGCAATACCCGCCCCTCATCGAAGGATTTCACGGGCTGCGGTTTTCGAACGGGCGCATCCGGCTGTTGCTGGCCTTGGGCGACGTGGCCGACATGCTGCCCGCGCTGCAGGGGAAATTCGACGCGTGGTTCCTTGACGGTTTTTCGCCCAAAAAAAACGCGGATATGTGGGGCGATGCGCTCTATGACGCCATCGCCGCGCGCACGGCAAGGGGCGGCACGCTGTCCAGCTTTTCCTCCGCCGGGCATGTGCGGCGCGGGCTGGCGGCGGCGGGCTTCACCGTGCGCAAGGTGCCGGGCTACGGCATCAAGTGGAACATGACGGCGGCGCAATTCGGGGAAAAGCCCGCGCCCGCCGACGTGAAAACATACAACGTCGCTGTGCTGGGCGCGGGGCTGGCGGGCTGCGCCGTGGCGCGCGCGCTGGCGGACCGGGGGCAGCGCGTCGGCGTTATCGACCGCGCGGAAGGTTGCGCTGCGGGCGCGTCTGGCAACCCCGTCGGCATCATGTACCCGAAGCTCACCGTCGATCCCTCCCCGCTGGGCGATTACCACAGCCACGCCTTTTGCGCCGCGCGCGCAAGGCTGGAGGAATTGAAGCCGAAGCACTGGAAGCCCTGCGGCGTGTTGCGGCTGGACATGAACGCGGAGAAGCAAAAGCGCACGCGCGAATTGCTGGCGCGGCGCGGCTACCCCGAAGATTTCGCGCATATCGTGGAGGATGCAGCGGGTACTGGCAGAACCGCGCTCAACCACCCGGCGGCGGGCATGGTCAGCCCGCCCGCTTTCTGCGCCGCGCTCATCGACCACGAGCATGTGCAGAAAATCTACGCCACCACGGTGACGAAGCTGGAGAAAACCGCGAAAGGCTGGATGATTTGCGATGCGGAGGGCGAGCCGGTCATCATCGCCGACGCCGTCGTCGTCGCGCTGGCGCAGGAAAGCAAGGATATAGACCAGCTGTCATGGCTGCCGCTGCAGCCCCTGCGCGGGCAGATGACGCTTTTGAAGGCGACGGAAGAATCGAAAAAACTGCAAACCGTCATTTGCCACGACGGCTATATCGCCCCCGCCGTGGACGGGTTGCATTCCATGGGCGCGACCTTCCAGAAAGAGGATTTCTCGCCCGCGCCCGAGACGCGCGGGGAAGATGACCTTGAAAACCTCGAAAAGCTGAACGCCGCCCTGCCGCAATTCGGCTTCACGGCGAAAGACGTCGCGGGCCACCGCGCGGGATACCGCGCGACCACGCCGGACAAGCTGCCCCTCATCGGCCCCGCGCCCGATTACGAGGCGTTCTGCAAGGCCCATGCGGGCGGGAAAGAAACGCCAACCGACGGGCCGCTTTATCATGAAGGATTATACGTCGCCACCGGCTTCGGCGCGCATGGCACCACGGGCGCCGTTCTCGCCGGCGAAATCCTCGCCGCCCTTATCACCGCCGATCCCCTGCCCGTGCCGGAAGGCCTGATGCGCCACCTGCTGCCGGAACGGTTCATCCTGCGCGCATTGAAACGGCGGGAGGCATAGCCCCCCGCCGCTTCGCCAGATGGATGGCCGCAAAGCCTTACCAGCCCATGCCGCCGCGGCCGGTGCCCCAGCAACCGCCACGGCCGCTGAAGATGGAGGGCGGCGGGGGCGGGTTTTTCTTTTCGGCGTCGGGCTTTTTCTTCGCCGCAGGCTTTTTGCCGGACGCTTTCTTGCCTTTTGCGGCCTTTTTCTTGAATTCGGCCTTTTTCTTGAATTCGGCCTTTTTCTTGAATTCGGCCTTTTTCTTGAATTCGGCCTTGGTCTTGTCTTTGTTTGCGGGTTTCTTCTGCGTCATGGTTTTTTTCCTTACGTTGTCATGAAGTCATCTTCATGCGCGGCGAAGGATTTCCCGTTGAGAACCGACGCCAGCTCCCCCGCGCAAAAGACGGGGGCGCATGTCGTGGCTGTTTTGGGAATGGCGGGATCATGACGGGCGGGAAACAATTCCACTGCAAGAAAACCGCACCGTCCCCGAAAGCGCATTCGGCCTGAGGAAGAACCAATTTGCTATAAATATAAGAACCCGTCAAGCCGAATAACAGCCGCATCTGCGCCGCTTGCCGCCGGACGGTTTGTTTTACGGGGATTGAAGCGGGGGGAGATTTAGACAGTCACGGAAGGGGGCGAGGGGAAAGGGCTTTGCCACCCTGTTTATATCGGCTGGTCGCGGCTCGTATCGCGGCGTTGCCATTGCGGGGCTTCGTGGTTTTTGTAGGGAGCTTGCGGTGCGGGACGGCGCTGTTTTTCCGGCGGCTTCGGGACATGCGGCATGTCGTCGTCGCAATAGTGCTTGATCTCGCGCCATTCGGCCTTGCTGAAGGGCAGCTTGTAGGGCGCGGGGTGGGGCGGCAATTCGGCGGCGGCCTTGGTCAGCGTGGCCACGCGGTGCGCCGTGCCGGGGTGCGACATCGCCCATTCGGGCACGTATTTCTCCATCTTCTGCAGGTTTTCCATGCGTGTCAGGAAAGCGATGAGCCCGTGCGGGTCGTAGCCGTTGCGGGTCATGGCCTGCAGGCTGTAGGCGTCGGCCTGCGCCTCGAACTTGCGCGTGCCCTTCAGGGAAAGCAGCGTGTTCGCCGCGCCCAGCGACGCGCCGTTGCCCCCCGCGAAGCCGTTGATGAGCAGCGCCATGCCCTGGTCGCGCACCAGCCCGCGGATGGCGTGATGGTAATGCGCGTGACCGATCTCATGCGCCAGCACCCCCGCCAGCTCCGCCTGCGACGAGGCGGTACGCAGCAGCCCCGCGAAAACGATGAGGTTGTGGCCCGTCGTCGTCAGCGCGTTGACCTCTCCGCTGGCGACGATATGGAGCTTCATGCCCCTGCCGTCCGCGTCCAGTTGCTTGGTCAGGCGGGAAAGCGCGGTGTCCGCCAGCCTGTGCGCGTGGCAGGCGGGCGCCTCGCGCGTGATGCTCGCGACGGTCTGCTCGCCCACCGTGTCCTGCCACGCTTCGGGGACGTAAAGGGCGAGGTCGTCCATGATATAGGGCAGGGCCACGATAAGGGCGACGCAGCAGGCGGCGACGATGGCGGCGAAGCGGAAGGAACCCGCGCCGGGCCCGTCGTGCATTTCCTTTATATAAGGTGAAACGCAGGGCGCCCATGCCGCGTCCGGCACGGCCAGCCGCGCGGCGTCGCCTTCGTGTCCCAGCGTGGCGCGCATGCCGCCGCCGGGCTTGCTGACGACGAAAACCTCGCCCCACGTCCAGTCGCGCAGGGTGCGGCCGTCCGCGCCGCTCAGGCGCAGCCCGCCCGGGCTCGCATCGACGCGCACCTGTTGCGGGGTGCTGCCCTCGCCGTCGTAGAACCTGCCGGTGAAACTGGTCATGCCGCCTCCGCTTACGCCCCGATGAAGCCGACGTCGATGTCGAGCAGGCTTTGCAGCCCCTCGGCGTCGCCGGCGATGCCTTCGGGCACCTGCGCGGTCTTGAAATCGTCGAGGTCTCCGCCGATGGCGACGAAGCGCGAATAAATCTGCGCCCGCCGCGCCAGCACCAGCGGCGCGCCGAAGCCCAGCGTGAAGATGACGAGCGCGAAGTTGCCGAGGAAGAACAGGAAGAAGTCCAGCCCCGTCAGGGTGGAGCGGAAACGCAGCGGTCCCAGCGACAAGCCCCGCATGCTCTCCCGCTGCAGCGCCGCGTGGTACCACAGGCGCGAGAGGAACAGCGTGAAGGGCGCGAGCAAAAGCGTGACGGTATTCACCTGCCGCAGGTTGGCGGGGTCGCATTTCGCCTTGAAGGGCACGGTGCCGAAGCTGACGTTGTTCATCCGGTATTCCCAGCGGCCGAGATCGACCGAGGGGCTCATGAAGCCCAGCGTGAAGAACTTGATGAGCGTGCCCTTCATGTAATAGCCGCCGTAGCGCAGGGCCGAGCCGCCCATGCGCGCACGGATGCCGCGCCAGCTGATGCGGTTGATGCGGTAGCGAAAACCGCTGTAGGTGGCGATGGCGATGAAGTAGAACAGTGGCGGCATCATCAGAAAGGTGGTGACGGACTGTGCGTTCTCGTCCACGCCCATCGCGGCCTGCGCCGCCACGACGATGATCATGAAGATGACGTAGAAGGGCACGATCTTGACGGCGCCCTTCATCAGCTCCTTGCCGGTGCCGTGATATTCGAAGCGGTCGCCGTCCAGCTCCATCGCGCCGATGAGGTAGCGGCGGATGTTGGTCTTGCCCCAGTATTTGTAGATGCCCAGCGTGACGAGGGAGAGCAGGAACTGCTTGAACCAGATCTTGTAGATGCCCCCCGTCGTGCCGCGGTAGATCAGGCGGTTGACCTTGATCTTCTTCTGCCCGCTTCCGGTCGGTGGTGGCGGCGGGGGCGCGTTGCCGGCATTGTCGGCGACGGGCGCGCTTTGTTGTTCCGCGTTTTGTTGTTCCATGTCAGCTCCCCCCGCAAAGTCATGAAATCCATAGGGAAAATCATAACAGAAAAAGGTTAACAATATTGCGCCGGGCTTGCGTTGCGGGCGGGGGCGCGGGTTCAGCCTTTATAGACGATGTCGAGAATTTCGAGGGTTTCGGCCCCCGCGGGGGTGCGCAGGGTCACCTCGTCGCCCACCCGGGCCTTCATCAGGGCGCGCGCGACGGGGGACACCCAGCTGATTCGCCCGGCGTCGAGATCGATCTCGTCCACGCCGACGAGGGTGACGGTCGCCTCCCGCCCGTCTTCATGGGCGTAGGTCACGGTCGCGCCGAAGAACACCCGCTCGAGGGATTGCTGGCGGGCGGGGTCGGCCACGCTCGCGCTTTCCAGCCGCTTCATCAGGTAGCGGATGCGCCGGTCGATCTCGCGCAGGCGTTTCTTGCCGTAAAGGTAATCCCCGTTCTCGGACCTGTCGCCGTTGCCCGCCGCCCAGCTGACGATCTCGACCACCTTGGGACGTTCGTCCGTGGTGAGCACGCGCAGCTCTTCCTGCAGGGCGGCGAAGCCCTTCGGCGTCATGTAGTTCTTGAAGCCCGCGGGCAGGACGTCGGGTTCCTCGATGTCCTCTTCGGGGGCGTTTTCGTTTTCGGTGGTGAAGGCCTTGCTCATGACCGGATGATAGCGGGTAACGGCTTGTTTTCAAAGAGGGGATCGAGGATGGAGTGAAAGGCGGGGAACCGCCGCGCGGCGGGCGCGTTTGCGGAGTGAAAGACGGTCGCGGCCCCCGCCGCTGCCGGGGAAAACAACGAAAGACCACATGAAAGGAGCGTGTTTCCCATGAGAAAGATCCATTTTGCACCGCTGGCGCTGGCCACGATGTTCGCCCTGTCCGTCGCCGCATTCGTGGAGTCCGATATCGGCGGCGCTTCCGCCGCCATGAAGGATGCGCCGGATAGCGCGGCCACGGCTGCACCTGCCACGACGCCCGTCAAGACGCTTGACTTTGCCACGCTTGATACGGACAAGAACGGTTCCATCAGCCGTGACGAGTTCATGAAGTCTGACGCGGACGCATCGGCCTTCGACGTCATCGACACCGACAAGAGCGGCGCTATCAGCCCCGCCGAGCTGAAGGCCTATAACGCGGTCGGCGACACCGGCGGCGCATCGACCAAGGACGATGATGCCGGCGACAACAAAGACATGAACAAAGATATGGACAAAGACATGGACGACGCGCCTGTCGAATAACTTCGCCCGCAGGCGCCGGGAAAGCCCGCGGCCGTCTTCCGGCCTGCGGGTTTTCGCGTTTTCAGCCCGCTATCCGGGTGACGCCGAAAATGAAAGCCGCGCCAAGGCAGGTGAGGGCGATGAGTCGCAATACGCGAAAGCCCGAGGCCTTCGAATGCGCTTCCGGCAAAATATCCGCCGCGCTGATGTAAAGCAGGAACCCCGCGAAGAACCCGAGGAAGGGCACGAGGGCCGAAGGCGGCAGGCGGAACAGCAGGGTCGAGGCCGCGCCCAGCACCGGCGCGGCGGCGTCGATGAGCAGCATGGTCATGGCGCGCTGGGTGGTGTTCTTGTTGACCAGCATCAGGCTCACGGTGTTCAGCCCGTCGCAGAAATCATGCGCGATGACGGCAAGGGCGACGATGAAGCCCACCCCTTCGCCGACCTGGAAGGCGAGGCCGATGCCCACCCCGTCCATGAAGCTGTGCCCGGCGAGTGCGAGGGCGGAAAACACCCCCAGCCGCGGGTGGCGGTGGTCGGCGTAGCCGCCTTCCTGCGCGTGGTGCAGGCGCAGGAATTTCTCGAGGCTGTGGAAGAACAGGAAGCCCGCGACCAGCGCGACCATCCCCGCCGTCGGCGCCAGCCCGTGCGCGCCCGCGAGGCGGAAGATTTCCGGCAGGATGTCGAAACTGACCACGCCCAGCAAGACCCCGGCGGTGAAGCTGAGGATGTAGTGCAGGCGGTCGTTGTACCTCAGCGCGAAAAGCCCGCCGCCGAAGGTGGAAACGAAAGTCGCCAGTGAAAAGAAGATCGCGGTCATGCGCTTGCTGTGTCCCGTCTTCCTCAGTTCGTCCGGTCGGCAAGGCCGGCGGCCATGCAGAAAGTCTCGGGCCGCTCGGGCTTGAGGGTGCCGGGGAAGGTGGTGCAAAGCCCGTAGGTGCCCTCGACCCCGAAGCGGCGGACGTTGTCCGTCCAGAAATACTTGCGCTTGTCGATGCCGTATTGCGGCAGGGTCGCGGCCATCTGCTGCACGCCGTCCATGCGCCCGGGGTAGTCGCCCGCCGCCAGCTCTTTGAAGGCGATATAGGGCAGGCGCGACATTTCGTCCTGAACCACGTCGGGGAAAAGCTGCAGCCCCACCGCCAGCCATTTCACGCGGGTATAGGCGTAATAGGTAGTGATGGCGCGTCGCTGCGCGGTGAAGGCAGCGGGGTTGACGAAATCGGCGGAGGTGACCGCCGTCGCCGATTTGTCGATCTTCGCATCCAGCGATTTTTCCAGCAGCTTCAGCCGCCTTGCGACCTCGCGCACCTCGTTGGTCGAAAAGGCCTGGCGGTACAAAAGGAGGGATTCGTCGTGCACCACCTTCATCAGCGTATTGGGCTGCAAGGTGGTGGCGAGGAAGAGCGCCTCGCGCGAATCCGTCGCGCCGCGGTAAAGCGGGGCGAACTGCCCGCCCAGCGCCTGGCAGGCGGATTCGATGCGCACCGCGCCGTCCGCGCGCCAGCCGCCGGGGGGCACGGGGGCCAGCACGGCCTCCACCTTGTCCTTGTCGGCCAGCAATTCCTGCGGCGCGTTGTTCATCAGCAGGAAGAAGGCCTGCAGCCCCGCGCGCCAGATCTTGCGAAAGCTGATGCGCTTGGAGATGGAGAGGTAAGGCGAGAGCCAGATTTTCCGCGCGCTTTCCATCTGCGCCAGCCAGTCGGAAACCGCGGTCCCGCGTTCGCCCTTGTTCAGCGTCACGGCGGCTTTCAGGAAGGAGAGCCGCGCCAGCGAGAGCAGGGCGGAATCATCCGTTCCGCGCTTGAAGATATTGTCGCAGGGCGGGGACTGGTAGGCGTCAAAGGACAACATCTTCTCGTAACGCTGCAAAAGCGCGTCGTTGTCCTTCAAAAGTCCGCTGATGCGCGCGATGCGCCGCGTCGAAAAAACCGGCTTGGCGTTGGAGGCGATGCTGGTCGCGAAAATATCGTCGATGGCGTCGGCGTCCTTCACCTTTATTTGCGGGCCGCGCCGTCCGGGCAGGTTGTCGATCGCGGCCTTCAGCTTTTCCTCCCGCGTTTTCGGCGTGACGTGGAGGTCGAAAAGGCCGTCGATGGCGTACCAGCCGTTCTGCGCGGGGGGCAGGTCGGGCAGGGCGTAGAAGTCCTTCACTTCCTTCGACAGCTCGATGCTGTGGCCCTGCATCTGCGGCCAATAGACGCAAAGCGCGACGGCCCCGATGAACAAAAGCAGGACGAGGGGGATGAGGCGTTTGAAGAAAAAGCGCATTTTATAAGGTTCCCTGTGGTTTCAAGCGTTTTCCGCGATCCGGCCATCGACGAGGTGTATCCGCCGTCCGGCCTTTTCCGCGAAATCCGTTTCATGGGTGACGGCCACAACGGCGCGGTTTCCCTGCGCCGCTATATCCTTCAATATCATTTGTACGTTCCGGCTGGAAGCGGTATCGAGGTTGCCGGTCGGCTCGTCCGCCAGGATGAGCATGGGGTCGTTGGCGAGCGCGCGCGCGATGGCGACGCGCTGGGCCTGCCCGCCCGACATCTGGCGGGGCAGCTTTTTCACCTGGTCGCCAAGGCCGAGGTCGGTCAAAAGCTTTTCCGCGCGCGCCTTTATCTCCCTGTCCGAAAGCCTGCCCAGCCTGCGCATCGGCATCATCACGTTTTCAAGCGCGGTGAACTCGGGCAGCAAAAAGTGGAACTGGAAGATGAAGCCGAGGTTTTCCAGCCGCACCCGCGCCCGCGCGTCGTCGTTCAGCATCGAGGCGTCGCGCCCGCCGATGAAGACCTCTCCCGTGCTCGGCGTGTCCAGCAGCCCCAGCAGGTAGAGCAGCGACGACTTGCCCGAGCCCGAAGGCCCGGTGATGGCAAGGAAATCCCCCGCCTTCACCGTCAGGCTCACCCCGCGCACCAGATGCACGGGCACATCGCCCTCCAGAACGCGGGCGACCTCGCGCGCCTCCAGCAGGAAATCGCCTTGCGGCTCTTGCGCCGCTTTTTTCGCCGCGCCGGTCATGTATTGCCCCGCAGGATATCCACCGGCTGCACCTGCGCCGCCTTGCGCGCGGGCAGGTAGCTGGCCAGCACCGCGGCGGCGAAGGCGAAGGAACCCGCGAGGATGAATTGCGGCGCGCTCCAGTCCAGCGGCATGTTGACGGGGTCGGTCAGGCCCGGCGGCTTGAAGCGCACGCGGCCCAGCGCGGTCATCAGCGCCATGCCCAGCGGCAACCCGGTCAGGCAGCCCGCGATGCCCAGCAGCGCGCCCTGCACGAGGAAGATGTGCTGGATGTCGAGCGCCTGAAAGCCCATGGATTTCAAGATCGCGATGTCGCGGTGCTTTTCCATCACCACGGTCGAGATGATGTTGTAGATGCCGAAGGCCGCGACGATGAGCACCGCGCTGACCACCGAATACATGATGAGGTTGCGGATGAACAGCGTGCTCATCAGGTCTTCCGATGCCTCCTGCCACGAAACGGATTTATAGCCGATGCGCGCCTCGAGCGCGCGGGAGAAGGCGAGGGCCGCATTCGGATCGGCGAGCTTGATGATGATGGAATTCGCGCGGTTGCTGCGCCCGGTCATGGCCTGTACGCGCTTGATATCGACGAAGGCTTCCGTTTCGTCGTAATTCGCGCGGCCGGTGCGGAAAGCGGCGACGATCTTGAAGGTGCGCACCTGCCCCGTGGAGGAGGCGAGGGTGATGTTGTCGCCCATGCGCAGGTTTTCCTTCTTCATCAGCCCCTCGCCGACGATGATGCCGTCGCGGTTGGCGATGAGGTCATCGACGCCGCCCTGCGTCATGTGGTCCTCGATGGTGGTGATGTCGCGGATTTCCGAAGGGATCATGCCGTTCAGGTTCAGGCTGATGTCGCGCCCCGCGTAGCTTAAAATCGCCTGCGCCGTCAAAACGGCGGAGGCGCGCACGCCCGGCGTCGCCTGCAGCTGGTCGAGGATCTGGCGGTATCCGCGCACGCCGCGCGTCTCCGTCTCCGGCGTGACGTGCCGCAGCTCGATGACGGCGTCGGGGTGCAGGGTTTGCAGCGGCTGTTTTCGCGGCGTGCGGTATTCGTCATAGACGGTGATATGCGGCGAATTGTCCACCAGCCGCTTCATGAAGTCCTTCTCCGATCCCTGCATGAGCGAGGAGATGGTGAGGAAGAACGCGACCCCGATGACGATGCCCAGAAGCGAGACGATGCTCTGCCGCTTGCGCGCCAGCAGGTGTTTCAGGGCGATGAAGGCCAGCAGGCGCATGTTCTCTCCTTACTTGTCCTGCCATTCGCCGAAAGACGGGCGCACGCGCATTCCGTCCTTCAGCCCTTCCGTCCCCGCGTCGCGCGCGACGGCGGATTTATCGTCCAGCCCCTCCAGAACCTCCACCGCCTTCACCGTGGAAATGCCGGTTTTCACGGGCGCGGATTTCAGCGTGCCGTTCTTTTGCAAAAGCCAGACATGCCCGCCGACGACGGATGTCGCGGGAATGAGCAGCGCGTTCTTTTTGGTTTCGATGACGATGTTGGTTTCCGCCGTCATGCCGACCATCAGCGGCGTGTCGCCGTCAAGCCCGATGCGCACGCGGTAGCTGCGCGCGACGGGGTCGCCCTTGGGCGTGATGCTCTGCACCGTGCCGTCAAAGACCTTGCCCGGAAAAGCGTCCGCGCTGATGACGACCTTCTGCCCCGGCTGGACGAGGGCGATGTCCTCCTCGTCCACCTCGGCGGCGATGCGCATGGGCGCGCAGCATTCCATGTAGAACACCGGCTGGTTCACGGGGATGAGCTGGCCGACCTCCCCGTCGCGGCGGATGATGGTGCCGTCCGCGGGGGCAGTCAGTTTCATGTAGTCGATCTGCGCCTGTATCTGCGCGACGGCGGCCTTGTCCGCGTCCCGCGCGGCGGCGGCCTGCTCCACGATCTCATGCGCGACCGCGTTGGTCTTGAGCAGCGAGGCCTTGCGCGCATAGTCCTTTTCCGCCTGGTCGAGCAGCGCCTGCTGCTCCTCCAGCGATTTTTGCAAATCCGTGTCCTCCAGCTGCGCGAGCAGCTCGCCCTTTTTCACCCGCTGGCCTTCGTCCGCATTCAGGGACATGATGCGTCCGGCCACGCGCGGCGCGATCGGGATCATCACCGTCGGCTCCACCGTGCCGGTGGCATAGACGGCCTTGATCGCGGTGTCGCGCAGGGGCGTGACCACCTCCACCCCGCGCGTGCGGTGCAGGAAGATGAAAGCCGCCGCGCCGGCGCAGGCGAGCAGGGTGAACCAGATGATGAAACGCTTCATGTTTTGCAAAACCCCTTGGCCGCCCGGTTTCGATATGCAGGCGGCTTTGGCATTATACAGCAAAACGCCGGAAAATCCTGCGTTTTCGGGTGGTTATCGCAAAAACTCCGGCAGCTTATATTTTTCTTAACTTTATCGGTCTATCATGATTCGTATTATTGCGGTGAAGCGCGTAACGAAAGGAAAAACGCATGGCGACGGAAACGGAACAGGCGGGCAATTCCCTGAAAGAGGATTTTTCGGCGGAAGCGGTGGCGAAAAAGCATAAATTCACCCTGAAGGCCGAAGGCGGGACGCAGCAGTTCAACGCCGTGGCCGTGCCGCCCTATTATACGCCGGACGAGGTAATGGGCCCACAGGGCGGCGAGCTGGTGGGCGCGGCGCAGGTGGTGCGCGCGCTGGCGGATTTCGAATACGGCTTCCTGAACCGCAAGGCGGTGCGCGCGCAGGACATCGACGCCTATGCCATCGAGCCGGACGAAGAC
>WGNE01000035.1 GCA_016124645.1 Alphaproteobacteria bacterium
CGCCGATGGGGCGCCATGGCGTCCTTCCGCCTGTGATCGTATAATCGAGGTTGAACTTCGTGGGCGAGATCGCCGCCTTTGGATGATGCGCCAGCGGGGGATTGGCGAGCGTCTCGACGAGACTGGCCGGGTATCGCCAGGAGACTTCCGCCATGGCGGCGTCCTCAAGGCTTGAGAGTTCGAGATGGTATGCGCGCCGATCCGTCATGAGCACGAGGTTGGTGGTAAGCCCTGCTGCGTTGGGCTTTATAAGCACGTGAGCGCGTGAGGTTTCGCCCTCGCCTGAGTGGGCGTCTCCCACAATCCAGCGCGCCGTATCGCCCGCCGAAATCGAAAGGATGGTCTCTCCCGTTTCAAGCGCGATGTCGGTGATGCGTTGCGGCGCCGCCTTGATGGCGTAAAGCGCCCCCTTTTCGAACGTGAAAACCGTAAGCGCGCCAACACGGTCGGCATCGCTGGATTGCCTGACGCTTTGAGCATTGGCGGCGGCAAGATCATCGCCATGTTTGGCGGGCTTAGCGAAGGTGGGCGTTGCAATGAGTGCGAGAAGGCCTGCAAGGAGGCTCATGCGATGAAATTGAATCATTGTCCGAGGTCCCGTGAGAAGGTGAAGGCGTGAACAAAGAGGCCGAGGGGATTCTTCTCGATCGCATCGGGCGTTGTGGGCGTATCAATGACGATCGTGGCGACGCCGGTGAAACGTTCTGACTTGACCACGACGCCCGAGGCGTAGGTGGTTTCCCGCCAGCGCAGCTGGAAGCTTGCGGGGCTTGCGCGGACGACCGAGAGCACTTCGATGGCGATGGTTTCCTTGCCGACCTTCCCGAAGGGATCATCGGCGCCGGCCATGGCGTTGAGCGAGGCCGCGCCTGCCTCAGTCGCCCAGTCATACGCCCTCAGCCAGTTTTGCCTGAGGACGACCGGATCGGCCGGCAGGCTGCGGATGTCTTCGATGAACCGGGCGAGATGCCAGGCGATCTCGGCGTCGTTGAGCGTGGCCGCGCGCCTTGCGGGTCCGATGAGCCGGGTCTCGCCGCTTTCGCTGGCTTCGATGACGAAAGGGACGGCGGAGGGCCTCAGCGAAGCCATGATCGCAAGGGTTGCAGCGAGCATGCCGAGCATGAGGCTGAGGAATGTTGCGAGGCGCCAGGTCCGGGCGTGTGCGAGGGCTGAGCCCATGCGCGCATCCCAAAGCTCGTGCGCCTTTCGATAGGGCGTATCGGGCTCTTCGGTCCTGGCATAGCGCGCCGATCGCGCGGACGGGGACATGTCCTACTCCTTTGGCTGTTTGAGATCCGGGCCCTGGCTGGCGGCATGAGCATCACCGCGCGCGATGGTCTGGGCGGCGATCTGAACGGCATCCCTGAGGCCCTGCGCCTTGCGAAACCGGTTCGCCCAGCCCGGCTGGCCGTCATTTGCCGGCGGAGGAGACGCTCCGGCGCCGCCCTTACTTGCCGGTGCGGCCGCGCCTTGAGCTGCGGCGGCGACCGCGCGGGCGCCGCTTGAGGCGCTGGCGCGAAAGCGCGAGGCAAGCGCGCCGGCGGCCTGGCGCATGCCGCCTGCAGCAGCAGCGCTTAATCCGACCGCGGCGTTGAGCGGCGCTGCATAAGGCCCGCCAAGGCCGGTGCGCAGCGCGCCGAGCCTTGCAGCTTCGCGCAAGCCGCCGGCCGATGCGATTGTTGCGGCTGTCCCTGCACGGGCGCTGCGGGCAAGGGCGCCTCCGAGCGTCTGGCCCGCAATCAATCCGCCGCCGGAAGCTGCGACAACGCCGAGCGTCGTACCCGCCGCCGCGCCGGCGGAGAGTTGCGGCGCGCCGGAAATGAGCCCGGCGGCAAGGCCGGGGCAGAAGATAGAAAGGCCCATCAGCGTCAAGGCGCCCAGGACCACCGCGAAGGCCTGATCGATGGTCATGTCCGCCGAACCCAGCGACGTGCGCAAGGTCGCAAAGAGACCCGATCCGATGCCGATGACGATGGCGATAACCAGAACCTTGACGCCGGCTGCAACAACACCGCCAAGGACGCGCTCGGCGAGGAAGGTCGTCTGGCGCCAGAAGGCGAAGGGAACGAGGACGAAGCCCGCCAGCGTCGTCAGCTTGAACTCGACGATGAGGACGAAGAGCTGGATCGAGAGGATAAAGAAGGCCGCCATGACAAGAAGGCCTGCGATGAGGAGAAGGATCACTTCCGGCAGGTTGGCGAAGAACTCGATTGGACCGGGTGCGATGACATTGATATGATCGAAGATGGGTTTTGACGCAGAGAGGCCTTCGGATGCGACGACGCCCGGACGCGCCAGCGTTTCAGCCCCGAAGCTCGCCGCTGACGCCTTGAGGCCAAGACGCGCGAAGCTGTCGAAGATGACCCCGGACAGCATTGCAAAATTGCCCATGAGCCAGGCGAAGGCCCCGACGTATAGAGTCTTGCGAATGAGGCTCTGGATGATGTCGGTGTTGGCGCCCCAGGCCCAGAAGAGGGCTGCCAGCGTTACATCGATGACGATGAGACTGGCGGCAAGCGAGGTGACGTCGCCGGAGATGAGGCCAAAGCCTGAATCGATATAGGTCGAGAACGTCGCCAGAAATCCGTCGATCGCTGAAAAGTCGGTCATGCCAAAATCCCCCCCGCCTGTAGTCATGGCCTTCGCGCGATCAGTTCCAGGGCCGCGGGCCTGGATAGGCGGACGTCGCCGTGCTGAAGAAATGGTCGTGCTGGGCGCGGGCCTCGGCGCGCACTTCCATGTCGCGCGCCCGTGCGAGCGCTTCGGCGCGATTGTCGGCGAGCAACAGCGCTTCAAGGCGCATGGATTGTTCGGCTTCGAAGGCCAGGAGTTCGTTTCCGGCCTGCTGTGCGGAAAGCGCGCCGGATGCATTTTGACTGGCGGCGCCAAGGGCGGCCAGGGTCGTTTCATCCTGCCGCAGCTGGTCGCTGGCTTCGGCCTGCATCAGAAGCGCCCTTTGAAGACCAAAGCGGGCGTTGTCGATCTGTTGCGCTGCGGCGCGCGCCCGCTCGGCGATATCGCTGTTGCGATAATCGCCCGTGTAGAGGGTTTGCAGCGCTTCGCGCGTGTCACGAAGCGAAAGCGCGACGCCTTTGGCTTCATCGACCAGCTGGTCCATTTCCTTAAGGCGGGAGACGAGTTCGGGCGAATAGGACTGTCCAAGCCGCGCAAGGTTCCTGGCGTCATTTTCGAGCGCCTTCACCTGGTTCGTGATCTGCGTCACCTGATTGTCGATCTGTTCAAGCGCGCGAGCAGCGGAAAGCGCTGTCTGGATGAGATTGAGGGGATCGATGACGGCAAGTTGGGCTTTGGCCGGGCCTGCGAGAAGGACGAGAGCTGCAAGCGATGCGCAGGCGCGCAGCAAGCGATGCGACAAGGTGCGGGCGTTGGTCATGAAATCGGCTCCAGTCTTGTGTCAGATGAAACATCGTTGGGATCACCCGATCGCTCGCCCGGCGCATCGATCGCGTCGAGCACCCAGGCAAGGCCCTTTGCTCTCAAGAAGCGGCGCCAGAATGCGGAAGCGTCGGGTGTGGTCTCAAGCTGGGCGACGAGCTGGCGCGAACGGGCGTCGGAGGCGGCGCAGACTGAAAGGGCGATCGGCCCCAGGGCCAGATCAAACAGCCTGCGGCCTTTGGGGCTGGCATAGTAATAGTCCTGCTTGCGCCGCGCGGTTGCGAGAAGGGCGATTTCCGTCGCATTGAGGCCGAAGCGCTCATAGACCTCACATTGTTGCGGTTCGAAGGCGCGTTCGTTGGGGAGGTAGATGCGTGTCGGGCACGATTCGATGAGCGCAGGGGCGATCGAGCTTGCCGAAATGTCCGCCAGCGACTGGGTTGCAAAGATGACCGCGACATTCTTCTTGCGCAGCGTCTTGAGCCATTCGCGGATTCGTGCAGCGAAAACGGGCGAATCGAGAAAGAGCCAGGCCTCGTCGAGAATGAGAAGCGCCGGCCGGCCATCGAACTCGGCTTCAAGGCGATTGAAAAGATAAAGTAGCGCGGGCGCGGCCGCCTTCGGCCGGGCCATGATCTCCTCCATTTCGAAGAGGACGTTTGTGCTCAAGGTGAGGCGGTCTTCGGCGCCGTCGAAGAGTGCGCCATAGGGACCTTCCTCAGTATAGGCGAGCAGGGCCGATTGAAGACGGGCGTCCTGAACCAGAAGTCGAAGGCCCGTAAGGTGGCGCTGTTCGATCGGCGCTGTCGCGAGGCTTTCAAGCGCTGACCAGATGGTCTCTCTTGCTTCCGGCGTATCTGGAACGTCGTCCTGAAGGAGGAGCGTGCGAAGCCACTCGAACGCGGCGGTTCTCCCCGGGGCGGTATCGATATGGGCAAGCGGCTGGAAGGCTGGAACGCCGGCGCAGCCAAGATCGATGGCTGCGCCCCCAAGACCCAACAGGGCGGCGCGCGCCGAGCCGCCCTTGTCGAAAATGAAGACCCTGGCCCCGGCATAGCGCTTCCACTGGAGGGCGAGGAAGGCAAGGAGGACGGACTTGCCTGCGCCCGTCGGTCCGACAATCAGCGTGTGGCCAACGTCGCCGACGTGGAGATCGAGCCGGAATGGCGTTGAGCCCTCGGTTCGAACCATCGCCAATGGCGGAGCGTCGAGGTGTTGGTTCCATCTCTCCCCCGCCCAGGGTGTTGAAAGCGGAGCGATGTGGGCGAGGTTGAGGGTCGAGACCATTGGCTTGCGGACATTCGCCCAGGCATGGCCGGGAAGACTGGAGAGCCAGGCTTCAACACTGTTGAGACTTTCAGCGACGCTCGAGAACCCGCGCATCGAGACGGCGCGATCGATGAGGCGAAGCCTTTCATCGGCGTCTTCCGCGCTTGTTCCGGTAACGACAAGCGTCGAGGTGAGATACCCGAAGCCGACGGTCTCCGCTCCGACCTCTTCAAGGGCTGCATCGACCTCTTCTGTCTTGGCGAGCGCGTCAGGATTGGAGAAGGTCGCTGTCTCCCTCATCATGACTTCCTTGAGAAGGGCGGCGAGAGATTTGTGCTTGGAGAACCAGAGCCTTCGCCATTTTGTCAGTTCCTTGATCGCTTCTTCCCGGTCGAGGCAGAGATAGCGGGTCATCCATCGAAACGGGATCGCGAGCGCATTGAGATCATCAAGCAGTCCCGGAGACGAGAACGGCGGGAAGCCCTTGATCGTAAGAACGCGCAGATGGGTATCGCCCAGCATCGGCCTTGCGCCGCCGATGAGCGGCGCCTCGCAGAGAAGTCCATCGAGAAAGGCGGCGGCGGCCGGTGCGCGAACCGCAGCCTTGCCGGGCGACACGGCGCGTTTGAGATAGCTCAGCGTCTCATCATCGCTCAGGCGCTGGAAATCGACGACGAGGCCTTCAAAAAGACCAAGCGCGTGCGAGGCGGCGCGCTGGAACGCCTCGAGCGCCTCATGCGCGATCCTTGCCGCGGATAAGGCGCTGGCGTCGGCGCTGCGGCGCCTCAAGGAGGCGTTTACGGTCTCGTCCTCGCGCTCGAACAGGAAGGCGGACGCCCGGGTGTGCGCCTCCGGCGGCGGGCGCCATTGCAAGGTGAGATGATGCAGGGTTTCAAAACGGGCGCCCTCCGCCTCGAAGGCTTCCGCCCGTTCACAATCGATGAGCCGTGACAGGTCGTCCTCGAACGCGCCCTCTGGATAGGCGGTGATGGGCTGGCGCTCGGCCTCGATAAAGATCGCCCATCCGGATCCAAGGCGGCGGAAGACGTTATTCGCGCGCGCCGCAAAGGAGACCAGTTCTTCAGGCGTTGATGATCGGACATCCGGCCCGCGAAAGCGGGCGGTCGTCTGGAACGATCCGTCCTTGTTGAGAATGACGCCCTTCGCAACCAGAAGCCCCCATGGAAGAAAGTCTTCAAGCCGATTGGGTTTGTGGGCGTAAGGCGCGAAACTCATCATCGCTCGGGCATGTCCATTTCGGTGTCGGGTGTGGCTGGATCAGATTTCAAGGCGGGGCGGAATGCGCATGCCGCGCGCAAGGACGTCGATTGCATCAGGATCCCTGCGTGCGAGAAAGACGCCGGCGAGATGGCCCACAATCCCCATGGCGAGACCCGCGAGGATGGCCCCGGAAAAGATGATCACGAGGCAAAGCGTGCCGTTGAGAATGGCGAAACTGCGCGGCGCTCCGCCAACCAGAATGGGGGCTACGAGCGACTGGCGGATCGGAGCAAAATAGCCGGGCGCGTCCTCAGGCGTGGTCATTGTCAGGATCTCCAGGAAGGTCGGTGAAGGGGAACCTCAGCGAACGTGAATGTCAGGGAAGAAGCGCGCCGCCGCCGCCCACGAGCGGCAGGAAGAAGCTTGCGGCCGCAAACGCGATCGCAAGTCCAAAGAGGATCTGGATCAGTTTCTTGAAGCCCTGGCCGACATCGCCGAAGGCGAGGGTAAGGCCGGTTGCGACGATGATGAGGATGGCGATGACGCGGGCGACCGGCCCGGTGATCGAATCCATGACCGCCGTCAGCGGGCCCTCCCATGGCATGCCGCTGCCGCCCGTCGTCGCTGCAAGTGCGGACCGGGCAAGGATGAGCGCAAGGCCTTGAGCGCCTAGAAGGCGGAGGAGGCGAGCGCGGGATCGGGCAAGGGTCATGAATGTCTCCGTCATGGTTCAGGAAAGCGTTTCGGGGAGGAAGGATTGGTTGGACTGCGCGCAATCGGGGATCGGCTTTGAGGGGGCGTAGATTTGAGAGAGTTTGCGTCCCGCCCGGCCGCCGCGTTCAATGAAGACGACGAGATCGATGGTCTCGGCGATCAGGGCGGTGGGCGGACTGGCCGCGCCCTCCATCGCCAGTTGCTCGAGACGCGCAAGCGCGGAGCGCGCCGAATTGGCGTGAATGGTGGCGAGCCCGCCGGGATGACCCGTATTCCAGGCCTTGAGAAGATCGAGCGCCTCCCGGCCGCGCACCTCGCCGACGACGATGCGATCGGGTCGCAGCCGCATGGTCGAGCGCACGAGATCGCCAAGCGAGACAGAGCCCGGCTGTGTTCTCAGGGCGACGACGTCGGCCGCCGCGCACTGAAGCTCGCGGGTGTCTTCCAGAATAACGATGCGCTGATCGAGGGCCGCAATTTCGGCAAGCAGCGCGTTTGCAAGTGTTGTCTTGCCCGATCCGGTGCCGCCTGCGACGATGATGTTCGCCCGCGCATTGATTGCGACCTCAAGCAGGCTCTTCTGTTCGGCGGTGATGACCCCGTCCTCGACATATTCCGACAACCGGATGACGCGGCTTGCAGGTTTGCGGATGGCGAAGCAGGGCGCCCTGGCGACTGGCGGCAAAACGCCTTCGAAGCGTTCGCCATGGGGCGGCAGTTCGGCCGAAACGATGGGGCGCTCGCGGGTCGCCTCCGAACCGGTCAGCGAAGCGATCAGCCTGATGGCGCGCTCGGCTTCAGCCGCGCCAAGCGAAAACCCCGCCGCCGCGCGCGATTCTCCGATGCGCTCGACAAAGACGCAGCCATCGGGATTGACGATGATTTCGATTGTGTCAGGGGCATGAAGGATCGCAGCGATTGCCGGTCCAAGCGCTGTGTGCAGCATGGCGAGGCCGCGTGAGGCGTCGATGATGGCGTCTGCCGCGAGCGTCATTGGGCTTGAGCCTCCGGTTGCGATTGCTGAGAGGCTGTAGGGCTTTCGTGCGCGAACCGGTCGCGCCAGAGGCTCTTGCCGGCGGCAAGCCGGCTTGTGATCGCCTGGATGACATTGTTGAGACGGCCGGCGCCGCGGGCGTTGAGCACGGCGCGGTCTTCTTCGGGAATGTCAGGCGCCAGCGACATGACGAAGCGCGCAACGTGTGCGCAAAGTTCGAAGTCGCAGTCCTGCCGGTGTTCGATGCGGGCAAGCCTCCGCGCGATCATGTCGAGCTTTGCAAGGGTTGCGGCATGCTCGGCGTCTCTTCCCGCCTGCGAGAAGGACCGCGCGATTGCATCCTCGACGAGTTCGGACACGCTGGTGTTCTTGAGCGCTGCAACCCGCGTCAGGGCTTCGGCAAGTTCGGGCGCCAGATAGGCGCTGATGCGGGTGCGGCTCACGGCGATCTCCCGGGGATTTTAAGATCCGGAGCAGGATCCGGAAGCAAGGCGCCTGACGCCTCGAAGGGCGCATCAAGGCCCGCGCCCAGGTCGTCCTCGATGACAACGCGCTCGCAGGCGGGCTTGCTCGTGTGGTCATGTGTGGAAAAATCAAAGGCGTACTGACCGGACGACGCCGAGCCCCGCCGCCGGGGCGATGGTGTCGGGCGAGGGGCGGCCTCGCCATGTGAGGATGCGGGGGGTGAGGGATCAGATCCTGGCGTCGAGGCAGGGCTCGACCAGTCCGTGGCAAGACCGCTCGGCGAGGGTCGCGGGGAGGTGAAAGGCGCCTTGACGCGGGCCAGAAGGAAAGGCTCGTCGAAATATCGTATCTTGCGGGCGCGGATGGGCGGCGCGCCGCCTGGAAGGATGAGGGCGTCGTCGGCGGGCAGCTGCATCACCTCGCCGGGCGTCAGCAGCGGTCGCGGCACTTCCTGGCGTGAAACCGTCGTGTGATTGAGCCAGGGCGCCATGCGCGAGCCGGCGTAGTTCATCTGCGCGCGGGTTTCCGTCGTGGCGCCCAGCATGTCGGAAATGCGCATCGCCGTGCGGTCGTCATTGCAGGCGAACGCGACGCGGATGTGAGCGTTTTCCAGAATCGAGGACCGCTCGCCGTAAGCCTGGGCTATCTGGTTCAGCGATTGGGCGATGAGGCAGGCCTTGATGCGATAGCCGCGTATGTAGGCAAGGGCGTATTCGAAGAAATCGAGCCGGCCGAGCTGGGGAAACTCGTCGAGCAAGAGAAGGACCCGGCGACCCTTGCCGTCCATCCGGGCTGCGATTTCCGTCAGCCGCTTCAGCAACTGATTGAGGATCAGCCGCAGGAGCGCTTTCAGGCGCGACATGTCTTCAGGCGGAATGACCAGATAAAGCGAAACCGGCGAAGGCCCGGAGACGAGATCATCGATTGAGAAGTCCGAGGTTTCGGTTGCGCGGGCAAGAACAGGATCGCGATAGAGCGTGAGGAAGCCCAGTGCGGTGGAGACAACCCCGGAACGCTCGGCTTCGGCCATGTCGAGCAACTGACGCGCGCCGGCTGCTACGACCGGATGCGGTGCGCCATCCTTGATCGGTCGCGTCAGCATGTCCTCGAAGAGCACGAGAACCGGACGATCAGGATCGGAGAGGAGATCGCCAAGACCTGAAAGCGTCTTGCGCTCTTCGACATAGAGCGTCCACAGCATTGCAGCGACAAGCAGTTCGAAAGCCCGCAATTGCCAGTGACTGCGCTCGCGCAAGCCGCCTTCGGGATCGACCAGCATGTCGGCGAGCGCCTGGGCGTCGCGGACCTCGTTTTCTCCCCGCCGGATCTGGGTGAGGGGATTGTAGCGGTGGGTCGTCCCGGAGGTCGGGTCGAACCGGAAGACCGGGCCGAATGATCGCCTGAGGCCGGAGGTGAGACGCCAGTTCTCGCCTTTGAGATCGAGCGTCAGATAGCTCTCGCGCCAGACAAGGCCGGTCGGCAGGGCGATGCCGACGCTCTTGCCCGTGCTGGTTGGCGCGACGACGAGCACGTGTTCATCGCCGTCATGCCTTAGAAGGTCACGGTTCCAGGATCCAAGCACGACGCCATCGCCCTTGAGGAGGCCCTGGGCCTTGAGGTCGCACCGCCTCGCCCAGCGCGCGGACCCGTATGTGTCGGCGCGGCGCGCTTCTCGTGCGCGCCAGAGCGAAAAGAGGAATGCAAGACTGCCGGACGCCGCCACGCCGCATGCAAAGACGATGGCGCCGGTCTCAAACACGGGACGGGCATAGACGTCGTATTGACGCCACCAGAGCACCGCCCGCCACGGGGCGTAGACCGGAACGTGAAACAACATGAGGTCGGGCGCGCCAAGGGCGGACTGATAGTCGAGACGTGCAGCCGTCCACTGGGTAGCGCCCATCGCGCTTGCGATCAGCGCGAGGATGACTGTTGTGATCTGTCCCCAGTAGATCCGACCTGCGCCCATCAGCAGGATCCCTCGGACGGGAGCGCGGATGTGGGCCAGGTAAGAACGGGCCTTGCGACGCCGAGGATATCCGTCGCAGGAACTGGACCAAAATAGCGGCCGTCGAAGGACCTCGGATGATGAGAGACCAGCAGGACCTCGCTGGCGCCAAGCTTCCGGCATCCCTGCCAGGTTGGAAGCTTCCGATGTTTGCGATCAAACGTGCGCGCTGAGGCAACCTTATGGCCGTTGACGGAAAGGATGGCGCCGACACGGCAGACAGTATCGCCCGAGCGCGCAGCAAGCGGCTTCAGCAACAGCCAGGTCTGATGAAGCGCGCCCAGGGTTCTGGCGATTTCAGCCAGGGGTTCCTCAGGCCGAAGAACGACCAGTTCGCCCATGCGCGGCGCTCGGCGTTCGATGCGATAAAGCCCGCAAGGCGCGCTGGCGGTGAAGTTCCAGACCAGCGCAGGCCTGGTGCGGAGAAGGGAAAGCCCGCCCAGGGCGAGGCCCGACGCCATAAGCGCCAGCCAGATTTTTGCTCGGGACGTGCGTGATCCGATTGCGCGCGCCTCATGCCGGGGGGCTCTCATGTCGCCGCCCCGGCCGCATCGCTTTCGTGCGAAAGCCTGATCAAGAGCCTCGGACGGCGGCGAAGATTCTCTCCCGCTGCGAGGTGGGGCGTTTGTTCTTCGCTGCGACATGTGAGGGGAGGCGGTTCCACCCCAGGTCCTGCCGCCTCAATGCCGAACTGGCCGGTGCAGGAAGCCTGACCCTCCCGGCTCTTCTCCAGCCGCCGCCGCCGCAAGGCGGCGGCGGCGTCCCTCGGGACGCGAAGGCTCGGCGCAGAATTGGGATGCGTGAACGACCATGGTGCGTGAAGCGACAGATCCGCCATCAGTCCGGCTCGCCATCGTGTTCGGCCATCGCCCGGACGAGCGCGTCGACCCGCGCGATGCGACTTTTGTGAAACCGCTCGAACCGGTTGCGGAGCGCGGCGATGTCGCCGCTCGCCCAGTCCGCCTTGAGCAGGCTGACGTCCTTGACCGCCGAGCGGAAAATTCGGGGCTCGATGCGCCTTGCGGGATTGAGCCGGTCGCCGAGCGCCTCAACGTGTTCAGAAAGAACGAGGCTGGGCTGGCTTGCGGCGATGTCGCGCAGCAGGTCGCCAAGAGCCTCGGCATAGGCGCGGTCAGAAACGTACGCGCGTCCCGCAGTGGAGGCGCCCTCGCCGGGGCGGGATGCTTGCGCAAGACAAAGATCGACCAGCGATCCCGAGAGATCATAGAGGTCTTCGAGCGTGCGCGCGGATGGACGGACAAGAATATACCCATGATAAGGCGTCTGTTTGATGAGGCGCTCGGCGCAAAGGCGCGCCAGGGCCTCGCGGACCGGTGTGGCGCTCATCCGGAAGCGATCTGCGAGCCGGCGAATGTCGAGCGGACCGGCCACGAGCGCGCCGCTCAACAAGTCCGATTTCAGCTTCTGGTAGGCGCGTTCAGAAGCGGATGGATCTGACATATCCCACGGCGCCGTCGTCAGTGGACCTGGCGCGAAAAGCGTCGGGCGCGCGCATGTCGATGTGCGTTTGTCCATGCGCTCGCCCCCCTTGGCCGGGAAGCTGGCGCGCGATCGGCGATGTGTCGTCATCGTTTCGGTGACGCAGGGTCAGTCGATCTTCCCTAAATTCCGGATCGGCGATTCCGTGCGGCTTTCGGTGCGCATGGGTCGGGGGTGGGGAAGGGACGTGGCGAAGGACGATGGCGGCTGTCCGCATCCGCGATGTGTTGATGGTTCTGAGGTCCGGTTCGGACCGCCTGGTCACAACGCGATTCCTGCTTGCAAGCGCATTGGCGGTCATGGCGGCAGCCCTGACCTCGCTCGCCCCGCTTGCGCTCAAGCGTCTCATCGATGCAGCGACGGCGGGACTTGCCCGAAGCGGTGAATGGATGCTCGCGCTCTATGTTGCAGCGAGCGCTTCGGCACGCGTGTGCCAGCTTGCTCAAGCCTACCTCTATTCCACGGCCGATCAGCGGCTGGAGCGGCGTCTTTGCGAGGCGGGTCTGCATCATCTGCAGGCGCTGCCGCTGACGTTCCATCTCAAGGTTTCGATGGGCGGGCTAATTCGGGCGCAGGCGCTGGCGATGCGCGGGGTTCGGCTCGTCCTCACACATGCCGGTTTCACGCTTCTGCCGTCGCTTGTTCAGATGCTCCTCATCGTGGGGGTTGTCGCCCGGCTCTTTGGCGCATGGATCAGCCTGGCGCTCGGTATCTCCATGACCGCTTATGGTTTTGTATTTGCCTGGGGCGTGGTGCGGCTGGGCGAACCGACCCGCCGCGCGCTGAACGCCGACATCGTCCACGCCTCAGTGTTTGCCGACACGCTCGCCAACATCGAGGCGGTGAAATCGCTCGCCGGTGAAGCGCGCACGGCGCGGCGCTATGCGCGAGAGATTGGAGAGGCCGAGCGTTTGTGGCGAGACTGCTTCGCGCGCCGCGCCGAGACCGGCGGTCTCGTCGCCCTTGTCTTCACCTTGAGTCTCGTTCTGGTCCTCGGCCCGGGCCTTGGCGGACTTGGCGCCGGGAAGATCACGGTCGGCTCGTTCGTATTGCTCAACGCCTATCTGCTCCAGATCGTCGCGCCCCTGGAGGCGGCCGGGTTCGCCATTCGCGATCTTTCCGAGGGCCTCGCCTATTTTGGCGCATGGACGCAGGTTCTTCGAACAAAACCCGAGATGGACCGGCCGGGATCGACCGGGTTCGCCAAACAGGCGCGTTTGGCGCCGCTGGATGTCGAATTCCGGAATGTGCAGTTCAGTCACGGCGCCGGCCGAAACAGTCTTGATGGCGTAAGTTTTCTTGCAGCCGCCGGATCCGTCACGGCGATTGTCGGGGCGAGCGGTGCGGGCAAGACCTCGCTCCATCGACTGATCCTGCGGCATTATGCGCCCCAGGCGGGCGACATACGCATCGGTGCAAGGCCGCTCGAAGAGATCTCACTTGGCGATCTCCGCCGAGGCGTTGGCCTGGTCAGCCAGGACATCGTCCTCTTCAATGATACGCTTGAGTACAACCTGCGTTTCGCCCGGCCAGACGCCAGCCAGGATGATTTGTCTCGCGTCATTCGTCTTGCGCGTCTTGACGGATTGATCGAGCGCCTGCCGGAGGGACTGGCGACGCCGGTCGGAGAGCGCGGCCACCAGCTTTCTGGCGGTGAAAGGCAGCGCGTTCTCATTGCGCGCGCCCTTCTTCAAGAGGCGCCGATCCTCATCCTGGATGAGGCGACATCGGCGCTTGATCCGGAAACCGAAGCAGCGATCTGGGAGGGGATTGGCCGCGAGCGAGGCGATGCGACGATGGTCGTCATTACCCATCGGCTCGCGCTTGCCGCGCGCGCCGACCTTATCCTCGTTCTTGTCGATGGCCGGATCGCCGAGCGCGGTCGCCACAGGGACCTTCTGCAACGTGACGGTGTCTATGCGCATCTCTGGCGGGGTCAAACCGGCGGAGAGGGCGAATCACGCTATCCAGCGGGAGATCCGACATGATCTCGCAGCCGCCGGACGCGGTGCGGGCTAAGCAGCGGCAAGTCCTGGCATGGATTGTCGGCCCCGGGGATAGATGGGGGGTGGGATCGATGGGTTATGGGGATCGAACGGTCGCGCGCCGGCTCGAGAGGGGGACATACATGTTGACGCATAAGGGAGGGTGCGGCCCGCGCGCCCGGCTTGACCGGTTGGCGACCAAAGAGGTTGCGAGCTGATGCGAAGCCAGTTCTGGGCGTTTGTCGAGGCATGCGATGAAACCCGCACGCGCCGGGAAGTCAAAGATCTCCTGGCGCACAATCTGCGCGCCCTTGGCTTTGAGAGCTATGCGCTCGCAACCCATGCGCCCCGATGTGATCTGAGGAGCCTTTGCGTGCTTGTGTGCAACTGGAGGCCGGAGGCGATCGAGCATCTTTTCGCGCTGCGCTTCGACGGCGCGCCGAATCCCATTTTCCGGCACGTCGAGCAGACGCCGGCGCCGCTTTACTGGAGCGCGCCGGGCTGGCGTGCGGGTCTTGAGTGCGATCAGCGTTTGTGGCTGGAGCGGTTCTGCACGCTGGCGGGCCCTGAGGGCGTGACGCAAGCGGTGCGCTCGAACGTCGCCTGCGGCTCGTGCACGCTTGTCGGAGAAGGCCCGTTCGATCCTGAAATCGTGCGTGCGGGCATGCGGATCGGAAACTACGCCTTTCACCAGGTCCAGTTCCTGCAACGCCCGGACATTTCCGAGGCGGATCGGCTGACCACGCGCGAGCACGAGTTTCTCTATCGCGCCGCACTTCACGGCGAGCGTCCGAGCGAGGTGGCGCGACGTCTTGGCGTCAAGGTCTCGACCGTGCGCACCTTGCGGCAGAAAGCCTATGGCCGTCTCGACGTCACCAGTCCGGAAGAAGCGGTCTGGCGCATGATCGAGACGGGTCAATTGTTTCGAAGCGGACGAACCGGCAAGCCGCGCTCGCGCTAGGCTCACGTCGGGCGTTTCACCGTGGCGATATCACCACCTTCCTGCGTGCGCACGCATGCAACGCCCGACCGGGGTAGGGTGCGCGCCACGCCGCGCGACATACCTCCCATCATACAAGCGAGGGTGGGATGAAGCGGCCAAATCAGATTCGAAGCGCACGCCGGACTGGAGGTCCCGCAAGCCGGGGCGATGACGCCCCGAGCACGGGATGCTGCCGATCAGGAAGCTGGCGCTCCGGAAGCTCGCGAGCGGCTGGCTGGTGCGCCGGATCGCTCGCAGCCCTGCTGGCGATGACGCCGGCTGTGCATGCGCAGGTCCCGGCGCCGCTGGAAGCGCAGACCGTCGCCTTTGACATCGCCTCGCAGCCGCTGGCGTCCGCACTGCTCATCTTCGGGCGCCAGGCGGGCCTTTCAGTATTGGCCCCGAGTCCTCTTGTTGAGGGCAAGACAGCCCCGGACCTGCACGCACGCCTCAGCCCGGACGTCGCCCTTGGACGTCTCCTGGAGGGATCCGGGCTCAGCTTCGAGTTCGTTGAAGCCAACGCCGTGCGGATCAGCGCAAAGGACCATGCCGCCATTGATGCAGTGCCATCGCCGGTGGAGGGAGACGACGATCCCTCGCGCATCGTTGTCACCGGCACCAACATCAAGGGGGTCCAGCCAATCGCCTCGCCGATCGAGGTTTATACGGCAAGGGACGTCGAGCGATCCGGCGCGACCACGACCGAGCAGTTTGTCGCCAAGCTCCCGCAAAACCTCGGGACCATGTCGCAATATGCCGTCGGGTCCTCGATTGCCTCACCCAATCTGGATGCGGTGAGCTCGGTTGATCTGCGCGGGCTTGGCATCGGTACGACGCTGACCCTGATCAACGGGCATCGCATGGCGCTCTCCAATGGCGGCCGGAGCGGGGACGTTTCCTTTATTCCGGCCAGCGCGATCAAGCGCGTCGAAGTCCTGACCGATGGCGCTTCGGCGATCTATGGATCCGATGCGGTCGGCGGCGTGATCAACTTTGTCCTTCGCGACGATTTCGAAGGCGCTGAAGCGCGCCTGTCTTATGGCGGCGTAACGCGCGGCGGGTTGCACCAGGGCGATGCAAGCCTGACAGCCGGACAGAAATGGGCCGGGGGGCACGGGCTTGCGACCTACGATTATCATTCGGCGTCGGCATTGATGACCTCGGATCGGGACTATGCCGCCGGCGCCGGCCCCGGCAATCTCACGCCGCAGGACATTCGGCACAATCTCTTTGCGGTGCTGTCGCAGGACCTGACGGACCGGCTGACGCTTGATTTCAACGCCGGCGGCAGCTGGCGCAAGATCAAGAACGGATATTCGAACCTCTCGAGCCCGACGCTCGCCAGCCAGACCTTTGCGCGTTACGGCAGCACGAGCGAGCAGGGGTTTGGATCGCTCTCGCTGGATTATCAGATCAGCGATGACTGGAGCGCGGATGTCAGCGCGGCCTATTCGGGCGTTGATACGAACGGAACCGTGTCGCTTGTCCTTTTCAACCGCTCGCCGGTGGTGACGCGAACCCAGGCCTACGACACGTCGAACTCGCAACTGGACGTCACCGGAAAGGTCGATGGAACCCTGTTCGCGCTTCCAGGCGGCCGCGTGCGCGTCTCGCTCGGCGGAGGGTTTCTCGATGAGCGGTTCAAGGGCATCAGCCCGATCACCAGCGTAAACAGCGCGGGCACGCTGTCGCGCCGGTCGACCTATGCGTTTGGCGAGGTTCTGGCGCCGCTGGCTGCGCCCGACCAGCATATTCCGATGATCCGTCGGCTCTCGCTCAGCCTGGCGGCGCGATACACCAACTATGATGATACGAGCCATCCGGCGCTCAACCGGGAGTTTGGCGATTCCGTCGATCCTAAGGTCGGCGTCTTGTGGAGCCCCGACGCCGCACTTGATCTGCGGGCGACCTACGGGACGTCCTTCCGCGCGCCGCCACTGACGGACCTCGATAAGAGCGGGGGCGGACATTATCTCTTTCCACAAACGGTTGCGGGGACGCCGTCGATCGTGCTCGGCCTTGCAGGCTATGCGGTCGAGGATCTCTCGCCCGAAACGGCCACGACCTATACGGCGGGGTTTGATTTTCACAGCAAGGCGCTGCCGGGCTTCCGTTTCAGCGCGACCTATTACAACATCGACTACAAGGACCGCATCGGCGTTGCGCCCTCTGGCGGGCTGGACGAGTTTGCAACCCCGGACCTGTTGCCGGACCGGATCTATCGTGCGCCATCGGCTGATTATATCGAGCAGCTGCTCACCGACTCGCGTCTGCTGGTCAATCTTTCCAGCGTCGATGTGTCGGATCCACACGCTGGCGCCGCCGACCTCTACGCGCGGCCGGATGTCTGGATCTATGACACACGCCTCAGGAACCTTGCGATTTCTCGCCAGGACGGGTTCGACGTCTCGCTCTCGCAGGACATGTCAACCGCTCTTGGCGACATCCATCTGGGCGCGACCGCCACGCATATCCTGAGCTACAAACAACAGGGATCACCGTCCTCGCTGGTTCTGACGGCAGTCGACATTCCCGGCGAGCCGGCGGAGTGGCGCGGGCGTGCGAGTGCGAGCCTGTCGCGCGATCGGTTCGATGGGACGATCAATCTCAACTACACGGACAGCTATCGCAATCCCGCGGCGGCGCCGGGCTATCAGCATATCGGCAGCTGGACGACGGTGGACGTGTCCATGAGCTATGCGCTTGGAGACAAGGCGCGACCCTATCGGCTCTCCCTCAGCATCCAGAACCTGTTTGACCGCAATCCGCCCTTCCTTGGAACCGGTCCGGGATCGAGCATCATCTATCCGATCGGATTTGATCCGGCCAACGCCAACCCGCTTGGACGATTCATCATGGCGGGGCTCTCTCATACCTGGTGACGCCATGGCGACGGGGAAGGGCTCGTCCCGCATGTCGAGGGTCTTGCGCCGGGTGTCCTGTGGTCTGGTCGGGGTCCTGGCCCTGTCGGCCGGGCCGGGACTGAGCAGCGCAGCGCAGCCCGTGGCGGCGGAGGGGCCGGCCGAGCGCCCTGCCAGTCATGCCGGCGCCATCCGGCCACAAGAGCTGGTGGAGATGCGCGGGCTCTCGGGTCTCGCGGTCTCTCCGGATGGCGCTTATGTCGCCGTGCGGATCGACCAGCAGGATGTCGCAGCGGATACGACACATCTCGGCTGGCATGTCATCCGGCTGAGCGATGGGCATGACCAGCGTGTCGCTGACGCCGGAGGGCCGCGTTGGAACGTCAACGGCTATCTTGATTTCGAGGCGCCGCAATGGTCGTCGGATGGAAGGTGGATCTACTTTCGCAAGGTGGAGGATCAACAGGCGCAGGTCTGGCGTGTCTCCCGCGAAGGGGGGCGGGCCGAACAGGTCACGCACGACGCCGCCGACATCGAAGGCTTCATTCTCAATCCGGACACCAGTCTCGATTACGCCGCCAGGGGCGCAACCCGCGCCGAGATCCTGGCCGCTGAAGCCTTTGAGCATGACAATGGCGTTCATCTCGACAAGAGCCTGATCAAGGGCTTTGCGATCGCGCGCAGTTTTCCGGTCAATGGCCGCATGGCGAGTTATCGCCGATTGTTGCCTGCAGACATGAACACCGGCCGGACCACGCTCCTGGGCGACAGGCCGCTGCGCATGATAGAGCTTCCCTCGCACGGTCGCTCGCCGACACCGGCCCCGAAGGCGGCGGCGGCGCGCATGCAGAAGCTCTGGTCGGCCTCCTTCGGCGGGGCGGCGCCTTTCGATCCCAAGGCCAGCGAGCGTTGGGTCTCGACATCCTCCGGCCGGCGCGCCCGCATCGGCGCACCCGCGCCGGATGAGGTCAAGGACCTGCCGGCCAGCCGGTCGGGGAGTTTCCTTTTCTGGCGCGGATCCGAACCTGGCGCGATCGAAATCGCCTGCGGGGATCTTGTCTGCACGGAGGCAGATGCGCTTGATGCGGTGGGCTGGACGGCTTCAGGCGATGAGCTGGTCTTCGAGACGCTCACTTTTGGTGCAACCGCTCTTCATGCTTGGAACGTTGGGACGGGCAGGATCCGGACGCTCACGCAAGGAGAGCGCTATCTCGGCGCCCAGGCCTCGGGCGCGGAGGGCGTCTGTCGTCTCGCCCGGCCGGTGAGCTTCAGGAAGGGGGACGTTTCTGTCACCGCGGCACGGGAAGAAGCGATCTGCATCGCTGCTGCGGCCGATATGCCGCCCAGGCTTGTCGCCATCGATCTTGCAAGCGGCGCCGAACGCGTGCTGCTTGATCCCGATCCGTCGTTCACACCGGATCGGCTGGGCGTTGCGGAGAAGATCACGCTTGAGGATCGCTATGGCGATACGACCTACGGGCGATTGATCCTTCCGGCCAACAGGCGGGGCAAGGATCGTCTGCCGCTGGTGATCACGTCCTATGGCTGTTCGGGATTTCTCCTCGGCGGATCTGGCCGGGACGAGCCCGAGCACGTATTTGCAGGGCGAGGATACGCCGCCATCTGCATTGATCTTGGCGGCGACACCGTCCGGCACGGTCCGCAATTCAGCTGGTCGGCGGACATTGTCGAAAAAAGCGCCTTCGACTTCTTCAACGACGCGGTCGATAAGCTCGACAAGCAAGGCCTCATTGACCGGGACCGGGTTGCGCTGACCGGTTTCAGCGGCAGCGCCACGGATACAACCTATGTGCTCACCTGGTCTCATGCCTTCGCCGCCGCGGTGGTGACCACCGAAGGCAGTCAGGATGCGATCGGCTGTTATCTCGTCTCCGTCGCCGGCAATTGCCAGCGCGTCTCGAAACAGGACGGCTATCGCGTCGCCTACGACAGCCGGACCGGCCTTCTGGCGAACTCGCCTGCCTGGAACGCTGAGCGGATCACGACGCCGCTCCTCGTCCAGATTTCCGATGCCGAGTATGTCAGCATGCTCCAGCTTTTCAGTGCGATGCGGGACCTGGGGCGCGCCATCGACATGTATGTCTTTCCGGATGCCTTCCATTACAAGCACGACCCCAGGCAACGTCTGGCCGTCTATGACCGAAACCTCGCCTGGATGGATTTCTGGCTTCGCGGGATCGAGACGGCGACGCCTTCGCGCGCCAAGGAAATCGAGCGCTGGCGTCTCATGAAGGCAAGGCAGTGTGACCTCTTTTCGGGCGAGGTCGTTCATGCCCGGCCGCCCTGGTATTGCCGGGCGAAGGCGGATTGATCGCGCGCGATCCGTTTCCTCGGCGGATAATGCGCTTGCTGACCTATGCGATCGGAGCGGCCCCTTCGCTCAGGATCGAGAAGAAAGCGTCGTATTGAAAGACGCGATCGCGCACGCGGCCAGTGATCTCTCGCAGTACGCCCATCTCAACAAGCGTTGCAACGGCTCTCGAGCAGGCTGGGAAGGAGAGTTGCGTGGCGCTAGCCGTGGCTCGGGCCGTGGCGATCGGCTTTCTTTGAAAATGCTCGTGAACGCGCAGTACCGTCGAGGCGCGACGACCCAGTCCCTGTATCGTCTGGCGATCCGTCTCGAAGAGATTAAGGATGCGCCGCGCGGCGTCGGTCGCCTGATTGGACACTTCGAAGACGCCTTCAAGAAAGAAGTCGATCCACGCTTCCCAATCGCCGTCTCGGCGAACGCGCGTGAGCAACTCGTAGTACCGTTCGCGATGCGTCTTGAGGTATAGGCTGAGATAAAGTGTCGGAGTCTTCAGCGCACCTTCACTGCACAGCATCAACGTGATGAGCAGGCGCCCAAGGCGACCGTTGCCATCGAGGAACGGGTGAATGGTCTCGAACTGGACATGCGCCAATGCCGCCCGAATGAGGATTGGCAAGGGGCGTTTGTCGTGGATGAATCGTTCGAGCGCATCCAGCGCCTCGTTGAGGTGACTCACAGGCGGAGGCACGAAGACCGCGTTGCCCGGTCGGGTTCCTCCGATCCAGTTCTGCGACCGACGAAACTCACCCGGCTGCTGACGCGCGCCACGGCCGCCGCAAAGCAGAATTCCGTGGATCTCCCGAAGCAATCGGAGGGAAAGCGGGAAGCCCTCATCCAGGCGGCGCAGGCCGTGGTTGATGGCGGCGATGTAGTTGGACACCTCTTCGACGTCGTCGATGGGAGTTGAAGGCGGCTGTTCGTTCTCGAACAACAGGAGGTCGGCGAGCGAGGACTGCGTGCCTTCGATCTGTGAGGAGAGCAGTGCTTCCTTCTGTACATAGAGATAAAGAAAGAGCGAGGTATTGGGCAGCAGCGTCGACATGCCGTCCAGGCGTCCGAGCGCCTGGTTGGCTCGGTCGAGTAGGCCGTAGCGCGGCGCGAGGTTTAACGCGGGGTCTGGCGGGAGGGCTGGCGGCACGAATGCCTGCACGGTCTCTCCGGCAGAGGTTGTTGCGATGTAGATCCCTTGGCGGGGCATCTTGCTAACGCTCCGATCGTTTAATAGCGGATCCCGCTATTAAACGATTCTGCCATTTCGTTTAATAGCAGACACGGCATTGCCAGAAACTATAGCAAAATCAAGTCACCAAAAAATTTACCGAGCGGGAAATTCATCACTTGCGGGACCCGAAAATCGCGGCAGATTTCCCGATCGGGAAGAAGATTATGTCTCCAGGCGAACTTGGCGAAATCGTTCGTACGGCTCGGCGCGCGCTGGGGCTCCGGCAGGATCAGCTTGCGGGTGCAGCTGGCGTTGGCGTGCGCTTCATCGTCGACCTGGAGAGCGGCAAGGCGACCGCACAACTCGGCAAGGTGCTAACGGTCCTTGCAACGCTAGGCTGTCGCGTTGTCATTGAACCTCCGGCAGGCCCCAATGGGATATCCGGAACCCGACCCTCTGACATGACGCGGACCTCGTAGTCGCGCGTTCTTGTCGAACGATGATGGGGGTGAGGATTGTTCGCCGACCGATACCCGCCGGGAAGAAGATGGCAGGCGCAGCTCGGCAACCGTCGCCTAGGGGTCAATCCGACTAACCCGGTCGACATGCCGGACGTGCCGCGGGGAGGCTGCACGTCCGGCGCCGTCACAGGTTCAGATCTCGCAGCCCGAGGTTGCGCGGATGAACTGGTTCCCTGCATTGCAGAGGAGCAGGTCTTCCACATAGCCTTCCTTAGGCACGCCCCTCGTCAGGGCTGAAACGCGTCCAAGCTTGATCATTGTCGTGCTCCTTTCCTTGTGTGTCGCCCATCGGCGACACACAAAACCCTGACACGCGCGGATCCTCGCGTGCGGGAATATTTCCCGGATATTTTTGGAAGCGGCTGTGCTTGCGGTGATGCGCTGATGGAGGTCAGTCGCCCTGAAATCGCCAGGCTGCAAGCCAGACATCCGCTGCAATCAGTTTGAGGATTGTGTTGAGGATTTGGGGGTGTTGAAGGCTCTCAAGCGTGAGCAGGCGCTCGAGCTTCCCGCGATCGATCGCTTCGTGCCGGACAAGGTCTCCATCCAGCAATCGCTCGCGCAGCCCATCGATGTTGCGGGCGATGTCAGCCGTGAGGTGATGATTGATGAAGCCCTTTTCGGTTCGCTGTGCGACCTCGGGTGGAATGAGATCGGCAAAGGCGCGGCGCTCAAGCGCGCGGTCAAGGCCGCCCTCGCAGAAGATGCGAGCGGGCGTGCGCAGGACAAGATCGGAAATCGGCTGTGAGATCAGGGGAAAGACGGTTGCAAGCGGCGTTCGACGCTGCAAGACGGGATAATAGTCCTTAAGCGCAAGCATGGCCTCGACCTGTTCCTTCTTGCAGGGAGGAAGCCTCTCGAGCCCGCGCAAACAGGAACATCTTATCGCCTGACCTGCGAGCCGGGCGCGGTGTTCATCTCGCAACACGCCGTTTGCGGATGTCGCCCGGTCGAGCCCGGTCTTGTCGCGTCTGGCGATGCGCCTGGTGAGCCGTGAGGCTGTCTCGCCAAGCACGTCCCATATCGAGCATTCCTGCAGCATTGCGACATCGTACGCCGTGCGCGCAGTCTGGCCGCGAAGGCCGTGCATCAACACGTCATCGGCAAGGACGCCGCTCGCCAATCCGCGCTGCAGGAAGAGCGTGTCGCCGCCATGGCCGCTCATGACGCTGTCGGCGCCGAGCTCCAGACAGGCGGCGGTGACATATTGCGCCATTCGGGCGCCGAACCACTGTAGCGTGGGTCGCGCCAGCAGCGGACCTCGGCTCATGTCCTCGAACCGCGATGGCGGCCCTCCTGGATCAAACTCGAGAAGCTCGATGCCGGCGCGTCGGGCCGTCAGACGGGCAAGATCGCGCTCATGCGCCTCATATCCGCGCCCGATCAGATGAAGCGCGGTTATGCGAGCGCCGGGCGCACGAGCGAGCAGGCAGGCGACAATGCTGGAATCGAGGCCGCCCGACAGACGAACGGCGATATGACGGAAAGACTGGCTCCAGGCCATCAGGCAGTCTTGCGTGATCCTCCGCAGCTCGCTTGCGGCCGCTTCAAACGAAAGGCGGTGCGGTTTTTCCGCCAGTCTCGACGCATGTCGGGACGGGCGCCATTGCAGCTCCGCGCCTGGCTTCCATACGGCTTCTTCACCGGGAAGGACCTCGCTCAGTTCAATGAGGCAGGTGCGCCTCGTTGCGAGCGGCGGACAGGCAAGAAACACCTCAAGAGAGGTCCAGTCGATCGAGAAGCGCACGCCCGGCAGGTCCGCGATATCAGCCGGCGTGGAGCAGAAGAGCTGGATGGCGCAGAACCGGGCGCTGAAGCATCCGATTGCGCCGCAGGGATCCCGAAAGACGGTGACAGCGCCGCTGGCAGCATCGCGCCAGATGGCGATATAATCGCCCCAGAAGTCCTGGATGAGCCCGGCGCTTCCATGCCGCACAAGGGCGCCGGGTGCGAGAGTGGAGATGCATCCTGCTGTTTCGCGCCCGCGCGCGAAGAGGGCGCCAATGACGAGGCTGTCGTCTCCGCCCGTTGCCAGGACGGTCTTCGTGGCGACCGGCGCGAAGACGCGTAGTCCGGAGACATCGATGCAGGCGCGCCAGGCCTTCGAACCCTCTTCCAGGCGGCCGCGCCAGGCGTCTGCCTGACGTGTGGCGTCCGTTGAGCGTGAGTCCCACGCCATGGCGATGAAGCGATGCATCGCGCTCCGGTTTCCATCGGTTCGCCCAACGCATGCGCCTCAGGAGAGGGACGGGGCGTCCAGGCGTCCAGCGCCGCCAACCTTTTGCGGGCGCGCGCACATTGCAGGCCTCGAGCTATCAGGACATGGGCCGTCGGATCGCCGTCATTTCGGCGAACATTTCGGCGGTCCAATTGTGTGTTGTCGTTTGAGCGGCTTTGCTCCCTACCTCCGACCGGAAAAAGAATCTCACCCCGATTAGCGCCTTTGGCGTCGGCGCGCAGCGCCCGGTGGTGTAAATGGATAGGGGAGGGCTGCTCGCCGTCATTATCGTGCGGACGGGGCTGAAGGGAGGGCGTAACGGTTGGCCAGGGCCGGGCCCGGACGACAGGATGAGGCCGCCGCATGGTTCGCCGCCCAGCGGGCAGGCGTCATGCTGGCCGAGGAGCGCCAGGCGTTTGATGAGTGGCGGGCCGATCCGCGCAATCAGGCGGCGCTTGACGCCATGCATGAGCTCTGGGGCGAACTTGCTATCCTGAAGGACGCCCCGCCGCCTACGCGTGCGCGGCGTGGCGGCGTTCAGCTGGCGGTTGTCGCCGCGCTCGTCCTTGCTGTGGTCGGGGGCGGATCGATTGCCGTCTCGATGCTGGCTGCGGGGAATACAATCCGCACCGAGGCTGGCCAGCAGAAGACGCAGTCCCTGCCGGATGGCAGCCTTGTCGCCGTCAATGTGGCCTCCCGGATTTCCTACGCGATCAACGAAACGCATCGCTTCGTGCGCCTCAAGGAGGGTGAAGCGGCCTTTTCTGTGAAGGCGAGCCTCGAACACCCCTTCATTGTGAAGGCGGGCGATTATGAGCTTCGGGCGACCGGAACGGCGTTCAACGTGCGCCAGCGTGACGGACGGATCGAGGTTGCCGTCGGCAAGGGACGCGTGAGCGTCTGTTCAGCGGTGGGGCCGAACGCTGGCGTAACGCTCGCCAGTCTTGAGGCTGGCCAGCTCCTCACCTTCCCCTCGACCTATTCAAGCAGCGCCTTCGCCGATCTGCGACCCACGGATATCGCGCCTGAAGATGTCTCTGAATGGCGCGAGCGGGTGGTGACCTATGAGGACGCCTCGGTGCGCGACGTGGTGAGGGATTTCAACCGGTACTTCGACAAGAAGCTTCTCGTGGCGCCATCGGGGCTCGAGGACCGGCGTGTGACGATCCGGCTTCAGGTGGAAGATCGAGACCGCGCGATCGCAACGCTGGCCGAGCTGCTCAATGTTGGCGTGCGTCAGACGCCGGATGGGGAGATGCTGGTCGAGTGACCAGCGAGGCTGATTTGCGGGCTGCGGCAGGGCGGGCCCCGAGCAGGCGACCAGCGCTCGGTCATCACATGTTTGAATCTAGAGGAATTATCCCACAAAATGCGAAAGTGCTGGAATGTGGGATAAAGGCATTTCTTGAATAAGGGCCAAGACAAGGAGCATGCCGCGCACCTAGCTCGATTGGCGCCTTCTTGGCCGGACAAACAGCTCTGCCGGTTCAACCTTTAACGCGTCTGCGAGCCGCTCGATGACGTCGACTGTCGCCGAATAGACCGCTCTTTCCAGCGCGCTGATGTACGTGCGGTCTATTTCAGCGGCATGTGCGAGCTCTTCCTGGGATAAACCCGCTGCGCGGCGCGCGCGGCGCAGATTTTCGGCAAATGTATCGCGGAGTCGCATGCGACCACGGCACCGCGCCGTCGACTATTCAACCACGGAGTATACGCATCAAAACACCCTGGTTGCGACGATGGATCTCGCTGTTGGTAGAAGGCGAACGCGGACCGTTCGCTATTCCCGGCTGGCTCCAGATTGCACCAAGTCGGTAGATTCCGCCTGCCGGCACGGCGCAAGACGAAGGCGTCAAATACCAGGGGGCGACCTCATGATCACCCATGTTGTTGGATATGCGCGCACGGTGTATACACGACATAGTGCGCGTACTATCGGTTATGGGTTTGGGGAGGAGCGCTATTCGTGGCGCCGAACAAGTCGAAATTCGAATCCGAAGTCGACCGGGTCTTTATCGAACGACGCAATGGCCTGCGGGCAATCGCCTGCCGAGCGGGCAAGCAAGACGCCGAGGATGTCGTTCAGGACGCGTTCTTGAAGCTCGTCGAGACCTCGCAACGCCAGGAGATCCGCAAGCTTGACAGGCTGCTCTCCCGCATAGTCCGCTTGACGGCCATTGATCGGCTCCGCCGGCGCATGTCGCGTCCGGTGGTGATCAGCGTCGATGCTGGAGAGGGACCTTTGGACCCGGCGGCCGATCCGGAACGCAGCCTGATGGGCGCCCAGCGTCTTGATCGCGTCATGGCGACCATTGATGCGATGCCGCCGCGGCGCCGGGAAGTCTTCCTTCTGCACCGGGTTGATGAACTCACCTATCATGAGATCGCGCGTCGCCTGGGGGTGAGTGTCAAGGCCGTGGAAAAGCACATGGGTCTTGCAATGAAACAGCTCTCGGACGCCGACGACTAGGGCGGCCGCCGTCGGACTCGGCCCCCCAAACGCCGCATGATCCGGGGCCAGCACCACTTCGTCTCGCCCAAGTATCTC
>WGNE01000053.1 GCA_016124645.1 Alphaproteobacteria bacterium
TGACGGAGGCGCGCGCGGCGAATGCCTTGGCGGGACCATGGGCGGCCTACAATGTACATGGTATGTCCATGGACAATGAGAGGTGATGCGATGGCCGCGACCGCCCGCCTTGTCGTGCAAATGACCCCGGAGGAGAAACGTCTCCTGGACACCCGTGCGAAATCCGCCGGTGTCTCCACGGCCGAGTTCGTCCGCAGGAGGATCGCCGACGATGACCTGATGGAGCGCCGGGCAGAGATCGAACGGCTCCTCGATGCGTTGAGTGGCGCCGAACCGGGCATCCTTGCGCGTCTGGACGCGGCGATTGCCGATGCCGATGAACTGACGTCCGCCCTGCGGGAGCGGCGGGTGCCATGAGTCTCGGCGACAGCATACTGGGTGGACTCCGGTCGATCGTTCTGATCGAGGAGCGCCTCCAACGGCTCAACGAAAGCCTCGCCAACCTTCGCCGGGAAGCCGTCGCCGCCGTGGCGGATCACGAGAAGCGGCTGATCCGGCTGGAAACCATCATAGAGCTCCACCGTCCGGACGGTACCACGCTGCGGATCGCATCGCCGGGCGGGGGGGCCGGAGAGTAGGCGTTCCAGGCCCGCCGTCGCCCCCCTTCGGCCTCACTCCACCGTCACGCTCTTGGCCAGGTTCCTCGGCTGGTCCACGTCGGTGCCCTTCAGCACGGCGGTGTGGTAGGCCAGGAGCTGCACCGGGATGGCGTAGAGCAGCGGCGCCACCAGCGGGTCGCAGGCCGGCAGCTCGACCGACCAGCGGACCTTGTCGGACAGCCGGTCGATGCCCTTGCGGTCGGCCAGCAGCAGCACCTTGCCCGACCGCGCGCACACCTCCTGCACGTTGGACACCACCTTCTCGAACAGGCCGTCCGACGGCACCAGCACGATCACCGGGACCGATTCGTCGATCAGCGCGATCGGCCCGTGCTTGAGTTCGCCCGCGGCGTAGCCCTCGGCGTGGATGTAGCTGATCTCCTTCAGCTTCAGCGCCCCTTCCAAGGCCAGCGGGTACATGGCGCCGCGGCCGAGGTAGAGCACGTCGCGGGCCTCCGACACCTCGTGGGCCAGCTCGCGCAGGCGGTCGTCGTGGGCCAGCACCTCGGCGGCGCGGGCCGGCACCTCGCGCAGCGCATGGGCGATGGCGCGCATGCGCTCCGGGTCGATGGCGCCGCGGGCGCGGCCAACCGTCACCGCCAGGCAGGCCAGCGTGGTGAGCTGGGTGGTGAAGGCCTTGGTCGAGGCGACGCCGATCTCCGGCCCGGCCAGCGTGCGCAGCACGTGGTGGCTTTCGCGCTCGATGGTGCTCTCGATGGTGTTGAGGATGGAAACCGTGTATTGCGATTGCCGCTTGCAATAGCGCAGGGCTTCCAGCGTGTCCAGCGTCTCGCCCGACTGGGAGATGAAAAGCGCGGCGCCTTCCTTGGGCAGCGGCGCCTCGCGGTAGCGGAATTCGGAGGCGATATCGACCTCGGTCGGGATGCGCGCGATCTGCTCCAGCCAGTATTTCGCGACATAGCCCGCGTAATAGGCCGTGCCGCAGGCGGCGATGGTGATTTTCGGCGCATCGGCCAGCGCCATGATGTCGTCCGGCAGGGTGATGTGGCCGGTGGTGGGGTTGATGTAGGTGTTGAGCGTGTCGCCGATGACGGCAGGCTGCTCGTTGATTTCCTTCAGCATGAAGTGGCGGTACTTGCCCTTGCCCATCAGCGCGCCGGATTGCGCGGTGGTGCGAATCTCGCGCTCGACCGGCTTGCCCTGCATGTTGCGGATGGACGCGCCGCTGCGGCTGATCTCCACGCGGTCGCCGTCTTCGAGGAAGCAGATCTTGTCCGTCAGCGGGGCCAGCGCGTAGGAGTCGGAGGCGAGGAACCTCTCCCCCTTGCCGAAGCCCACGGCCAGCGGCGTGCCGAAGCGCGCGCCGATCATCAGGTCTTTCTCGCCCGAGAAAATCATGGCGATGGCGAAGGCGCCCTTCAAGCGGGTCAGGGAAAGGTCCACGGCCTTTTGCGGCGTCATGCCCTGGCGCAGGTAGAAGGTGACGAGGTGGGCGATGACCTCGGTGTCGGTATCGGATTCGAAGCGGAACTGGGATTGCTCCAGCTCTTCCTTCAGCTCCTGGAAATTCTCGATGATGCCGTTGTGCACCACGGCGACTTCAGCCGTGATATGCGGGTGGGCGTTGGCCTCGGTCGCGCCGCCATGCGTGGCCCAGCGGGTATGGCCGATGCCGATGGTGCCGCCCAGCGGTTCCTGCTTCAGGCGCTCGGACAGGTTGACCAGCTTGCCTTCCGCGCGGCGGCGCTGCAGTTTGCCGTCCACCAGCGTGGCGATGCCCGCGCTGTCGTAGCCGCGGTATTCAAGGCGCTTCAGGCCCTCGACCAGCAGGGGGGCCGCTTCTTTTTCCTTCGAGAGGATGCCGACGATGCCGCACATGATATTCTCCTTGGTTATTGGTTGGCAGTACCCTCATCCCGGCCTTCTCCCAGAGGGAGAAGGAGAGCCTGAGCCCTCTCCCCTTGGGAGATGGCTGGGTGAGGGGACTTTCAGTTCTTTTTCTCTTTTTTCATGTTCTCTTTTTGCGCCGCTTTCTTCTCGCGGAAAACTACCGCCCAGTCTTCCTTCACCATCTGCTGAGCGCGGGTGAGGGCGAGGGCATTGGCGGGCACGTCCTGCGCGATCGCGCTGCCCGCGCCGACGATGGCGCCTTCGCCCACCGTGACGGGGGCGATGAGCGCGGAATTGGAGCCGATGAAGGCCCCCGCGCCGATTTCCGTGCGGTATTTCAAGAAGCCGTCGTAGTTGCAGGTGATGGTGCCCGCGCCGAGGTTCGCGCCCGCGCCGACCATGGCGTCGCCGATATAGGAAAGATGGCTGGCCTTCGCGCCCGCGCCCAGCGTGGCGTTCTTGGTCTCGACGAAGTTGCCGACGCGCGCGCCTTCGCCGATGACGCTGCCGGGCCGCAGCCGCGCATAGGGGCCGATGGTCGCGCCGGGGGCGATGCTTGCGCCCTCGAGGTGGCAGAAGGGGCGGATTTCGACATTGTCCGCCACGACCACGCCGGGGCCGAAAAAGACGCCGGGGCCGATGGTCACGTCCTGCCCGACGACCGTGTCGTGGCAGAAGAAGACGGAGGCGGGGTCGGTCAGCGTCGCGCCGTTCAGCATGTGCTTTTCGCGCAGCTTTTGCTGCATCTGCGCTTCCAGCTGCGCCAGCTCCACGCGGGTGTTCGCGCCGCTCATTTCGCCGCGGGGCACTTCCACCACATGGGTGGTGCGGTTGTCGCACCGCGCGATGGGCGGCAGATCGGTCAGGTAATATTCGCCCTGCGCGTTGTCGTTGCCGACCTGCGCGAGCCATTCGAACAGCTTCGCGCCGTCCGCGCAGACGATGCCGCCGTTGCAAAGGGTGATTTTCTTTTCCTCGTCGCTCGCGTCCTTGAACTCGACGATTTTCTTCAAGGTGCCGTCGTCGTCCATCACCATGCGGCCGTAGCGCGCGGGGTCTTCAAGGCGCATCCCGGAATAGGCGAGGCCCACGGCGGGAAACTGGCGGCGGATATCGACCATGCGCGACAGCGTCTCGGTCGTCACCAGCGGCGTGTCGCCGAAGACGACGAGGATGTCGCCGTTGAAATCCTTGAAATGCTCCTGCGCCGCCAGCGCCGCGCCGCCGGTGCCGTTGACGCTTTTCTGCACGGCGGTGGCGTGCGGCTTCACCGCTTCGGCCATCTCCGGCATGTCGGGGCCGATGACGACGACGATCTTCTCGGGGTTCAGCCCCTCGGCGGCGGCGATGACGTGGCCGACCATCGACCGGCCCGCGATCCGGTGCAGCGGCTTTGGCAGCGCGGATTTCATGCGCGTGCCTTTTCCGGCGGCCAAGATGATGCAGGCGATTTTTTTGGATGCGGTGTCTTTGACGGTCATGGCTTTCATATCCCCCGTTCCTAAAAAAGCAGGGGGAAGGCCCCGCTTCAACTCACAGATTGTTGCAGGACGTTACAACAAAAAACGCCTGTTTCATAGGGGTTTATCGGGGGTTCGGGCTGGTCTTTCAGTCCTTCTTGGACTGCGAGAGATGCGCCACGACCGAGCCGTATTCGCTGGAGATTTCCATGCGCACGGGCACCACGGGGCTCTTCTCGTCGATCTGCGCCAGCCAGATGGTGGGCAGCTTGTGACGCTTGGCCGTGTGGTTCTGCACGGCCAGCCAGCCGCGCTTCTGGTCCTTGGGCTTGAAGCCCGCGACGGGCTGGACGGTCAGCGTGCAGCGCAGCGCCTTGCCAGAGAAGGAGGAATAGCGGCTCTTGTCCAGCGTTTCCGTGCCGTTGTCCTTCAGCGTGATGTTGAAGCGGCGGTGGCCGTCGAAAACGGGGAAGCTGCCCTTGCACTTGTCCGTGTTCTTGGTGTTCTGCAGCATCAGCAGCGCGCCGGTCAAGATATCCACCGCGTCCGCCGACATTTTCTTGTCGATGTCGCGATCGACGGTCGTCTTCGCGCCTTCGTGCGTGGTGGCCTTCAAAAGGTTGCCGTGGCGGTCATAGCTCAGTTCGGTCGTGTTGACCTTGTCGCGCCAGCTGCTGCGCGAGGTGCTGACGGTTGGCATCAGCTTGCCTTTCTCCGCATGGCCCGAGGTTTCCATCGAGGCCTTCCACGGGAAGATCTTGCCGATGAAGCCTTCGGTCGTCGCGTCCAGCGACATGTCGTAGGCTTTTTTGTCGAGATCCATTTCCAGCTGCGCGTTCAGCGCGTGGAAGCCGCCGGCGTAAACGTCGTATTTGAGGTCGAGCTTGCGGGGCGCCTGAATGTCGTAGCGCAGGGCGGCCTGCTGCAAATCGGGGTTCTTCGTCTTCAGCGGATCGGCCTGCGCCTGCAGCGCGAATACGCCGATGCCCGCCGCGACGGCGGCGCAGAGTGCGGATTTATAAAAGTTTTTCGCCTTTACCATCTTTCTGCTCCCGTGCCCTGAGTGTAATGCCTGTTTTTCTTCCTGTTCCCTTGCCACGTTCGCCGCGCCCGATATCCTGCGCGCATGGCTGGCAGTGACATTATCAAGTTTATGAAAATCGGTCAAGCGGGTTGTTTATTCTTATATTTATAAAAATCAATAGCTTACATAAAACGGTACCCGCGTCCGTTTTCAGAAACATAGGAATAACAATGCAATACCCGGGCCACAAAATCCAGCTTTGGTGCCATCACTCTTTATTACACTGTGTTTCAGGTGAGGATCTCAGCCTAAATCCTTACGCCGCCTGAAAAATATCCGTGACCCGAATTGTGTCCTCGCGCTCGGGGCTGGTGGAGATGATGACGGCTTTTACGCCGGTCAGCTCCTCCAGACGCCGGATGTATTTCAGCGCGTTTTCGGGCAGGTCTTCCAGCTTGCGCACGCCGCGCAGGGAGGTCTGCCAGCCGGGCATGGTCTCATAGACCGGCTCCAGCTTTTCCTGCAAATCGGCGGCGGCGGGCAGGTAGTCGTAGGTCTTGCCGCCATGGGTGTAGCCGGTGCAGATCTTCACTTCCTTCAGCGTGTCCATGACGTCGAGCTTCATCAGCGCCATGCCTTTCACGCCCGCAACGGTCACGGCCTGGCGCACCTGCACGGCGTCGAACCAGCCGCAGCGGCGCTTGCGCCCCGTGGTGGTGCCGAATTCATGCCCGCGCTCGGTCAGCGTGTCGCCCACGTTGTCGTTCAGCTCGGTCGGCATGGGGCCGGAGCCGACGCGCGTCGTATAGGCCTTGGTGATGCCCAGCACGAAGCCCAGCTGGTCGGGCCCGATGCCCGAGCCGATGGCGGCGGAAGCCGCGACGGTGGAAGACGACGTCACGAAGGGGTAGGTGCCGTGATATACGTCCAGCATCACGCCCTGCGCGCCTTCGAAGACGATGGTCTTGCCTTCCGCGCGCGCCTTGTCCAGCACGCGCCATGCGGGGCCGATGTAGGGGGCCAGCGTCTCGGCCACGGAAAGCAGCTTTTCCGCCAGTTCGTCCACGTCGAAAGGCTGCGCGCCGAGGCCCTTGTAAAGCGCGTTGTAGTAGAAGGCGAGCTTTTCGATCTTCGCCTTCAGCGTTTCCGGGTGCGCAAGGTCGCACAGGCGCAGGGCGCGCCTTCCGACCTGATCTTCGTAGGCGGGGCCGATGCCGCGGCCGGTGGTGCCGATCTTGCCCTTGCCGCGCGCTTCTTCCAGCGCCTTGTCGAGCGCGCTGTTGACCGGCAGGATCATCGGCGCGGTTTCGGAGAGCATGAGCGTCTCGGGCGAGATTTCCAGCCCCTGTCCGCGCAGCGTCTCGATCTCGCTCAGCAGCGCCCAGGGGTCCACGACCACGCCGTTGCCGATGATGGAAAGCTTGCCCCGCACCACGCCCGAGGGCAGCAGGTGCAGCTTGTAGGTGGTATTGCCCACGACAAGGGTATGGCCGGCGTTATGCCCGCCCTGAAACCGCACGATGATGTCGGCCTTCGCCGCCAGCCAGTCCACGATCTTGCCTTTGCCCTCGTCGCCCCACTGGGAGCCGATGACCGTCACATTTGCCATATCTAGCGTTCCTTTTTGCTGTTACAGTCATGGATACCACGCAAATTTGCACAAAATCACCAAATAATTTAATGAAATCAGCAAAAAGAGGAGTCGGAATCACCCCCCTGTTTGTTGTAAGTTGGTAGAAATCAGTCTTAACAGAAAAAGGCCGGGCACAAGAGCCGCGTCAAGCGGCGTCGAAGAGGCGAAGCGATGGGCTTACTTGTTTTGAAATTCGGCGGCACTTCCGTCGCCAATATTCCCGCGATCGAAAACGTGGCGAGCAAGGTCGCCGCGGAAGTCGGGCGGGGACACAAATGCGCCGTCGTCGTTTCCGCCATGTCGGGCGTGACCAACCAGCTCGTCGCCTATTGCTCCGAAATCAGCCAGATCTTCGACACCCGCGAATATGATTCCGTCGTCGCCTCGGGCGAGCAGGTGACATCCGGCCTTCTGGCCCTCGCGCTGCAAAAGCGCGGCATCCCCGCGCGCTCGTGGCTCGGCTGGCAGGTGCCCATCGTCACCAACGACGTGCACGGCAAGGCGCGCATCCGCGCCATCGAGACGGAGACGCTGGAAAAAAGCATCGGGCAGGGGGAGGGCGCGGTCATCGCGGGCTTTCAGGGCATCGCGCCGGACGGACGCATCACCACGCTGGGCCGCGGCGGGTCGGATACCTCGGCCGTGGCGGTGGCGGCGGCGCTGCGCGCGGACCGCTGCGACATCTATACCGACGTCGATGGCGTCTATACCGCCGACCCGCGCATCGTCAACCGCGCGCGCAAGATAAACAAGATCAGTTACGAGGAAATGCTGGAAATGGCCTCGGTCGGCGCGAAGGTCCTGCAGACCCGCTCGGTCGAGCTGGCGATGAAGGAAAAAGTGCCGGTGCAGGTGCTTTCCAGCTTCGAGGAGGCGGCAGGCAGCGACCTGCCCGGAACACTAGTCGTAGATGAGGATACAATCGTGGAACAGGAAGTCGTCAGCGGAGTAACCCACAGCAGGGACGAGGCGAAAGTCACCCTGCGCAACCTGCCCGACGTGCCCGGCGTGGCCGCGCGCGTCTTCGGCCCGCTGGCCGACAATTCCATCAACGTCGATATGATCGTCCAGAACGTCTCGCCCGACAAGGCCAAGACCGACCTGACCTTCACCGTCGGCCGCGCCGACCTGCCCAAGACGCTGGAGGTGCTGGACGCCGCGATGAAGGATCTGGAAGGCGCGACCTCTGAATCGAGCGCGGACGTCTCCAAGATTTCCATCATCGGCATCGGCATGCGCAGCTACGTCGGCGTGGCGTCGAAGATGTTCAAGACGCTGGCGGAAAAAGGCATCAACATACAGGTCATCACCACGTCCGAGATCAAGGTCAGCGTGCTGATTGCCGAGGAATACACCGAACTCGCCGTGCGCTCGCTGCACACGGCCTACGGTCTGGATCAGGAGTGACGGAAAAAACGGGATGACGGCTGGCTCGAAAAACTGGCGAGAGCTGACGCAGGAAGAAGGCGGCGCGAAAAGCGCGGTTCCGGCTTCCGGCGGCGGGGCGACCCCGGCTTCCGTCGCGAGCGCCGAGGATTTCTCCGACGCCTCTTCCGAATTCATCGACGCGCAGATGGCGCTGGCCGCCCCGCGCCGCCTGATGGCCGCGCTGCGCAGCCTCATGCGTTCCGACCTTTCCGCCGAGATGAAGCTGGACACCATCACCCAGCTTCTCGCGCATGACCTTCGCGTCGATGATTGCGCCTGCTACATCCTGCGCGCGGGAGAGGTGCTGGAGCTGCAATCCTCGTCCGCCGCCGCCGTGGCGAAGACCGAATGCCCCGCCGTCAGGTTCCGGGTGGGCGAGGGGCCGGTGGGCGACATTGCGGCCTCCGCCGCGCCCGTGACGCTGTCGGACATGCCCGCGGGCGCCGGTGAAAAAGAAGCCGCCAACGCCAATTGCTATCATTCCTTCTGCGGCGTGCCCGTCCTGCGCGGCGGCCGCGTGCGCGGGGTGCTGCTGGTGCAAAGCCGCGCGCGCCGCGCCTTCGGCGAGGAAGTGGTCGATATCCTCCAGACCGTCGCGATGGTGGCGGCGGAGCTGATCATCTCCGGCGGATTGCTGACAAGGCTCGAGATCAATTCCAGCTCCACCGCGCGCGGCAAGCCCTCCTTGGTCGAGGGCGTCAGCCACGGGCGCGGCCTCGCCATCGGCACGGCGGTGCTCTATGAGCCGGTGCTGGAGATGCGGGACATTCTGGCCGAGAACCCGGCGGCGGAAAAGAAACGCCTGACCGAGGCGCTTTCCAGCATGCACAGCGCCATCGACCGGATGCTGAACCGCAACGCCGCGCTGCACGGCACGGAAAGCCGCGACATTCTGGAGGCCTACCAGATGTTCGCGAAGGACCGCGGCTGGCTTTCGCGCATCAAGGCGACCATCGACAAGGGGCTGTCGGCCGAGGCCGCGGTGCAGCGCGTGCAGAACGAGACCCGCGCGCGCATGATGCAGATGAACGACGCCTATATCCGCGAGAGGCTGCAGGACCTCGAAGACCTCAGCAACCGCCTGCTCAGCCACCTGCTGAAAAGCGGGGCGGCGCAGCGCGCGGAAGAAGGCAGGGCGCAGGAACAGGAGCGGGAGCTGCCGGACAACATCATCCTCGTCGCCCGCTCGCTCGGCCCCGCCGCGCTTTTGGACTACGACCACAAGAAGCTCAAGGGCGTCATCCTCGAAAAGGGCAGCAGCACCAACCACGTCGCCATCGTGGCGCGCGCGCTGGGCATTCCCGTCGTGGGGCAGTGCGGCGACATCCTCAACTTCATCGTGCCGGGCGATCCCGTCATCGTCGATGGCGACCACGGCGTGGTCTATATCGGCCCTTCCGAGCATATCGTGGAGCTTTACACCCGCAGCATGGAGGCGCGGGCGCGCCGCACCAGCCACTACCGCCGGCAGGTGCAGCAGCAACAGCAAAACAGCGTGACGCTGGACGGCATCAAGGTTTCCGTGCAGATGAACGCGGGGCTGATGAACGAGATCGACGCGGTGAACGCGGTGGGCGCGGACGGCGTCGGGCTGTTCCGCACCGAGCTCGCCTTCATGGGGCTGAAGAAATATCCGCTCGTCGTCACGCAGGCCGCCTTCTACGGCGAGATCATGGACAAGCTGGGCGACAAGCCCGTCGCCTTCCGCACGCTCGACATCGGCGGGGACAAGCCGCTGCCCTATTTCAAGGCGCCGGAGGAAGACAACCCCGCGCTGGGCTGGCGCGCCGTGCGCATCGGCATGGACCGGCCCGCCGTGCTGCGCACGCAGTTCCGCGCCTTCATCCGCGGCGCGCGCGGGCGGGCGGTGAAGATCATGCTGCCCTTCGTGACCGAGGTCGCCGAGTTCGACCGCGCCCGCGAATTGCTGGAGATGGAAAAGATCCGCGCCACCCAGCACGGACTGCCGCTGCCCGAGAAGATCGAGCTCGGCGTGATGATCGAGGTGCCCGCGCTGCTCTGGCAGCTCGACGCGCTTTTGAAGACGGCGGACTTCGTTTCGGTCGGCACCAACGACCTCATGCAGTATCTTTTCGCCGCCGACCGGGGCAACATGAACATCCGCGCGCGCTACGATTCCCTCTCGCCCGCCATGCTGGCGGTGCTGAAAACCATCGCCGACAAGTGCCGCGCGGCGGGGGTTCCGGTCAGCGTTTGCGGCGAAATGGCGGGCCAGCCGCTGGAAGCTATGGTGTTGATTGCATTGGGTTATCAGTCCCTCTCGGTGCCCGCGCAGGCGGTCGAGGCGGTGCGGCTGATGGTCCCCAGCCTTGATACGCGCCAGCTTGTGCCGTATCTTGAGCGCCTTATGTCATCGCGGGAGCACAGCCTGCGTTTGCGCCTCTTGTCTTTCGCGCGCGACCATAAGGTCAAAACAGCAGAATCCGAATAGGGACAGCGATATAGCCGATGCCTGAACAAAAGCAGAAGAAGACCGTGGACAGCAAAGATAAAAAGCGCAAGAAGCCGGGCGGGGAGCCCGCGCCCGCGCAGGAGAACAAGCCGCAGAAGTCGGGCGCGCTGCTGCGCGCCGCGCGGCTGGAGAAAAAGCTGGACCTCGACGAGATTTCCGCCACCATCAACGTGCGCGTCGCGCAGTTGAAAGCCATCGAGGAAGGGCACATCGACCAGCTGCCCGGCATGACCTATGCGCTGGGCTTCGTCAAAAGCTACGCCACGCTGCTCAAGCTCGACCCCGTCGAGATCGTGAACAAGTTCAAGGCCGAGCACAGCGAGACGGCGACCAAGCCCGAGCTCAACTTCCCAGAGCCGATACCCGAAAGCAAGATGCCCGACCCCTTCATCATCGGTGCGGCCGCGCTGGCGGTCGTGGGGCTGCTCGTCGCCTGGGCGGTTTTCTCCGGCGGCGACGGCGCCAACGTGCGCACGGCCAGCGACATTCCGCCGCCGCCGCCGCCCGCGGATACCGCCACGCTGCTCGCCCCCACGCCCGATACCTCGGCGCTGACCGGCGACGTGACCGCGCCGCCCGCCGTCGCCACGCCCGCAACGGCAACCGGCGCGCCGATCGCGACAGGGCCGCTGAAAACGCCCGTCACCCCGCTTTCCGACGTCGTCGGCGCGGGCGCGGCGGAGACGCCCGACGCGGCGCAGACGGCGGAAGCATCCGCAGAGACGCAAACGTCCGACGCCACGGCGCAACAGGCGCAAACGCAGGCTCAGGCGCAAGCGCAGGCCACCGTCATCGTGCCGCCGGTCGCAAGCCCGCGCCCGCGCCTCGCGCCGCATGACGACGGGCTGAACGTCATCAACGTGCACCGCGGCCGCAGCCGCATCACCCTGCAGGCCAAGCAATCTTCATGGGTGCAGATCAGCGACGCGTCGCAGGCGACGATCTTCAAGCGCGTGCTGCGCCCCGGCGACGAATATTTCGTGCCCGACCAGAAGGGGCTGACCATGGTCACCTCCAACGCCGGCGGGCTGGAGGTTTTCGTCGATGGCAAGCGCGTGCAGTCGCTGGGCCGCAGCGGGGAGATCATCCGCGGCATCGAGCTCGACCCCGAAGACCTCAAAACCAAGAAAATCAGGACGAGGTATTAAGAGCCATGTCCGCCGTGCGCCCCTACTGCCAGATACACCGCCGCAAGTCGCGGCAGATTTTCGTCGGCAAGGTGCCGGTGGGCGGCGACGCGCCGATCACCGTGCAGTCGCTGACCAACACCCTGACCTCCGACGTCAAGGCGACCATCGCGCAGATCCGCGCGCTGGAGGTGGCGGGGGCGGACATCGTGCGCGTTTCCTGCCCGGACGAAGCCTCGACCAAGGCGCTGAAGGAAATCATTCCCGAAGTGACCGTGCCCGTCGTGGCCGACATTCACTTCCATTACAAACGCGGCATCGAATCCGCGCTGGCGGGGGCCGCCTGCCTGCGCATCAACCCCGGCAACATCGGCTCGGACGAGCGCGTGCGCGAGGTCATCAAGGCGGCGAAGGACCACAATTGCTCCATCCGCATCGGCGTGAACGCCGGTTCGCTCGAAAAAGACCTGCTGGAGCAGTTCGGCGAGCCCTGCCCGGAAGCCATGGTCGCTTCCGCCCTCCGGCACATCAAGATTCTCGAGGACAACGACTTCTTCAACTTCAAGATTTCCTGCAAGGCCTCCGACGTCTTTCTCGCCGTCGCCGCCTACCAGCAGCTGGCCGAAGCCTGCGACTACCCGCTGCACGTCGGCGTGACGGAGGCGGGGGGCTTGCGTACCGGCACCATCAAGTCCTCCATCGGCATCGGCAGCCTGTTGTGGGCGGGAATCGGCGATACCATCCGCGTCTCGCTTTCCGCAGACCCGGTCGAGGAGATCAAGGTCGGGTTCGATATCTTGAAATCCATGGGGCTGCGCCACCGCGGCGTCAACGTCATCGCCTGTCCTTCCTGCGCGCGCCAGCAGTTCGACGTGATCGAGACCGTGCGCGTGCTCGAAGAACGCCTCGCGCATATCACCACGCCCATGACGGTTTCGGTCATCGGCTGCGTGGTCAACGGCCCCGGCGAGGCGCTGATGACCGACATCGGCTTCACCGGCGGCGGGCGCGGCACGCACCAGGTCTATATCGGGGGCCAGACGGCGCACCGGCTGAAGGACGAGAACATCGTCGATCACCTCGTGAAGCTGGTCGAGGAAAAAGCCGCGGAAATCGAAAAAATCAATGCGCAAGCGGAGGCGGCGGCCTAGCTGTCCGGTAAGGTGTAACCATGTCGCTCGATCGAAAGCTCGGTCAGGTTCTCTCCCGCTTTGAGGAAATCGAGTCATTGCTCTCCTCCGGCAAGCTCGCCTCCGACGAATTCACCAAGCTGTCGCGCGAATACGCGGAACTCACCCCCTTCGCCGAGCTCATCGGCAAGTACCGCAAGGCGCAGGCGGAATACGCCGACCTCGAGACCATGATGAAGGACCCCAAGGCCGACAAGGAAATGCGCGCGCTGGCGGAGGAGGAATTCTACCGCCTGAAGGAAGAGCTGCCGCAGATGCAGAAGGACATTCAGGTCGCGCTGCTGCCGAAGGACGCGGCGGACGCGAAGAACGCCATCCTCGAAATCCGCGCGGGCACGGGCGGGGACGAGGCCGCGCTTTTCGCGGGGGATTTGTTCAACATGTACAAGCGCTACGCCGCCGACCACGGCTGGAAGGTCGAGGTGCTGGAGCTTTCCGAGAACGACCTCGGCGGCATCAAGCAGCTGGTGGCGGAAGTTTCGGGGCGCGAGGTTTTCGCGCGGCTGAAGTATGAATCCGGCGTCCACCGCGTGCAGCGCGTGCCGGCGACGGAGGCGAGCGGGCGCATCCATACCTCCGCCGCCACGGTCGCGGTCCTGCCCGAAGCGGAAGACGTGGACGTGGACATCAACGAGGCGACGGACCTTCGCATCGACGTCATGCGCTCGGGCGGGGCGGGCGGCCAGCACGTGAACAAGACGGAATCGGCCGTGCGCATCACCCACCTGCCCAGCGGCATCGTCGTCGTCCAGCAGAACGAGAAATCCCAGCACAAGAACAAGGCCAAGGCGATGAAGATTTTGCGCGCGAAGCTCTATGAGCTCGAGCGCGAACGCCTCGCCAGCGAGCGTTCCGCCGACCGCAAGGAGCAGGTGGGCTCGGGCGACCGCTCGGAGCGCATCCGCACCTACAACTTCCCGCAGGGGCGGGTGACGGACCACCGCATCAACCTCACGCTCTACAAGCTCGACCGCGTCATTTCCGGCGAATGCCTCGACGAGGTCATCGACCCGCTCATCGCCGACGACCATGCCAGCAAGCTGACGGAGATGAGCTGGTGAGCGCGGGGCGAAAAACAATCCGCGGCCTCGTCGCGGCGGCGGCGGAACAGCTCGCCGAAGCGGGCGTGGAAACGCCGGAGACGGACGCGCGGCTGCTCATGCAGCACGTCTCGGGCATGAGCCACGCGCAGGTGCTGATGGAGGGCGACACGCCGGTGGACGCGTCGCAGGCGCATCTCTACCACGAAGCGGTCGCAAGGCGTTTGCAGCGCGAGCCGGTGTCGCGCATCACCGGCACGCGCGGCTTCTGGAAGTCGGAATTCCGCCTCTCGCCCGAAACGCTGGACCCGCGGCCGGATTCCGAGACGGTCATTGAAAGCGCGCTGAAATACGCGGTGGATATCCCCAAATCCGTGCTCGACCTCGGCACCGGCACGGGCTGCCTGCTGCTCTCCCTGCTGCTCGAATGGCCGGGGGCGCGGGGCATCGGCGTCGATATCAGCATGGACGCCATCGCGACCGCCCGCTACAACGCCAAAAACCTGGGGCTGGAAGACAGGGTCGATTTCGTCACCGGCGATTGGGCCGATTACGCCGCCAATATCGAATTCGACATCGTCGTTTCCAACCCCCCTTATATATCCGCCGCCGAAATGGCCGATCTGGCCCCCGAAGTGGCCTTTTTCGACCCCCTGACCGCCCTTTTGGGCGGCGAGGACGGTCTGGAGGCCTATCGCGGCATCATTTCCCGCCTGCCGGGCTGGCTGAAAAAGGGGGGCTGGGCGCTGTTTGAAATCGGCCATACGCAGGCGAAACCGGTGCGCGAACTGCTTGCGAAGGCCGGTTTCGATGTGGTACAAACGGTGCCGGACCTCTCGGGAAGCGACCGCGTGGTGGTGGCGAGAAGGCGCTGAAAAGACAGCGTATTGTCAAAAACATCTTCCAATCCGCGCCGCGCTTCTGTACCATTAAAGTGTTGCATCTGTCCGAATACAGAGTGTGTGTCCCGATACAGACAGAAGGCACAGGGGTCTAAGACACGATATAAGATCTGATGAAAGATCAGGGGTTACAGGATATCGCTTGAAAAGCATATCGCTAGACTTGGGGCAATTTAAATCGAAGTGAAAAAAATCGCATGAGACACAATCAAAACGGAAGACGTTTTCGTGGCCGCAACAATGGCCAGGGACATCAGAATGGTGGCCACAACAACGGAAACGGCAGGCGCGTCAATCCGCGCATGCAGACATTCGACAGCAACGGGCCCGATGTGCGCATCCGCGGCAACGCCCACCAGATCAACGAAAAATACGTCGCGCTCGCGCGTGACGCCGCCTCGGCGGGGGACCGCGTCCTTGCGGAAAGCTATTTGCAGCACGCCGAATACTACCAGCGCCTCATCAACGAGATGACGGAAGAATACAGCCGCAACAACCCGCAGCCGCAACAGCAATCCCAGCAGCAGCAACCGATGACGGGCAACGAACCGCAGCCCGATATCCCGGAGGACGCGAAGGAACTGAACGACCTCGATCAGGGCTTCCTTGTCGGCAACAAGCGTCGCGGTAACGGCAAGGGCAACGGAGAAGACGTCTCCGATGCGGCCGAAGTCGAAGAGGGCGGCGACGAAAAACCCGCCCGCCGCGCCAACGGCCGCGTGCGCGAGGCGGAGACGGCCTGATCGGTTCCCCGTTTAAGCGATATATTCTCAAGGACGGCGCCTTCGGGCGTCGTTTTCTTTTTCGAAGGGCAGGCAGGTGAATATTTCTCTATGGCATTGTTTTTCAAAGAAAATTATCCATTAGTGCGCATAATATTTTACATATGAAATAAGCTGTGGGATAATTATTTTTACCGCTTTTCAACGGCAGGGATATTGCACGGCGATGTTCAGAAACAAAAAACTTCCCTTTCCAAAGCCCGAGACGGCAAAAGACGCACCGACGCAGGCCGTCCCGCCGAAGCCCGGCTTCATGAAAAGGGCGCTTGCGCGCAAGGCGCCATGGTACGTCAAGGCGCTGCGCACCGCGCTGCTGGTGACGGTGGCTTATCCCGCGCTGCAGGTGGGGCTGATGGGCCTGCCGGGCCGGGCGGAAACGCCGGGCGAGCGCGCGATGCTGCAACCGATATTCCAGAGCGCGGTTGACTACGACAAGGCCCGCGTCCATTCCTCCGCCGCGATGGACTTTCTGGTTAATCCCTTCGGCGGTCTCCTGACGGATACGGTCTCGCTCGCGCATACGCGCGGCGACGTCATCGTGATGGGACGCGACAGCAACCGTCCCGATTATTCCTCCCCCAAGGTGGACGACGAGACGCGGATGATCTTCATCCATGAAAACGTCCATATCTGGCAGTTCCAGAACCGGCCGTTCACGATGACGATGGAGCTCATCGGCGACATGTACAACAAGTTGGCGGGCGTCAACCAGACCTATGACTACACGCTCAAGCCCGGTCGCGACCTGCTGGACTATTCGGTCGAGCAGCAGGCCACCATCATCACCGACTACTACATGAACGTCAGCAAGGGCAAGCAACCCGAATTCGCGGAAAACAAGGAAAGCGGCGCGGCGCTGAAACAGCTCTATGACAGCACGTTGAAAAACTTCAAGGCGAACCCCAAGTATATTGCGGGGCGGGGCTTCAAGTTTTAAGCGGACAGGAAGCTATCTGCAGTAAAATCAGCAACTTAAACCCGTACCTTCGCCGTCCGCGTATTTTTCCGTGGTCTGGTCGGCGACCGCGCGCGTATAATGAATATGAAGCGGCTGCCTGACTTGTTTGGGGCCGTTTCCCTGAAACGAAAATCCTGGAGGGCGCCGCGATTGCCGGGCCTTCGTCATGAAAGGGAGTGCCTTATATGGACTTCGAAAAACTTACCGAGCGCGCCAAATCCGCCATTCACGCGGCCGAGACTTTGGCCTTCAGACACGATCACCAGTTTTTGCATCCCGAGCACCTGCTGAAAACCATGCTCGACGACGACAGCAATGTCGTGAAAAACCTTATCCGCGCCGCGGGCGGCAAGCCCGAGGTCCTTATGAAAGGGGTGGAGGAAGCCATCGCCGGCATGCCTGCCGTTCAGGGCAGCGGGGCGAACAGCCTGCACATGTCCCCCAATTTCGCCAAGGTGCTCGACCAGGCGGAGCAGACGGCCAAGAAATCCGGCGACAAATTCGTGACGCTGGAACGGCTGCTGCAGGGCGTGACGCTGGTGCCGCAAAGCGACGCCGCCAAGCTCGTCAAGAACTGCGGCGTGAACGCGCAAAGCCTCAACCGCGCCATCAACGACATGCGCAAGGGCCGCACGGCCGACAGCGCGTCGTCGGAAGACCAGTTCGAATCCCTCAAGAAATACACCCGCGACCTCACCGCCGCCGCGCGCGACGGCAAGCTCGACCCCGTCATCGGCCGGGACGAGGAAATCCGCCGCACCATACAGGTGCTTTCCCGCCGCACGAAGAACAACCCCGTGCTGATCGGGGAGCCGGGCGTGGGCAAGACCGCGATCGCGGAAGGCCTCGCCACCCGCATCATCAACGGCGACGTGCCGGAAAGCCTGAAGGACAAGCGGCTTTTGTCGCTCGACCTCGGCGCCATGATCGCGGGCGCGAAATACCGCGGCGAGTTCGAGGAACGCCTGAAGGCGGTGCTGGAGGAAATCCGCGCCGCATCGGGCGAGATCATCCTCTTCCTCGACGAATTGCACACGCTGGTCGGCGCGGGCAAGGCCGAGGGCGCGATGGACGCGGGCAACATGCTCAAACCCGCCCTCGCAAGGGGCGAGCTGCGCATGGTGGGCGCGACCACGCTGGACGAATACCGCCAGCACATCGAGAAGGACGCCGCGCTGGAGCGGCGCTTCCAGCCCGTCTTCATCAAGGAACCGACGGTGGAAGACACCATCTCCATCCTGCGCGGCCTGAAGGAGAAATACGAGCTGCACCACGGCGTGCGCATCACCGACAGCGCGATCGTGGCCGCCGCGACGCTTTCCAACCGCTACATCGCCGACCGCTTCCTGCCCGACAAGGCGATCGACCTCATCGACGAGGCCTCGTCGCGCCTGCGCATGGAAGTGGACAGCAAGCCCGAGGAGCTGGACGAGCTGGACCGCCGCATCATCCAGCTGAAGATCGAGCGCGAGGCGCTGAAAAAAGAGAAAGACGACAAGGCCACGACCGAAAGGCTGGAAAAGCTGGAGGACGAGCTGAAGGAGCTGGAGCAGAAATCGGCCGAGGTGACCTCGCAATGGAAGAGCGAGAAGGAAAAGCTCAACGCCGGGCAGAAGCTGCAGGAAGACCTTGAAAAGGCCCGCATCGAGCTGGACCAGATGCACCGCAGCGGCAACTGGACCCGCGCGGGCGAGCTGACCTATGCCGTCATCCCGCAGCTGGAGGAAAAATTGGCCGCGGCCAGCAAGGTCGCCGACAGCGTCATGATCAACGAGGAAGTGCGCGACACGGACATCGCCGAGGTGGTGAGCCGCTGGACGGGCATCCCCATCGACAAGATGATGCAGGGCGACCGCGACCGCCTGCTGAAGATGGAAGAACACCTGCGCAAGCGCGTCGTGGGGCAGGAGGAGGCGGTCGTCGCCGTCGCCAACGCCGTGCGCCGCGCGCGGGCGGGGCTGCAGCGGCATCACCAGCCCATCGGCAGCTTCCTCTTCCTCGGCCCCACCGGGGTCGGCAAGACCGAGCTGGCGAAAGCATTGGCCGAGTTCCTCTTCGACGACGAGGCGGCGATGCTGCGCATCGACATGTCGGAATACATGGAGAAGCATTCCGTCGCCCGCATGGTCGGCGCCCCTCCGGGCTACGTCGGCTATGAAGAGGGCGGCACGCTCACCGAATCCGTCCGCCGCCGGCCCTATCAGGTCGTGCTGTTCGACGAGGTCGAGAAGGCGCACCCGGACGTGTTCAACATCCTGCTGCAGGTCTTCGACGACGGCCGCCTGACGGACGGGCAGGGGCGCGTGGTGGATTTCTCCAACACCGTGCTCATCATGACCTCCAACCTCGGCGCCGACTACCTCGTCGCGCTGAAGGACGGGGAAGACGTGGAAGACGCGCGCGATGACGTCATGGGCGTCGTGCGCGGCGCCTTCCGGCCGGAGTTCCTGAACCGCATCGACGAGATCCTGCTGTTCAGCCGCCTTTCGCGCGACATGATGGTGCATATCGTGGACATCCAGCTGGGCGGGCTCGAGAAGATGCTGGCCGAGCGCCACATCACGCTGGAACTGGACGACAAGGCGAAGAAGCACCTGGCCGATGCGGGCTACGACCCGATCTACGGCGCAAGGCCGCTCAAGCGCGTCATCCAGAAAGACCTGCAAAACCCGCTGGCCAACATGATCATCGAGGGCAAAATCATCGACGACCAGCTGGTGAGCGTCACGGCCAACAAGGAAGGCCTCGTCGTCACCCCGAAGGACAAGCCCGCCGAGGGCGGCAAGAAGTCCAAGGGCGCGGCGGCGTAAGCTTCGCGCATTTCAACAAAAACACCCTCGCCGGAAAAGCGGGGGTGTTTTTTGTTTCGGCTCGCAAAATTCCGCGTCATGCCCGCCTTGCGCGGGCACCCGGCAACGGCGTCCGCCTTTCTTAACGGCGTGATGTGGTCTTGCTGCCTTCCAGACCCCCGCGCAAGGCGGGGGTGGTGGTTTTTGGACGTGAAGTCAAATCCGCCTGATCGCCGTAATCCCGCCCTCGACGCGGTCTTCGGCCATCCACAGGGGTTCTTCGGTGACCTTCATGTGGTGGGCGTTGGCGTGCAGGATGTTGTCCTCGTTCAGCATGATGCCGACATGCCCCTTGAAGAAGACGAGGTCGCCGGTGCGCGGGCGGTTGTGCTCGCGCCCCAGCTTGATCTGCTCTTCCGTATCGCGCGGCACGGAAAGCCCGGCGCGTGAAAGGCAGGCCTGCACGAGGCCGGAGCAATCGATGCCGAAGCCGCTGCGCCCGCCCCAGTAATAGGGCGTCTCCAGAAACCTGCGCGCGGTGGCGACGTAGTCTTCCTCCGGCTCGCCGATCTCGCCGAGGTGCCTTGCGTATATCCATCCGCCGAAACCGTCGCCGCTTTCGAGCTCGCGGTATCCGTTTTCCTCCTTGCCCGTCAGGCGCAGCTTGCTGCCGAATGACAGCGTGGTCACCATAGGTGATTTCATGGTCGCGTCGCGATAGACGTGGCTGCGCGCGGCGGTGATGACATGGAACGGGTCTGAGTCTATGGCGCCGAGGTGTTTCGCCTCGACATAGCCCGCATAGCCGTCATGCGCGCAGCGCCCCTTGCACCATCCGTTTTCTTCGCTCTCCACGATGAAGCCCTCGCCATAGACGAGCTGGCTTTCCAGCTTGCCGCGCAGGGCCGAAGCATCGGGCTTTTCGCGCAGCTCGGCGGCGGGGGCGGTGATTTTGCGGGTTTCCTCGGCCATCACTTGCGCTTCTTGCGGCCGTAGGTTTTGGCCAGCATTTCATAGACCGCGCGCATGCCCAGCGCCTCGCCGCCCTCGGGACGGCCCGGCTTGGCGGAGGGCATCCAGCCGTAGGTGTCGATATGCACCCAGGGAATATCCGCATCCACGAATTTTTGCAGGAACAGCGCGGCGGTGATCGCGCCGCCGAAGCTGCCGCCGACGTTGTTGGTGTCGGCGACCTTGCTTCTCAGCATGTCGTGATAGGGCTGCCACAGCGGCAGGCGCCACAGCGGGTCTTCCACCCGCGTGGCGGCGGACAGCAGGGCGTTCGCTGTCTTGTCGTGGCTGGCGAACATGGCGGGCAGGTCGGGGCCCAGCGCCACGCGCGCCGCGCCCGTCAGAGTCGCGAAATCGACGATGAGGTCGGGCTTGTCGCGGCAGGCCTCGGCCAGCGCGTCGCAGAGGATGAGGCGGCCCTCGGCGTCGGTATTGCCGACTTCGACCTTCAGCCCTTTGCGCGTGTCGATGACATCGCTTGGCCGGAAGCTCTCGCCGCTGACCGAGTTTTCCACGGCGGGGACGAGCACGCGCAGCCGCACCGGCAGCTTTGCCGCCATGACCATATGCGCCACGCCCAGCACATGGGCCGCGCCGCCCATGTCTTTTTTCATCAGCAGCATGGCGGTGTCGGGCTTGATGTCCAGCCCGCCGGTATCGAAGGCCACGCCCTTGCCGACGAGGGTGACGAGCGGGTGCTTCGCGTTGCTCCCCCAGCGGATGTCGATAAGACGGGGCCCGCGCGGGCTGCCCTTGCCCACGGCGTGCACGGCGGGATATTCCTTGGCCAGCGTCTCGCCGGTGATGATCTTGATGGTCGCCTTGTCGTCCGCCTTGGCGAGTTTCTTCGCGGCCTCGGCGATTTCGGCGGGGCCGAGGTCGTTGGGCGGCGTGTTGATGAGGTCGCGCACGAGGAACATGGCTTCCGCCGCCGCCGTCGCCGCCTTGCGGTCGGCTTTTTCCGGCCAGACGAGGGCGGGGAAGGTTTTTTTCTTCGTGGTTTTATAAGCGCTGAAGTTGTAGCTGCCCAGCGCCCAGCCCAGCGCGGCCAGCGTGGCGCGCGGCTCGGTCATCTTGCTGTCGATGTAATAGCCGGCCTCATGCGCGGGTAGCTTGCCTGGCAGCTCGGCGAAGGTATAGAGCCCTTCCGCGCCTTCGATGCCGTAGAGCATTTGCGCGATTTTTCCTTCCGTGCCGGGCAGGGGCAGCAGCGCGCCCTTCGCGGCGGTGAAGCCCGCGGCTTCCACCCAGTTGCGCGTCGCCGCGTCCTGCTTTTTCAGCCATGCGCCGAGGCTTTCGGTGGTGACGGGCGTGACGGCGATGCTGGCGGCGGTCTTTCTGGGAAGGAAGTTCATGGAAAATCTCTCGTTTCTTTTTGTTTGCGGATGCCTTTGAAGGTAAGCCAGCGGACGGCGGGGAGCAAGGCTGTCCTGTTATATTACATAAGCTTAGCGCGTATTTGCGGGCAAGGGGGCCGGTTCCGTCCTGATTGGCGCGTTTGAGCGGCGGTTTTTTTTCAGGTACAATAAAATAATAAGAACGACAGAAAATCCGCAGGGCGGGAAGGATGAAGGAAAGACACAGCATGAAAAAGATTATTGCCGCCGCGGCTGTTGCGGCGGGCATGGCGGTTTTCGCGACCGGCGCGCAGGCAGGCGGCATCCAGCAGGGCAAATGGGCCATGACCATGACCACGAAGATGCAGGGCGCGGGTTTCGATGCGAAATCCGCCGCGGCGATGAAAGCCATGCAAAACATGCCGCCCGAGAAAAAAGCGATGATGCAGGCCATGATGGGCAAGATGAACATGGGCGTCAGCATGAACGGGCAAGGCATGACGACGACCACGACCGCCTGCGTGACGGACCAGAACCCGGTGCCGGAAACGCCGCATCACGAAAACTGCAAGACGACCCATTCGACAGACGGGAATACCGTGCATTTCGAGGTGACGTGCCCCAAAAGCACGTCGAAGGGGGATGTGACCTATGACGACCACGTCATGAAAGGCGCCATTGTCTCGCAGACGGCGCAGGGAAAAATAACGACGGATATCGCCGGCAAATATATAGGGCCGTGCGATTAAGCGCCCCCTGTTTTCAGGGGCATCATTTTCAGGGGTAGGGGCATATGCAGCAGACTGCGACGCAAACGGCGGGATCGGCGCCCGTGACGGGAGCGGCGGCGGGCGGGGGCTGGCTTTACAACCGCCCCTTCGACCTTTTCCTGATTTTCGGCCCCGTGCTGCTGGGCCTCGCGGCGGGGGCCACCTGGTTCACGACGCAGGCGGTCTTCATCACCGTGCTGACGATCAACCTCTGGACGCTGGGCTATCACCACGTCATCGCCACCTACACGCGCCTGTGTTTCGACAAGGCCAGCTTCAGGCGGTCGTGGTGGATGATCTTCCTGCTCATGCCCGTGGTGCTGGGGGGCGTGATCTGGCTCGCCAAATACGCCGGGCTCTGGGTCATCGCCACCATCTATCTTTACGCGCAATGGTTCCACTACAGTCGCCAGAGCTGGGGCATTTCCCGCGCCTATGAGCGCAACGCGCCGCACGGCTACGTCGCCGACCGGTCGTGGCAGACGCAGGCGGCCTTCTACAGCTTTCCCGTCTGGGGCATCCTCTACCGCTCGTGGCAGCATCCGCATACTTTCCTGACCATGCCGATCAAGGTTCTGCCCGTCACGCATGACCTCGTGATCCTGACGGGCATGATCTGCGTCTCGCTTTTCGGCATCTGGCTGGCGCGGGTCTATAGCGATTGGCGCAAGGGCGTGCTGCCCGTGGCCTATACCTGCTTCATGCTCTCGCATTTCGCGACCTTCACGGTGGCCTATATCCTCATGCCGAACCTCGACAGCGGCTGGATCATCGTCAACGTCTGGCATAACCTGCAGTACATCATGTTCGTCTGGCTGTTCAACAACCGCAATTACCGCGCGGGCGTGAACCCGAAGGCGAAGCTGCTTTCCTTCCTCAGCCAGACGCGCCACGCGGCGCTGTATTTCCTGACCACGCTGGCGCTGACCTTCATCGTTTACAAGGGGGTCAGGCTTTCGGTGGCGTCATCCTCTGCGGACAAGGCGCTGATGGTCGCGGCCGTCATCTACATGACCATCAACTTCCACCATTACATCGTGGATGCGATCATCTGGCGCATGAGCTGGATACGGCGCGGGCGCGAGGCCGCCGCCCCGGTCGCTGCGTCGGAGGTGAAGGCATGAGCGGGCAAGCGACCACGGCGGCCGCGACGGAGTCCGCGGCGATGCCCGCCGGGCAAAACCGCGGCATCATCTCGCCGATGATGGATTTCCTTTTGCTGGGCGGCGCGTCCCTGCTGCTTTTTCCGTTGGCGGCTGTCGCCTTTCCGCCGGAAAGGGTGGCGGCGTGGCATATCCTGCCCTTCATGGCGACTCTCATCATGGTCCTGAACTACATCATCAACTTCCCGCACTTCATGTATTCCTACCAGCTGCTCTACAGCGATTTCGCGGACAAGGTGGCGGGGCGCGTCGATCCCGCGCTGCGCTACCGCTACATCTTCGCCGGCATCGTCGTGCCGATCATGATGGTTTTGTATTTCGCGGCGGGCGTGATGCGCGGAGACACGCTGCTGCTGGCGGTGCTGCCGAACCTGATGTTCCTGACCGCCGGCTGGCATTACGCCAAGCAGGGCTTCGGCATGCTGGTCGCGACCTCGGTCTATCGCAAGACGTTCTATACGCCGGTCGAGCGGAAAATATTGCTGCTCAACGCCCATCTCGTCTGGGTCTTCGCCTGGGTGATGTTCAACACCGGCGCGAAGGACAAGGTCTATCTCGGCATCCACTTCCTCACCCTCGGGCTGCCGCCCGAATTGCAGGCCAGCCTCGGCGCGCTTTCGGTCATCGCGGCGGCCGCGCTGCCGGTGATGTTCTTCATGAAATACCGGCGCGAGGGCAGGCTGCCGCCGCTGACGGGCATCACCGCCTATGTCGCTTCCATCTACCTCTGGGTCATCCTGCGCTTCGGCTTCGGCGCCAACAATCCGATACACCCCGTCGTGCTGCTGATCCCCGCGCTGCACTCGCTGCAGTACATGGCCATCGTGCTGAAAATGAAAAGCAACGAAGCGCGGGCGGGCCGCCGTTCCTCATGGCGCGCCTTCTGGGGCTTCACCGCGCTGGGAATCGTGACGGGGGCGCTGGCCTTCATGATCGTGCCGTACCTGCTGGACCACCACACGGTTTACGACAAGGCGGTCTTCGGCGGCGCGATGTACCAGTTCCTGTTCTGGATCTTCATCAACGTGCACCATTATTTCATCGACAACGTCATCTGGCGGCGCGAGAACGGCGAGGCGAAGGAATACCTTTTCACCCCGGGCTGAGAACGTCAGACGAGGGAGTTGGGGATTTTCATGCCGTCGTCCTCGTCCTCTTTTCCCGCGCGGGAAAGGCGGCGTATCGTCAGCGGCCAGAAGACGAGGATGCCGGTCATGACCAGCAGGGTGGCGATCGAATCCATGTCATAGGCGTCGTAAACGGTGACGTCCCCCGGATGAGAGGGGTTGTAGCGCACGGTCAGCGCGGTGCCGCGCTTGTGGCGGTTCACCCAGCTTTGCGCGTCCTTCTTGTGCCGGAACAGCAACGCGCCGAAGGTCGTGGCCCCGTCGCCGACATGGAGCTTGCCGTCAACGGTATATGCGTAAGAGAGGCGCACGTCATAGACGAGATTGCAGTCCGCGGCGGAGGTTTCGTCGAAGCCGGTGCGGGACCGGCTGTAGCCGCCGCTGTGGCCCGGCGTGCCGCGGATGGGATTGGTGCATTGGTTCAGGATGTATATCTTGGTGACGTGCGCCTGCGTGTTTTTCCAGTGGTGCTTGATGTCGTAGGTCTTGTGGAGGCCGAACAGGCAAAAGACGAAAACAACGAAGCTGACGGGCAGGACGAACCAGCCGACGGTTTTCAGCAGCCGGGCCGTCTGGCGGGCGCGCTCGGCCGGAGAGAGGCCCATGCCCATGCCGCCGAACCTTGCAGCATAGGCCTGCATCATGGCCTGCTTTTCCGAATCCGCGGGGCCGTCCACCGGCTGGCGGCCGAAGATGGCGTCGCGCGCGCGTCGCATCTCCTCGGCGGCGGTCATGTTGCTGTCGTCGTCCTGTGATGTCATGTTCGGGTGTCCTGTGTGGAAAGGCATGACGAGGGGGCGCCTATGCCTTTGTATTATAAAGCTGATTTGATAATAAAGTCTTATCCTTGCCGTTTAACGCCGCGCCGTATCGCCCGGAAGTTAAGTTTATGTAAACTATGAAGACCTTCTCCGCGCTTGAATCATGCCGTCCGCATGGCCAAAAAGCCGTAAAAATCCTTGACGAAACAGACCCGCTTAACATATGGTGCTGCGTCTGGATTAAGAATTTTGGGCCGATGCGCCCGCACCAAAAGGATACGTACAAGATGTCAAGAGTTTGCCAAATCACGGGAAAAGGCCCCCTCGTCGGAAACAACGTTTCCCACGCGAACAACAAAACCAAGCGCCGTTTCCTGCCCAACCTGCAGGAAGCCTCGTTCTACAGCGACGCGCTGAAAAAGAACATCAAGGTCAAGACGACCACCCACGGCATCCGCACGGTCGAGCACAAGGGCGGCATCGACGCTTTCCTGCTGGGCACCGCGCCCACCAAGCTGGACGCCGGCCTGCGCAAATGGCGCAAGGTGCTGGTCGCCGCCGTCGGCGAGCTGCCGAAACCGGAACCGAAAAAGCGCTACGCGACCACTAGCAAGCGCGCCGCCAAGAAAGCGGCACAGAAATCGGGCAAAGCGGCCTGAATTTCCAGTGAAGATTGAAGGAAGAGGCGGGGAACGAGTTTTCCGCCTTTTCTTTTTGCCCGGAAGACAAGCGGGGAGCAGAGCACGATGAGTTTCGCTTTCGAGATCACCCACAAGGCGCCCGATTCCTACGCCCGCCTCGGCCGGCTGACCACGCCGCACGGGACGATCGACACGCCGAACTTCATCTTCTGCGGCACCAAGGCCTCGGTCAAAGGCCTTTCCCCCGCGCAGCTGCGGGCGGAGAAGGTGGACATCATCCTGTCCAACACCTACCACCTCATGCTCTCGCCCGGCCCGGACCTCATCGCGGAGATGGGCGGGCTGCACAAGTTCATGAACTGGAACGGCCCGATGTTCACCGACAGCGGGGGCTTCCAGATATTCTCCCTCGGCTACGGCTCCGTCGCGGACGAGATCAAGGGCCGCGGCAACCGCTACCGCGACAAGTCGATTTTGAAGATCACGGAGGAGGGGGCCGCGTTCCGCTCCTACCTCGACGGCAAGAAGTTCTTCCTCACCCCCGAAAGCTCCATCGACATCCAGCGCAAGCTGGGCGCGGACCTCATCGTGCAGCTCGACGAATGCACGCCCTTCCACGTGGACAAGGACTACACCGCGCGCTCCATGGCCATGAGCATGCGCTGGGGCGACCGCTCGCTGGCCGAATGGAAGAAGCACGACGACGGCAAACAGCGCATGTACGGCATCGTGCAGGGCGGCGTCTATCCCGACCTGCGCAAGGAATCCTGCGAATGGACGCGCGACCGCGACTTCTTCGCCACCGCCATCGGCGGCTCGCTCGGCTCGCACAAGGAGCAGATGTACGAAGTGGTGGCCATGTGCAGTCCGCATATCCACCCCGCGCGCCCCGTGCACCTGCTGGGCATCGGCACCTTCATCGACGTTTTTTCGAACGTGCGTTCGGGGATCGACACTTTCGACTGCGTCTCCCCGACGAGAATCGCCCGCCACGGCTGGGCGATGGTGAAGGGCGCGCCCAAGGAGCGCATGAATATGAGAAATGCGAAATTCGCCCGCGACCCCGATCCCGTGGACCCCACCTGCGATTGCCACGCCTGCAAAAACCACAGCCGTTCCTATATTCACCATCTTTTCAGGGTGAAGGAATTCCTGGGTATGCAGCTGCTTTCCATTCATAACGTCCACACCATGACGCGGCTGATGCGCGAAGTGCGGGCCGCCATCGGCGCGGGCACGCTGGACGCGTTGCAAAAAGAGTGGGTTGTATAATCGCGCCCCTTGCGATATTTTATTAAGCACTTGTTTTTAAATCGCTATACGGGTGTTTATCACGGTGGCTGTTTCCTACGCACAGACATTATCGACGGACATGATCGTGTCGGAGATCGAAAGTCTCCTCGACTGGCGCAACAGCGTATTGCGTCAATGCTTCTTTCCGGGCTCGCAAAGCCAGCCCGCCGAATTCCAGGCGCCCTCGGCCCTGCTGGCGTGGTGCCAGCGCGAGGCGGAGCGCAGCGCCATCGACCGCAACGTGGCCGACCGCCTGTCGATGGTGCATGACGAGCTGGGCCAGAGCGCCGGCCAGATGATCAACCACTGCGCCGCGGGCGCGACGCCGACGCTGGAGCTTTACGACGCTTTCGAGCACCAGTTCGAGGCCTTCATCACCCAGATCCGCCGTTTGCAGCAGGACGTGTCCGATTCCGTGGTCGCCGTCGATCCCATTACCGGCCTGCGCACCGTGGCAGGGATGCGCAACGACATCAAGCGCGAGCAGGACCGCTTCGACCGCAAGGGAACCTCCTTCAGCATCGCCAACGTCGAAATCGACAACCTTGCGGAGATGCAGCAAAAATACGACCGCCGCGGCATGGACGCGATTTACGCGGGCGTGGCGCAGCTCATCGCCCGCACGGTGCGCTCCTTCGACGACGCCTATTACCTCGGCAAGGGCGAATACCTCATCGTGCTCAAGCATGTCGAGTTCATGGACGCCTGCTCGGTCATGGACCGGCTGCGCAACGAAATCGACGTCACGCCCATCGCCCTGCCGGGCGGCGAATCCCAGCATGTCACGGCCTCCTTCGGCATCGCCGAGGCCCTGCAGCGCGAAAGCCCCGAGCTGGCGACGGAAAACGCCAAATCCGCCCTGCAGATCGCCAAGGGCGACGGCGGCAACCGCGTGAAGGAATTCCTCGAGCGCAGCGCGCTGGAGATGTACGCGCGCGACGTCACCAAGGGCAATACTTAAAAAGGCGGCCCGGCCACAGCACGGCGGCCGCCCTTCTTATACGAAAGGACCGTCATGAAAACCCGCAACGAGTTTCCCAATCTCTTCATCATCGACCATCCGGTCGTGCAGCACGACCTGACCTACATGCGCGACAAGAAGGCCGGCACGCGCCAGTTCCGCCGCCTTTTGAGGGAAATCGCGATGCTGATGGGCTTCGAGCTCACCCGCGGGCTGCCGATGACGGTGAAGGACATCGAAACCCCGCTGGCCAAGATGCAGGCGCCGGTGCTGGACGGCAAGAAGCTGGCCGTGGTGCCGATCCTGCGCGCGGGGCTGGGCATGGCGGACGGGCTGCTGGCGCTGGTGCCCTCGGCCCGCGTCGGGCACCTCGGGCTTTACCGCGACCATGAAACCAAGAAGCCGGTGGAATACCTCGTCAAGCTGCCCTCGGTCGAGGACCGTGTGTTCATCCTCGTCGATCCCATGCTGGCGACGGGCAATTCGGCCGTGCACGCGGTGAACGTATTGGTGCGCCACGGCGTGCCGGTGGAGAAGATCCGCTTCATGGCTCTCGTCGCCGCGCCCGAGGGCGTGCGCACCTTCCACGAGGCTTTCCCGGACGTGCCGGTCTATGTCGCCGCGCTGGACGACCGTCTGGACGAGAACGCCTATATCGTCCCCGGCCTCGGCGATGCGGGCGACCGGATGTTCGGCACCAAGTAATTCCCGCCGGAAATTCCCCGAAGCGTCAGGCGGCAAAAAGGGCGGCGCCTTTCATGGCCCGCCCCGGGATTGCCTGACAGGGGCTTGCGCCCCGCGCCGGTATGGTGGTTACATTTTCTGTATCTTGAAGGTCTGGACGTTCGCCTTGCCATGCGCCGGCGTTTTATCGTTGGCGGGCTTGCCGTCTTTTTTGGCTGCGGCGGCTTCGAACTGCTTGAGACGTTCTTTCTCGTCTTCTTGTTCCTTGCGACGCTTGATCTCGGCGTATTTGCACTTGATATCGACGATTTGTTCAGAGCTGTATCTCATCTGTGTGGACCCTTTCTTTTCCTTAGTTGAGAACCGTTCGCATCATACCTGCCGCCCTTTTGAAGGTGAAGCGGAATATGCTCACGAACCGTCTTTGTGGCATTAACATACCCCATGATATTACATAATGTCAATTATTTTGTTTTTATGCCATATCCTGTCGCAATATCAATGATATGTGAAACAATGTTTTAACAGTCTGGCGCTGGCGGCAAGGGTTTGTTAACTAGTTTTTGGTTATTTACGTGGTACCAAAAAGGAAGGTGACACGTGAACCACAACAGCAACGCAGCAATTCAGATTATGCCCGTCATGGACCAGCTTGAAATATCGGACAAGGACTTCAGGAACCTCTTCCTGAAGGCGCCGATCGCGCGCATGGTCATTAACGTGGAGCCGGGCGGGCGTTTCACCTATGCCGAGGTCAATGACGCCGCCGCCGCCTATTTCGACATCGCGCGCGACAAGATGCTGGGCCGCACCCCCGCCGAGCTTTTCGAGCCCGCGGTGGCCGAGCAGATCGAGCAATCGTTTTCCTCCTGCGTGAAGACGCGCCGCCAGGTGACCTTCAACGCGCTGCCGCGCTTTCCGGGCGGCATTCGCGTGCAGGCCTTCATATTGAATCCCATCTTCGAGCCCGACGGCCGCACGCTGCGCTACATCGACATCATGGCGCGGCCCGACGTGGTGGACAGCGTGCAGCTCCAGCGCGAGCGCGACGACGCCATCATGCTGCTGACCTCGCTGTTCGACGCCTCGGGCCTCGGCATCGTGGTGACGGACCATCACGGGCGCATCGTGCGGGTGAACGACTCCTTCCTCGCCGAATACGAATGGACGCGCGAGGATTTGCTGGGCGAGGAATTCGCCATCCTCATCCCGCCCGAGGACCAGCCCATCTCCCGCAAGCTGCACAAGGCCTTCATCGAGCGCGGCCGCCACGGCACGCGCGAGCTGCAGATCCTGAAAAAAGACGGTACGGTCGCGGACATCCACATCACCACCGCGCTGCTGGAGCTTTCCCAGCGCCGCCGCTTCATGGTTTCCACCATCCGCGACGTGACCGAGCGCAAGAACATGATGCGCAACCTGCGCCGCGCGAAGGAAGACGCGGACGGGGCGAACAAGGCGAAATCCGCCTTCCTCGCCAACATGAGCCACGAACTGCGCACGCCGCTCAACGCCATCATCGGCTTTTCCGAGCTGATGAAGAACCAGACCTTCGGACCCATCAACAACCCGAAGTACGAGGAATATCTCTCCGACATCCACTTCAGCGCCCGCCACCTGCTCGACATCATCAACGACGTGCTCGACATGTCGAAGATCGAGGCCGGCAAGGTCAACCTCGTCGAGAGCGAGGTGGACGTGGGCGACGTCATGGAATCCGTCGCGCGCATCATGAGCGACCGCGCGGATGCCGCCAATGTCACGCTCGACGTGGATCCGGGCCGCCACATGCCCGCCATCCGCGCCGACCAGCGGCTCTTGCGCCAGATCCTCATCAACCTCGTCGCCAACGCGGTCAAGTTCTCGCCCGCGGGCAAGACGGTTTCGGTCAAGGCGCGCATGATGAAGCCCGGCAACCACCTGCGCATCTCTGTCGCGGACGAGGGCTGCGGCATTCCGCACGACAAGATCCGCTACGTGCTGGAACCCTTCGGACAGGTCAACGACCCCAAATACTACACGGGGCAGGGCACCGGCCTCGGCCTGCCGCTCGCCAAGGCGATGGTCGAGCTGCACGAGGGCAAGCTGACGCTGGAATCGGACGAAGGCAAGGGCACGCGCGTCTATCTCGATTTCCCCGCCGCCCGCACGCTCGCGCCGCATTGAAAAGGCGCGCAGGCGTTGATTTAAGGCGTATGCGGGAAAATTAAGACTTTTCATTGCGCGCCTGATGGGCTATAAATCCTTTGAATCACAGAAGGTTAGATATGTCCAAATTAATGCAGAGATGCGCGGAAGCCGGGCTGAAAATGACCGAGCAGCGCAAGGTTATTCTGAAAGTGCTGGAAGATTCGGAAGACCATCCTTCCGTCGATACCGTCTGCGAGCGCGCCAAGAGCGTTGATCAGAGCATCAGCATCGCCACGGTCTATCGCACGCTGAGCATCCTCTCGGAGCTGGGGTTGGTTCTCAAGCATGACTTCGGCGAGACCTTCGCGCGTTTCGAGGTCACCCCCGACGCCGCGCACGAACACCACCACCACCTCATCGACACCGAGACCGGCGAGGTCATCGAGTTCAAGAACGAGGAGATGGAGCACCTGATCCACAAGATCGGCGAGCAGCTGGGCTACGACATCGTCGAGCATAACTTCGAGCTTTTCGGCCATAAAATAAAGAAATAGCGACAGGGAAAGGGGCCAGCCGCATGGATGACCGCATCCCGACAGACCTCTGGGTTTCCGCGCACCAGCGCGACTGCACGGTCAAGAACATCCCCTTCTACGTCATTCACAAGGGCGCGCCCGCCGCGGGCACCGTCTTGGTCAAGATCGTGGTGCCCGGCGACAACCCGGCGGAAAGCCGGGGCTGCATCCTGCTCAACCAGATGCGCGACATCGACGGCAACCTCGGCTGGATGGATGTTTTCGACGGCGAAACGGTCGATGAGCCGCGCGCCGACCAGTATATCCAGCGCAGCATCGGCCGCGACCCCGACGTCTGGGTCATCGAGGTCGAGGACAAGGACGGCAAGAACCCGTTCGAGGGAAAGATTTTCTAAAAAGGACGGGAGCAAACGATGGCCCGTTTTGAAGGCAGCATCAGTGAATACCATCATTTCATCGGCCCGCGCATCAGGAATATGATCAATCTGCTGGCGCGTAAAGAGCGCAGGGCGCGGGAAGGGGTTTGTGAGGAATGCGGTCAGGCAGGATGTGAGCTTCAGTCCGCTCACGTACACGAACGAAATCGCCGGAAGCTGGTTGAGCAGGTGCTCCTCCGTTATGTTGTCGATGACGAGGGAAGGGTATCGTGCGACATCGCGCAGGCCGAAAGGGAGATACAGGAGCTTCACCTGCCTGTCGCCGACACGTTTAGATTCCTGTGCGCCGCGTGCCACTTGGCCTACGATCACCCGGAAACATCACGAGGCAGCGTGGAGCTGGTCGTTGCGCCGGGAACGGAACGTGTAGGGCTCGTGTTTATGCCTGCCGGGGATACGGCGTTCAAGAAAGCATTGCTGTGTCGAAGGAAGGCATACGGCAGGATATTCAAGAGAGACGGCACGTTCGAGGACGTTATCTGGAACGCAGACAGTTTTCGGGAAACATCGAATCTGCGCGGCAACATCTTTTCCGGTTACCTGCGAAACTGGCGGGAAAGGGGGATTGTCCGCGCGGTTTTCGCGGTTAACCAATCTGATCTTGCAACGTCGGCTCAAGATGCTTAAATTCTGCAAAATCGCTTCAAACGGACGAAATTAATGTCGATACAGGATGAAATCGAGAAACGGCGGACCTTCGCCATCATCTCCCACCCGGACGCCGGCAAGACGACGCTGACGGAAAAACTGCTGCTGTTCGGCGGCGCCATCCAGCTGGCGGGGGCGGTCAAGGCAAGGCGGGAGATGCGCCACGCGCGTTCCGACTGGATGAAGGTGGAGCAGGAGCGCGGCATTTCCGTCGTGTCCTCCGTCATGACCTTCGATTACGACGGCATCACCTTCAACCTGCTCGACACTCCCGGCCACGAGGATTTCAGCGAGGACACCTACCGCACCCTGACGGCGGTGGACAGCGCCATCATGGTCATCGACCACGCCAAGGGCATCGAGGCGCAGACGCGCAAGCTGTTCGAGGTCTGCCGCTTACGCGACATGCCCATCATCACCTTCATCAACAAGCTCGACCGCGAAGGGCAGGACCCCTTCGACCTGCTGGACGAGATCGAGCAGTCCCTCGCGCTCGACGTTTCGCCCGCCAGCTGGCCCATCGGCATGGGGCGCGAGTTCCGCGGCTGCTACGATTTGCTGGACGACCAGCTCATCCTCATGGAGCGCAGCAAGGAAGGCAAGCCCGCGGAAGGCGAGCATTGCAAGGGGCTGGACGATCCCAAGATCGACGCCCTGCTGCCCGATTACGCCGCCGCCAAGCTGCGCGAGGACGTGGAGATGGCGCGCGGGCTATGCAAGCCCATGGACCGCAAGGCCTATCTGGAAGGCCATATGTCGCCCGTCTTCTTCGGCTCCGCGCTCAATAACTTCGGCGTGCGCGAGCTGCTGGGCGGGCTGAAGAAATTCGCCCCGCACCCCGGCCCGCAGCCGACGGCGGAGCGCGTCATCGAGCCGACGGAGGACAAGGTCACCGGCTTTGTCTTCAAGATACAGGCGAACATGGACCCCAAGCACCGCGACCGCATCGCCTTCACCCGCCTGTCTTCCGGCCATTTCAAGCGCGGCATGAAGCTGCAGCACATCCGCACCGGCAAGTCGGTCACCGTGCACAACCCGCTGATGTTTTTCGCGCAGGAGCGCGAGGTGGCGGCGGAGGCCTTCGCGGGCGACATCATCGGCATTCCCAACCACGGCAACCTGCGCATCGGCGACACGCTGACGGAGGACGAGGCGCTGCACGTCACCGGCATCCCCAGCTTCGCGCCCGAGCATTTGCAGCGCGTGCGCCTCGACGACCCCTTAAAGGCCAAGCACCTCGGCAGCGCGCTGTTGCAGCTGGCGGAAGAAGGCGCGGCGCGCGTGTTCAAGCCGCGCATGGATTCAAGCTGGGTGGTCGGCGTCGTCGGCCCGCTGCAGTTCGACATCCTGGCCGACCGCATCCGCACCGAATACAACCTGCCCGTCCATTTCGAGCAGGCCGCGCTGCATACCGCCCGCTGGCTGGAAAGCGACAACAACGCCAAGCTGGAGCAGTTCATCGAGCAGAACCTGCCCAATATCGCCGAGGACCATGACGGCCGCCCCGTCTTCCTCGCCCGCAACGCCTGGCACCTCGACAATGCGAACGAGAACTGGCCGGACATCCGCTTCCTCGCCACCAAGGAGCAGACGGGAGCCTGAAGCGGCTAAGCCGCTGTATTCAGCCCGGATTTCTATATTGACATAATAATATCGATTATATTATCATCATCCGGTATTTTTCAACCGGATGACGACATGGGCCTCACCAGAAAATTCCTTTTCGCCAAGCGCTCGCCCCAGGAAATGGGCGCGATGCTGATGGCCTGCGTAGATGAAAACGATGTCGGCAAGGCGGCGCAGCTGCTGGCGGCGGGCGCGCTGGCCAACGTCAAGGACAAGCAGGGCAATACCCCGCTGTTGCAGGCGACGCGGAAAAAATCCGTCGAAATGGCAAGGCTGCTGCTGCGGCACGGCGCGCAGCCCGATATCGCGAACAACGACGGGCTGGGGCCCGTGACGGCGGCGTCCGACCTGAACCTGACCGCGATCATGGCGATGTTCATCGAGGCGCGCGCGAACCTCGACCTGCGCGGGGACAGGGGCTATACCCCCTTCGCCCGCTGCAGCCGCGACAACCGGATCGAGATGGCGAGAATGCTGATAAAGGCGGGCGCCGACGTCACCATCGCGAGCGACCACGGCTGCTCCCCGCTGCTTCTCGCCGCGGAGGTCGGCAACGGGCAGATCGTCGCCGCGCTGCTGGAAAAGCGCGTGCCGCTCGACACGCAGGACGGCGACGGCGACACGGCGCTTATTTGCAGCATCGCGAAGGGCCACGGCCATATCGCGGATATGCTCATCGCCGCAGGCGCGCGGCTGGACATGGTGAACAACAAGGGCAAGTCGCCCTTGAGCCTTGCGGCGGAAACAGACAATGCGGAACTTCTCATCCGCATCCTCGAAGCGGACACGGACGGCGCGATCCCCGCGCGCATCCGCGAGCAGGCCTTGCGCATCGGCGCGGAAAAGGGCAACGGGCAGATCGTCGCCGCGCTGCTGGCGGCGGGCGCCAACCCGCTGACGAAGGACGCGCAGGGCAAAAACGCCCTCGACCTTGCCGAGGCGGCGGGCCATGCGCATATCGTCGAGCAGCTCAAGGGCGTCGAGGACCGCACCGCCTTCATCGGCGCGGGCAGCGACGTCAAGGTCTTCGCCAAACCCATGCAGTTCAAAAAGCCATGAGCCTGACGAAAAAATTCTTCTTCGCCAAAAGATCGCCCCAGGAAATGGGCGCGAAGCTGCTGGTTCAGATGGCCAAGGGCAATCTTGACAACGCGGCCGCGCTGGTCCGCGCGGGCGCCCTTGTGAACATGAAGGACAAGTACGGCGAAACCGCACTGCTGATGGCGGTGCGGGCAAAGTCGGCCGATATGGTCCGGCTGCTGCTGGAAAAGGGCGCGAGCCCCGATATCGCGAACAATCGCGGCGTCGCCCCGGTGCTGGCCGCGGCGGACAACAAGCTCGCCGGGATCATGGGGCTGCTCATCGAGGCGCGCGCGAACCTCGACCTGCGCGACGCGGAAGGCTATACCCCCTTCGCCACCGCCTGCAACGGCAACAACGTCGTCATGGCGGAAATGCTCATGGCGGCGGGGGCGGACGTCACCATCGCGACCAACCGCTGCATCACCCCGCTGTCGCTGGCGGCGGAGGAAGGCAACGGCATCATCGTCGCCGCGCTGCTGGCGCGCAATGTGCCGCTGGACCTTCCCGCCGACGACGGCGACACGGCGCTGATCTGCAGCATCCGCGAAGGGCACGACCATGTCTCCGAGCTTTTGATCGACGCGGGCGCGCGGCTCGACGCCGCGAACAACAAGGGCGAATGCGCCCTGACGCTGGCGGCGAAAAGGGAAAACGTGCAGATGGTCGAAAAGCTGCTGGCCGCGGACGCGGAAAACGCGATTCCGGCCCGCCTGCGCGAGCGCGCCCTGCACATCGCGGTGCGCAAGGGCAACGGCGTGCTGGTCGATGTCTTCATGAACGCGGGCGTCGATATCATGGCGAAGGACAAAAAAGGCCGCACCGCCGCAGAGCTCGCGCGCAAGAACAAGCACGGCCATATCGTCAAGCAGCTGGAAGCCCGCGCCAAACGCTCCGCCTGCATCGGCTCCGGCGACAACGTCAAAGTCTTTGCCAAGTCGATGAAATTCAAGAAGCGCTGAGATTGCCCCTTACGGCCCTGAAGCCTTCTTCATCTCATCCACCTCGTAATATTCCGCCCATGCGTTGCACAGGGAGAAGACGGCGGCCTTGCCCAATATCTTTTCCGTCCAGACGGGCAGGAAGAATTTGCGGTCGGGGCGGAAGTAACCATAGAGGTCGCTGGTCGCGGGGTCGCCGGGGTTGAGGATCTGGCTCGCGACGAATGTGCCGCACATCGTCGCCCAAGGCAGGCCGACGCAGCCCAGCGTGTAATGCACATGCGGCGCGTTCGGGTCCTTCGCCACGGTGGGGATGAGGTCGCGCGTGGTGTCGATGCGCCCCGGCCAGAACTGGATGAACTCCACCGCGTCCAGTATCGGGAACTTCCTGCGGAATTTCCTGATGACATGCTCGATGACGCGCGGGCTGTCGGTATCCTCCTTCGCGAAGGTCGTCAGAAGCGTGCCGCCGCCCAGCAGCAGGCGGTCGTCGCCCGTGGGGCGGAAGTAGCTATAGACCATGTCCGAATCCCAGCATTGCAGCCGCCCGTCGGGGAAAAGCGCGTTCATCTCGTTTTCCTTCAGCGGCGCGGTGATGGAAAGGAAGGTCTGGGCGTGATAGACGTTGTCCGCATATTCGGATATGTCACGGTGCATCTTGTCGATGCAGAAGACGATCTGGTCGCCGGTCGCGCTGGCGAGGTGGGTTTTGACGGTATGGTCCTTTATCTCCCGCACCTCGGATGACTCGAAGATTTGCACGCCCA
>WGNE01000031.1 GCA_016124645.1 Alphaproteobacteria bacterium
AGCCGGGATTTTGCGGCCGGAAAAATCCAGCAAAATCAATAAAGGCCGCCAAAAAATCCCCCGGCGAAGCGGCGTCAGGCGCGCGGACCGCCCAAGACGGGCTTTCCGGCGCGCACCGGCTTGTCGAGCAAATCCTGCAGCGCATCGGGCTTGCCGCCCAGTTCCTCCAGCTTTTTCGCGGCCTTTTGCAGCACGGCGGTGTCGTAATCGGCAAAGGAGACGCTGTTGAGCCCGACCTTGCCCTCATGCACGGCCTCGTAGATTTCCTGCACGCGGCGCGCGGAGAAGTTGAACAGGGTCTGCAGGCTGGCCATGCCGGAAACGCCCGGTATGAACCGGGTTTCGAGCAGGCTTTCGCTGTCCGCCAGCGTGTGGAAAACCGCGCCGGGCAGCGCGGCCTCGACCTTTTCCGCCTGCTGGCGGTTGTTGGCTTGGCGCAGCGCGCCCAGCTCTCGCGAGATATGGGCCAGCGCCGCGCCGTGCTCGATGAAGGGGCGGATCTGTTCCGTTTCAAGGCTGCGCAGCGCCGTTCTCAGCCATTCGCCGTTTTCGTAGTTGGCGTCTGCGCCCCAATCGAGCAGCTGGGAAATCACCTTCGGCTCGATGACGTTGGGCACGCCCTTGCGCAGGGTATGGGGAAATGACAGCCATGTCAGGGTGGCGGACATGCCGGGCTTGCTTTCCTTGCCCTTGTCCGCGGTGAAGGCCTCATGGATTTTTTTCAGCCCGTCGAGGTCGCCGAAATAGGCGCGCGCAGTGAAGACCGGCCACCACGGGCAAAGCCCCGCGCGGCAGACGGGAATCATTTTATCGACGTCGAGCTGGCCGAAGATGAAGACTTTCTGGTCGTTGCCCCAGTTCTTGTCCGGCAACACGCTGAAGGTGCGGCGCAGGTTCTCCGTCACCTGCGGGCGGCCGTCGTCGTCCACGGGCATCTGCGCCAGATGCTTTTGCAGCGCATCCAGCGTCGCTTCCCATGAGATTTCGGCAGGGGTGCCGTTATAACCTTCATAACCGTCGTAGCCGCCACCGGGCATGGCCGGATTCCTCGCGTTCATCGTTTTTACCGGTGACGACTATACAAGATTATGGCAAAAAAGCAAGGATTCGCGCCGCCCGCGCGCCGGAACAGTCAAAAATCCCTTGTTTTTCAAGGACCATGATTGCGGCGCGGTGGAACGCCCTGCAGTCCCTTGGGCGTATCGTCGCGGTCCTTGATGACGGCGCGCACGCTGGTGGTCAGCCCCAGCACCGCTTCGACCGCGTTGCGCATATGCACGCCGAACCTTTTCAGCAGGGGCTTTTTGCCCTTGGGCATGTGGTTCTCGTAGAACTTCTCGATGCGCTTGCCCGTCTCCGCCGTCACGCCGCTGTGGCGCGCGTCGTCGAAGGTCATGTTGGGCAGGTGGTCGTTGAGGTAGGATTTGCCGCGGTGCTGGATGCGATCCTTGATCCACTGGCTGTCGGTATCGTTGCTGAAGTGACGCTGCAGCCAGGGGAAGGAACCCTTCAGCCGCGGCGCATAAGCCTCCGCCCATTCGATATGCGCGTCTTCATAGAAGGTGCGCAGGTAGAAATTGTCGTAGAAGGCCTCGAAAGCGGCGGCGACGCTTTTGCCGTTCTGCATCGATTCTTCGTCCGACAGCACGCGCTCGGCGGCGTGGATGATGTCGGGGAAGCGTTCGCGCATCTGCAGCAGCGGCCCGTCCATGCGGAGCTGGTCGTCGGGACCGTCCGGGTCGCCGTAGGCGAGCTCCAGCGCGATCTGCGACTGCTGCGCGTAGGCGTCCGCCTCGATGGCGAAGGACATTTTAATGCCCACCTCCGGCTTGTGGCGGGTGGAGGGGAACATGTCGTGGCGCGTGTTCTGCACCGCGTGCACGCTCTCGTGCCCCAAAAGCAGGGCGAGGTATTCGGGGTTGTCGTGCCCGCGCAAAATGATGAGCTTGTCCGACGGATCGCACAGCCCGCCCGCCCCGCGCTCGCCGGTGCGGCGGTCGTCGAAGACGATGCGGTAGCCTTCCTTGGTCATCTGCTCCAGAACGTCGCGGCCGGTCGGGCTTTGGGAGAGGATGAAGACGGCCTCCTCCAGCACCTTCTCGTTGCGCAGCTCCTCGGCCTCCAGCCGCTTCTTGCGCGCGGCTTTCTTGGCCGGGCTGGCGTAGGGGTCGGGGCGTTCGTGGCTGATGGTGCCGGCGAAATCGACCTGCACGGGCGGGCGGGCATAGCCCTTGCCCGGAATCTCGACCGTCCAGTCGCCGCGGTCGGGCGGCGGGACGGGCGGAATGGCGCCGGGCGGCACGGAAGCCGTGAAATGATCCGCCAGGCGGCCCTGCAGGGGCGGCACGCTGGTGAAACGCGCCGGGTTCCTGCCCTGCGCACTGTCGAAGAATTGCGGCGATATCCTTCCTGCCGCTTGCGGCGGGTGTCTATCTGCTCTGTTCATTTCAGGTGTATGCGACATGAAGAAACTCCCTAAACCCCTTAAGGACACCCTCGACATGTCACGCCGTAGATACATCATCAAATCACGAATCACGAGTCGGCGTAAAGAAATATCCACAGAATGACATAATCGATAAAGCCCCGGGGCGCCGTTCTTTGCGTGCAAACGCGCGCTTCCTGCAGCAAACATTAGAGAGGAATGTTTAATAAACCATTGCCGCAAACGGGCTTATTCTTGACACTTGTTTCAAGGTTATGTAACGCTTGTCGCATCCAACCATGACCGGGAGGGGGAAATGGCGAAAAAGCCGCGCCCCGCAACAGTTTTCAACGCCGCCTCAGCGGGCAACAATCCTGCTGGCGGCAATCCGCGCTTCAAATACCCGCGCCCCGTTCCCGTCAGCCCGCACGACCTTCACAACTTTTTCCACGCGGTGAAAAACAACCACCTGCACGACATCAGGAAATTCGTCGAAAAGCACCCCGACGCCGTGCACCTGCGCCAAAACGGACAGACCGCGCTGCAGACCGCGGTGGAGCGCGGGCACATCATGGCGGTGGACGCGCTGCTTGAACTGGGCGCGGACCCGAACGCGCAAACCAACAGCCGCAAGGACAGCGTGCTGATGGCCGCGGTGAAAAACGACCGCACCGATCTTCTGGGACGCCTGCTGCACAAGGGCGGCTTCAGCTGGCAGAAGCTGAACGACGGCACGACCCTGATGATGCGCGCGGCAAAGCACGACAGCGAGAAGACCATCGCCATGCTGCACGGGCGCGGCAGCATCGCCACCGCGCGCGACAAGCAGGGGCGCGACGCCATGATCATCGCGGCGGAGAACGACGCGGGCAAGGCGATCAAGGCGCTCTGCGACGGCGGGGAGGACGTGAACAGCAAGAATGCGCAGGGCGACACCGCGCTTATCGTCGCGGTGAAGGCGCAGAACGAAAACGCGGCGAGAGCCCTGCTGGAAAACCGCGCGGATTACAAGATGACGAACGCGCAGGGCAAGACCGCCGCCGAGATCGCGCGGGAGAACTGGTTCGAGCACGGGCCTTTCCTGCGCCGCTTCGAGGAACTGCTGGACGAGCGCATGAAGCGCGACGCCGCCGCCTATGAAGATCCCTTCCACAAGGGCACGCCGGAGAATATCGAGGTGCGCAAGCCCTTCACCGTCCGCCCCCGCAAAAACGGCCCCGGAAGACACCCCGGCGGCGCGTGACGCGCCAAATCAAAAGCCCGGCTGGGTCGGCCGGGCTTTCGGGTTCTTGTTGTATAAAGCTTGTCGTTCTTTAACTCTCTGGGCTTTATTCTCTTCGCACTTGAAAGGCTCTTTTCAATTCCACAACACTCAAATCCTAAGGGCTCTGAGCCCCTTATCGGCACCCGATGGAGGAGGCTATCGCTCTATCTTTAATATTACATAATATTTTAGAAAATTTCAAGACAAACCGGCTTTTATCCAGACTTTATCATTTATTTTCAATGTTTTAATATGACCGACCGCCGCCATGAACAGGCACAGGCGGCTGCCACGCCGCGCCGCCTTCGAACCTTGACATAAATAAAGCAACTCCTTATAAAAGAAGGCGTTTTCCAAAAAATAAACGCTGGCGGCGCAATGTGCCGGGGTCACGCGATTCTCGACAGTTCCCCAAAGCCTTCGCCGTCTTCGAAAACCGACAAAGAAGCCAGGGCCAGAAGACCATGCAGGACGATTTCAACCACAGCGCGCCAAAATCCCCCGCCGATGCGCACCCTTGGCCGAAGCTGCGCGAAGCGATGCGCGTCAAGCGCGAGAACATCGCCATGCTGGAAGCGGCGCGGAACAAGGACTGGCCCGCCCTGCGCGCGCATATCGACGCCGGCGCGGACCCCGCCTATGAGGACGACGCGGCCATGCAATGCCTCATCGACGACCTCTCGCCCGAAACCGTCACCTTGCTGCGGGAAATCAAGCACCCCGCCTTCCCGCGCCTCGACCAATACGCGCTCGTGCTCTGTGCCGCGAAGGGGGAGACGGCGCTGGTGGAAGACATCCTGAAAGACGCGCCCGCGAAAGACATGATCGCGCAGGCCGCCTTTGCCGCGCTGAGGAACGGCCACGACGAAGCGGCGGACAAGCTTTTGCCCCTGCTGGAGCCGAAGGAATACGACGACCGCTTGCTCATCGGCCTTTTGCTGCACCGGCCGGACGCCTATGACGCCGCGCTTGCCGCGCGCCCCTATCCGGCGAACCTGATGCTGCATTTCATCAACGCCTGCGCGGTCAAGGACGAAGCCGCGATGAACCACGCGCTCGACAAGATGATCGACCGCAAGAAAAACGCCCCTTCCGGCGCGCCTTCCCCCGGCAACGGTTTTATCGGCGGCATGGACATGATGGACCTCGACGGCTACTTCCCGTCCGATGAAGCCTTCTCCCTGCTCTGCCAGTCCGGGCATATCGCCGTGCTCGACAAGTTCCTCGACAATTTCAGCCAGTTCTTCGCCATGCCCCACCTGCTGCTGCACACGGCGGCGGTGACGGGGGACGCGGAAGGCAAGGTCTTCCTCCACCTCGTCGAAAAACTGAAGATGGAGGAAGACAAGCTCGCCTTCATCGCCAACTTCGCGGCCATGCAGGAAAAGCGCCCGCTGCTGCTGGCCATCGCGAAGGCCTATCCCGCCATCGCGCGGCAAAACCCGGAGGCGATGCTGACCTCCGCCATCTCGACCGGCGAGGAACAGGAATTCTTCGACGCGCTGGACGAAGGCCATGCCCTGCCCGACAGCGCGGCGGACAAGATGCGCCTGCTGGAACGCGCCCTCACGAAGGATCTGCCCGCCGTGGCCGACCACCTGATCGCGAACATGGACATCACCCCGCAGGTGCTGGCGGACATGCGCAGCAACTTCTCCCTGCCCGTCATGAAAAAATCCGCGCAGCTTTCCGGCAACTGGCGGTTCGAGGACGACAAGATCTTCTGGCGCGCCCTGCAGGACGGCGATGCGGAGATACTCTCGCAGTTCGAAAACGTCACCGACATCCACGCGGGCCGGCCCTATGCCGTTTCGAGCGCGGTCGAAAAAATCGTCGCGCGCGGGGACGACGCGCTGCTCGGCCACGTCCTGCGCCACACGGCGTGGAATGCGACGGAGGAAGCGAAGGAAGCCGCCCTGCGCGCGCACCGTGCCTGCCTTTCCTCGCCCGGGGCGGCGCAAAAGGCCGCCGTGCTCATCGAGGCTGCTGATGTCGTGCCGCGCGCGCTGGACAAGGACGACCTGCGCGCCATGGCGGGACCGCGCTTCGCCGAAACGCTGGCGGTGCTGGAAAAACAAGGATTCACCCTTCCCGCCGACACGCTGGACGAAGGGCTGGCGCAGGCATTGGCCGGGGAGTCGGCCCCGATGATGCAGGCCTTGCTGGAAAAAGGCGCGCGCCTGCCCGAAGAAGAGAAAGACGAAGCGGATTTCGCCCGTAAAATGGAATACCGCGCCAATGCGGATATTCTGGCCGTGCTGGAAAAATGGACCGTGCGCGAGCAACGCCGCCCCGCGCCGGGCATCGAGGCAGAGATAAAAGCCGCCGCGACGGTTGACATTCTTTTCGGCGGGCCGGACTGCACCGCCCTGCGCGCCGCCTATGCCGGGAAATTCGCCGCCGTGATCGCGCGCGCGGACGGGGGCTTCGACGTGCAAAAACTCGCGCAGACGAAGGACGCGGCGGGCAATAACATACTCGACATTCTGGGCGCGCAGGGACGGCTGGACGATCTGCTCAAGCCCGCGCTATGGAAGAACCGCGACGCCGCCGCCTTCATACAGGGCAACACCCCGCCCTGCTACCACGGGCAATGCGATTTTAACGGGCTCAACGCCGCGCTGCGCCAGATCAAGCTGCAGGAACGCGGCGCGAAACGCTTCGAGCTGAAACGGGGGCCGCGCCCTTGAAAAACAACTTCCCCCATACGCCGACCCAGCGGCACAACCTGCGCATGGCCTTCATCGGCGCGGCGCAGCAGGGCAACGTCGGCCATGCCCGCGGCATTCTGGAGCGCGCACAGCCGGGGGACATCAACGCCGAAACGCTGGAACAGGCGCTTATCGCCGCCGCGCAGGAAAGCCTGCCCTATTTCGTGCGCTGGCTGATGGACGAAACGGCGCTGGACCTGAAACACGCGGGGCCGGAGGTGCTGCCGCAGGCGCTGCGCGAGCGCGACGCCGCCATCGCCGACATGCTGACGGCGCCCGGCGTCATCGACCTCTCGCCGGACGGACAGGACGTGCCGGACGCTCTTTCCCTCGCCCTCGAAGGCGAAAAACCGGCGGATACCGCGCTGCTGCAAATGCTCATCGCGCGCGGCGCGAAACCGCTGGGCGAAAACCACGACGCCTTCGCCGCCGCCGTCGCGGGCAACAGCCTGCCCGCCCTGAAAGTTTTGCTGGACGCCGTCGGTGACGACGCGCAGGGCATTTTGGATTCGCGCCTTTGCCGCGCGGCGGGCGCGCTCGACCTTGACGGCGTCCGGCTTCTTTTGCAGGCCGGGGCGGATGCGGGTTCTCACGGGGGCGAAGCCGCCAAGCGCGCTCTCTCGCAACTGGAAAAAACTCCCTCCGCCGACAGGGACAAGGGCAAGGCCGCCGCCTGTTGCCTGCACGCGCTGCTCGAGGCGGGCGGCGACCCGACAGGCGAGATCGCGCAGGACGCGCTGGTGGCCGCCATGCGAATCAAGAACAGCCCGCTTGTGCATTATCTTCTCAAGATAGGCACCGACCCGGAGCCCAGGATGCGCGGCATCGGCTACAACCCGCTGGTCATCGCGGCCCAGCACGGTTTTTGCCTGCTGCTCGACAAGCTCCACAACCGCCTGCACCCGGATGACCGTTACTATCATGAAGCGATGCGCATCGCGGCGGAGCGCGGCAGCGTGAAAATGCTCGACCAGCTCATCGGCTACGGCTTCGACCCGAAAGAGCTGCCGGAACTCGACCTGCCCTTCGCCGCCGCCGTGGGCGGGCATCGGGAGATGCTGCACGAGCTGGCGCGGCGCGGCTTCACGACCGACCTGACCGACAAGACGCTCATCGAGGCCGTCGTCACCGGCAACCACGCGCGGATGCTGGATTACATGCTCGACCAAGGCGCGTCATGGGAAGCGGCGGACCGCGCTTATAAAAAAGCCTATAACGCAAACGCGCGCAGCCGCGGGGAAGCCCGCTTCAACGACGTCCTGTCCGTCATCACCGCATGGGAACACCGTTCGGACTATATAGAAAGCAGGCAAAGCTTCGGTCCCGCGCTGGACGACCTGCGCGCGCCGATAACGGACGGCGCGGGCAAGCCCTCCACGGGGTTCGTCATCCTCGCGCGGGCGGGACGCTTCGGCGAGGCGCTGGCCCGCCAGACCCCCGATGCGGGCGAGGTGCTGACCCCGGCGGACATGGCCGCGACGGACCCGCACGGCAACAGCGTCATCGAGATACTGGGCGCGAAAAACCAGCTGGGCGCGTTGTTCGACGACGCGCTCTGGTGCGGCCACCGCGCGGAGATGATGGCCCTGCTGGAAATGGTGCCCCCCGTCTATCGCGGCCAGATGGACTGCGCCGGCCTCGCCGCGCGTCACCGCCACGAGACACTGCAAAAGCGCGCGCTGAAAAAACCGCCGCCGCGCCTCTAGCCTTCCTTCAGGAGATATTCGCATGAGCGTTTCCGCCATCGACGACGACGATGAAAAATGGCTGATGCAGGCCAAGAACAGCCCGCCCGGCGAATGGGGCAACATGCTGGCGCGCGCGGCGCGAAGCGGCGACAAGTGGCGCGTGGAAACGCTGCTCGATTTCGGCGCGGACATCGACCATAACGACGGCATTGCGCTGGCCATGGCGGCGGGCGGCGGGCACGCGGACATCGTCGAGCTCCTCATCGCACGCGGCATCGATTTTTGCGCCGCGAAGGATGACGCGCTTTGCGAGGCCGCCGCATACGGTCAGGAAAAAACCGCGCGGCTGCTCATTGCCAAGGGGGCAGACGCCGCGCATGACGATTCCGCCTGCCTGTTCCTTGCCGTGCGCAACGACAAGCCCGGCGTCATCGAAGCCCTGCTGGAAGGCGGGGCCAGCGTCGCGGCGAACGAAGGCACGCTGATGTGCATCGCCCTCGCCCACGGCCATGCGGATGTGGCGCGCGTGCTGCTGGAAAACGGCGCCGACCCGCGCAAGCGCCACCGCGGCATGAACGCCTATGAATGGGCGGCGGAAATCGGGCTCATCGGGTTTTCGAAGATGCTGCGCGCGCGCCGCGACGATACCGATGTTTTCATGAGCCCCGGCTTCTTCCGCCGCTTTTCCGCGCAAGAGCTGACGCAGGAGACGGGCGACAAGCCCGGCCATACGGGGCTGCACCTTGCCGCGCAGGCGGGCTGTTTCGACGTGGCGCGCGACATCTTCCTTGCCGATCCCACAACCCAGCTTTCGGCGGACGACCTGTTGAAGAACGCGCCCGGCGGCCGCAACGTGCTGGAGATGCTCGCGCAATCCAGCCAGACGGCAATCGCCTTCGACCCCCGCCTTTGGGAAGGACGCAAAGCGGAGATGACCGCGCTGTTCGAAAAAATTCCCGCCGCCGCGCGCGGCGGGCTCGACCTGCCCGCCATGACGGCGGCATTCGACCGCGCGGCCCTGAAAAAGCGCGCCGCCAAACCCGGCCTGCGCCTGAAGCCGCCCGGCCGGTGAAAAAACGCGGCAAGAAAAAAGCCCTCCGAACAGCAAGAAATCCGCCCTTCCATGAAAAACCCCGCCTGTTGAGGGCGGGGTCTTCTTGTCCTGTTTTCGGCGCGAAGGCTACTTCGGCCCATCGACAGGCGGGGGTTCGGCCTTGCCGCCGCCTTGTTTGCCGTCGTCGCCGGCCTTGCCTTCTTCACCGCCCGCTTCCCCTTCGCCGCCCTGCCCGTCGGGGCTGGCGATGGCTTCGAGGCTTTTCTTCTTGGCGGCCTCTTCATTGGCCGAGGGTCTTTTCGGCTTGGGCTCCTCGATATCCTCGATGCGCACCTTGGTCAGGGCGACCATTTCCTCGACGATGACGTTGATGACCGCGCCCATGTTCGCCTCTTCCGTCTTGCCCTTGTCGGACAGGTCGGCGATGCGTCGCTTGATCTCGTTGCGCGCGGAGCCGCCGGGGAAGTTCGCCCCCAGCAGGCGGCGGGCATGCGCCGCGCCCAGACGCGTGTAGAGGCGGTTGCGCACCGCCACGTCCTCGGTCGTGGTCGAGAAGGCCCAGAGTTCAAGCGGGCCCAGCGTGTTGATGAGGTGCTGTTCGTACTTGCCTTCCGTCGTGCCCAGAACCAGCAGCGCCGGCGCTCCGCCCGCTTTCGGGCCGGTCAGCTTGTGGCGGATGATCCAGCGCGCGGTATCGGTCAGGCCGAAGGTGTCCTGCGTAGCCTGAACCGCGCCGTCGGAAATGGCGGTACCCAGAACCCAGACGCCCGTGGCCAGATCGACCATGTCGTCGTCGAAGTCGTCCAGCATCTGGGAGGCCAGAATGATCTGGATCCCGCGCTTGCGGCCCTCGCGCACGTCGCGCACGATCTGCGCGCGCACGGCCTTGGTCTTGCTGGTGCGGTGGAACTCGTCGTAGCAAAGACGCTTGGGCGTCTCCGCGAATTCGCGCAGGCGCTTGTCGTGATAGGCGCGGTATTTTTCCGGCATCTGGGCCAGCGCTTCCTCGTTGATCCACCACGGCGTGACCAGCGCGTGGCGGGCCAGCATATACATGACGGCGGTCTGGCGGTCGGAAGCCGCGTCGCCCGCGGGGCAGACGTCGGCAAGGTCGAGCGCGCAGATGCGGTTCTCGTTCAGCGAGAATTTCGTGACCGAGGCCAGAATCGGGAATTCGCGGACGGCGGAGGTGATCATGCGCTCGAAGGCGTGGATAACGCCCTCGCTCGAGGCGCCGATGGAGGTTTCTTCCAGCAGGTTCTTGATCTGCGGACGGCGCGCGGCGGCGACCGCGTCGCCCAGCGTGGGCATGGCGTAGCGTTGCGCGATGCCGGCGGCATAGGTCGCGCCCTTGTCGAAGAGCATATCGACCACGTCCCACCAATAGGTGCCGGCGGGCAGGGCAAGGTCATACTCGCGGATCGCGTCGTCCACCACCTGGTCGATGCGCGGCAGGTAGGGGCGCGGCTCGGCGTTGGCGGTGTTGTCGTCGCGCCAGCGGAACATCTCGTCCACGACCATCCCCGCCAGCTGGGCGATGCCGTCGTAGGGCTCCATCTGGCCGGGCGGGGTGCAGAGCAGGATGATCAGCTCGATAAGGAAGCTTCGTTCCGTCACCTGCGGGATGCGCATGCCGAGCTTGGTGTCGAAGGGGTTGATGGCGAACTGGTTCGTCATCTGCAGGCGGAAGGAGGTCACCTCCTGCCGGCGGTTGGGCGGCAGCGCGTCCTTGAGCAGCGAGACGAGGCCCGCGGAAGACGGGCCGATGTCGATGACCGCGATGAAGGGCAGCTGCGACAGGCCCGCCGTCAGGCAGGTGCCGAGGTTGAGCGTGTTCATCAAAACCGACTTGCCGCCGCCGGGCTGGGCGAAGACGAGGTCGAACCATGTCGTGGTCACGTTCGTGCCGGTCTGATAGGGCCAGACGCGGCCGTCGGGCGTGCGCAAAAGAATGGCTCCCTTGTCGAACGGACTGGAGGCGCGCTGCCAGGGCATGAGCTTCATGACCTCGTAGAGCGGCGCGACGGCGGCGGGCGCGGTCGAGCCGCAGTGGATGGCAAGCGCGGAAGACATGATCTGGTCGAGAGGGTCGCCGGAGATATGCGAGACCTGTGCGTAGCCCCATGATTCCGCCGCCTGCGTGAGGGCGGAAAGACGGTCTTCCAGCAGGTCCATGTTGTCCTTCGGCGCCCATGTCGCGAAGGAAATGCGCAGCTTGACGATCGGCTCGCTGCGCGACATCTCGTTCAGCGCCTCGAGCGCGTCCTTGACCTGCTTGTTCTCCGCATTGGTCACGGCGAAGATGGAGGAAAGAAAGGATTGCATGGCCATGCCCTGAATCCCCCCGCCCTCAAGCAGGAAGGAGATGCGGAAGGGCGCCTTGGCCTCGGTCATGCGCGCGAGGAACTGCGGGAAGGGGATCGGGTCCGTGGGGCCCAGCACCATATCGACGCCGGCCCAGAGGTACTTGCCCATCTCGACGCAGTGGCTGTTGATGACGCGGGCGGAAGCCATGGTGAGCTGCTGGCGCAGCGTCGGCCAGAGAATCTCGGACATGTCGCCCTTGTGCTCGGGCGCGCGCGGCACGATCTTGTCGCCCGGCAGGTTGGCGCGCCAGGAGCTTTCGGAACTTTGCTGCAGGAGGTTGGCGCGGATCACGGCCAGCGCCTCGTGCACCTCCATCTCGACCGCCTGAATGCCCATCTCATGCAGGGAGACGACGGTGGAGGAAACGAAACTGCGGTGGCGCGTGCGCAGGCCCTCGATGCCGGCGAAGGGATATTGCGCGTCTTCCGTCTTCACCCATTTCTTGCTGCGCGCGCGTTCGGCCTCGCGCGCCATGTCGGACTTGGAGAGAATCGCCGGGCGCGTCCAGAGGACGAAGTAGATTTCCTCCCACGCGAGGTAGTGGCTGAGGTGCTTCGCGCGTTCCTCGAAAATATCGTCGATGTCGAGCCCGACGTTGCGCGCCGCGACGAAGTTGGGGCGCAGCAGCTTGCGGATTTCCGTCTGGATGCGCTCGGGGTTGCGGCTGAAATAGACCTGAATGGCGTGACCCGGCCGGTCGAAGCGCGTCCCGAGCTTCACGACGCAGTCGGAAAGAATTTTCTGGTATTCGTCGTCCCCGATGATCTGGCGCGCGCCGTCCACCTTGACGAGCGTGATGAGGGATCCGTCCTCCGAGGCCAGGGTCTTGGGCCCGTCCGCCGTTTCAAGGCGGATGAAGGACTCGACGGGCTGGCGCACCAACCGCGTGAGAGGCTTGAGAATGTTGTCGAAAATACCCATTAATGCTTCCCGCTGCTCTCTTCCCCTAAACATCAGGGTAGATTAGATTTATTAATATATACCAAAAGCTTGCGCGGTAAAAAGAGAGAATTGTTCAAAAATCGATATCGCAGGACATAAAACGCGAAGGCCGCGAAGCGCGCCCGTGTCCCTCCGCTTTTTGATATGGTCCGTGGACAAGGCGCGAACATGCCGACGTGCAAAAAAGCCGGGGGTTTTTTCTGGATATACGCGATTCAGATTCTGAAAAGTTTTAGCGGCGTCACGCGCTTTCGGCTTCGCCGGGTTCCTCGGTAACGGGCGGGGAGGATGCGCCAAGCCCCGTCTTCATATCGTAAAAAAGCTTGACCCATTTGCGCGGCGGCGTTTCGCCGAAGGGACCGTCCTTAGAGCGCCAATAGGCGAGAATCTGCGGAAACTGGTTGAACTCGAGATCGCCTTCCTTGATGATCCGCCGGTCGAGCGGCAACACCCGAAAGCCTTTCAGCTTGTTCATGCGCAGCCGGTATTCCTTCGATTCAAGAAAATCCTGCAAGACGGTGGCGAGGATTTTCGGGCTGTCGGTGCCCAGACGGTTCTGCGCCTCTTCCTTGCGCGCGAGCAAGGCCTCCATCGCGTCGCGCGCGGCATCGGCCATCGGCCCTTGGGAAATGCGGGCGACGTAAATCGCGCGGCACAGGTGGTGCAGCGCGGCCTGCCCGATTTCCGGCAGCCAGATGACGGCGCCGGACTGCATGCGATCGACGCGCTCGAGGTGGAAACACTGGAAACAGAAGGTGCAGGCCGTGGCATAGGCATCTGCGCCCTTGGCCTTGCTGTCCTTGCCGATGAAATTGACTTCCTGGTATTTGCGCGACTGGAAACCGCAGTAACGGCAGGTATTGTCGTCGCGCGCCAATATCTCCGCCCTCAACTCTTCCGCCGGATCGTGAACGTCCCCGGACAGAATACGCCCGGCCTCAGATAATCCGCTGACGCCGGGCGTGATCCTTAAATAAGCCATATTCGCTTACAACGCTCCAGTAATCTTACGGTGCGCTGAAGGCGGACGTGGAACCGAGGGTCAGCTGGCCGGCCGAAATGCCGTTCAGCGAACTGTTCGAGATGGAACCCTGCATTGCCGCTTCGATAAAGGGGAATGACAGAAGACCACCACCGCAGCCGATACGGACCAAGCCGTCCTTCAGCGGGGTGTTGTTCGGGTTGTCCACGTGCTGCTTGAGCTTGAAGATGCCGGCAACGCCAAGACCGCCGCCGCCGAGATAGCACACGGTCGAGATCAGACCGGTGAAGTTCGACGTCGCGGTAATGATGTGGTTCGACATGTCCCTGAACGTCAACGCGGTACCTGCGTAGGCGCCGGCGTTGCTGCCTGCGATCACGCCCATTGTCGCGATCGCAGCGAGTTTATGTGATAATTTTGACCGTTTCATATTTTAGTTCTCCTTCACTTACACACATTAATAATTATTGTAGCATGTATTATTTTTACATGTCCACTAGCTAAATGACAGGCCGCTTGCGACGGGGTTGATCCCGACGGTGTACTGGAGGGCGTTGATGAGCTCCCCAATGTTTATCGCAAGTGCCCCGCCGAACAGGAACGTCAAGCCCTGCGCCATGGTCGCTCCTTGCTGACCATCGGCGAAGTTTTTCAAGACGAACCATCCTCTGATGAAGGCGATGTATCCGACGATGATGACGAACACCTCGACGCCTTCCAAAACCGCTTCGATTTTCTGCCTGTCGGCCGCATCGGGCATGACCGAGGTGGCGACGGATATTTTGGTCAGCAGTTCATTATCCCCCATGAGGCTGCTGACGAAGACCCCGATCGTGGAGCCGAAGTTGAACAGAGCGCCCGATGCCAGGAACGTCATGATCGTACCGAAACCGGCCGGCCCGCGCGGGCCTTCCTCCATCCGCTTGGTCAGGCGCGAAATCCCCACCAGTAGCAGCCCGATGCCCGACAGATAAGCGAAGGCCGTCAAAAGCCATTCCATAGGCCCCGCGATGTTGGACATCATCATCACGACCATGTGGTCGAGACCGTCAGCCGTCAGCGCGGTCGCCGTATTGGCGCCCCAGCTGCTGATGTAAGCCTTGCCCGCGCCGAAGGTGTTGGTTCCGAACATCGAGCCGTGAACGGCCCGGATCGTGAAGGGCAGGGAAAGCATCATCCCGCCCGCCAGCATCCGTTTCACGCCCGCACTGATCGGCGTTTGCTGCGGGTTATCGACGTGATCCTTGAATTTATAGATGGCGATGACGCCAAGACTGCCGCCCATCAGGTAAGCGATGGTGCTCATGATGCCGGTCAGACCCGCCCAGGAAAGCCGGACGTGGTTCATGATATCGCCGAGCTTCTGGCTGCCGGCATAGGCGGAGGCCGTATTCGCCAGCGCAAATATCGTCACAAAAAGGAAAATATTCAGAAACCGCCGGTTTCTCATCGGCACACCCTCATTTCGCCCCACCCGAAAGCCACATACTTCTATTACATCACCTTTTTCTCATATGCGCAAATGCACTTTATATCCGCGTATGTCGGGACTATATAATAAGTTATTGATACATATGTATTTTATTGTTTTAAAATACCTTGGCCGCACCCCCTGAACCACCTTCGGAAAAAGATGGAAAAATCCATCTTTTGAGAATCATTCTCAGACTTCAGGGCAAGCAACGGCTTACTGCCTGACCTTGCCGTGCGTCCCTGTTACGACCCAGCGTCCGCCCGCATCCTGGGATACGTCGGTCACCTTGCCGATTCCGGGCAGGGAGCTGCCGACGGAAACCGTCCGCATGTCGTCCGACCCCTTGGCGGAGACCCAGGCCGTGCCGGGCTTGGCCGATTTCAGGACCCAATGAGTGGAAACCGCGGCATGTGCAGGAGCTGCATGATGCGTCGCCGCCTGCGTCGCTTTGTGGTGCGTGACGGCGGGCGCCGCATGGCGCGAAGCGGAGCCGGAAGACATTTCACGGCGCAGCTGGTCGATGCTCGATTGCAGGGCCGCAAGATCGGACTTGCGCACCGCGCTGGCCGCCATGTCGTTCAACTTGCTCTCCAGCGCGCCGACCTTCGTTTCCAGCGCCTGAATGCGGTTGTCGATCGCACGCATATCCGCCGTTTGCGGTGCGGCAACGGGAGAGGCTTCCTCAGGCGGCGACTTTATTTCCTGAGGCGGCGGAATCGGCGATTCGATCTTGCCGGTTGCCCCGGCTTTCGCCCCGATCGCTTCCGGCATCAAAAGCTGCGCGCCTGCTGCTTTTTTCTTTTCGGGCGAAGCGTCAGGGGGCGAGATGGACAGCGGATCCTTCTGCTCTCCACCCAGCATAGGATTTTGCACCGTGGGGCCCGATGACGCCTGATGACCGCTGCTCCCATAGACGGGCACCATTTGTTCCGGCGGCGCAATGGGCGCCTGCTTCAGTTCGGGCGTCGGCAATTGCATTTCAGGCTTGGCTTCGGAAACGACGGGCGCGGGCAGGGCGATTTCCGGCGACACGGAGAGCCTGGTGTCCCCGCTCCCCATGCTCAGCGGATCGTTTTTGACGGGAGCGTTGTTATTCTTTCCCGCCGCCGTCTGCGTCGCCGGTTTCGGCTGGGGCGGCGCTTTCTTGAGCGCCGTCTTGACGGGAGCAGCGGCGGGCGTGATGCCGGGAATGGCGAAAGGCAGTTTGACGAGCCCCATTTTCGCGGCGCCGACGGTGCCGCCGCCACCCAGAAGAATGAGAATCAGCAAAAGCTTGCCGAAGCCGCCGCCGGATTTCTTGGCTGCGGGCGCGGGAGCGTCCATCCCCGCGGGCATGTCGCCGTCCATTTCCATGTCGCCGGCATCCGCCTGTTCGAACTCATCGCCTTCCAGGCCGAAATCTTCGTCAAAGTCGCTGTTCGTCATTGTGAGACACTCTTGGTTGTTACGGAATCGAGGAACAGGATGCCCATCGTCGTTCCTTTGTGAACGATGATCGTCACAGGCTTGTTGGCGTCCTGGCTGATGATGGAACTGACGGTGTTTGACGCGCTCGACAGACCGGCGTTGGTGGCCTGCTTGCTCGTCGGCGCCGGGTTGTCGGTCGCCACGCCGCCGCCCGAGGTCGTCGTCGTCGTCGTCCCCGTCGTCGCCAGGGCCTGCGTATAGCTCGTCAGGAAGGCGGCGGCGGCAGGCAGGATGATGCGGCGCAGGTAGTGGTGATTGACCTCCGATTGTTCGGCGGGCAGCGTGGTGTTCTCGTCCAGCGCCATGCCGCTCACGGTATAGGTCACGCCGTCCTTGACGATGCGGGTGAACTGCAGCGTCAGGTATTCGTCATGTTTAGCGAAAGAACCCAGCGCCTTGCCGCCCTCGAAGGGGCCGGAGAGGATCATCGCCATGGCCGGGCTTGGAATGTCCGAGTTCAGCTCGGTCAGCAGCTGCGCATAGGCGATGCTGCCCGGCGCCACGATCAGCTTGGCCTTGGCCTCCTCATTGCCGCCGCCGCCAGTGCCGCCAGTGCCGCCACTGGCACCGGTATCCGCACCGCCGTTGGCCTGCTGCTGTTGCTGCTGCGCCTGCTGTTGCTTGCGCTCTTCCTGCTGTTGCTTGACATAGGCCGAATTCTCGTTCGTCACCTTGATCATGGAGGCGCCGCGGGGCGTTTGCTGGTGGATGATCACGCGCATCTGCGCGGCCAGCGCCTTGGCGACGTTCGGGTCCATCTTGATCTGCTGGACGGGCGTGATCGGCTTGACCGGCGCCGCAATCCGGGGCGGCGGCGGCTGATCGGGCACGTGCTCCTGCGCGGCGCTCATCCGGGCCATCTCGGCCTTCTGGCGCCATTCGCGCAGCGGGTCGTCCTGCGGGGTCGGCGCGGGCGGCGGCAAAGCCAGCGCATCTGACTGCGACGTACCGGTGGGCGTATTGATCGAGCTCCCGCCATGCTTGGCCGCTTCTTCGGCACGCCTTTTGTTGGCGAGCTCGATCTGTTTCTGGTAGATCGGATCGTTCTTGGTCTTGCCTATCGTAGTCTTGACGCTTGAACCACCCTTGGCGACGACCGACTTGGTCGTCTGTTCCTCATCACCCGCGAAGAACGTCAGATAGACGCCGACCAGCAGGCCAAGGCCCAGCACAACCGCCCCGATCTTGAGCATCGGATTGCTGTCCCATGTCTCTTTCAGGGAGGCCCGCGCCGCGGGTTCCTGGTCGAAATCTTCCTGCGTATCGATGATATCGATATCGTTGTCGTCATCATGCGTCATGGCGTAACTTCCTCGTCAGAAACGATATGGGCGCGCACCATCCGGCCGCCGTCGGACAGCAGCACGAGCGGTGCGTTGTTCAGCGTATAGACATTCATGCCGTCGGCGGAGGACACGCTCGAGTCCCAGCCGGGAGAGAGCAGCGTCAGCGGCGTGCGCAAATAAGTCTTGCCGGACAGCATCCAGGCCGTGGTGCGGCCATCGACGCCGTTGACCATCAGCTTTTCCGCGCCGTCGGGCGGGGTGCCGTCAAGGATGCCGACGAGCTGGTCGTCCTGGCCCGCGGTCGTCTTCAGCCCGCCGTACTGGATGAGCGGCGCCTTGGCCAGCGGGCCGGATTTGGGGATGCGCACGTCGAGGCGGTAATGCACCCAGTCCAGCCCGGTTTCGATGCGCATGGTCAGCGGCGTGATCATATCGACGAGGCGGATGGAAAGGTTGCCCACGCCATGCGCGCTTTGCGGCGTGATGCGGAACATGTCGCCGCCCTGCTCGGGCGGGGTGATGTGGAACTTGCCGGCCCAGCTCATGTCCTGGATCGGCCAGGGCTGGCCGGAGGCGTCGAGGATCGTCACGGTCGTGACGACATTGGGCGCGGTGCGGATGACGAGCGGCGGATCGCTGGGATCGAGCGAGGCGGTCTTCACTTCCTGCTTGGGCTCGGGAATAGTGATCGCGGTTTCCGCAGCTTCGCGGCTAATGCGGAACTGGTCGAGCGTCTTGCGGATTTCCTCCGGCGACATCGGCAGTAGTTGCTTGAGCGCCATATCGAAAGTCTGCTGTTCGAGCTTTTTCTTCTGCGCTTCGTTCTTGGCGTCGATCTGCGCCTGCAGCTCCTCGGGCGTTTGCGGCTCGTCCATGGCGTTGTTGTCGAGCGGCTTTCCCAGCGGCAGCGCGCCCGCGACGCCCAGCGGCCCTTTGTCCGCATTGTTCGGCGCGCCCGCGGGCAGGCCGAGTTTTTTCTTCGCGACGGAAGGCAGGTTGCTGTTCTTGACAGCCCTCAGCTGCTGGCGGAACTGGCCGAACTCGTCTTCTCCCAGCCCTCCCTGCTCCTGCGCGTAAGCGGCCATCGTAACCACGCTGATCATCGCAACAACCGCGATGCCGAAAAGCAAGCGCCTCATTCCTGTCTCCTCCAGGTTTTATCCGTCGCGGACCCGTCTGGCGCGGCATTCATGCCGCCGGCCCGCTGCTGAATTATTAACTTATACCTTACTCGCATCGAAAACGCACAGACTTTATTAACACGCTAGTACAAATAGAAAGCTTTTATGCCGATGCCCATCGGGTTTTGGGCCGTCGGCATTTTCGTGATCATCAGCCGCACACGCGCACGCGTCGAGGACTTCTGGTCGGCGGCGCGCGTCGTCATCACGATTGACATATTGACCACCCAGACGAGATCCCCGCCAAACAACCCCATGCGCATCAACTCTGGCGTGGCTATGGGAACGGAGGTCAGAAGCTGCTGGTTGTTGATAAGCGTCCTGAGCAACGAGCCCCTGTGGATCGCCGCATTGAAGCTGGTCCATCCCTCGGGCGTGAAATCCGCTTTCGCCGCCTCCATGCTCTGGTCGAGATCGTTGAAGCCGAAGCTCATGATCTGCGTCACGGCGGCCGCGGCCCAGGTCAGCACGGTATTCTGGTTCATGTTCGGCTGGTTAAGTCCGATCATCCGCCGCTTCGTGCCGTTGACGTTCTCCGCGTAATAGCCGTCCTGCGGATGCACGCTGGAGACGCAATAGAAAACTCCGCCCAGCAAGCCCACGATGACGATGCACTCCACGATGACCAGGAACAGCAGGTTCCTGAAGCCGTCGCGGTAGCTCGTCATTTCGTCCACGCTCAGCCGCGGCGGCGTGACGGCCGCCGGCTGCTGCGGATTGCTGGGTGTGCTGGTCTTGGACAAGTCTGCTGCGCCTTTCCTGTTTTCAGGTCATAACGGTTTCGAAAATCAACGCGAAGTCGCGATCCATTGCACGATGCCGACGCCGCTCGCGTTTTCCAGCGAGGGCACGCGCTCCACGACGAGATCGAGGTTCAGGCTGTCCGTCCGGCTGTCCGTGGGAGAGCGATAGGTGACGGCCAGCGGCATCTGGATGCGCCAGCGGTACTTGCCGCCGTAAACGCCTTTTTGCAAAAGCACGGGCGCGGCGCGCGGCTGGGAGGTCACGAGCTGCTGCTGCGCCTGCACCGAATCCAGGATGCGCGATTTCTGCAGCGCGGTGGTGAAGCTGGTCCAGCCGCTGCGCGTGAAGTTGCGCGAGGATTTCTGCAGTTCTTTTTGGTAGTTGAGGTAGGAAAAGGACATCGTGTCCGTCACCGCGCTCGACACCCAGGACAAGAGCGCCGCGTCGTCGAGGTTCGGCGCGTTGAGCGGCAGCAGCTGCATGATGCGCCCGTCCGCCGTCGTCGCGAAGTAGCGGTCCTGCGGTTGCGCGTTGTTGATATAGACGATGATCGTCAGGATGAGCCCGACGATGATGAGCCCCTGCAGGACCGCGATCTTGATGAGGTTGCGAAAACCGTCGCGGTAGAATTCGTTGCGCGTGACGATGGTCATCAGCGGGCCGGAAACGGGCTTGACCGGCGCGGGTTTCTGGCCGGGCTGCTGGCGGGCGGGAGCGCCGCCTGCGGCGCGCTGGGCGGGGACGCCCGCCGCTTTTGCGGGTTGCTGCTGGCCGGCGGGCGGGGGCGGCGGGTTCTTGTTGCCGAAAAGCTTGCGCATGAAACCGGCGAAACCGCCGACCTCTTGCTGCTGCGGCTGCGCGGCGGGCCGGCGACGCGGGGCCGGCGCCGGCGAGAGCGGCATTTCCGACTGGGGAATGGATTCCTTGCGCGCGGCGACTTCCGTCTGCGGCGCGCCGGGTTCCTGCTCGGGCGCGACTTCCGCCTCTTCGTCGAAAACCTCCGCGACGGGCTCTTCGGCCTGCTCGGGCGGTTGTTTCGGATTCTGACCTGTATCCACCATGGGCGGTTATCCTCGTTTTTCTTTTCGGACGGTCCAGCCGGAAAACCCGGCGCGACGCCCTTTTATCATTCATACTGTGGGTAAGGCTTTCAGCGACAACGGCAGCATAGCGGCACTTATATAATATAGTCTTAACAAAACGTGCGGATGCGGCGCGGCGTCTGTTCCTCCCCAAGCCTTAAAATACTATTTTACTCAAGGCACTAGCGCAACACCTAACAATCATCGCTCAAGCGGAAAGCGCAAACCGTTCCATAAAAACGATATGGGCGAGGGCCGCGCGCTTTCAAGACGATATCCCGCTTCGGGCACGGATGAGGAAAGGGAGGACGTCGCCGGGAACGGATTTTTCCTTTTTCCGAACCTGCCCCCGGCGTTTCAAACACGGGCCAGACTTCAACAAACCATTGATATTCATTTATATTCTTAATCCGCGCCGCTCAAATTGCTTGCGGTTTTTATATATTATGGTAATCTCGATGCATTCGACCGCCCCCTTGAAATCAGGAAAGAGACCGCCGTGAGCCTTCAGGACGCCTTCAACCCCGATACCTCGCCGGAAAACGCCGGCCCGGATGATGCCGGCGATGACGGCATCTGGTTCGGACTGGATGCGCGCGACTATCCCGGCATGAAACTGCCCGAGGACGGAACGGTTCACCTCGTGCGCGACATGCTGCCCCTGCCCGTCGCGGGCACGAAAGGATTTGAAGGGCGCGAGGAAACCATCGAAGCCGCGCTTGTCATCCTTTCCCAGTCGCCCACAGGCCGCGCGATGATGCAGACGGCGATCGACGCGGACTACACAATATATATCGACCCGCCCGTCATCGGCGGCGCGGGACCGGAAGACGAGGCCGACGCCAACGGCGGCGCGGATCACGAAAACAGGCGCATCAACCTGCGCGGCACGGATGACGCCTATGCGCTGGCCCTCACCATCGGTCACGAGCTTTGCCATGTCGAGCAGTTCGTGAACGGCGGGCTCTGCATCCATATCCGCGAAGAGCACCCCGTCAGCGCGCTGAAAAAACTGCTGGCGATGGAAGGCGACGCGCGCGCGCATGAAATGCTCATCGCGATCGAGCTGGCATACGGACGCAAGGACGACCCCGAAGGACGGCTGCGCTTTCCGCAGATGATCGACAAGGCGGTCGAGGGCATGGGCATTCCCGTCGTCGCCCGGCTGATGGAAGCCGTAGCGGAACGCCTGCCGGACGACGTCGCGCATGACAAGATCATGGCGGGCGTGTTCAAGGGCTTTTACAACGCGCCCGGCTTGCGCCGCCATTACGAGAACACGATCTTGCACGGGCTGGAAAGACAGGACGCAAAAGACCTGCGAGACCCCGCGCAGTTTCAGGGGCAAATCTCCGCGGCGGACCTTATGGCGCGCATCGATGCCGCGGTGGGAAGACGCGAAGCGCAAACGGGCGTCACGCCCTATTTGCAAAAGAACGCGCCGGGGTACATCGACCTCGACGACCCCGCTTTCCTGAGCGTCGGCGCCGCCACGCAGGCGCGGCTGGACAGGCTCTCCGCCCTGCGGCACGAAAACCCGGCGGCGGGAGACGAGATGCCGTGGCGCGCGGCCGTCTATGAAATCGTCAAACCCCCGCAGGAAAAACCGGGCAAACCGCAAAAGCCGAAACCGCCCGGCTCATGAAGAATCGGCCCGCCTCCCGCGCCGCGACGAAGCAGCCGGACTGCGGCGGCATATCCGAGAATTATGTCCAATAAAACAGCCTGCCGGAAAATCAAGACTTTAGGCCGAAATCATTTTTTCATAATATAAATTTTTCTGTTCATAATATGCGCTTATCCCCCGATAACGCATTGAAGCCCCTTGGTGCGCGTGTTATACCCTTATGGCAATATCAAGGGCGAAAACGGATACCACAGAACACGCGCGGCAACGAATGCCCCGCCGGGATCGCCGCAACCCGAGTTTCGCGAACGGAATATCGATGGCTCCAGACAACAACAACCCGAACGAAGACACGCGCGACGGCCTTGAAAAGGCGGCGGACCGCGTCTCGAATATTTTCAGCAAGCTCACCAAGCAGATCGGCCAGGGCGCGACCATGCCCGCGGACGCCAGCGCCTTCCTGCGCGCGGTGAAGATGGGCAAGGTCGATGAGGTCAAGAAGGTCATCGCCGAGAACAAGATCAGCCTCGATACGCGCAACGGCTCGGGCGATACCGCGCTGCACATCTGCGCGAAGAACAACCGCCACGAAATCGCCGCCCTGTTGCTGGACGCGGGGGCGAACCCGCGCCTTGCGCGCGACGAGGACGACGCGGGCACCCCGCTGGACGACGCCGTCAACTTCGGCCGCATCGAGATGGTCGAGCTGCTGACCCGCCACGGCGCCTACCGCCCCGGCGACACGCGCGAAGGCCGCACGCTTTTGCACCGCGCCTGCGAAAAGGGCAAGCCCGGCATGGTCGAAGCCTTCATCCGCGCCGGGGCGGACGCGAACGAGATGACGGAGAACGGCACCACGCCGCTGCTCATCGCGCTGTCCTACCGCCAGTCCGAGGTCGCGGCCGCGCTGCTTTCCTTCCCCGAGGTCGCGCAGGGCATCAACAAGTATTTCACCAAGACCGACCCGCAGCAGCGCAGCGCCTTCCAGATCGCGGTCGATCGCGGACAGGTCGAAGCCGTGCGGCTGATGATCCCGATGGGCGGCGACGTCAACACGCCCGACGCCGAAGGCAACACCCCGCTGATGAGCGCCATCCGCCTCGGCAACGCGGAGATGGTCAAGTTGCTGGCGCAAGCGGGCGCGAGCCTGAACAAGAGCGGGAACGGCGCGCCCCTGCCGCTTTCCCTCGCCTGCAGCACGCGCGAGATCGCCTCGGAAGAGACGCGCGCGCAAATCGTTTCCATCCTCGTCGCCTGCGGGGCGGATACCGACCCCGCGACGGGCGCGATCGCCCGCACCCCGCTGCATGACGCGCTGAAGGCGCAGAACGGCGAGGGCGCGGTGAAAGCCCTGCTGGACGCGGGCGCGAACCCCGACGCGCGGGAGATGACCGAGGGGCGCACGCCGCTGATCGAGGCCATCTTGCAAAACGACGCCGCTTCCGCCGCGCTGCTGCTCGGCGCGGGCGCGAACCCGAAGCTGACCGACGTTCACGGCAAATCCGCCCTGTCCTACGCGCGCGCCGCCCTGCAGCGCGACGGGGACGAGAACGCCGCGATGAAAACGCTCATCGCCGCGCTGCAGGCCGTGCTCGACGCGCGCGCGGATTGGCCCAAGCCTTCGCTCTCCGATGATTTCAACAAGGCGGCGAAAACCGTCGCGCAGGACACGCCCGCCCCCGCGGGCGCGAAGCCGCAACCCCAGGCCGGGAAAAACGCCGGGAAAAAAGGCGACAAGAAAGGCCCGAAGAACGGCCAGTCGTGGAACCTTTGATCACGCCGGAATAAGGCAGGCATAAAACAAGGCAGGACATGGACGACAACGCGCCGAAAGACACGCCGGAAGACGACGGAATCATCGCCCGTCTGGCGGGCGCGTCGCTCATCCGCGCGGCCCTCGCGGATTCCCTGCAAGGCGTCGCCGAGGCCTTCAGGAACGGCGCGGACGTTAACGCGCGCGACCCCGAAACCGGCCGCACCGCGCTGATGGTCGCCATCGAAAACAAGAACGCGCCAATGACGCAATGGCTGCTGGACGCGGGCGCGAACCCCGCGCTGCGCATCCCCGCGCCCGTCAATCCGCCCTTCGATACGCGGGACACGCAGGCGGGCATGAACGCCTATCACGTCGCCGCGGCTTCCACGCCGGAAATCATGGACATTTTGCTGCACCACCCCGACCGCGACCGCGAAGCCGCCGCCGCGTTTTTCAAGGACGGCAAGCAAACCTCCAGCGCGCTGCGCCGCGCCCTGAAGAACGCCGACAAGGACATGGTCCTCGCGCTCATCGACTACGGGCTCGACGTGAACGAGAAGGACGACGACGGGGAGACCGCGCTTTTCTACCTGTTGCAGCACCGCTCCTCGCGCGAGGAAGGCCTGCCATTCCTGCGCCTGCTGATCGAGAACGGCGCGGACGTGGACAAGGCGATCAACTACTGGGAGGAAACCCCGCTGCTCGCCGCCGCAAGGGCCGACTTCGAGGAAGCGGTGGAAAGGCTGCTGGAGCTCGGCGCCGACCCCAACCGCAAAAGCCACCTGCAAGACACGCCGCTGCTCGCCGCCTGCGCGGAGACGTGGAACGCGCATATCGTGACCATGCTGCTGGACGCGGGCGCGGACATCCACGCGACGGACCGCACCGGCCGCACGCCGCTGCATCTTGCGGCGCGCAACAACCGCCTCGATATCGTCAAGACCCTGCTGGCGCGCGGCGCGAACCCGCTGGCGGTGGACAAGAACGGCCAGACGCCGGACGACACCTGCCTTGCGCCCGCGCGGGCCAATATGCGCAAGCTTATCCTGCAAAAACAGGCGAAACTGGGCTTTCCGACCGAGGATCCCGGGATTCTGGCCGGCAAATTCAACCAGGCCGCCAAAATCCGCCTCAACCGCGAAAACGAAAAACTTCAAAAACAAGGCCGCAAACCGCCGCGCAGGACGCGGCCCAAGCCGGAGCCCGAACCCGCGCCCAAGCCGAAACGCCCGCAAAACCCCCTGCAAAACCGCACTTCGGGCCGGCTTTCGACCCGTTTCAACCGCCATGCACCCGGCAAGCCCGGCACGCGCAGATTCCGCCCGCGCGGCCAAAAACCCCCCTTCAAAAGCGGTTGGAAATAAGGGATAATCGGTGCCTGCCCGAAAACGCCGCCGCATGACGCGGGCGCGCGACAACCTTTTTCCTGAAGAAAGGGAACAGACCCTTGGCCGCCAATCCCTATTTCCACGCGCCGGTGAAACCGGGCCCGCAGACCGTCAATTCCCCGCGCGACTACGAGGGCAACACCTACCTGCACGAGCTCTGTTCGCGCGGCGCGCCCGTGGAGCTGGTGCGCGAAGCGGTCGAGGAACTGGGGGCGGACATCAACGCCTTCAATAAAAAGAACATCACCCCGCTGGGCGCGGCCATCCTGCGCGGGGAGACGGAGATCGTCGAATGCCTGCTGGAGATGGGCGCGGGCCTCTACCTGCCCACCGCGCAGGGCGGGTTTTTCAACGCGACCTATCTGGCCGCGTCCTCCGGCAAGGCGGGCGCGCTGCAAGCCGTGCTGAAGCATGACGGCGGGCTTTACGTGAACGAGCCCGGCATCGATCACGACGGCACGGACAGGCGCATGTTCGCCCTGCAGGCCGCGGTGAAGGAAGCGCATTACGGCCTCGTCGGTCCGCTGGTGGCCGCGGGCGCCTTCGTCAACGAGAAATCCGGCTACGGCAATGAAACCCCGCTGCTGGCGGCGGTCGAAAAGAACGAGCCCGCCGCCGTGCGCCGCCTCATCGAGGCGGGGGCGGATATCGAGCAGCGCGCGGGATCGGGCAACCGCACGCCCCTGCTGGCCGCCGCGAGCGCGGGCAGGACCGCCGTCGTCAAGCTGCTGCTGGAGATGGGGGCCGACCCCGACGCGGCCAACGCCAATGGCGAAACGCCGCTGATGCTGGCCGTTCTCGACAACAACGCCCATGCGGTGGCCGACCTGCTGGCCGCGGGCGCGAACCCCAACCTGCACGAGAAGGAACGCGGGGAGACCGCGCTGATGCTGGCCGCGCGCAAGGGCTCTCCCGACATCGTGCGGATGCTGATGCGCGGCGGCGCGAACCCGCTGCTGACCGACAAGTTCAACAACACGGCCCAGCGCCACGTGCCCAGCTACGACTACAGCGACCTGCGCGAGAAACTGGCCGAGGCGGAAAACCGCGCCTTGCAAAAGCACTTCGAGGATTCATACAGGAAATTCCGTCCTTAAAAAAAGGATGCACCCGACGGGAGGATAAAGATGAAAAAGAACAACGCCGCCCCCGCTGACGATAGCGACAAAGAGGGCCGGAAACCCGCCAACGGCAACAGGAAGCTGAAAAAAGCGAAGAAGATGCGCGCCGCGAAAAAGCGCAGGCACCGCGACCCGCAGGACGAAAAGCCCAAGGCGGGCGCGGCCAGGAACGGCTTCAACGCCGGCTTCGTGCGCGAGCCCAACAAGATCGTGGACGCGCGCACCGGCCGCACCGCGCTGATCGACGCCATCCAGAAGGAGGATTTCGCGCGCATCGAAAAGCTGCTGAACGCGGGCGCGAACCCCAACAAGACGACCAAGGACGGCAAGAGCCCGCTGCACCACGCGGTGAAGCTGGGCCTGACGGAAGTCGCCGACTGGCTGCTGGACGCGGGCGCGCAGATCAACCCGCGCGACAAGGAGCTGAAGACCCCGCTGTTCGACGCGCTGCAATCGCCCGAGCCCCTGAAGACGCTGGACTTCCTGCTCGAAGCGGGGCTCGACCCCGACATTCCCGACATGCGCGGGCGCATTCCCCTGCACGACGCCTGCGAGAAGGTCAGCCTGCCGGTATTGCGCCGCCTGCTGGAAGTCACGGAAAACCCCGCGCGGCCCGACGGGCGCAACGTGCAGCCCCTGCACCTCGTCTGCGAAAACGGCGGGGTGGATGCAGTGCAGCTCGTCCTGTTCGAGCGCATGAGCGTCTTCGCCTCCGACAACAACGGCGACAGCTGCCTGCATATCGCCGCCGCGCGGCCGGATACCGAGGTCGCCGAATACCTGCTGACGACGGAAGCGGCGATGCTCGTCAACTCGGTCAACCTGCTGGGGCGCACGCCCCTGCACCTCGCCGTGCTGAAAAAACACGAAAAGCTGGCCTGCGACATGATCGCGGCGGGCGGCAACGTCAACCAGCCCGACAACAAGGGCTTCACCCCGCTGCACGAAGCGGCGGAGGCGAACGACCTGCCCATGATGCGCGCGCTCATCCGCCACGGCGCCGACGTCGCCAAGTCGCAAAAATCGAACCAGACGACGCCGCTCATCCTCGCCATCCGCAACGCGGCGCAGGGCAAGGAGGACAGCGACGCCATCATCGGGTTGCTGCTCGACAACAACGCCGACGTCAATACCGCCGACACCGACGGGCAGACGCCGCTGATGGCCGCCGCCGCCAAGGGCAACGATGCGCTGGTCGGCATGCTGCTGGCCGCGGGCGCGGACGCCACGGCGCGCGACCGGCTGGGCCGCAACGTGCTGCAGCATTGCGCGCAGGGCGTCAAGAAAGAGACGGTCGTCCAGATGATCGACGCCGGCGCGGACACGGAAAGCCGCGATACGTGGCAGCGCACCCCGCTGCTCTCCGCTGTCATGGCGAACCAGACGGAGCTGGTGAGCGCGCTCATCGAAAAGGGCGCGGACGTGAACGCGGGCGACAACGACAACAACACCGCGCTCTACTACGCGCTGCAGCACCGCAAGCTCTCGCTCGTCGATCCGCTGCTCAAGGCCGGGGCGGACCCGAACATCGCGCACAAGTACAGCGGCATGACGCTTTTGCACATCGCCTGCGACCAGGGGCTCGATCGCGAGGTGGGCAAGCTCATCGAGGCGAAGGCCGACCTGAAAGCCAAGGACAAGCAAGGCCGCACCCCGCTGCATGTCGCCGTGCTCAATACCTACGGGCAGGCCGGGATGGTCAAGAAACTGCTCGATGCCGGCGCCGACCCCGCGCTCGAGGACAACAACGGCCACAGCGCCTACGACATGGCCTGCGGGCTCGACAAGACGCAGGCCGTCACCCTGCTCAAGCAGGCGCTGGCAAAGAAGGGCCGCCACAACGTCAAGCCCAAGCCCTATAACCGCTGGAGCGGCGGCGGGGGCTGGTACTAGGCCTGACTTGACATAATAACTGAATCCCTTTATTATCGATGTTCCACCCACCCGGAACGCAGGATGTCATGGGCAAGAAGCGCTTGTCATTTAAGGATAAATCCAGTCGGGACGACCCGGACACGGGCCGCCGTTCCGGCCGCGACCCGCGCCGCGACGCCCGCCTGAAAGCCGCCGCCGCCAAAGGCATGATCGCCGCGCGCAACCTGCTCTCGCAAAGAGAGGATTCGTTGCAGGATAAATTCAACAAGGCCGTGCGGCAGGGCGACCTGAACACGATCGAGGAATGCCTGTTCGACGGGGCGGACGCCAAAAAACCCGATTCGCAGGGCAACACCCCCCTTCACGCCGCCGCCGAAAAGGGCGCCATCGTCACCATGCGGTTGTTTATGGCTGAAGAGGCCGATATCGACGCGCAGAACGCGAAGGGCGAAACCCCGCTGATGTGCGCCATCCGGGGACCCTTCGGCAATATCGAGGCGGTGAAGACGCTGCTGGACGCGGGCTGCGACATCACCTTGAAGAACAAGGACGGCAAGACCGCCCTGACCCTCGCCAACGAAGACCCCAAAGCCTCGCGCGCCCTGCGCCACATGCTGCGCATGGCCCAGCTTTCCCACGCGCAGCGAAACCCGGTCGGCGTCAACGTCGAGACCGCGGGTGAAATCGCCGTGCGCAAGAAACCGCTGAGCATCCGTCCGCACAAGCCTTAAGACCGCCCGCCCTTGCCCATTTTCACATAAGCGACAATGCCGCGCCGCAACATGCCGCGAAGGGTTGACCTTTGCCCCGCCATATGTGAAAAATCAGGTGCTTTATAAGCTTTATATATGTATCCGACGCATCAAACCGCCCCGCCGAAACGCCGGGCCGGATATTTGTTTTGCGGCGTCCTCGATGAAACGGGAGACAGTCAGAATTGCGTGATCAGCCCTTCAAGCTTGCCGGCATTTTCCCGCATCTTCGCGCAGCGCGTGCGAAGCGATTTTCCTCCCCCGAAAAACAGACAGCCGCAAACCTGACGCCCGAAGCCGCGCAATGCATCGGGCAAGTCGCGATCGGCGCGCTCGACTTCCTCTTTTCCGCCCCGCCCGAAAACGCGGCGGCGCCCATTCACCCCGACCCGCAGGATTGACCCATGCTCTCGCCCAAGTTCAACAACCACACCCCCAAACGCCCCGGCTCGGGCGTCAACTCGCCGCTGGACGCGGAAGGCCGCACCGCGCTGCACCTCGCCGTCGCCAAGAACGACTATAACGAGGCGATGAAGCTGATCCGCGTCGGCGCGCACCCCGACCAGCCGGACAAAAACGGGCAAGGGCCCGTCTTCCACGCCATCGCCAACGGCAGCATCGAGATGGTGACGCTGCTCACCGAGCGCGGCGCGAAGCTGAACCTGCGCGACGACAGGCGCCGCAGCCCGCTGGAATGGGCGATCGAACAAAAATGCGACGTGCCCTTCATCGCCAAGCTGGAGGAACTGGGCGCGGACCTGAAGGACGTGGCGCCGCGCACGAAGCGCAACGCCATGCACGCGGCGGCGGAAAAGGACCGCCCCGACGTCATCGCCTGGCTGTCCGCCCGCCGCGGCCTGTCGCTGAACGAACCGGACGAGAGCGGCAACACGCCGATCATCATCGCCGCGCAGGCCAAAAGCCTTGCCGCGCTGAAAACCCTGATGGACCTGCACGCGGACCCCACGCTGCGCAACGAGAACATCGAAAGCGCGCTGCACGTCGCCGCGCGCGAGGGCGACGCCGCCGTCATCGACCAGCTGCTGACCAGCGAGGACGTGCGCCGCCACATCAACGACCACCGCACCTATCGCGAGGGCTTCAGCCCGCTGATGGTCGCGGCGGACAACAACCAGGCGGAAGTCGTGAAAAAGCTCGTCGCCGTCGGCGCGGACGTCAATCAGCTCGACAACCGCAAGCGCAACAGCCTGTTCATCGCTGCCGACCGCGGCCATGTCGAAACCGCGCGCGCCCTTCTGGAGCTGGGCGCGGACGCGGCCAAGCTGCCGCGCGGGCGCAACAACAACGCGCCGCTGGTTCATGAAATCGGCAATCCCAACTACGCCGAAATGCTGGTGCTGCTCTATCAGGCGGGCATCGATTTGAACGCCGTGGACGCCTCGGGCCAGACCGCGCTGAACAAGGCCTGCGACGACACCAGCCTCGACAAGGTCCGCGCGCTGCTCGCCCTGGGCGCGGATCCCAACATTCCCAACAACATGGGCCGCCGCCCGCTGGACACGGTCATGGACCATTACAGCTACGGCTACGGCAATTTCGGCGCCCACGACCACAACGACATCATCGCCGAGCTTTTGAAGCGCGGCGCAAGCCCGCAGATGTCGCCCACGCCGGAAATGACCCGCGCGCCCCTGCACCTGGCGGCGGAGAACGGCAACGTGAAATCGCTCGAGCTGCTGCTCGCCCACGGCGCGAAGATCGACGAGACCGACCGCGGCGAGGCCGCCGAAACCCCGCTGATGGCCGCGGCCGAGCGCGGGCAGACCCGCGCGGCGCAGTTCCTCGCCTCCAAGGGCGCGAAGCTCGACGCCACCGACGCGAACGGCCGCACCGTGCTGCATTACGTGGCCGCCGGCGGCGCGAAGGAACTGGCGGAGATTTTGCTGCAAAAAGGCGCGGACATCGAGGTCACGGACAAGCGGGGCCGCACCCCGCTGCACGCCGCCGCCAGCGGCGACAAGCGGCAGACCATGGAATTCCTGCTCCAGAAGGGCGCGGACCCGCTGGCCTTCGACAACGACGGGCTGACCCCCATGCACCTCGCCATGGTCGATAGCTACAACAACGACGTCTTCGACGTCTATGTCGCCGTGCTGGGCGACAAGGCGCCGCTCGACGCGCCGACCCGCGGCACGGGGGAGACCCCGCTGCATTTCGCGGCGAAGAACGGGCGGCAATGGTCGGTCGATAAGCTGCTGGTCGCGGGCGCGGACCCGCTCATCGCGGCCAAGGACGGCCGCCTTGCGATCGAGGACGCCGTGCAGAACGGCAACGCCGCGCTCGTCAACAGCCTCGTCAGGGCGATGCAGGCGAAGGGCTTCGATTTCGAAAACCACCGCGACGCGCAGGGCGACAGCCTGCTGCACCGCGCCGTCACCAGCTATGACGACACGCCGGTCATGTACCTGCTCGGCGCGGGCGTGCCCGTCGATGCGCGCAACGCGGCGGGCGAAACCCCGCTGATGATCGCGATCAAGAACGGCATGATGTCCAACGTCTCCCTGCTCTTGCAGCGCGGCGCGGACGTGATGGCGACCTCGACCTCCGGCGAAAGCGTCTTCGAGCTGGCCATGCAGAGCGAGCGCAAGGACATCATCCAGAACGTCATCATGGCCGTGCAGCAACGCCAGATGATGGAAGCGCAGCAGCGCGCGATGGAAGAGGCCGCGAAAGCGGAAGCCGAAGCCGAAAAAGCGGCGAAAGACGAACCGAAAGGCAAGGCCCCGGCGAAGCCCGCGAAAGACGCGGATGCGCAGCCCTCGGGAAAAGGGAAGGCGAAGGACGGCCCGGAAACCGAAAAACAGGAAACCGAAAAGCCGAAAGCTTCCAAACCCGCGCCGCCGCCCATGAACAAGCCCCCGCGCAACATTCCGCGCCTGCCGCCCGGCGGCCCGCGCTAAGGCAGGGATGATTTTCGTGACGGGTTTTTCCCTCTTCGCGCTGCGAAAACTTGTCCCGGCGTTTGCCGCCGCGGGAATAGCGTTTTGTGCGTTCTGTGCGGCCGTTACGCCCGCCGCCGCGCAAAGCCTCGTCGCCGCGCCGCCCGATCCCGCCGCCGGTTCCACGCCGCTCACCGCACCGCCGCCGGCGCCCCTTCGCGCCGCGCCTGAAGCCGAAACAAAACAGGGCGTGCCGCCCGAAACAAAACGGGACGTGCCGCCCGGGACGATGCATGGGGCAATGCCCGAAGACGCCATCGCCAAGGCCTTGACCGACATGACGGGGGATGACGACGCCGCGCCCGCGCCTGCGCCTGCCGCGACCGGCTATTTCAACGCCGCGCCGAAGGCCGATATCGACGTGGCGGCGAAAGAGCTGGCCGAACAGCAGCGCGCACGGCAAACGCCCGCCGCGACGAAATTCATGCCCCAGACCAGCCTTGTCGTGACGTCGGTCGAAAGCTGCCTTGCCAAGCTGCCGCCGGAAGAGGCCGGGGAAATCCGGCTTCATTCCCGCCAGCCCTATACCGATTGCCGCCGCCTGCTCAACGCCCATGCCCACGCCCGCCACCATTACGCGGCCGTGCAGCAGGCCGATGCGCTGACCCCCGTCACGCCGCGCAACTTCATCCGCGTGGTGACGCCGGTTTCTTCCGCGACGGAGGATGCAGGGCCGGGAACGGCGGACCTCCCCTTTAACGGCGGCGAGTGGCACGCAACAAAGAAATGACGGGCCGGGACGCTTTTAACCCCCTGTAAACATTCGTGAAAAATAACCCGCTGCGCTTGCCGCACGGCGGGTTATCAATCGCTTATCTTTTCGTGTTAAAATATTAACAGGAGAGTGGCGCCTTGGCTGTGCCGCCTTTTCCCGCCCGCCGCGTCCTTCAATGAGGTTCCTCATGCCCGCCCCGCTTTTCACATTCGTCTCCTTCAAGCCTGCCGCCCTGCGCGGTCCGCTGGCCGCGCTCGCGCTCGCCGCCGCATTCGCCTTGTCCGCGCCCGGCGCAGCGCAGGCCTTCAGCGGCTCTTCGGGCAATACGACGGGCGGCGCGGCGACGACAATGCCCGCGCCGACGCAACAAAACACGGGCGGTTTCCACGGCAACAGCGGCGACACGCCGCAAACCCCCGCGACACCCATGGCCGATGATCCTTCCGCACTGCCCCCGCCCGCACCTGCGGATGCCGCGGCTCTCGGCGCGGACGACAAGGCTAAGAGCGCGGCAGGCAATAAAGCGGGCGATACGGCGGGCGCGCAGCCCGGCGATGCCGCCGCCGCGCCGCCCGTGCCGCCCGACCCCTGCGCGGCTTTCATGGGCTCCTATAACGATTACGTGATGTGCCAGGACCGCTTCCAGAAGATCGAGCGGATGCGCAACGCCCAGAAACAGCGCGATCAGGCCTACAAGCCCGCGCCGCCGCCCGCAACGCCGGTCACGCCCGCGCCCGCCGCGCAGCAACAAAACCCCGCCCCTGTCGGCAAATACGCCAAGGCCTACCAGCAAGAGCAGGAGAAAAAAGTCGCCGAGGCTGAAGCCAAGGCCAAGGCCGAGGAACCGGACAATAATGACACCGGCGCGAGCCCGGACGGCTCTGCCGGCGATGCCTCCGGCTCCGCCGCGCCGGGCGCGAAGTCCGGTTATTAAGGTTTGTGTTTCTTCAGGCGGATTTTGTCCATGAGCTTCACCTCGCGGCTTGAACCGCGGGAGAGGCGATCGACCGCGTAATCGGTCACGGACCGGCGGATGCTCTTCGCCGTCTCTGCCGCGCTATGAATATGCGCCAGCGTTTTCGCATCCAGCGCGCGGTCGTTCGACAGGCTGGCATCCGCCCCCGTCATGACGAGGATCGTGCCCATCTCCGCATGATTGCACGCGGCGGCGTTCATCAGGGCGGTCTGGCCTTTCTTGTTCTGCGCGTCCTTTTGCACGCCCGCCGCCAGCAGCGCCCGCGCGGCCTTGCGCGCATCCTCGGCGGCGGCGATCATCAGCGGGGTATCGCCGTTCACGTCGCCCGCATCCATGATTTCCGCCCCGCCCGGCAGGCGGCGCAGGCTTTCGAGGAAAAGCGCCATATCGGCCTTTGCCGCGTAATGGGCGACGGTGCGTTCCTTTTCGTCGCGCGCGGCGATGTTGAAATCCATCGCCAGCATGCTGCGGGCCAGTGTCTCGTTTCCTTTTTCCAGCGCGATCATCAGCGGGGTCTTGCCCGCATCGTCGCAGCAGATCGTTTCCGCGTTTTGCGAGAAAAGGAACAGGACCATCTGCGCATCCTCGCGCCGCGCCGCCCAGATGAGCGCGGTATCGCCATGACGGTCGAGCCCGTTCACCTTCGCGCCTTCCGCCAGCAACGCCCGCATCTCCTCAAGCCGCCCTTCCTCGGCGGCCTTGACGAACTGGCGGTTCAGCGATCTTTGTTCCTGCAGGTCCATGAATTAAAATTTCGTCTTCTCTTGTCGTCTTTTACGGTCGGGTGGCCAAGGCCCGCTTGCCCCGCCCGTGCGTTCAAGCCGCGGACGAACAACCGCCGCCCCGGCCGAAAACCCGGTCTTTGGCGCGTCGCCGCCGGCTTTCACGTCCCGCAGGCGACCGTCCGGCGCCTTGCGCCAAGGTGATTCGCCCGCAAGGACGGTGATCGTGTAAATCAGCGCTTTATCTTAGTCTTGCCTTATGTAAATGTCAAAGTTTTCGTTTATTGCGCGCAAGGGATTGTTTTAAGAGTATTTATTTCAATACCCTCGTCCCTGAAACGCCCCGGAACAAAAACCAACCCGCTGAAACACCCCCCTTCCAAAATCCGCCGCGCTCGAAAAAAATTCACCTCCAACCCCCTGAAATCCCGCCCCATTCCTCCCCGCCCCGCCCCCACCCCCAAAAAAACCATTTCCCCCCGGAAACAGTTTTGGCAGGGTGGAGGGGTGATGGGGAGTGCGGCTGACGCGAAAAAGCGGCGGCGGAAAAACGGGACGGCGCGGTTTGACACCGCGCCTTTTTATTTTCATGACCGAGAAGAAAAAGAAGCCCGCCGGAAAACCTGTACGGCGCCGGAAGAAGACGGATTTGCGCGAGACCATCAACGTGCTCGCGATCATCGAGGCGCTGGAACAGCATGTGCTGGGCGAAAAGGAGATGTCCTCGACGCAGGTGAGCGCCGCCCTCGCGCTTTTGAAGAAAACCCTGCCGGATATCGCCGAGCCCAAACGCGGCAACGCGGCCGAGCCCGCGACAGCGCACGAAGACGCCTTGAGCGGCCTTGAATAAACAAGACAAGAAGAGATGGACACACGCGAACGCAACATCCGCCGCCGCCTGCGCGTGAACTTCACGCATTACGCGCAAAGGTGCCTGAAGATCCGCACCAAGAACGGCCGTATCGAGCCCTTGCTGCTCAACGCGGCGCAACGCCATATCCACCAGCGGCTGGAGGCGCAGCTCAAGAACAACGGGCAGGTCCGCGCGGTGATCCTGAAAGGCCGCCAGCAGGGCTGCAGCACCTACGTCGCCGCAAGGTTCTACTGGAAGGTCACGCACAAGAAAGGCCTTCGCGCCTTCATCCTGACGCATCTGGAGGAAGCCTCGCAGCGCATCCACGAGATCGTGCGGCGGTTTCACGACAACTGCCCCCCGGCGGTGCGGCCCCATGCCTCGCAGTCATCGGCGCGCGCGCTGCACTTCGACCGTCTGGACAGCGGCTATGCCATCGGCACCGCGAAATCGCAGGGCGTGGGACGCGCGGCGACGCTGCAGTATTTTCACGGCTCGGAAGTCGCCTATTGGACGAACGCGGAGGCGCATGTCGCCGGCATTTTGCAGGCCGTTCCCGACGCGCCCGGCACCGAAGTCATTCTGGAGAGCACCGCCGCGGGGGCGGAGGGGTTGTTCTACACCCTCGCCATGAACGCGCAGGCGGGCAAATCCGCCTATGAGCTGATTTTCATCCCGTGGTTCTGGCAGGACGAATACCGCAAGACCCCGCCGGATGATTTCACGCCGACGCCTGAGGAAGAAGCGCATGCCAGGGAATTCGGCCTCGACCCCGCGCAGCTGTGCTGGCGCAGGCTGAAGATAGCCGAACTGGGCAGTCTTCATGTTTTTCGCCGTGAATACCCCGCCAGCGTGAAGGAAGCCTTCACCGCCGACCGCCCCGGCGCGCTCTGGCAGCGCGACACCATCGAGAAGAACCGGCGCGATTCCGCCGACGGCCTGCCGCTGATGAAGCGCGTCGTCGTCGCGGTCGATCCCGCCGTGTCCTCGCGCGCGGGCAGCGACGAGACCGGCATCGTCGTCGCGGGCCTCGGCACGGACGACCACGCCTATGTGCTGGCGGATTATTCTGGCCGCTACACGCCGCTGGAATGGGCGCAGAAAGTGCTGGAAGCCTATAACCGCCACGACGCCGACCGCGTGGTGGCGGAGGTCAACCAGGGCGGGGAGCTTGTGGAATACACGCTGCGCACGCTGGATTCGCGCATCCCCTACCGCGCCGTGCGCGCCAGCCGGGGCAAGATGGCAAGGGCCGAGCCCGTGGCCGCGCTGGATGCGCAGGGCCGCGTGCACCACGTCGGCCTGCACGCGAAGATGGAAGACCAGATGTGCCGCTTCGACCCGCTGGAAGGCGGGGAGAGCCCCGACCGCGTGGACGCGCGCGTCTGGGCGATCACCGAGCTTTTGCTGACCCGCCCGCCGCCCAGCGGCCCGAAGGTCTGGCGATGAAATTCAGCGCCTGTGCCCCGCGTACCAGAAGAAGGCGCAGACCCCGCCGACAAGGACGCAAAGCCCGAAGGCGACCCCGATGAAGGTGCCGATTTTCTGCCCGCGTTCGGAATTTCCCGCCAGCTTGTTGGTGACGAGCGCGATGCACCAGATCGGCAGGGCGAAAAAGAAGAACACGGCAAGCCAGAAAAGGACCAGCGCCACCGCGTGCCCCCAGCCGTCCTCATACCAGATATAGGCGACGAGCAGGGGCGAGAGCAGGACGGCCCGCAACGCATTGCGCACGTTCGCCTGCATCTCGGGCGTCATGCCGGCATAGTTCTTTTTGCATTTTTCGATGAATTTTTTCACGGCCTGCCCTTTCCGTTGCACAAAAAACCAGCCTAGCAGCAAGCGGGCAGAATAAAAAGACACACAAAGACAGGAGCGACCGCATGGTCTTCAGGAATTTCTTCAAGCCCCGCGCCCCCGCGAAAAAGGACAAATCACCCGATGAGTCCAAGGCCAGCCGCGCGGGCGCGCTGCTGGTGCCCTATTCGGCGGGGGAGGCGCGTTTCACCCCGCGCCAGTACGACCGGCTGGCGGACGAAGGATACCGCAAGAACGTGGTGGCCTACCGCTGCATCCGCCTCGTCAGCCAGAACGCCGCCGCCGTGCCCTGGGTGGTGACGCAAGGCCGCGGCGCGGATAAAAAACGCCTGCACGACCACCCGCTGGTCAGGCTGCTTTCCCACCCGAACCCGATGCAGGGCGGCGCGGAGTTCTTCGCCGCGCTTTACGGTTTCTACCTCATCGCCGGCAACGGCTATATGGAGGCCGCGGGGCCGAAGGACCGCGCGCCGCTGGAACTGTGGAACCTGCGCCCCGACCGCATGCGCGTGGTGGCGGGAGCGCAGGGCGTGCCCAAAGCCTACAGGTACAGCGTCAACGGGCAATGGATCGACTACCCCGTCGATGGTTTTTCCGGCCATGCGCGCGTGCTGCATGTCAAAAGCTTTCACCCGCTGGACGACTGGTACGGCATGAGCCCGCTGGAAGCCGCCGCCTTTTCCATCGACCAGCATAACGAGGCGGCGAAATGGAACGCCGCGCTGTTGCAGTCCTCGGCCCGCCCCTCGGGCGCGCTGGTTTACCGCCCCGCGCACCCCGATGCCTCTGACGCGCTGTCGGACGCGCAGCGCGAAAGTCTGAAATCCGAATTGGCGCGGTATTTTTCCGGCGGGGAGAACGCCGGGCGGCCGCTGGTGCTGGAAGGCGGGCTGGACTGGCGCGACCTGTCGCTTTCGCCCAAGGACATGGACTGGCTGGCCGGGCGCGACGTTTCCGCGCGCGACATCGCGCAGGCCTTTCACGTGCCGCCGCAGCTTGTCGGCATCACCGGGTCGATGACCTTCGCGAATTTCGAGCAGGCGCGGCTCGCGCTTTTCGACGACGCGGTGCTGCCGCTGCTCGACCACGTGAAGGACGCCCTCAACGGCTGGCTGGCCCCGCGCTTCGGCGCCGATATCGCCATTGATTACGACACCGACGGCATCGAGGCGCTGGCGCCGCGGCGCGAGAAAACATGGCAGCGCATCACCGCCGCCAGCTTCATGACCGTCAACGAAAAACGCGCTGCCCTCGGCCTGCCGCCGGTGGAGGGCGGGGACAAGCTGCCTTCGTGAGTTTTTATCGCCCACGGATGGACGCGGATGGACGCGGATGGACGCGGATATTCTTTTGCAGTGGCATGTGCAGCGCAATAAAGCCTTTCAGGCCGCCTGCGGCGGCCAATAATCCCCTAATTTTACGCGGCATATCTTGTTTATCGCGTCCGTATCTGCGTCCATCCGCGTTCATCCGTGGGAAAAAATAAAGAAGAAAGGGATAAAACCGCCATGACCCTCGACGTTCCCTACGGCAAGAGATTTTACCGCGTAAAGCGCGACATGCGTCTTTTGTGCGAGGTGGAGGCCGAGCTGGGCGGCATGGCGGCCCTGCAAAACCGCCTGCGCAGCGAATGCTGGACGGTGACGGAGCTGGTGACGCTGGTGCAGATATTGCTGCAGGCCGCGGGACTGACGGCGGATTTCATGCAGCTGGGGGACGAGATGCTGCAACGCGGCCTTGGCCATTACCTTGCGCTGGCGGAAAAGCTGGCGGGGATCACGCAACGCTGAGACGAATTTTCACTTGCCGAGCCGGATGCGCGCGACGCGCTGCTCGATTTCGTTGCCATAGGCGGAGCGGAAGGTATTGAGATATTCAAGATGCGTGACGGGCGTGCAGTCCGGATCTTTTTCGAACACGCGCACGGTGAGCTCGGGCAGCGTCAGTTTAAACAGGTCTTTCGCCGGCTGCACCGCCGCCACGCGAGCGAAGGAAGGGGCGAGCTTTTCGATGCGCGCCTCGATCTCCTCCACCACTTCGGGCGGCACGCGCCCGGCGTCGTTGAAGGGCTTCACCAGCTTGCCGATTTTCCTGTCAAGCTTGCGGATGCGGTAAACGTCCCGCGCCGGGCCGGCCAGGATGGCGCGGTGCTTTTCGACGCGCAGGCGGTGGCCGGAATCGAAAAACATGCCGATGCTCTCGATCGCGGCGCTGATGAAATCCTGCTGCTCTTCCGTCGGCTCCAGCTGCTTTGCGGCCATTTGCGGGGCGTCCTGCTCTCTCGTGAAACTGCGTTAATATACATAATACTTTCGCCCGACAGCATCAAGAATTCATTGTCCTTAACCTTCAAAAGATTGATTTACATGGAAAACTCACCCCTCCACACCAGCCGGGACACGGGGACGGGCGCGCTTTCGCTGCTGCCTGGATCGGGCGGGCCCGGTTTTTACCGCCTGTTCGGCACGGGCGGCGATTGCATGTTTCTCTATGCCATCCACCACCCCGAAACCGGGGATTTCGAGACCGGCGCGGGCCATCTTGCCGACGCCGCGACGCTGGTGCGCGATTGCGTCATCGCCTCCTCCAACGCGGGGCGGCATGTGGATTTCGCAGGCGGCGTCAAGATCATCCGCAACCGCCTGGACCAAGGAGAGCCCCCATGAAGACCGAATGCTTCGACAGCCCCTTCGAGCTGAAGTTCCTCTCGTCCGATACCGGCGTGTTCGAGGGCTATGCCTCCGTCTTCGGCGTGACCGACAACGCGGGCGACATCATCCGCCCCGGCGCCTTCGCAAAATCATTGCGGCAGACGCGCGCGGACGAAAGACTGCCGCCGCTGCTCTGGCAGCACGACCCCGCGCAGCCCATCGGCGCCTGGCTGGACATGCGCGAGGATTCGCACGGGCTTTTCGTGAAGGGCCAGCTGTTCCTGAACGACATCGCGCTGGCGCGCGAGGCCTGGACGCTTTTGAAGGAAAACGTCGTGACCGGTCTTTCCATCGGCTACCGCGTGCGCGGATCGCACCGCGACGCGAAAGACGGGCTGCGCGTCCTGACCGACATCGAATTGCTGGAAATCTCCATGGTGACTTTTCCGGCCAATGAATTCGCGCGCATCCGGCGCGTGAAATCGCAGCTGGCCGCCGGCGATGTGCCGAGCGCGCGCGACTGCGAGGCCGTCCTGCGCGAGGCAGGATTCAGCCGCAAGCGGGCCAAGGGGCTTTTGTCCCACGGCTACAAGGCGCTTTTGACGGATCCGCGGGAAGCGGATGACCAAAACGATGCCGATACCGGCGAACTGGTGGCGATGGTCCAAGGCCTCGCCGCCGCCATCCGCACCCTCACCTGATTTTGATCTGAACAGAAAGGATACATCCATGAGCAACGACATCCGCACGGCCGTCTATGACCTCGGCCGCGCTTTCGAGGCTTTCAAGGAAGCCAACGACCAGCGCCTGAAGGAAATCGAGCGGCGCGGTTCCGCCGACCCGCTGACCGACATGAAGGTCAACCGCCTGAATGCCGAGGTGACCCGCGCCATCGACGCCGCCGACGCCGCCAAGCGCCGCGTCGATCTCATCGAGACCGCCATGTCCCGAGCCCCGCAATCCAAGGGCGGCGACGACTGGGCCGAGGCCGAACAGTTCATGCTGGAACGCAAGGGCTCCATCCCCGGCGATTTCGGCGTCGATGCCTACCGCCAGTACAAATCCGCCTTCCGCGGCTACATCCGCAAGAACAACGCAGGCGGCGGGGTGGAGGAGATCAAGGCGCTTTCCGCCGGCTCCGACCCCGACGGCGGCTTCGCCGTCACGCCCGATATGTCCGGGCGCATCGCCGCGCTGGTGCGCGAAACATCGCCCCTGCGGCAGGTCGCCAACGTCGTCACCATCGGCACCGACGCGCTCGAGGGCATCAACGACCTCAACGAGGCCACCTCCGGCTGGGTCGGGGAAACCGACAGCCGCACGGAAACCGACGCGCCCAAGATCGGCGAATACCGCATTCCCGTGCACGAGCAATACGCCGAGCCGCGCGCCACGCAAAAACTGCTGGACGACGCGATGTTCGACATCGAGGGCTGGCTGGCCGGCAAGATCGCCGAGCGCCTCTCGCGCATGGAGAACGAGGCCTTCGTGACCGGCAACGGCATCCGTAAGCCGCGCGGTTTCCTGACCTACGCTTCCGGCACGCCCTCGGCCTCGGGCTTTTCGGTCATCGAGCAGGTCGCGACGGGCGCTTCGGGCGCGTTCGACTCGACCGACCCCGGCGACGCGCTCATCTCCCTCGTCTATAGCCTGAAATCCGTCTATCGCGAGAAGGCCGTCTTCATGATGCGCCGCTCGGTGCTGGCGGAGGTGCGCAAGCTCAAGGACAGCCAGGGCAACTACCTCTGGCAGCCCGACTTCCAGCAAAAGCAGAGCGGCACCTTGCTCGGCTTCGACGTGCTGGAGGCGGAGGACATGCCCGCGATCGGCGCGGACAGCCTGTCCATCGCCTTCGGGGACTTCAGCGCCGGTTACCAGATCGTCGATCGGCAGGGCATCCGCGTGCTGCGCGACAGCTTCACCGCCAAGCCCTACGTGAAGTTCTACACCACGAAGCGCGTCGGCGGCGACGTCGTCAACTTCGAGGCCATCAAACTGCTGAAATTCGCGGCATCGTAAGACCACACAAACGATGACGCGAGCCCGGGGAGGGCTTGCCGCCGCTGCCCCCGCACACGAAGGGGCAGCCCGCCTGCATCCCCCCGCAGGCCTTTCGCAAGGCGCGCGCCCGCCCCGCTCCGCGCGCCCCGGCGGTTTTTACCGACGGTGCGGCCATGCCTTCCCCGGGTTTTCTTTTTCTTTTAGACACGAAAGGACTTTTTGACATGCACGACATCACCAGCAACATCGGCATCACCCAATGCCTTGCACCTCAGACCATCGATTCTTCCGCGCTCGACAGCGGCAGCATCGACATGCAGGGCGCGGATTGCGCCGCCGTCGCCGTCTTCATCGGCGCGATGGGCGACACGCTTTCCGGCTCCGCGCGCATCGACCTGAAAATCGAGCACGCGGATGACGACGGCGCGGGCGCGCCCGGCAGCTTTGCCGCCTGCACGGACGAGGACGTGCTGAATTTCACCGGCCTTGACGCCTCCGGCATCTTCGAAAGCGTGGACGCCGACGCCAAAGCGCAAAAACGCTATGTCGTCGGCTACCGCGGCGGCAAGCGGTTCATCAAGGTCACCGCGACGCCGACCGGGCTTTCGAGCGGCGGCCCCGTCGCCATGGCCTGCCTGACGGGCGCGCCGCACGAAGCGCCGGTCGATAACAGCTGACGCCAACCGTTAACTTCGCCACTGCCTCCTCACCGCCTCGGGCGGGGTCCTTTTCCTTCACTTCACGAACGGCCCCGCCCGCTTTTTTTCGCAAGAGGAATAAAATTGTCAACCATTTGGTTAATATTTTGTCAACCAAATGGTTGACAATTCGTCAAAGCCCGGATATCCTGCACCTATTATACATTATAGGAGGCCAGATTATGATGTACGCAGCATGCCGGAGACGAGAAAAAAATGATAAAAAGCTTCAAAAACAAAGGCCTTCAGGAGCTTGATGCGCGCGGCAAGACCGGCAAGATCAACAAAAAATTCCATGCCCGCCTCCTGCGCATGATCGACGTACTCAAGAACGCAGAGAGCCTGGACGATGTCAACCTTCCGGGTTACAAGCTTCACGGATTAACCGGATTTAAACCGAAAAGATATACAATAAGCGTGAATGGCCCGTGGCGCATCACCTTTACTTTTGAGGACGGCAACGCCGCGGAGGTTGACTTTGAAAATTACCATTAGCGACGGCCAAGGAAAAAAGACGCTTGTATGCCGCGCCGATGCAAAGCAAAAGCGAATTGAAAAAAACATGGCGACGAATAAGAAAGAGAACAGATGCCCCACCCATCCGGGTATTTTACTGGCGGAAGATATTCTTCCGGCGCTCGACCTGTCCGTCGCACAGGCCGCGGATGCGCTGCAAGTGTCCAGAACGTTTTTATACCGGCTTCTGGCCGGTCAAACGCCCATGTCGATGGAAATGTGCGTCAAAGTAGGCAAACTGGCTGGCAACGGTCCGCGTTTGTGGGCCAACATGCAAACCAGCTACGATCTCTGGCAGACGGAAAACGACCCTGACGTTATAAAAGCCGTGCGGAAAATACCGACTTTCGAAGCAGCGTAACTCTTTCCCCCAACCACCCAACACCTGATTTTCCAGCCCGGAACCTTCCGGGCTTTTTCATTGTGATAACGACTGTCCTATATTTCATCGCCTCTCCCGTGAACAGGAAGGGCGAAACGGGAGATGACATGCAAAAACTGGTCGAAACAACCGCCCCGGCCGCGGAACCGCTGACGCTGGACGAGGTGAAGCTGCACCTGCGCGTTTCCACGGATACGGACGACGCGCTGATTTCCACGCTCATCGCCGCCGCGCGCATGATGTGCGAGAGCTATACGGGCCTCGCCCTCATCTCGCGCCAGTGCAGCCTGTATCTTGACTGCTGGCCCGCCGAAACGGGGCGCGGCCCGCGCTACCGCAGCGCGCCCGGCGCGATAAAAATTCCCCTGCCGCCGCTCTCCGCCGTCGCCGCCATCAATATCTACGACGAAAACGATACGGCGACGCCGATGGACGCGGGCGATTACATCGTCGATGCCGCCGCGCGCCCCGGCCGCATCGTGCTTTCTGAAGGCGCAAGCCCGCCCGAGCCCGGCCGCGCCGTCAACGGCATCGAAGTGCAATTCACCGCCGGCTACGGCGCGGAGGCCGCCGACGTGCCCGCGCTGCTGCGCCTTGGCATGAAGCAATTGGCGGGCTGGCTCTATGCCCACCGCGGCGATGCGGAGGCTGGCGCGCCCGAGGCCGCGCTCACGCTTTCGGGCGCCAGCGCGCTTTTCCGCCCCTACCGGCTGATGAGGCTGTCATGAACATCAACGCGCTCGACCATCGCCTGACCATCGAGGAAGCCTGGCAGACGACCGACGGCGGCGGCGGCTTCACCACCGACTGGCAAGCCATCGCGACAGACCCCGTGGTTTTCGCCGCGATAACGCAGACCGGCGGCGGCGAAAGCCCGCAGGCCGGCAAGATCGAATTCACCGCCGACTGCCTCATCACCCTGCGCTGGCGCGACGACCTGCGGGCCGACCAGCGGCTGCGCGAGGGCGACGCGGTCTATGTCATCACCGCCATAGACGATACCGACCCCGCGAAGACATGGCTGAAGATCCGCGCCACGCGCAGGGTTCTCTGATCAGCGTTGACAAATCGATAACCCCCTAATTTATGAGGTTGAAATTTATTTTTACATAAGAAATATATTGACTTCGAGAGCCCTTTAACTATATATTAACTATCAGAATGATATTATTTATATATCAGAGTGATAGATGGCGAACATACTAGAATTTAACAACCCCTCTAAGGACGATATCCTCAAAATCGTCAGAGAGCTCATAGGTGAAGATGATGGGTGCATAGTCTGGACACACCATGCACTCGAACAAATGGAAAAAAGAGAGATATCAAACACACAGGTAATTAGGTGCCTGCAAAAAGGAGTGATTGTGGAGTGGCCGTGTTTTAACGCAGCGAAAGGAAGCTACAAATTTACAGTCACATTTACAGTCACACACACAACTGCAGGAAAGGAGATAAGTACAGCAGCTGCAGTAAACCTAAAAAATAAAATTATTGTCATCACCGTAATGTGATGGAGGAGAGAGAAATGGAACGCTATCAGTATAAAGAATGCGGCCTTGATAATATCTGGCTTATTAACGGATTCAGTTTCGTTGAAACTGAAGACGGCAAAGGCGTGTCCATTAGCGGTATTCGTCAGCTTAATAAAGCTATCGGTCTTGCACTGACAGAATTATCCCGCCCGTTAAAACCAAGAGAATTTAGGTTTCTGCGTGTCGAGATGGATTTATCCCAAAAAAAGATAAGCGACTTGTTCTTTGTCGAGCCCCAAACAGTTGGAAGATGGGAGAGAGGAGAGACTGCTATTCCTGGAACAGCAGATGTTTTAATAAGACTGTACTTTAAAGATTACTTTAACGAACACCCACAAGTTAAAGCCTTTCTCGAAAAACTCGCTGAACTCGATACCACGGTCGATGAGGAGGTAAACTTGGAAAAAACTCCAGAAGGGTGGAAACGCGCTGCCTGATATTTGTACATGTATGTCGAGCATATAACCTTAATTGGATGATAAATTGAGTCTAGGCATCCTAAAAGGTAAGAGAAGGTCAAATAGCGGGCCATGAAGTTCATCGTGTTCATTCTTGGCATCTGGGCGATCAGCTGGTTCCACCGGCGCGAGCACCGGCGCTATGTCGCGGAGCTGAAGGCGCTGCAGGCGAAGCTTGCCGTCCTGCCGCATGACGCGGCGAGCGTCACCGCCGCCCTCGAGGGGACGGACTGGCGCATGACCGCGCTGGAACCTTCCCGCGCCGGTTTCAAGCGCGCCTTTCAGGTCAAGGACCGGGAAGACCTGCTGCGCTACGCCGTGCCGGTCGCGCTTTTGGTCGTCATCATCGTCTTCCTGCACGGCTGGGGCACCGCCGGTCTTTACGGCGCGGCGCTGGCCCTGAAATGGTTCGCGGCGCAGACGGAGCTGACCCTTTCCACCCTCGACCCGCGTTACGAGGTGACCCTGTTCGGCCTGCGGCTTTTCGGGGAAGACTTGTCGTAATGCCGGGAAAAGGCTAGACTGCGCGAATGGAAACAGAGAACCCGCCAACCAAAGAGACAGCCGAAAAGACCGCCGCCCCCGCAAAACAGGATGCGGCCGCGGGGCTTTGCGGCATCGTGCCCGGGGTTTCCATGCACTTCATGTCCGCCGCCTTCTACCTGACGGCGGCGCGGCTGGAGGAGATCGCCGCGCAATGCGCGAACGACGGGGCTCCGGGATCGGGGGAGTAAAGGAATAAAGAAACGGCGGCTTATTTCTTGCCGTCTTTTTTGTCTTCCGCTTTTTTATCCGCCGGCTTTTTCTCTTCCGGCTTTTTGTCTTCTTTTTTATCCGCGGCTTTCACGTCTTTTTTGTCGTCCTTCGCATCGCCCATGCGCTTGGTCGCTTCCTGCTGGACTTTCTCTATCGCGCCGATATCGAGATCCATGATCTTCTTGCGCTGCGCGTCGATCGCGGCCTGCTCGGGGTTGGGGCCGATGGTGTCGGGCGTATCGGGCGCCCAGGCATCGACCTCGCGGTTGATTTCATCCGCCTCGTACTGCTTGATCTGCGCCGAAACGCGCAGGCCGAGGCTGTAGGCGGCGTGGCGTATCTTGCGGTCGCCGCCGTGCGTGGCGGCGATGCGCAGCCACTTGTAGGACTGCAGCGCGTCCGGCTTCATGTCGAAGCTGCCGTCGTCCGCCTTGTAGCCGCGGTAGCAATGCAGTGCATACATGAACTGCGCCCCCTGGCTGCCCAGCCGCGCGCCGCGCTGGAACCACTGGATGGCCAGCGGCACGTTGCGGCGGGTGCCGGTGCCGGTCTGGTAAAAGGTCGCGAGCGCGACGATGCCGTCCGGGATGTCGTGGAAGGCCGCGCGGCGGTAGAGCGTATAGGCTTCGCGCGCATCCTGTTGCACGCCGTGCCCCTCGGAATACATGTTGCCCAGCAAGACCATGGCGCGCCCGTCGCCTTCCTCGGCCAGCGGGCGCAGCTCGGCGATGGCCAGACCCCAGTCGCCCTTGTTGTAGGCGGTGCGGCCTTTGTCGAAAGCCTCATCCGCCCGCGCCGTCGCGGCAAGGACAGGCAGCGCGATCAGCGCGGCGAGAAAAACGGCGGCCAGCGCGTTGCTCAGTCCGGGAACGAACCGGCGGAAGGTTTGGCGGGACAAAATTTGGCGGGGCATGGACGGGCTCTCCTGAATGGGCGTCTTGACTTATTAAAATAGGCATATCCGCCTTAAATATCAATGAAGCAACGGAAACAATATGACAGCAGACAGCAGCTGGGCGGTCCAGGCCGCCGTTTACGGACAGCTTTCCATCAACGGTTCGCTGACCTCCCTGCTGGCCAACGGCTCGGCCAGCGTCTTCGACCATGTGCTGCCGGACGCGGCTTTTCCCTATGTCGTCATCGGCGAGACAAGCGCGAAACCGCTGAATACCCAGCAAACGCAAGGGTATGACATAACCTTGGCGATCCACAGCTACAGCCGCGCCGCGGGCATGAAGGAGCTGCGCGGCATCATGGCGGCGGTACGCGCCATACTCGATGATGCCGCCCTGCCGCTTTCCGGCCATGCGCTCGTCCTCTGCGACGCCGTCTCGGACGAGGCGCGGCTGGAGGCCGACGGGCTGACCCGCCACGGCGTCCAGCGCTTCCGCATCGTGACTGAGCCCGCGTAAGGATTTTTCCACCCTCTTTTCCAAGGAGTACCGCCCATGACCAGCCAGAAGGGCCGCGACCTGTTGCTGAAGATCGGCGACGGGGGCGCGCCGGAGACATTCACCACCATCGGCGCCGCGCGCGCCGTGGCCATGACGCTCGACAACGCCCCCGTCGATAGCACGACGATGGACGCGGACGGGATACAAAGCCTCTCGCCCGACGCGGGGGTGCAGAACATGCAGCTGCGACTCGACGGGCTGTTCAAGGACGCGGTGGCGGAGGAAACCCTGCGCGCCGCCGCCTTCGGCCGCACCGCCTGCAACTACCTTTTGCAGTTCCCGAACGGCGATTCCTATACCGCCGCCTTCGTGGTGATGGATTACGCGCGCAGCGGCGCCCATGACGGGCTGGAAAGCTTTTCCGTGACCCTGCGGCGCAGCGGCGCGGGCAGCTTCACGGCGGGGGCGTAAAGCGATGAGCGATGCTTCCCGCTTTTCCCCGCCCCGCCTGCCGGGGCCGGACAAACCCTATGCGCTTCCCCTCAACCTCGCGCTGGTCGAAGCGCTGGAGGAAGCGGGGGGCGGGCTGATGCAGCTGGCCGAGAGGCTGTTGCGCAAGGAGCTTCCCGTTTCCGATATGTTGCGGGTGCTGCGCGCGGCCTACCGCTTTTCCGGCTGCACGCTGGAAGACGGCGCGCTCGAGACTTTCATTTTGCAAAACGCGCCGCCGCTTTTGCTGGCGGAAATCCTGCTTTGCGTGTTGACGCCCTTGCAGGCGGCGGGTGCGGTAAAAGATTTACCACCGGGGGAATGACCGGCGGACGGGCCCCGCGCGAAGACGGGTCCATCATCTATCCCGCCCGCGCGCTCGATCTTGACGGGCTGCGGCAGTTCTTTCTGGGCGTCATGCGCTGGCCGCCCGATACGCTGCGCCGCGCCGCGCTTTCCGACCTCTACGCCGCGCGGGCGGGCTACCTGCGCCGATTCAACCCGCAGGGGCGCGTCACCCGCCGTTTTCTGGACGAGATGCTGAAAAAATTTCCCGACGGAGCAAGTAAATGACCGACGCCAATACCGACGACCTCAACAAATCCCTCGCCGCCATGGCGGAAAAGACCCGCGCGCTCAACGACAGCCTGAAGGCGCTGGCGAGCGAGGGATTCGACGCGCTGTCACGCGGCCTGTCTTCCACCGGCGCGGCAGGCCATGCGGCAAGCCGCCAGCCCGCGGGGGACATCGCGCTGCAATCGCTTTCGAAGCTTTTGAAGCAGGAGCTGACCGACAGCATCGGCCAGCTTTTCGCGCCGGGCGGCAGCGGCGGCGCGAAGCTGGCGGGCGGGGGCGGCTTTGCGGGCGGGGAAATCACCGTCGTCGTCAACAACAATACTTCCGCCGCCGTGACCGCGACCCAGACCGGCGACGCCTTCGACCGCAAGACGCTGGAAATCACCATCGACCAGATGGTCGCCAATTCCCTGCTGCGCGGCCGCCAGACCTCGGGCGTGTTGCGCACGCTCTTCGGCATCGTGCCCGGCCTTATCGGCCGCTGACGCGCATATATATTAATGTATAAGGATTGCATCCATGACCGACTGGCCCGCCACGCTGCCGCCCCAGCCCCTGCTGGACGGCTATCACGAAACCCTGCCCGACCTCGCCCTGCGCACGGATATGGCGCAGGGCCCGGCCAAGCTGCGCCGGCGCACCACGGCGGGCGTGGCGCAGCTCTCCCTCGCCTATTTCATGACGAAGGTGCAGGTGCAGGTGTTGGTGGATTTTTATACGGATGACCTTATCGGCGGCACGCAAAGCTTCACCTTCATCCACCCGCGCAGCGGAGACGCGGTTTTGTGCCGTTTCCGCCAGCCGCCCGCCCCCGCCGCGCTCAACGGCCCCTATTTCCGCGTGCGCGTGGAGCTGGAGGTGCTGCCATGAGCCGCAACCTGTCCACCCTGGCCCGGCGCGCGATATACGGCGCGGAAACGGGGGAGGTTTTCCTCATCCTGCTCACCATCAGCCATGCGGAGCTTGCCCAGCCTATCCGCGTATGCAGCGACGCGGTGGATATCGTCAGCCGGGACGATACTTTCGCCGCCTTCCCTTTCTCGCTGACCCTGCCGGACGACGACGACAACCCGTCCCCGCAGGCGCGCCTTTCCATCGACAACGTGGACCGGCAGATCGTGGCGGCGGTGCGCAGCATTTCCTCCGCCCCCGGGGTGCTCATCGAGATCATCCGCGCGGCGGACCCGGATACCGTGGAGGCCAGCTTCGCCGACTTCAAACTGACGGATGTTACATATGATTCGCACCGTGTCGAGGGTAATCTGACAATAGAAGACTTCACGGCCGAACCTTTTCCCGCGGCAAGCTTCTCCCCCGGTCTTTTTCCGGGCCTGTTCTAAATCATTGAAGTAACAACAATAATCGAGGTGTTTAAAATTTTATTCATTTTTCATATGGTAAAATGAAAAAATCTGGGCTAAGCTTTTAAAAATCAGTTAAAAACACATAGATGTTCAAAATAACTGTTCGGCAAGCGGTCCATAAGAAAACCGGGAGGGTCCTTTTACCATGAGCAATATGAAATCACAGTTCGTGACAGGCACAGGCGAAGAAACAAGAACAACCCAGTCCGGCGGTCACGCGGACTTCCTCAAAGCATCCCTCGGCCTTATGGTCGCGCCCAGCCTCGACGGCCAGGCCAAGAGCGATCTTGAATTCATGAAATCCTATGTCGCCGAAAATCCCGGCGCCACCAACACCGCGCGCTTCAACGGCTATGTTGAAAAAATCACCCGCGCGCATGAAGCCCCCAAGCAGCAAACCACGATGCGCGCCAAGCCCATGGGCGGCGGCATGATGTAACCGTTTTCCTCCTCCCGCCCGGTTGCGGCGGGAAGGACCCTTTGAAAAACCCGCCCGGTGCGCCGCGGCGGGTTTTTTAACGCCCGAACCCCCGACGATTGAAAGTTCCCCCATGCCCGTTCCCATCTGGGCGGGGCATTACATCGGCCTGCCGTTCAAATCGCAGGGCCGCGACCGCGCCGGCGTGGATTGCTGGGGCCTCGTGCGGCTGGCGCTGGCCGAGCAGTTCGGCCTTGCCCTGCCGTCCTTCGCCCGCGAATACCAGCGCACGCTGGACGCCGCGCGCATTCCCGCCCTCATCGAACGCGAAACCCCGCTCTGGCGCGCCGTTTCTTCGGGCGAGGAGAAGCAAGGCGACGTTATCGTACTGCGCGTGCGCGGGCGGCCCATGCACGTCGGCCTCGTGCTGGGCGATGGGCAAATGCTGCATGTGGAGCTGGGCATCGACAGCGCCATCGAGCGCTATGACGGCCCGCAGTGGCGGGAGAGGATTTTCGGCTTTTACAGGTACAAACGCCATGACGAACCAGACCCCCTGCAAACAGACGCCGCCATCGGCTAAGCCCGCCACGGTCTGCGTGCTGCTGGCCCCGCACCCTTTCACGGCGCATACGCAGCAGCACGACGTGCCCGCGGGCCTGACGGTGGCCGACATCCTGCGGCAGCTCTGCCCGGATACCGCGCTGGCCAAACATATCCACGCCGACCTCAACGGCTACGGCGTGCCGCCCGGCTTCTGGCCGCGCCTGCGGCCCAAGGCGGGCACCGTACTGCGTTTCACCCTCGTCCCCATGGGCGGCGGCGGCAGCGGCAGCAAAAACCCGCTGCGCACCGTCTTGTCCCTCGCCATGATCGCGGCCAGCCCGCTGATTGCGGGGACGGTCGCGGGCATTCTGGGTCCCGCGGCGGAAGGCACCTTCCTCGGCATCAACCTCGGCAGGCTGGTGGCGACGGGGGTCAACCTCGTCAGCCGTCTGGCCCTGAACGCGCTGGCCCCGCCCGGCCGCCCGCGTCTGGCCGGCCTGCAAAAGGAAAGCCCGACGCTGTTCCTGCAAGGCGCGCGCAACCAAGCGACGCCCTTCGGCCGCGTGCCGCGCGTGCTGGGCAAGCACCGCTTCGTGCCGCCGCTGGGCGCGCTGCCCTATACCGAGACGGTAGGCGACGAGCAATACCTGCGCATGCTTTTCATCTGGGGCTACGGCCCCTTGCGGATCGGCGAGCTGAAAATCGGCGAAACGCCCATCGAGGCCTTCGAGGACATCGAGATCGAGACGCGCCAAGGCTATGCCGATGACGCGCCCATCACGCTTTACACCGACAGCGTGCTGCAAAACGACCTGCAAATCGCCCTGAAGAACAGCGACGGCTATGCCCTGCGCACGACGGAGGCGGCGGCGGACGAGATTTCCGTCGATGTCACCCTGCCGCACGGGCTCTTGACCTTCGACGGCTCCGGCGGGCGGGCGGGGACGAGCGTGACGGTGGAAGTGCAATACGCCCCCACGGGCACCAGCGACTGGAGCGCGCCCGCGCTTTCCTATACCGCGCTTGCCGCCGCCACGGTCACGCTGGACGCCGCGCCGCAGGTCTATCGTTACGCGGGCGTCAGCCACGTCACCCGCCGCTGCGACCTTGTGGTGATGGACGCGGCGAGCGGCGCGGTGCGCGCCGTGAAGGGCGTGGAAACCCGCGACGGCATCGACGCCGAAACCGCGCCGCGCCCCCTGACCCCTTCGGGCAGCATCGCCTTGGCCGCCGTTTCGCGCCATTCGGACGAAGTCGCGACCATCGATGCCGGCGACATCGCCGACCTGCGCGCCGAAAGCGCGACGGACGGCGCTTTCGAGAGCGCGGGCGATTTCACCGTGACGCCGGATACGGGCAAGACGCTGGCCGTCGCCGCGGGGGGCCTGAGCTTTTCCGGCATCACCCTGACCGGCAAGCAGACCGCCGCCATCCGCCGCAACGTCAGCTTCAAGGTGGCGCGCGGGCAATACGACGTGCGCCTGCGCCGCGTGACGCCGGACGCGACGGACGACAATACCTTCGACGATGTCGCCTGGACCGCGCTGCGCACCATCCGCTATGCCGCGCCCGTCGCCATGCAGGGGCTGGCCATGACCGCCCTGCGCATCAAGGCGACCGACCAGCTCAACGGCGTGGTCGATCGCTTCAACGGCGTGGTGCAGTCGATATTGCCGGACTGGGACGGCGCGGCATGGACCGAGCAGCCCACCGCCAATCCCGCCGCGCTCTACCGCTATATCCTTCAGGGCGACGCCAACGCGCGCCCGCTGGAAGATTCGCGCCTCGACCTCGATCGCATCACGGCGTGGCACGACGATTGCGCGCTGGCGGGCCGCGAATACAACGGCGTCGTCGATTACGACGCCGCCGTGCGCGACGTTTTGCGCGACGTGGCCGCCGCCGGGCGCGCCAGCCCCGCTTTGCTGGACGGCAAATGGTCGGTGGTGGAAGACAAGCCGCAGGCCGTGCCGGTGCAGCATTTCACCCCGCGCAACAGTTATAATTTTCAGGGCCAGAAATCCTTCGACGCCGCACCCCATGCGCTGCGCGTGCGCTTCATCAACCGCGACAAGGGCTGGCTGCAGGACGAGCGGCTGGTCTATGACGACGGCTACGACGCGCAAAACGCCACGCGCTACGAAACGCTGGAACTGCCCGGCGTGACAAGCGCGGCGCAGGCATGGCAGGACGGGCGGTATCATATCGCCACCGCAAGGCTGCGGCCCGAGACCTATTCCTTTTCCTGCGATATCGAGCATATCGTCTGCACGCGCGGCGACCTCATCCGCTTCACGCATGACGTGCCGCTGTTCGGCCTCGTCAGCGCGCGGGTGAACGCGCTGGGGTATTCGGAAGACCTCTCGCATATCATCAACGTCACGCTGGATGCGCCGGTGACGATGGAGGCGGGCAAGAAATACGCCCTGCGTTTCCGCACCGATACGGGCGCTTCCATCGTCGTCATCGCCGCCACCATCGCGGGCACGGATGCGCAGGTCGTCGTCTCCCCCTCGCTGGCGGCGGATTGCGGGCTGAAGGCGGGCGACCTTGCCGTCTTCGGCGAAAGCGGGCAGGAAAGCGTGGAGATGATCGTCAAATCCATCGTGCCGCAGGGCGACCTCGGCGCGCGGCTGACTTGCATCGACGCCGCCCCCGCCGTGCACGACGCGGGCGACGGGACGATCCCGGCCTTCGACAGCCATATCACCATACCGCCGGAAATGCGCCGCCCGCCCGCGCCGGTCCTGTCCAACATCCAGTCCGGCGCGGAGGCGTTGATCCGCAATACCGACGGCTCGCTCACCACGCGCATCCTCGTGACGCTGAAAAATCCCGAATGGTCCGGCGCGCTGACCCCGCAGGTAACGCTACGCGCGGCGGACGAAAGCGGCTTTCGCGTGGCGGACATGACGGCGCAGGGCGCGACGCGGCTTTCCATCACCGACGTCGCGGAAGGGGAGACCTATGACATCCGCATCCGCTACATCACCGCCGCCGGTTCCGTTTCCGACGCGCTGACGGTGGCCGGCCACCGCGTGGAAGGCACCACCGCGCTGCCGGCGGACGTGCGGAACCTCAGCGTCAACATATTGGGCGATACGGCGCATCTGTCATGGGACAAAGTGGCGGACATCGACCTCGACCACTACAGTCTGCGTTTTTCGCCCCTGACCACGGGCGCGGCCTGGAGCAACGCCGTGGACCTCGTCAGCCATGTGCCGATGGACGCGACCGCCGTGGCCGTCGCCGCCGCCGAAGGCACCTATCTGTTGAAAGCCGTCGATATCGGCGGGCGGCTGAGCGCGAACGCCGCCGCGGTCGCATCAAGCCTCTCGGGCATTTCCGGCTACAACGCCGTGCTGACGGCCACGGAAGACCCGGATTTCACGGGCGCGGCGGAAAACATGATCGTTTCCGGCGGCTCGCTGCGCCTTGGCGGGCAGGATACGGTGGACGACTGGACGGACTGGGACGCGGTCGATAACGCCGACATCGGGCAGGCGGGGCTCGCGACCTCGGGCAGCTACGTCTTTTCGAGCCCGGCGGACCTCGGCAGCGTCTATACCGCACGGGTGACGGCGGGCATTACGCTTTACGGCTTCGATTTCAACGGCACGCTGGACAGCTGGGGCGACCTCGACCTTGTCGAGGTCTTCGATCAGGACGTGGACCCCGCGCTCTGGTCCCTGACCTTGCAGGTCCGCACCACGCAGGACGACCCCGCCGATGCGGGCGCGGCCTGGACGGGCTGGACGCCCTTCGTCGCCGGGGATTACACCGCGCGCGGCTTTTCCTTCCGCCTTGCGGTGACGACGCTGCGCAACAACATCACCCCCGCGATCACCGCGCTTTCGGTGCAGATCGATATGCCGGACCGCATCGCGTCGGCGGGTGGGCTGCTATCGGGCGCGGGCGGGACGGATGTTTCCTTCGCCCTGCCCTTCCGCGCCGCACCCGCCCTCGCCGTCACCCCGCACGACATGGCGGCGGGCGATTACTACAGCGTCACCGCGAAGACCGAGAGCGGCTTTCACATCCGCTTTTACGACGATACCGGCGCGGGCGTGGCCCGGCATTTCGATTACATGGCGCAGGGATACGGCGCGCAAATCTAACCCCGAAAGGAATTTTAGGACATGTCACAGTCAAACCCCGTCATCGGCGCGAACAAGAGCGGCCTGACCTACCGGCAGGAAGACAACGACGGCAAGCAGGCGCTGCTCAACCACCACAAGGGTTCCAGCGCGCCCAGTTATGCGGAGGCCGGAACGATCTGGCTGGACGACAGCGCGACGCCCTGGCTTTTGAAGCTGCACGACGGCGCGGACTGGATTACGTTGGGCGCGGTTTCCGCCACGGCCAATACCTTCGTGCCCTATCACGGCGCGGCGGCGCTGCGCATGGTCAATCATTCGTCGGACAGCGGGGCGGCGGACGCCTATGCCATGATCCCCACGCCCGCGCTTTCCGCCTATGTCGAAGGGCAGATCGTCACGCTGGCGCCGCAAAACGCCAATACCGGCGCCTGCACCCTTTCCGTCAGCGGGCTTTCGGCGCGCGGCATCAAGCTTTGCAGCGGCGCGGACCCCGGCGCGGGGGCGATGCTGGCCGGGGGCATCTACCTGCTGATCTATGACGGCACTTATTTTGTGCTGCTCAACCCGGAAACCTCGGGCGGCGCGGCGCTGGCCGTGCCGACGGCTTCGGGGCTCGTCATCGAGAACAACGCGTCCACGCCGAACACCAAAATCGACGTGAGCGCGCAAAGCGCCGTGATGTCGCAGGCGACCGGCGCGCCGGTCTTCGACACGGGCCTTTCCCTGACCGTCGATTTTTCCGCGAGCGGCGCGAACGGGCTGGACACGGGCAGCATCGCCGCCAGCAGCTTTTACCACATCTGGCTCATCTCGAACGGCTCGACCACCGCGGCCCTCGCCTCGCTTTCCGCGACCGCGCCGACCCTGCCGGGCGGATACGGCTATAAGCTGCGCGTCGGCGCGGTGGTGACGGACAGTTCCACCGTGCTGATGCGCACCCGGCAGGCGGGCAATGCCGCGCATTACGTCGTCACGCCCTCGACCAATACGGCGGCCATGCCGCTGCTTTGCTCCGGCTCCTTCGGCAACACGAACACCGGGTCTTATGTGGCGACCAGCACCTCCGGCGTCGTGCCGGCGACGGCCCTTTCCATCGCGCTTTCCGTCAAGAGCAAGGGCGCGACCGAGGGCGTGGGCATCCTCCTCGCCCCGGGCCCGGGCTACGGCGCCTATAACTCGACGAGCAACCCGCCCGTTTTCAGCTGCAGCCCCTATGTCGATGCCGCGCCGCTGGTGCGCATGGAACTGGAAAGCAGCGACGTCTATCTCGCCACGCTCAGCCATTCCTATGTCTTCTGCCATGGCTGGACGGACAGCGTGAACGCATCCTGACGCCTTTTCACCCTTACCGAAGGAGCCCCCCATGTTTTGCTATTCGAACGACGGTCTTTCCCTGCGCCGCGTGCCGCACGACTACGCGCCGCAGGCCGGCGAAATCACCGCGGCCGCGCCGCTGGACGAAGCCGCGCTGCAGGCCGCTTTTCCCGCCTATGCGGACGCGCAGGCCCGGCGGGACATTCTGGCGCGGATTTACGAACTCGAGGCGCGGCAGACCCCCCGCCGCCTGCGCGAGGCGCTGGCCGGCACGGACGGCGGCTGGATGGCCGCGCTTGAAAGCGAGATTTCCGCCCTGCGCGCGCAAATCGAGACCTGATTTCCGCCGTTTTTCCCGCATCCGACAGGAATATCGTCATGACCTCCGACTTCATGGGCGCGGCGCTGCCCTATATCGCGCTGTCGCTGACCGTCGTCGTCCATCTCATCACCACGGTGTGGTGGGCGGCCTCGATCACGCGGCGCGTGGAATACATCGAACGCTGGATGGCCAGCCACGAGCATACCGCCGAACGCCTCGCCTCGCTCGAGCAGCGCATCGAGCATTTGAGCAGCGGCATCCTGCGCATCGAGGATTTCATCCGCCACAAGAACAACCCCTGAAACGCCCCTGAAACAAGAAAGAGCGAAGACCGATGGACGAGAACTTCATTCACCGCTTCCTGCTGCCGCGCGGCATCCGCAACAACAACCCCGGCAACATCCGCCTCGGCCCGCAGCGCTGGGAGGGACAGAGGAACCAGCAGTTCGACAACGCCTTCGTCGAATTCGACAGCGCGCAGATGGGCCTGCGCGCGCTGATGCGCCTGTTGCTGACCTACCAGCGAAAATACGGGCTGGATACGGTGGAGAGCATCGTCAATCGCTACGCCCCGCCGCACGAGAACGCGACCGACCATTACATCCACGACGTCGCGCGCAGCCTGAACGTGAAGCGGCGCGACGCGCTGGACCTTTCCCGCCCCGCCGCGCTGGGCGGGCTCGCCCGCGCCATCGTCAACCATGAAAACGGCAGGCCGCGCGACGGGCGGGAGGAATGGTTCACCCCCGAAGACTACGCCGAAGCCGCGCTGCACGCCCTCAAACCCCAAGCCTGATGGCTTCAAACGCAACACATGAAAGGATACAAGCCATGAAATACATCCACGTCGCCCTCATCATCCTGCAAGGCGCGCTGGGCGCGGCCGCCGCGAACGATCTTCTGTCCTCGGTCATCACCGACGAAACCACGCTGGGCAAGGTGGTGGCCGGGCTCGCCACGCTGCAGCTTATCGTCAAATCCATCGACGGCTATTTCACCGCGAATGCCGTGAAAGCCGGGGCGTGAACGCCTTCTACGCCCTCTGGCCCGAGGGCGCGATCATCGCCCTTTTCGCGGGCGTTTGGATCTTCCTCTGGCGGCTGCGCAAGCACACGCTGGAAACGGGCGCGCAACTCCAGCGCAACGCGGAACAGGAGAAAACCGCCGATGACCTTCAAAAAGCGAATGACGCGCGCGATCGCCTGCGCCGCGATCCCGGCTATGCTGTGCGGGTGCGCGCAAGATTCACCCGCAAGACGTGACTTCTGCCTCATCTACAGGCCGGTCTATACGGTGAAGGGGGACAGCGAAGAAACAAGAAGGGAAGCGGACGGCGACAATGCCGCTTGGCTGGCGCTTTGCGCGGGGAACGTCGATGACGGTCCCGTGTCTTCGCCCCTGCCTTAGTCAGGCGGGCGGTGTTTTCGGGCCTTGAAGGGTCAGGCGCCGTAGCGGGCGTGGTGCTCCATCACTTTCAGCAAGACGCCTTCCAGCGACTTGTTGTTCTGGCGGGCGGCGTAATCGCGCGCCGTCTGGCCGCGGCGGTCTTCCTGGAAGACGTCGATGCCGGCGGCGATGAGCAGGCCCGTCATCTGCATGTCGCCGCGCAGGGCGGCAAGATGCAGCAGCCCCTGGCCGTTCAGCCGGTCGGTGACGGAGAGCAGCGCGCCGCGCTCGATGAGCAGGCGCACGATATCCGTATGGCCGCGCTGCACCGCGAAGTAGAGCGCGGTATAGCCGAAGGGATGGATAGGCGCGTCGAGCAGCGCGCCGCTGCCCAGCAGGAAGGAAACCATTTCCGTGCGGCCGAACCATGCGGCTTCGTGCAGCGGGCGGCGGCCTTCCTCGTCGGGCAGGTCGATGTTGCCGCCCGCGTCCATGATGACTTCGGCGCTCAGGATGTCTCCCTCGCGCGCGAGCTCGTGCATGAAGCTCTGGCTGAGCGGTTGGAACGGCGTATCAGTCTTCTGGCCCGGCGCGGTGAACTGTGCGCCGCCCAGATTGAAATTGTACGCGAGAAGATCGGTGTGGATGGATGGTGCTGTCATAGGCGGACTCACTTTCGTCTGGTTGGGTAACGGTAGTGGTGGCGCTATATCTGGTGGATGACTTCATTATACACCACAAGATGATGAATAAAAAGTTAACTTCGGGTAAGATTCTCGAAATTAACATATTGGATTCGTTGATTCAGGCCGACTCGCCAACACGCGAAACCGCGAAAGGTTCAGGCCGCCGGAACATGACGCCGTTAAGATGGACAAGGCAGGCGTGCAGGCGCGGTTTCCGCCTTGCCGCCATGCCGTTCTTTTCAGAAAAACGCCTGCAAGACAGACAATCCCCGGGTCCGCATTTGCGGCCCGGGGCTTTTTTTGTGCCTTCATGCCAAAGTTTCCGTGCGGGACGCGCCACGCGCCGCCTGTGGATAAGCTTTTGCATTCCGCTGATTTCCAAGGCGGATTTCATGCACGCGTACACGGCGCGCGCAAGGCGATGCGAAACAGATACGGATTATGAAAGAATAGCCGCGAGCTTACATGCCGCCGTAATACATGCTTTTGAGCATCGCCTCGAAACGCACCTCGATGCGCCGCGCGGCTTCGGCAACCGGCTTGTTGCCAAGCTGCAGCGCGTGCTCGCGCAGGGTCATGCCGTCCTGCTTGAAAAAAACGCTGGCGTTGTAGCGCAGCAGGATATTGATGGCCTTCAGGTCGTTGCGCTCCAGCGCGATATGCAGCGGCACCTCGCCCTTCGCGTTGCAGGCGTTGGCGTCCGCGCCGATCTCCAGGAATTCGCGCATGGCGTCGTGCTCGCCCATCTTGAGCGCGCGGGTCAGGTAGGTCTCGCCGCCCGCGCCGGGTCGATCGACGTGGTTGCCCATCTTGACGCTGTTAAAAGATCGTTTCAATGACACGCGGTTTTTCCAACGATTAGTTCAGGGATATGAAATCTCATTGTCACGATTTCCGGCTGCGCCGCAAGGGAAATCCACTATTCGTTTTCCATACATATCCGCAATGACGCAATGCGGCGGAAACAATCTTGCTTATTTTAAGTTCTTTTCTTTAACGTATTGACTCCCCCTCCGTGTTCTGTGAAGCTTCCCGGCAGCAATCAAAAAGACTTTGATAATCCAACTTTCGCACACGAAGGAGATACGCCGTGAACTTTGGTTTTACCCCCCCGGATCCCGAAAAGATCCTTGAGTCGATGGACCGCATCAAAACGGCCTTCGAAAACGCAGCCGCCGCCGACACCGGTGCAGCCCAGCCGCTGTTCCAGTCGCTGAGCGACAAATTCAACAAGGTCATCAGCGACGGCATGGACATGGCTTCGCAGAACCCCAACCCCAACCAGGTCATGCGCAGCCTCATGCCCGTCATGATGGAACTGCAAAAGACCGTCATGCAGCTGCAACGCATGGCGCAGACCGACAGCCGCGTCGCCAACACGCTTTCGGACCTTGAAGAGACCATCAAGGGCGAAGTGCAGACGCTCATGGGCAGCCTGCCCGGCATTCCGGGCATCCCCGGCATCGGCCGCGGCGGCAAGCCCCCCGTTCCCCCGAAACCGCCCAAGCCGAAAAAACCCGGCAACGGCAGCTTCGACCTCTAAGACGGGTCTGAAATAAGCCAAAAAGCCCCCGCCGGTTCGCCGCGCGGGGGCTTTTTTTGCGCCTTTAGCAAATAATTTACATATGCCTTTTATAGTAAAGGGGCGGAAAACCTTGCGAAAAGGCGGATCTCCATATGCCCGACACGGACATGCACAATGAAAACCTGATCGCCGTGGCCGGCACGGACAATGTGCAGGACGCGCGCGCGCTCGTATCGCAGGGCGCGGATGTGAACCACGTGGACGCGGACGGCAACTTCCCGCTCATGATCGCCGTGACGAAGGGGCAGAACGGCATGATCGGCTGCCTGCTGGAGCTTGACGCGGACCCCGACAAAGCGACGAAATCCGGCCTGACCGCGCTGCATCAGGCCGTCAACAAAAACGATATCGGGGCGGTCAGGCAGCTGATCGCCGCCGGTGCGTCCCTGGAGCCGCCGGGCGCGGGCGTCACGCCCGAAGAGCTGGCGCGCAAAACCGGCGCGGACGCCATCGCCGATTTGCTGTCAGGCGAGCGCCTGCGCGCGGCGAAGGAAGAGATCACCGCGCAAGCGGCACATAAGGCCGAGGCGATGAAAAAAGGTCTCGCCAAGGACACGGCGGTGCGAAAGCCCCTCAAGATCGTCGCGCGCAAGGGTCACACCGTCTAAGAGACGGAAATAAATGTATATTTCAGGCCACTGACGCCGTCCTTGACTCTTCCATTATTTTTCCTAATACTGGCCTGTCCCTCCGCGCGCGAACGGCAAGACCGCGGCGCGAAAAACGGGACGCGAAACAAGACGCGCAAGGCATGGGCATGGACGACAGGAAACAACGGGCGCTCGATACCGGCCTGCTGGACGCCGCCACGAACGGCGACGCCGCGGCCGCCGCCCGTTACCTTTCGCTCGGCGCGTCGCCCGACGCCCGGACCGGCTGGGGAGACCCCGCGCTGGTGCTGGCGGCGGAAGGGCGGCACGATGCGCTGGTGACGTTGCTGCTGGACGCAGGCGCCGACCCCGACAAGCGGCGCGCGGGCGGCGACAGCGCGCTGATGATCGCCACCGTCTTCGACCGCGCGGATATCGCGGCCGCGCTGCTGGCGAAGAAGGCGGATGCGGACTTGCAAAACGCGAAGGGCTATACCGCGCTGCATCAGGCCGCCGCCTTCGGCCGCAACCATATCGCGGCGATGCTGCTGGACGCGGGCGCGGACATGAAGACGCGCAACGAGAGAGGCCAGACCGCGAAGGACATCGCCGCGCAAAGCGGCAATGCGGAATTTCTGGGGCTGCTGAAAGCCGCGCAGAAAAAGCGGCTGGCGGCGGAGATCGACGCGCTGGACGACGGCATCAGGAAACCGGTGACCGTCCGCCCGCCCTTGAAGCCCCGGCGCAAGAACAAAGGCCCGTAAACACGGGCCCGAACGACGATGAAGGACAACAGGAAAGAGGCGCGCGAACATGGCCTACCAGAAAAGAAACGGCAATAACGTCACCTGGGTGCTGGAGGAAAGCGACGGCGACATTCCCGCGCGCCTGAACGAACTGGCGCAGATTTTCAGCTATTACGCGAACAACAAAAGCGCGTCCCTCTCCCCGAACTTCGTCGCCGAGATCGCGGAGGTCCAGACCCGCGCGATCATTCGCATGGCGCACGAACAGGAACGCGAATTGAAACGCCTGCGTCAGATGGAAAAGGACATCGATGAACTGAAACGCGAGATGGCCGAGCTGAAATCGCCCGGCTACGCGAAGCTCGACAAGCCCGCCGCGAAGAAACCGCAGGCGGGAACCGGCGGCCCCAAAAACTGAAACCTGAAAACCTGAAAATCCGGGGGAAGCTTAAAGCCCGGCGTTTTCCGAACCCGTCTTCAGCCGCTTGTGCAGCTGCAGCGGCTTGAGCGCCGGGTTCTTCATGACGTCTTTTTCGCTCATGTTGGCGATCTGCAAGGCCGTGCGCAGGTCCGCTTCCTGCTCCAGAAAAATCTTGATTCGCTGCTGATCGGGGTTGGGCTGCTGCAGTTCCCAGGCCAGTTCCCGCGTTTCATAGCTTTCAGCATTGAAAGTATTTTCCAGTGACGACATTACGTACTCCTTCTCGATAAAATGAAAACGACCGCCCCACGACCATGCCCGGCGGCGGGTTTGCTTTGAACCATCTTAACGCTGTATGGGGAAAATGCGGTCCGGTACAAAATCACAACTTATCCGAATTCATCAATTAAAACATATAGTTACCCGATTCTATGCCGGTCAACGGGCCGCGTTTCGGGAATATTTCCAGTCTAGACCGAATTGGTGAACAGACCCTTAACCGTCGCCATCTGAACGCTGCGCCGCAGGGGTTTTTCCACTTTTTGAACAGTTGTTTCGATATTTTTTGGAACACGTAATAATTGCAACAAGACTTTAATGGGGCTATATAAATCAGACCGCCGCTTGAAACATCTGCGCGAACGGTTTGATTTTTTTACCGAATAAATTTTACATGACAGGGGCTATCGTTATGGGTCGCAAGCTTGAGTTCAGCAAGGAGAAAGCCTTGCACACCGCCATGGAACGGTTCTGGGAACAAGGCTACGTCGCCACTTCCATGCGCGACCTCGCCCAACGGCTCGGGCTGCACCTCGGTTCCGTCTATAACGCGCTGGGCGACAAGGAGCGGGTCTTCGAAGCCTCGCTGCGGCTCAACCTCGAACAATACGTCATCCCGCGCTTAAAGCGCATGAGCGAAGCGCCCGACGCGCTGGCCGCGCTGGACGGCTATATGACCGAGGTCCTGAACGAATGCAGCAACCCCGGCGGCAGCCCCGGTTGCTTCCTCATCAACTCGCTGCTGGAGATCGGCAATATCAACGACGGCATCACCGCGTTGCTGAACGACTATGTGGGGCAGATGCAAAAGGCCTTCGCCGAGACCATCCGCCGCGCGCAAACGGCGGGACAGATCCCGATGTCCAAGAACCCGGAGGAATACGCCCATTTCCTGATGGCCGCGATGTTCTCGATGCGCGCGCTGGCGAAGCTGAAAGCCCCGGCGGATTACATCCGCCATACCCGCGACTGCGCGGTGCGGGCGCTGACCACGGTATAACGGAAAATCTTTTGGCTGGAAATCAGCCCGCGGCCGGGGGACGGTAGCGGCTGGCCGGCGGCTGGTTGCCGTTGGCGGGCTTTTCCTGTTCCGATTTTTCCGGCGCGGGTTTTTCGGTTGCGCGGGCGCGCCGTTCGGCAAGGTGCTCGTTGATGATATCCACGCAGGCTTTCTGGCCGTTCTTCTCCGCCCAGCGCAGGGCGAGCCCGCCGTCCTCGGGCAGCTTCGCGCCCTTGTGCAGCAGGAACTTCAAAACCGCCGTGTGGCCGTAGGCGGCGGCGACATCGACCATCACGCCGTTGCGCGCGTCCAGCGACGCGCCGGCGCTGAACAGCACTTCCGCCGCGCCCTTGTGGCCGTTGCGGCAGGCCCAGTAGAAGGCGGTGCAATCGTCAAGGCAGGGGTCCGCCCCCGCGCGGACCAGCTCGCGCACGATATGCGCGTGGCCGCGCTGCGCCGCCTCGATCAGCGGGCGGCCCTTTTGCGCGTTCACGTCCGCGCCCTTGGAAATAAGGTATTCGATCATGCGCAGGTTGTTGATGCCCGAGGCGAGGACGATGGCCCTGTCCTGCAGCGCATGAATATCCGCGCCTGCCTGCAGCAAGGTCTTGACCACGTTGCGCTGGCCCCTTTCGATGGCGATGTGCAGGGCCGCGCTGTTGTCGGCGTCGGCCTTCGCGCCGTGCTTGAGCAGCAGGTTCAGCATGCCCATATGCGCCTCGCCCGCCGCCGCCTTCAGGGCCGCGTGGTTGAGCGCATCGACCCGCGCGCCCGAGGCGATGAGGAAGGCCGCGCGCATGTCGCGTCCGGTGCGCGCGCATTTGACCAGCGCGCGGTCGAATTGCGAACGGCGCAGACGGTTGGAAACGTCGCGCACGCTGTTGAAAACCCTTTTGAGCAGGCCCGGCTTGCGGGGCTTGTTCTTGTTGTCTGCGTCGCTGTTCTTGTCCTGCTTTTCGGACATCTTGCTGGCGCTCCCTTGTCTGGGGGGCCGGATTTTCGCCTTTCAAGGCGCCGGCGTTCTTTTCACCCGTTCAAGCGTAAAGAGGCGGCGCGGGCGCGTCAATGCGAAACCCGCGGGAAAACCATGCAAAACCCCCTGTTTTACAAGGGTTTTTCATGGTGCGCTGCAACAAGCGGGAAAAGGCGCGAAGAAAAGGTGAAACGGAAGGAGCGGGCGGTTATTTCAGGCGGAAGCGGTTTTTGACCTTTTCCGCGCGGTCCTGCAAACGGCGGCGGGTTTCATCCGCTTTCAGCGCGGCAAAGCCTTGCCCCAGAATTTCCGCCAGCGCTTCGCGCTTGTCTTGCGGCGTGGAACCGAAAACGGCATTCGCGATCTTCGCGAATTCCTGCGGCCTGCCGCGCCAGAGTTTTTCGTCCAGCAGCCGCGCCGCGTGGCCGCCGTCGCAAAACCTTTCCAGCACGCTCCAGCCGTTCCTGTCGGCCTGCAACAGCACATCCGCCGTCAGCATCTGCGGGTTTTGTTCGAGCAGGGCGAGGGCTTCCTGCGCCCTGTCCGTCACGGCCGCCAGCATCAGGCCGGTTTCGCCGGTCTCCTCGCGCAGTACGCGGGCGAGCAGCGCGGGGGAGAAACCCGCATCCACCGCCGCCAATGTCTCCGCTTCTTCCTGCAGGCGGCGGGCAGTGACGTTCTTCAAGACCATGCGCACAATCGCGCGTGCGTTTTCCTGTTGCGGCGAGGCCGCCGGACGGGCCGCGATGTCGAAGGCCACCCCGCGGAAACGCCGCGGCTCCGCCCCCGCCTCCAGCGCGGCGACGAGCAGTTCGGGTTGCCCGTTTTCCACGGCGAAGACCATCACCCGGTTCGCATCAGCCCCGAAAGCGAGCAGCCGGTTGGCGACAGGCGCCGCGACATGGGCGACGGCATCGTCCAGCAGGTCTTCCGCCAGCTTCTTCATGTCCGCGCCGCCCGCTTCGCAAAAGGCGAGCAGCATGTCGAGCGTATCGAGGTATTCGGGCATCGAAGGCATGTCCTGCCGCTCCATCGGCACCGCCGTGGGGTCCTTGGTGCAAAGCGGCGGGCAGAGCGCGCGCAGGGCAGGCACGGCATCGACGCCGGGGGCGAGGTAACCGGGCACGGCGTCCAGCTTTCCGGCCTCGATGCAGGCGCGCAGCGCGCGGGCGTTCGCGGCGGATTTATCCGTGACGTTTTTTTGCAGCAGGGAAAGCAGCGCGGGGTTCGGCCCGGCAACGGCTTCGCCAAGGGCGGCGTGGTCTTCGAAGGAAACATCCGCCCCCGCGTCCAGCAGCTTTTGCGCGAGCGGCGCGTTGCCCGCGATGGCCGCGGCGGCAAGGGCGATGTCGAGGCTGCGCTGCGCATTGTTTTGCTCCAGCAGCGCATCCACCGCCGCCGCCTTGCCGTAGTAGGCCGCAAGGTAAAGCGGCACGTTCAGCTTTTCGTTCGCAGGATGCAGGTTGAGCAGGCGGAAGAAGGAAACATCGACCGCGCTCAGGTCAAGGCAGGGCGCGCGCATCACCGCCTGCTTGTCCATTTCGGGCGTCACGCCCTTCGCGGCAAGGTCGCGCAGCTTCGGCGCGTCGCCCGAAAGCGCGGCGGCCAGAAAATTCGCGCTCTTGTCTTCGGGGGCCTCGTTTGGGGTTTCGCTTCCGGTCTCTTCCATCCCGCCTCACTTGCCGCGCGGCTTGAGGATGAGGCCGGGGGACGGTTTCTTGCGCGTTCTCAGCTGGTGGCGGCGCAGGGCGGCGGTGAAGCCCTCGATCTCCAGCGCGTCCTGCGCGCGCAATTCCTTCAGCGCGTCGTGCAGCTTGACCGCCTCCGCGGGATTTTTGTGCCAGAGGCGCGGGTCGAACAATTTGTCCAGCTCGCGGTGCGCGGCCATGATGTCGAGCACGCTCACCCCGTGCGCGTCCTTGCGCAGGAAATCCTCCGCCGTCAGGGCGAGCGCGCCTTTTTTCTCCGCCGCCTTCGCCACGTCCTCGAAAAACCCGCCGCGCGCGGCCAGCGACAGCAGCGTCTGCTTTTCCGCCTCCACCCCGTAGGGCATGGCGCGCAGCTCTTCCATCGTCGGCGTCGTGGGCGCGATATAGGCGTAGTAATTGGCGTAGGTGCGGCGGTCTTCCTGCAATTGCCAGCGGTAGGCCTGCAGCGCGTCGTCCTTCTTGTTCGCGTCGATCTCCTTTTCGCGGCCGTAAAGCCCGGCGACGACAGGGGCGGCGTAGATATTCGCGCCCTGCGCGGAAAGATAATGCATCATCTCCGCATTGCCGCCGTAGAAGGCGAGGAAATAGCTGCTGCCGCCCGTCAGCACGTCGATGCCCGCGTCCTTGAAGGCGGCCATGGTCTTCGCCTTGCCGCGCGCGGCGACGGCATAGAGCGCGTCCTGCGGGTCCGCGTGGCCTTCCGCCGCGAGGAAGGCGGCGACCGGCATGGATTTATCCGCGAAGAAAACGACGAGGCGTTTCAGGGTTTCCCCGCCCACTTCCTCGGGCAGGGAAAAGCCGCGCTCGAAAAACGTCTTCACGATATCGAGCCGGCCCTGGTTGGCGGCGCGGTGAAAGGTTTCGGCGACGAAATTCTGATAGGGCAGGTCGGAACCGGGATTTTTCGCCAGCAGTTCCTCGACCTTTTGCCAGTTGCCGAGACGGCTTTGCTCCTTCAGGTCGAACCAGTACTGCCAGCCGCGCGACTGGATATAGCCGTTGCCGGAAGCCGGGCCCGATGACTTGAAGCCGTCCGCCTGATCGTCGCGTGTATCGTCCGGCGTTTCATCGTCGGCCATCTTCGTGTTTCCTCGATTTTTACAGAGGCATGACTATAGCGGCGCATTTCCATATGCGTCAAGGCCGAATCTCGCCTTATTCTTGGAATTTAAAGGATTTTTCAGCGCGCCGGACGCGGCTGCAGCCGCAGGCGGGAGGCTTTTTGCACCAGCTTTTCCTGACGCACATGGGCCGTGATGCGCGGCATGTCCGCCGCCTGTTTTTGCGGCCCGGTCAAAAGCGCGTCCAGCTTCTGCAGCAATTCGGGTTCCTGCTTCAGCCAATAGGCGGGGTTCAGCACGGCGGCAAGATCGCCGCGGTCCACGGCGAGGGAAAGGCAGGATTGCTGGCGCTCGTTGGTCTTTGCAAGATCGCCGAGGGTGATATGCGCATCCTTCGTCTTCCGCGCGCGGGAAATCACCGCGCCGAGGCGTTTCGCTTTCGCCGCGATCATCAGCCCCGTATCCCCGTCGTCGCCCGCGGGGGCGAGCAGGTCGGCGGGGCGGTAATCGTCGCCGTAGAGAGTCTCGAACAGCGCGGCGTTGCGCGCGGCTTCCTCGTCGCGCGCGGTTTTGAAAGCGTCGCGCCATTTCTGCGCCTGTTCGTCCAGCACGGCGAGGGCGGGCTTGTCCAGCACGGCATCCGGCGCGGGGGTGAAAACAGAGACCATGATTTTTTCCGCTTCCTGCGCGTTGCCGCAAGGATCAGCGCCCAGCGCGAGCATTTTTTCGACGGCTTTTTCCGACTGCCCGCCTTCGGCGAACTGCATGGCGGCGACGACAAGGGCCGTGTCCAGCGTCGCGCGGTCTTCGAAAGCGGGGGAGAGATATTCGTCCAGCGCGGCCTCATAAGCGGCAAGCCGCGCCGCGTCGTCCTTCGGGAAGCCCTTGAACAGCGTGTAGAGGACCGTCGCGCTGTCCGCATTCACGTCCGCGCCCTTGTCGATGAGCGCGGGGATGAGGGCGAAGTTCTTCGTTTCCGCCGCGGCGAAAAGCATCTTGTCCAGCGCGTCCTGCCTGTCCGCCGTCGTTTCCAGCAAGCCCTCGACGAGGTCTTCGTGCTCTTCCGCCGGAAACTTGTCGAGCAGCAGCATATAGGGATCGGAACGCACGAGGCCGAGGCCGGTCGCGAGCTGTTCGCAAAGATAGAGCGCGACGTCGCGGTGCTTTTGCTTGCTGGCGTCGAGCAGGAACATCATGCCCGTTTCGGGCTGCATCTCGACCTTTTCTTCCTCGAAGACGAAGCGCACGATGTCGGGCGCGTTCAGCTGCACCGCTGTGTTCAGCACCGCGCCCTTGAAGTCGTTGGTCATGGCCTGCCCGCGCATCAGCTCCTTGGCGCGCGGATAGTCCTTTTCCAGCATCGCGGCGCGCAGCTTGCGCTCCAGCTGCTCTTCGGGGGAAAAATCATGCGTGTCTGCGGTCATGCGTATCCGGGGTCTTTGCGTCTATTGCGTCCATATTGACAGCTGCGTGCAGGCGGTCGCGCTTCGCGACGCCGCCGGTTATCCTAGCGGGATGACATTGTTATGTCAACGTCGGTAAATAAAGCACAGCAATATCAATGGATTGATATTTCAGACGGTCATTTGCCGAGACGCGGCGGGCCTTTTTTATTCTGCGCCTTTTTCAGCAGCTCGCGGTAATTGATCTCCGCCGCGATGCCGCCGAGATCGACGCCCTTGCGCAGGTCTTCGGGCAGCTGGCGATAGGCCTCCAGCAATTCGTCCTTGCGGTCGGCCCAGAAATCCGTGCTGAAGAACTGCTGCAGCGTGTCGTTGCGCAGCAAGAGGGCCAGCACCGTATCGACCCTGTCGTCGGGGTGGAAAAGATCCTGCGCGGTCAGGCGCGGCTGCGCGCCGCCCTTGGCCCCGCGCACGATATCGGCGAAATGCCCGGTCTGCGCGGCCAGCATCAGCCCCGTATCGCCCGAGCTTCCCTTGCGCGTGCGCAGGTCGTCGAGCGAATAATCGCCGGTGAAGGCCGCGCCGAATTCCTCGCCCTTGACGCGGGCGTATTTTTTTTGCGCGACGACGACGCCCGCGGCCATGGCTTCGAGCATCTCCGGCCTTTCGCGCCGCTTGGCGACTTCCATCGCCTCGTTCTGCAGGTAGGCGGGGTCCGCCCCGCCCTCGGCGAGCAGGACGACGCTGCGCAGGTGGCCCGCGCTGACCGCTTCGGAAAGCGGGGTTTCGCGGTGCTCGTGCACGTTGGGGTTCGCGCCGTCGGCCAGCAGGAATTCGATGGCCTTGTTCTCCCCGCGCCAAGCGGCGGCGCGCAATGCGCGGCCGTGGTCGGTGTTCACGTCGGCGCCGGCGTCGAGCAGCATTTTCGCCGCCACGAAATGCTCGTTGCGCACGGCTTCGGAAAAGGCCTTGCTCTTGGCCTCCCCGGGCGCCTTGTCGCCGACCTTGTCCAGCAAGAGCTTCAGCGTGTCCTGCGCTTCGTCATTCGCCGCTTTCTCGAGAACCCCGTAATCGTCCAGCGCGGGGTCCGCGCCCTTCTTCAGCAGGAACTCGACCAGTTTGACATGGTTGCCCCGCGCCGCTTCGTTGAGGGGCTCGCCATCGTCCGCGTTGATGTCCGCGCCCGCCTTGAGCAGGCGTTTGACGACTTCGAGGTGCCCGTTCTCGCAGGCGTCGCGCAGCGCGCGGTGGTCCCAGGCATCGACCTTCGCGCCTTTTTCGAGCAGGTATTCCACGACGTCGAGATGGCCGCCGCGCGCGGCGGAGCGCAGCAGCTCCTCGTTGTAATGGTGGATGTCCGCGCCGTAGTCCTCGATCAGCACGGTCAGCACGTCGAGCCTTCCCGCGGCCGCGGCCTTGTCGGCGAGACGGTCCTTCGCGTAGCTGTCCTTCCAGTTGTCGCTTTTCGCCGCGAGGCGCATCAGCATTTCCGTCCGGTTGTGCTCGATCGCCAGCTCCATGAGGTCGGTCGGGTTGCGCAGGTCGAGCTCGAGCTGCAAGAGCAGGTCGAAACGCCAGGCGTTGCCCGTCTCGATGGCTTTTTGCAGGTCTTCCTCCAGCTCCGCCGTCGATTTGTCGCGCAGGAAGATGCGCCAGTGCTGGTCGGCCAGCGTCGGCTTGTAGGCCGGGGCGTTCTGGTTGGCGGGCGCGGCGGGTTTGCGGGACGCGCGGGGGGTCTTGTCGCTGTTCAGATTGTCTGACATCGGCATCGGGCTCATTTGTTTCTGTTAAAGGTGAATCAGTTTGGCACGCCGGGGGCCGTCATGCAAGAGAGCGGGAGCCCATAATCAGGGCTTCGCCGCATTTTATGGTTATGTCAACCAGCCTCTTCCGCCGGCGTGGCGCGCGGCGTTTCACAGCGTTATTTCATTGGCGGCGCGAAAGGGGTACAATGGCATGAAAAATCACGGCTAACCGGAGGCTCCCCATCCCATGAACAAATCGGAAATCATCCGCCTGCAAAAATACCTGCAGGAAAAATTCGCCAACAAGAACCTGCACCTGAACGAACGCAAGGAAGCGAAGGATTCGGTCGAGGTCACCCTTGGCGGGGAGTTCATCGGCGTCATCTACCGCGACGAGGACGACGGCGATATTTCCTATGATTTCAACATGGCCATCCTGGAAATGGACCTGCCGCCCGCCGCCTGACGCCCGCCCGGACGCGCCGGACGGGCACCCGTCCCAAGGCCCGTCCCGAAAGGCCTGAAGAAAGAGCCCCATGAAGATCTACGGCAAAAGCTTCAAGGAAATATTCTCCGACGTTCCATGGATGTATCAAGTCGTGCTGGTCGTCGGCGCGGCCTTCATCCTCTTTTCCATCGTCAATACCGTCTATGTCTTCTATACGTTCTCCGAAAGGCTGGCGCCGCAACAAGAGCCGCCGCGGGTGATCGCCATCAGCGGCGCGGGCGCGGACGGCGGCCTGCTCGACCCCGCCATCGCATCGAACGGGCGCATACAGGCGATGGCCGTCACCGACATGAAGCAGCCCGACTTCGTGCTGCCGGGGAACCCCAAGCACCTTTTCAACACGATCATGGCCATCGGCATCGACAAATGCGACAAATGGGCGCCGGTCGGCGCGCCGGTCTTCAAGGGCGCGTCGGACGTGCTGGTCGGGCCGGACAGCACCACGCCGTTTCCCGCCGGCACCTGGCGCTACGAGACGCCGGGCCTCGCCTACGACCCCGACGACAAGGGCCGGGAATGGAAGCTCTTCGCCTATAAATACTATTCCAACAACACGCCTTCGCTCTCCCCGCTTTACAGCGCCATCGTCTATAAATACGCGCCCGACCCGCACGGGCCGTGGTCGGACGAGCAATGGATACTTTCCGCCGCGCCGGACAAGCCGCCCCAGCCCTATGCCGGCCTCGTGCGCCAGTACATCAGCCGGATGGACCCCGCCGTCAGCAACCTCTACAGCTTCAGCCGCCCCAGCGTCGTCTATAGCAAAGGCGTGCTGTTCATGAGCCTCAGCGCCTTCCAGCGGGGCTTTTCCCTGCCCGTGGGCATCATCCTGCTGGCTTCGACCGACCACGGAAAAAGCTGGCAGTACATCAACACGCTGCTAACCATGAAGGATGCGAAAGATCTCGGCGATTACACCATCGGCGGCGGCAGCCTGTTCATGCACGACGGCAAAATGTACATGGCCGTCGTCTTCGGCGACGCCGCGAGCGCGGGGCTGGGCTCCTTCATCATCCCCGTCGCCGACCCCGTGAAAGGCCAGCTGGAACGCGACGAAAAAACAGGCCTGCCGGTTATCGCAAACAAGCTCGGCCTCCACACCGCGGCCAAGAACCCGCGCGGCGGCGGCTATCTCGCCTATACCGACGACTGCAAAAAAGCGGGCGTCGTCGAATCCGAATATTCCGGCAACTTCCGCAAGCACGTGCTGTTCAAGACCTATCTCGGGCCGTTGCAGAAGATAGAAAAGAAAAACTGAAGACCCAGAAAAATCCGCACAGCTGTCCCCGCCCGTTCTTGTACGAAAATTTCTTTTTCGCGCGCGCGGCGTTTTTCCGGGCAATTGCCGCTGGCATCGCCCTTCCTTCTTCGCTATGATTTCCCCGCATCATAAAAAAACATCGACGCGAAGTATTCAGGGAGACAGCATCAATGGCCTCGCTCTATTTCAAATATGCCGCCATGAACTCGGGCAAGTCCACGCAGCTCCTGCAGGCTCAATACAATTATTTCGAGCGCGGGATGAACCCCGTCGCCATGACGGCGCAGATCGACGACCGCGCGGGCGCGGGCAAGATCGCCTCGCGCCTCGGGCTCTACCACCCGGCGGACGTCTTCGACGAGAACACCGACATCTGCGCCTATGTCGAGGACCTGCACAAGGACAAGCCCGTCGATATTGTCTTCATCGACGAGGCGCAGTTCCTGACCGAGGCGCAGGTGGAGCAATGCGCGCGGCTGGTGGATGATTTCGACATTCCCGTCATCTGCTACGGGCTGAAGACCGATTTCCGCGGCAAGCTTTTCCCCGGCTCGGAAGCGCTGCTGCGCCTCGCCGACAACATCGAAGAGATCAAGGCGATCTGCTGGTGCGGCAAGAAGGCGACCATGACGGCGCGCATCACCCCCAAGGGCGAGGTCATGCGCGAAGGCCAGCAAGTCGCCATCGGCGGCAACGAGATGTACACGGCCCTGTGCCGCAAGCATTTCATGAGCGGGGAGGCCAAGGCCATGCCCGCCACGCAATCCGACGACAAGAAATCCGCCGCCTGATTTTCGCCGGCCGGATTTTAACTGACTGGATTTAAATGGCCTGCCGTGAAGCATCGAAGCGCTTCACGCGCTCTATCTGCAGCAAAAGCCGCAGGGCCTTTATGGCCAGCGCCTTTTCCGTCAGGAAGGGCGTGACGAAAATCGCGCCGCCCGCCATCAGCAAAAACGCGGGAACGCCCAATGCGCCCCAGTCCGGCGGCGCGCCGCCCTGCTGCGGCGCGGCCGTCATGGCCATGACGCCCTGCACCCCCATGTAAAGCGCGAAGAGGAAATAGGCATAGACCGCAAGCCGCGCGGGCGGCGCGAAAGCGATGCGCAGCGTCACGCGGCTGCCGGTCCCCGCCCGTTTCGATCCCGGCTCCGCCCCCGCGTCCATGCCGCGCGTCACGCGACCGCGCACCAGCGGCATGAAAAAGCGGCGGCGGGCGACGCGCATCATCCAGAAACCCCCTTCGCCGGCGACGCGGCCCTCGTAGATCAGCGAGCCGCGCGGCGGCAGGGCTTTTTCCAACAGCCCGCGCGGCGGGCGCAGGTGGGCAAGAAGAAGCCCGCCTATTTCTTCCGGCGACAGCGGGGAGGTGAAGACGAGGGGGCGCGGGGAAAACAGTCCTTCGAACATGTTTTTCTTCGCCTAGATCGCACGGTCCGCGACGGGCTCGGCCTCGATTTGCGCCCCGAAAACCTCTTTCAGGAATTCCGTTGCCCGCCGCGCCTCGCCGCGAAAGCCGATTTGCGGCAGGGCGAGGCCGAAGACGAGCATGACCAGCGGCACGATGACGGCGGGCAGCGGCGGCGGCCCGGCATGATGCGCCGCGCCGCTTCCCATGCGGCTGCCCATCTTCTGCACGAAGGAGGGATCGACATAGGCCGCCAGCACCCCCGCGCCAGCAAGGCCGACGAAGAACAGCCAGAAGGACAGAAAAACCCGCACGCCGAGATTGGTGCCCATCCTCACGTGGATGCGGCTGGGCGGGCCTTCCCCGCCCCTGATCTCGCCTTCGACGACGGGCAGGAAACTGTTTTGGTAGTTGATGTCGCGGTAGAACCTGAAATGCCCGTTCGAAAGCGTGCCGGTGAAGCCGCCCCCGCCCGGGCGCATGATCATGCTCTTCCAGTCGCGTTTAGGCTGCAGCCGCGCGCGCAGCGCCTCTTCCGCCTGTGCGGGATAAAGCTCCGATGACATGATGAAGCGGCGGGAGGGGAAAATCATCTTGTCTCTCCTTTCACTTCAGCTGCGGCGGCAGGGTTTATACGTCGAGGCTGGAAACCCCTTTAGACATCGAGGTCGGAAACCAAGTTACACATCGAGGTTGGAAACCTCGAGCGCGTGCTCCTGAATGAATTCGCGGCGCGGCTCGACGATGTCGCCCATCAGGGTCGAGAAAATCTCGGAGGCCATGTCGTCCTTGTCGATCTTCACCTGCAAAAGGCTGCGCGTTTCGGGGTCGAGCGTGGTTTCCCACAGCTGGTCGGGGTTCATTTCACCAAGACCCTTGTAGCGCTGGATGGACAGGCCCTTCTTGGCCATGTCGATGACCTTCTTGTAAAGGTCGTAGGGGCCGTTGATGGCGATTTCCTTGCCGTCCGCGTTCTGCAGCACGCCGGGGCCGGTGAAGAACTCGGTGAATACCTCGCCCGCCTTCGCGATGCGCTGGCCTTCGTGCCCGTTCAGGAAGTCCGCGGGCACGTCGATGCGCGTTTCCACTCCGCGCACGGTGCGCGCGAAGGAAAAGCCGCCGGCTTCCAAAAGTTCGCCCTTCCAGCCTTTTTCATGGAAAGCGGAAACCGCATCCAGCCGCGCGGCCACGGCGTCCGCTGTTTCCTGCGTGCGTTTTTCGGGGTCGAAGCCGCCGCCGCCCGCCGTTTGCTCGACGACGTTCTGGGCGCCGATGCGGTCGATAATCGGCTCCATGTTGTTCTTGATGCTGCGCGAGAGGCGCAGGATGCGTTTCAGATCGTTGCCCGTCGCGACCTCGCCGCCCGCCATCTTGAAGCGCAAATCCTCGATCGCGCTGTCGATGAGGTATTCCTCGAGCTCGGTATCGCCTTTCAGGTAACGCTCGTTAGAGGATTTGCCGCCGCGCTTGACCTTGTAAAGCGGCGGCTGGGCGATGTAGAGATGCCCGCGCGAGATGACCTCGCGCATCTGGCGGTAAAAGAACGTCAGCAAAAGCGTGCGGATGTGGGAGCCATCGACGTCCGCGTCAGTCATGATGATGATTTTGTGGTAGCGCAGGTCGTCGATCTTGAAATCCTCCGCCCCGATGGAGGTGCCGAGGGCGGTGATGAGCGTGCCGATCTCCGCCGAGTTCAGCATCTTGTCGAAACGCGCGCGCTCGACGTTGAGGATCTTCCCGCGCAGGGGCAATATCGCCTGGTTCTTGCGGTTGCGCGCCTGCTTGGCGGAACCGCCCGCGGAATCCCCTTCCACGATGAAAATCTCGGAGAGGGCGGGGTCTTTCTCCGAACAATCGGCGAGCTTGCCGGGCAGGGAGGAAACGTCGAGAACGCCCTTGCGGCGGGTGAGCTCGCGCGCCTTGCGCGCGGCTTCGCGGGCGCTCGCGGCCTCCACCACCTTGCTGATGATCTTCTTCGCGTCCGCCGGGTTTTCCTCCAGCCATATGGCGAGGTTCTGGCCAAAAACGGATTCGACGACCGGCTTGACCTCGGAGGAAACAAGCTTGTCCTTCGTCTGGCTGGAGAATTTCGGGTCCGGCACCTTCACGGAAAGCACGCAGGTCATGCCTTCGCGCATGTCCTCGCCGCTCAGATCGACCTTTTCCTTTTTCAGCAGGCCGGTGCTTTCGGCGTAGCTGTTGATGGTGCGGGTGAGCGCGGCGCGGAAACCGGAGACATGGGTGCCGCCGTCGCGCTGCGGAATGTTGTTGGTGAAGCAGACGGTGTCTTCGTGATAGGCATCCGTCCATTCCAGCGCGATCTCGACGGTCACGCCGTCCTGCTCGCCGGTGATGTAGATGGGCGGCTTGTGCAGCACGTTCTTCGAGCGGTCGAGGAAGGAGACGAAAGCGGTCAGCCCGCCTTCATAAAAGAAGTCCGCGACGCGCGGCTCCTTCTTGCGGTTGTCGGCCAGTGTCAGGCGCACGCCGGAATTCAGGAAGGCGAGCTCGCGCAGACGGTGTTCCAGCGTGGTGAAGCTGAATTCCGTCATGGTGAAGGTTTCTTCGGAAGGCAGGAAGGTGATCTCGGTGCCGGTCTTGTCGCCCGCGCTTTCGCTCACGACCTTCAGCGGCGCGTCGGGCACGCCGTGGGTGAAGCTCATCGACCATTCCTTGCCGTCGCGCCAGATGCGCAGGCCCAGCTTCGTCGAGAGTGCGTTGACGACGGAAACGCCGACGCCGTGCAGACCGCCGGAAACCTTGTAGGAGTTCTGGTCGAACTTGCCGCCCGCGTGCAGCTGGGTCATGATGACCTCCGCCGCGGAAACGCCTTCGCCCTTGTGCATCTCGACCGGAATGCCGCGCCCGTTGTCGGAGACGGTGCAGGAACCGTCGGCGTTGAGGATGACCTTCACCTGGTCGCAATAGCCCGCCAGCGCCTCGTCGATCGCGTTATCGACGGCTTCATAGACCATATGGTGCAGGCCCGTGCCGTCGTCGGTATCGCCGATGTACATGCCGGGGCGCTTGCGGACCGCGTCGAGCCCTTTCAGGACCTTGATCGCGTCCGCGCCATAGTCCTGCGCAGCCGTTTTCTTGTCCGGCTTTTTCACTGGCTCCGTCATGTGGTCGTCCTTTGTCATGATGCTTTGTCTTCTAGCCATAAATATAGCAGTTCCGCCCCGTGAATTGGAAGGGAAAATGCGCAAAATTCTTTAAAAAATCAATATTTTAGACCCGAAAAACAGGCGCCGAAAAGCCCAGCTATATCAAGCGCATCCGCTTTGACGGAATCACCCGTCTTTTAACGTAACTTTAAAATATTCCTGCAAATCCGGGTGCGACGGAAAACACCCTTTTTCTTCGCCGTCATTTGTCGTATTTTGCGCGCAACGGAACATTATGAACATTTAATTGAAGGGATTTTTTCATGAAACCGCATGACGTCAGCAGCATTTTCAACAAATTCGCCGGCCGCGAAGTGCCGATGACGGAAACCGAGCGCAAGATGACCATCGGCGGCAAGGAATACAGCTTCAACGAAGTGCGCCCCGCCGACCAGAACGACCCCGTGCTGGGCGAAATGCGCGACGAGGCGAAAAAGCACGGCCTGTCGCTGCGCGTGTGGTGGGAAGGCATCATGGGCACGATGGACTACCGCACGGACCGCGTGAACGCCCATATCGAAAAAGGCAACGACGGCAAATGGCGCGTCGGCCAGCGTTTCAACATCGGCTGATCAAAGCCGGCTGATCGAAGACCGCCGCTTTTTTAAAAGCCCCGCCCGTAAAACGGCGGGGTCTTTTATTCAGTGCGCCGTCATCAGGACCAATAAGAGCGCGCAGAAAACCACGCCCATGCCCGAAGCGACGTCCGCTTCCTCCCGGAATTTCACGAAGCGGTAGAACAGCGCGATGAAGACCGGGGAGGTCAGCGCGATCGCGCCCACATAAGAAGGATTGGGCGTGAAGGCCATGGCGTAGTTCTTGTAAGTCATGGAGCAGATCCAGAGCAGCGCGGCCAGAAGCGCGGCCATGGCCATCCTGCGGTTCGCCCAGCTTTCGCGCGCTTCGCCTTTTTCGGCGAGTTTCGCGAGGGCCGAGGCCCGCTCCCGCCAGAGCACGTAGCCGCCGACGGCGAAAACGGCGAAGAAAGACTGCACGTAGATATAGCCGAAGACGGCGCCTTCCAGCTGGCCGCGTCCCATGGCGAACTTGTTGAGTGTGGCGGTCGCCGTATAGCCCGCCAGCGCAGGCAGCATGGCGACGAGGGCGCGGCGCGTCACCACGCAGCGGTTGAGCCGCATGGCGAAGAACACGCAGCCGCAAAGCGCGATCAAAATCCCCGCCGTGTTCAGCGGATGCGCTGCGTATTGCGAGAGCAGCGCGGGATCGAAAAGGAACCAGAGGAAGAACGCGCCGATGACCGTCACCGGCTGCACGCGCGCGGTCACGCCGCCGCCGTAGGCCGCGCTGACGTTGAGCGTGCGGATATCGGCGAAGGTGCCCCCCAGCACGGTGACAAAGACGGTGAGGTAGAACACGGGGTCGCGCGGCAGCAAAATCTCGTGAATGAGCGGGCTCAGGAAAATCACCACCAGCACCCGCATCCAGAACACCAGAAGGTGCCCCGGCTGTTTCAGGTACTGGTTGACGAGGTAGAAGCCCCCCGTGAAGATCGCGGTGAAAAGGGCGAAAAGCGCCCAGCCGCCCCCCGCCATGAAGCCGTGGAAATCCGTCACGACGCCGCTTCCAGCCCGTTATCGTCATCGCGCGGCTTTTCCGCCTGCACGCGGCTGAAGCCCTGCGCCTGTCGCACGGTGAAGAACCGCGCCTTGCCTTCCAGCGGCTTAAAGATTTCGACATCCGTTCCCGTCAGCCAGACCTGCCCGCCGAAGGCGACCAGCTGCGCGAAAAGCTGTTCGCGGCGCGCATCGTCGAGATGCGCCGCGACTTCATCGAGAAGAAGAACGGGCACGAATCCCTTTTCGCCCTGCATCATCAGCGCATGGGCGAGGACGATGGAGATAAGCAGGCCTTTTTGCTCCCCGGTCGAGCACTGGTCCGCCGGCAAGTCCTTCGCCGCGTAGCGCACGAGAAAATCGCCGCGGTGAATGCCCTCCGACGAACGGCCGGCCACGGCATCCTTCGCGCGGGCCGCGTGGTAGCGGCGGCGCAGGTCTTCCTCCACCTCCAGCGCGGGTTTTTGCGCGAGGTCTTGTTCCACCTGCCCGGAAACGGAAATCTGCGGCGCGGGAAACAGCGACTGGCTGGCGGCCAGCCGCGCGATATATGCCTCCATCCGCTCGAGCAGGGAAAGCCGCGCGGCGGCGATGGAAACCGCTTCCCCCGCGAGCTGCGTTTCCAGCGCGTCGAGCCAGGCGGGGTCCGCCCTTCTGTCTTGCTGCAAAAGCTTCATGCGCTCGCGCAATTTTTTTTCATACCGGTTGAGGCGCGCGGCGTGCTCGGGCTCGCAGGCATAGACCAGCCGGTCGAAGAATTTGCGCCGCGCCGAGGCGCCCTCGAGAAACAGCCGGTCCATCTGCGGCGTGAGCCAGAGGACGGACATATGCTCGGACAGCGCGCTCTGGCTGCGCGCGTCCTTGCCGTCGATGCGCACGACGCGCCGCTTGACCCCCTTGTCCAGCCGGTCGAGCCCGGTGCCGAGGCGCATGGCCTGACCGCCCGCCGTCTCGATCTCCGCGGCCACGGCCCAGAGCTCCTTGGGGCCAGCGGCCCGGTTCTTGAGGTCCAGCAAGTCGGCCGAGCGCAGCCCCCGGCCGGGGGTCAGCAGGCTGATGGCCTCCAGGACATTGGTTTTTCCGGCGCCGTTGGGGCCCGTCAGGACCACGATTCGGGCATCCGTCACGTCCAGACGCAGGGCGTCATAGCCCCGGAACTGGGTCAGATTGAGTTTTTGAAGAAAAAGCGGCACTTTTTTTAACCCTTGTACCTTTTATAAGGTTTTCAAGGGGAAAAGCCAATTTGAAACATGGCCAAGATAGTAATTCCATAACTTTTTTCTTTCCACCTTCATTATCTTATTTATCAAAAATTAATTTCTGCTATACTCTCCAGAACCAAGACAATTTATTTACAGAATCATGTGCATCAGCACATATAATCAGGGTGTTACGCAATGGCAGAAGAACCGAAAGACAAAAAACCGCTGGGTCAGAGCATCCGCGACCTCATCAACCCCGCGCTGGACGACGAACGCCGCGTGGCGATACAGGCCAAGCATCTCGACAAGATCTTCGACCGCCTCGCCGACCAGCTTCCCCTGATCCTCGAGCGTGATTTCACCAGTTTTTTCAACCATGTTTCCAACGCCAGCCGCAACAATCCCGATGTGAAGAACCCCATCATCATCGACGCGCTGACCACCATGGGCGATCCGCAATCCGGCGAGTCGAGCTATTCGCCGATCAAGCGCCTGCAGCTGCCCATCGTGACCACCTTCACCACTTTCTCGGCGGAAGACATCCGCAACCTGCCCGGCTACATCAAGCTGCATGAAGCGGCGCGCAAGATGGACGTCGCGCTGAACCTCGCCAATATCACCGCGGAAGACGCGAAGAACGGCATGCCCCCCATTCTCACCATCAACACGATGAAGAGCTATGACGACGGCGCGCTGGAAAACTCGATGTTCTACCCGAACCTGCCCCCGCCGCCGGTCAAGTTCGACCGCGACACGCCGCCGGGCAATTTCTCCCTTTAAGGATTTTTCTCCAGAACGAAAAAGGGCGGGTTTTGAAACCCGCCCTTTTTGTATTCGCGTTTCGCCGTCAGACGCGCATCGGCATCAGCACGTAAAGCGAGGAACTGTCGCTCAGGTCCTGGATGATGGTCGGCGAGGCGGGGTCGGAAAGCGACATGCGGCAGCCCTCGCCCTCGATCTGCTTCGCCACGTCCATCAGGTAGGCGGAGTTGAAGCCGATTTCCATCGGCCCCGCGTTGAACTGGATCTCGATTTCCTCGGACGCGCTGCCGCTGTCGGGCGAGTTGGCGGACAGCGTCATCGTCTTGCCGCCCAGCGTCAGCTTCACCGCGCGCGATTTTTCCGAGGAGATGGTGGAGACGCGGTCCACCGCGCTCGCGAAGATCGCGGGGTTGAGCTCGAGGAACTTGTCGTTGTTCTTGGGGATCACGCGCTCGTAATCGGGAAAGGTGCCGTCGATGAGCTTGGTCGTCATCGTCACGTGGTCGAAGGAGAAGCGCAGCTTGTTGTCGGTCAGGCCGAGCTCGATGGAATCGCCCGCCTCGTCGATGAGCTTGCGGATCTCGTTGATCGCCTTGCGCGGGATGATGACGCCCGGCATGTCCTTCGCGCCCTCGGGCAGCGGCATTTCGAAGCGCGCGAGGCGGTGGCCGTCGGTCGCGACCGCGCGCAGCACGGCGACGCCGTCGCTTTCCGCCGCGTGCAGGTAGATGCCGTTGAGGTAGTAGCGCGTTTCCTCGTTCGAGATGGCGAAGCGCGTGCGGTCGATGAGCGTGCGCAGGTCGCCCGCGGGAACGGGGAAGTTGTAGGTGAAATTCTCGGTGCTGCCCATCTTGGGGAAGTCCTCGGTCGGCAGGCAGCCGAGGCGGAAAGTGGACTTGCCTGCCTTGACCGTCAGCGTGGTGTCGCCCGCGTTGCTAGAGATCTCGACGTCGGAACCGTCCTGCAGCTTGCGCACGATGTCGTAGAGCGTATGCGCGGGCACCGTGGTCGCGCCCGGCGTGCCCACGCGCGCCGCGACGGATTCGATGATCTCGAGGTCCATATCCGTGGTGGTCAGCGACAGGCTGTCGTCCGCCGCGTGCAGCAGGACGTTGGCCAGAATGGGAATGGTGTTCCGGCGCTCGACGACGCTGTGCACGTGGTTGAGGGAGCGAAGCAGGTCGGCGCGGTCAATGGTGAATTTCATGGGCTTTTCCGTCCAGGCAAAGGCTTTAAGGGCAATATTTCTTAGATGGGCAATTATATCAACGCGATTCGAAAAACCCAAGCGAAAAGCCGCTTGCGGCGGCGCGCAAACCCCCGTCAGCCGCCGATTCCCGGCGTTTGGGGTACTCGCGAAGGCAGCGGAAAATGCGCACGGAAACGCCGGTCATCCAAGACCGCGTTTTATTTTCCGAAAAGATCTATCCGCGCGCGCGTTTCTTCGTCGCGCGCAGCGATTCCGCCTCGTCCAGCAGGGGGCGCAGGCTTTCAAGGAAGATATTCGCCCATTTGCGCGCGCCGAGGCGCGAGCCGACGAGGTCCTGACGGAACTCGAGGATGATATAGGGCAGCCCGCGCGCCTCGGCATGGGTGCTGATCGTGTTCTTGGTCACGTTCTCGTCCTTGAGCGAATAGGGCTCGTTCTCGCCCACGCGCAGGCCGGGGTTGTTTTCGCGCAGGTTCTCGACCAGCTTGCGCGCGAGCTTTTCTTCCTTGTTCCACAAAACGCCGATTTCCCACGGGCGCTTGACGCCGCCCATGGCGGGCGTGAAGCTGTGGATGGAGACCAGCATCGGCGTCTTGCCGCGCGACGCGATGCGGTCGAGCTGCGCATCAATCTGCTTGTGATAGGGGTCGAAAATCTCTTCCAGCCGCTGGCTGCGCTTGGCGGGGGTGAGGCCCGCATTGCCGGGAATGCGGATGCCGTCGGATTCCTCGCGCATGCATTCCTCGCTGTCCGCGCCGCGGTTGAGATCGACGACGAGGCGGGAATAGCTGGCGTAGATGGCGGTGGCGTCGAGCGAGCGCGCGACGCTGCGGCCGATATTGGCCGTGCCCGGGTCCCATGCCACGTGTTTTTTAAGGTCGGCGCGCGACAGGCCGAGGTTTTTCAGCGCGCGTGGCACGACGTTGCTGGCATGGTCGCAGACGATGAGGCAGTTGGACCCGGCGCGCAGGTTCTCCACGCGGTAGGGCGGCGGCTCGAACCTGCCGAGCAGCGAAGGCAGGTGATGCGTGGAGACGCGCGCGGCGGGCGTTTTCTTCGCCGCGGATTTCTTTTTCGATGTTTTCTTTTTCGCGGGCGGCTTCCAGGCGACGGGCGCGCGCGACGGGCGCGGCTTTTTGGCGGCGGGTTTTTTGGCGGGTTTCTTCGCAGGCGTCTTCGCAGCCTTTTTCTTCACCGGCGCGGCGGGCGGTTTCTTCGCGGCGGTTTTCTTTTTGACAGCGGCTTTCTTGACTGCCTTCTTCTTCGTTGCCTTTTTTACGGTCTTCTTAACCGCTTTTTTCACCGGCGCTTTTTTAACGCTCTTTTTGGCCGGCTTTGCGGCAGGATTCTTCGCCGCCGTTTTCCCGGCGGTCTTTTTCACGGGCTTTTTGACCGCTTTCTTTTTCGCAGGTTTTTTCGCGGGCGGTTTTTTGGCGGGTTTGCGTTTGCTGGTTGCCATCGTCGGGTTCCTCGTCTCTTTTGGGCGGTCAGGCCATGTCGAAGCCGCGCCGCGTCACCTTGACGTCCCGGTGGACATGGGCGGACATCAAGAGCCCGAAACCGAAGAGCACCGAGAGCATCGCCGTCCCCCCGTGGGAGCTCATCGGCAAGGGCACGCCCACGACGGGCAGAAGCCCCATGACCATACCGATATTGATGAAAATATAAAGCGAAAAATTGATGATGATGCCCGTCGAAAGCAGCCGCCCGAACTGGTTCTGGCAGTTGAAGGCCATGAAGTAGCCATAGACGATGATGACGGCGAAAAGCGCGAGCAGCGCGAGCCCGCCGACCAGCCCCCATTCCTCGGTGAAGAGGGTGAAGATGAAGTCTGTCTGCTTTTCCGGCAGGAAGTTGAGGTGGCTTTGCGTGCCGTGCAAAAACCCCTTGCCGAAAACGCCGCCGGAGCCCAGCGCGATCTTCGACTGGGTGATGTGGTAGCCCGCGCCCAGGGGGTCGCTTTCGGGGTTGAGGAAGATCATCACCCGCTGCCTTTGGTAGTCGTGCATGAAGTGCCAGGCGACGGGCAGCATGGCCAGCCCCCCCGCGATGACGACGCCGAACATCCAGTAGCTGACCCCCGCGATGAAGAACATGCCCCCCGCGACGGAGATCAGCATGATGGCGGTGCCGAGGTCCGGCTGGGCCAGCACGAGGCCGACCGGCACGGCCAGCAGGCCCAGCGGCATGACCAGGAACAGGGGGTTTTTCACGTCTTCCGCCGTCGCGCCGTGGAAGAAGCGCGCCAGCGCGAGCACGATGGCGATTTTCATGATTTCCGAGGGCTGGAGCTGCAGCCCCGCGATCGATATCCAGCGCTGCGCGCCCATGCCGATATGCCCCTTGATATCGACGAAGACGAGGGAGAGGATGACGGCGATGAAGATGGGATAGGCGAGCCTCATCCACCAGCGGATGTCGATGACGGAAACGACGATCATGCCCGCAAGCCCGATGACGAAGCGGATCGCCTGCTTGCCCGCCCAAGGCTCCACATGCCCGCCCGCCGCGGAATAGAGGGAGACGAAGCCCACGCAGGCCACCATGGTGATGAGCATCACGAAGGGCCAGCTGACGGAAAGCAGTTTTTCCCCAAGGGAGAGACGGTCGCGCGAGAGAGTGGACATGGTTTTCTTCTACAAGGCTTTACCCTTGGCTCCCTTTCTTGCGGCGGGGCGGCTTTTCGGCCCCGGTTTTGCTGCCCGGCCTTTTCGGCGGCAGAGGCGGGATATCCACGAGATTGCCCGCGGCGTCCACCGCCTCGTCCACGGTATGGATGCGGCGCGGGTCGCGCTTTTGCAACGCCTCGAGAATGTCATGCGCGATGGGCGCGGCCGTTTCGCTGCCGCCCACCCCGTGCTCGACCACCACCGCCGTCACGTAGCGCGGCTTGTGCACCGGGGCGTAGGCGACGAAAAGCGCGTGGTGGCGGAACTTCCACGGCAAGTCCTTGTTCTTGACCCCCGCCGCGCGCTGGGCGGCGGTGATGCGGCGCACCTGCGCGGTGCCGGACTTGCCGCCCATCTCCCAGCCCTCGTGCGTGATGCGCGAGCCGCGCGCGGTGCCGTGCGGCCCGTTGACGACCATCTCCATCCCCTTGCGCACGATGCGCAGCGCGGCGGGGTCGAGCTTCAAGTCGTCCCATTCCGGTATCTGGTTGCCGACGTCCTCGATCGAGCGCACGAGGACGGGGCGCACGGCCTTGCCCCCGCCCACCAGCCGCGCCGTCATGGTCGCGAGCTGCAGGGGCGTGGTCAGCACGTAGCCCTGCCCGATGGCGCAGTTGAGCGTTTCGCCCATGTGCCAGATGTCGCGGTAGTGCTTCATTTTCCATTTCTTGTCGGGGATGAGCCCGCCGCGCTCGCCCGGCACGTCGAAGTCGAGGCGGTGGCCGAGGCCGAAACGCCGCGCCATGGCCGCGATGTTATCGATGCCGGTGCGCTTGCCCATTTCGTAGAAGAACACGTCGCATGACTGCTCGATCGCCTCGGTGAAGCCCATGCTGCCGTGCCCGGCGTGCTTCCAGCAGTGGAACTTGTCCTTGCCCAGCATGTAATAGCCGGGGCAGAAAACGCGGGTGTCGGCGGAAACGCCGCTCGCCATCGCCGCCATCGCCGTCACCATCTTGAAGGTGGAGCCGGGCGGGTACTGGCCCGTCACCGCCTTGTCGGTCAGGGGCGCGGTTTCATCCGCCAGCAGCTCCTCCCACGTATCGGCGGGAATGCCGCGGCTGAAAAGGTTGGGATCGAAGCTGGGGTAGGAGCAGAGCGCATAGACCTCGCCCGTCAGCGCGTCCATGGCGACGGCGGCCGCGCTGCGCTGGTGGGAAAGCATTTCCTGCACCTGCATCTGCAGGTCGGCGTCGAGGGTCAGGGTCAGGCGGTGGCCCTTTTTCGGATCGACGCGGCCCAGCTCGCGCACGGGACGGCCGACGACGTTGACCTCTTCCTGTATCCGCCCCGCCTGCCCGCGCAACACGGCGTCGAATTTTTTCTCCACCCCTGTCTTGCCGATGCGGAAACCGGGGATGCTCATGACGGGGTCGTCCGTCATCTCGGCCTCGGAAACCCGCCCGACGTAACCGATGGTATGCGCGGTGGCGTCGCCCAGCGGGTAGGAGCGGATTTCACCCTCGTCCACCGAAACGCCGGGCAGGGAGGGCAGGCGCAGCTCGATGGCGGCCATGTCGTCCCACGACAAATTCTCCTTCACCAGCAGCGGGGTGAAGGGCTTGTGGCGGTCCACCTCGACCAGCACAGCCTGCTTGTCGTCCTCGGTCACGGGGATGATGCGGCTGAGGCGGTCGAGCGTGTCTTCGATGTTGTTGGTCTGCTCGGGCACGAGGAAGGCGCGGAAGTTGGGCGTGTTGATCGCCAGCGGCACGCCGAAGCGGTCCATGATCTCGCCGCGCCCCGCGGGGACGAGGCGAAAGCTGATGCGGTTCTTGTCGGACAGGGTCTGGAACTTTTCCTGCTCGACGACCTCGAGGTAGCCGAGGCGCAGGCCCAGAATCGTGAACAGGGCGGTCTGGCCCGCGCCGATGAGCAGCGCGCGGCGCGAAAACTGCTTGTATCGCTCCATATCCCGGTTCATGGCTTCCTTTATAGTCTTTGGGCCGCTCCCCTTCAATATATGTCAAGAAGACGCGTATTGAAGCTTTTAATCACGACTTCCCTGGCCGCGCCCGCCCAGCTGGCTGTTGAAGGCGGACAGCACGGGTACCGCCAATGGGAAGAAAGCGGCGGTCAGGATCGCGCTGGCGATGCAGGGCCGGATGTTGACGAGGTGGAACTCGAACAGCGAGAAAGCCGCCCATTGCAGCGCCCCCGCCCCGGCCGCGACGATGGCGAAACCCATCCACATCACGATGAAGGACTGGCCGAGCAGGAACTTGCGCTGCGAGACCGTGATCCATTGCGCGAGCACGAGGGTGAGCGCGGAAAGGCCGAAAGGATAATCGGCGATGAGGTCGAAGGCGAGCCCGACGGCGAAGACGCCGAACGGCGGCAGGGTAGAAGGGCGCATGACCGCCCAGTAATAGACCGCGATGAGCAGGAAGGAAGGACGGATCTCCCCGATGTTCGCCAGCGTGAAGGGGAAGGTGCTGGTGAGCAAAAGCGCGAAGATGACGAGAAGCGTGACGCCCCAGCGCCGCAGGATGCCGAGGATCGACTCCTGCCAGTTGTCGTCGCCGCGCTCAAAAGCCATGTCTATCGAAATCCCCGCGATTTACCGCCCGCGTTTCGGGCGGGGCGGCGTGACGTCGCCGGTCACGAGGCTGTGGTCGATGTCGGCGTTGATGACCTGCACATAGGCGAGGCGTTCGAGGTCGGAAAGCGGCTGGACGAAGGCGCCGTCCGGCCCGACCTGCACGATGGTGCCGACGGGAATGTCGGGCGGCAGCTGGCCGCCGTCGCCGGAAGTCACGACGCGCTGGCCGACGGAAAGCCCGCTGTCGATGGGCAGGCGCTCGAGCTTCATGAGGTCGTCGTTCTTGCCCGCCAGTATCGCCTTGGTGCGGGTGTTCTGGATGACGACGGGAATGTGGGAGTTAAGGTCGGTCACCAAAAGCACGCGCGAGGAGCGCGTCCCCGCCTCGATGACCCGGCCGACGAGCCCCTGGCCGGACATGACGGCGTTGCCCTTCGCGACGTTGTCCTTCACGCCGACCGGCAACAGCAGGCTTTTGACGAAAGCGCCGCCCGGATCGGAAACGACGCGGGCGGTGACGAAGGTCAGGGTCGGGTCGGCCTTGACGTTGAGCAGTTCTTTCAGCGACTGGTTCTCGGCCTTGTAGCGCAGGGCGGCTTCGTACCATTGGTGCAGCCGCGCGTTTTCGGCCTGCAGGCGGATGTTTTCCGCCTTCATCGTGCGCATGGTCTTGATGCCGTCGAAGGAATCGGCGAATTGCGCGACCGGGTCGGACACGAAGGCGAGCGCGGGGGCCATCATGTCGGTCAGCGCGACGCGCAGCTTTTCGACGGGCTGCTGGTCGATCTTGTGCAGGACCATGAGGGAGAGCGAGAGCATCACCAGAACGGCCGTCGTCACCCGCGGGGCGAGACGCCGCAGGGTGAGGGATTGAAGCACCGTTTTGTTTGACCGTCGGGATGCCAAGGATATCTCCCGGATGAAAAATGCCTTAATCCCGATTATAGCAAGAATAGCTTAAGAAAAGCAAAAGGGAATTTGCTCCAACTAACTGAAAATATTATTAAAGTTTTAGGTATCCGACGGGAGGGAGGCGTCGCGTCAGTACATGGAAACGAGGACGCCCTGCAGCTTCTTCATGTTTTCCAGCGCCTGCCCGGTGCCCAGCGCGACGCAGGACAGCGGGTCGTCCGCCACGGTCACGGCAAGGCCGGTCGCATAGCGCAGCACGTAGTCGAGGTTCGACAGCAGGGAACCGCCGCCCGTCATGACGATGCCGCGATCGACGATATCCGCCGCCAGCTCGGGCGCGGTATGTTCCAGCGCGCCCTTCACGGCGTCGATGATCGCGCCGACGGGCTCGGCCAGCGCCTCGGCGATCTGGCGCTCGGAAATGACAAGCTCTTTCGGCACACCGTTCATCAGGTCGCGGCCCTTGATCTCCATCAGCCGGCCCTCGCCGTCCTCGGGCGGGCAGGCGGAACCGATTTCCTTCTTGATGCGCTCGGCCGTGCTTTCGCCGATGAGCAGGTTATGCGTGCGGCGGATATAATTGATGATGGCGTCGTCCATCTTGTCCCCGCCGACGCGCACGGAGCGGGCATAGACGATGCCGCCCAGCGAAATGACGGCGACCTCGGTCGTGCCGCCGCCGATATCGACGACCATCGAGCCGGTGGGCTCGGTCACGGGAAGCCCCGCGCCGATGGCGGCGGCCATGGGTTCCTCGATCAGCGCGACCTTGCGCGCGCCCGCGCTTTCGGCGGATTCCTGGATGGCGCGGCGCTCGACGGCGGTGGAGCCGGAGGGCACGCAGATGACCATTTGCGGGGAAGCGAAGCTGCGGCGGTTGTGGACCTTGCGGATGAAGTGCTTGATCATCTCCTCCGCGACCTCGAAATCGGCGATGACGCCGTCGCGCAGCGGGCGGATGGCCATGATGTTCCCGGGTGTGCGGCCCAGCATCATCTTCGCCTCCTCGCCGACGGCGAGCACGTGCTTGCGGCCCTGCACGACGGTGATGGCGACGACGGAGGGCTCGTTGAGCACGATGCCCTGCCCGCGCACATAGACAAGCGTGTTCGCGGTGCCAAGGTCGATCGCCATGTCGGCCGACATCAGTCCCAGCAGTTTCGAAAACATCTTATCCCCCAAGGTCCCCGGTTGGGCGCCCGCGCCTGTCGAAGGCGGCGGGAACGCAAAGCAGCAGTCAGGCGAACAGCCTTCTTCAAGAAAAGAAGATTACTGCTTGGCCTTCATGCGCGGGTTTTCCTTGTTGATGACGTAAAGGCGCATCTTGCCCTTGCCGTCACGGCGGCGGACGATTTTGTTGTTTTTATCGCGGCTTTTCAGCGATTTAAGTGACGAGGTCTTTTTCATGATATCGATTCCATATGTCTGCAAGTCGTTGCTTTCAATGAAGCAGTGCAAACTACTGATTTTTTTAATTTTAGTCAACCATCATCTGACGGTTTCTGACAATTATCCGCCCCGGCGCCCCCGGAGGGTCCCGCGGCCCGAAAAACCGCGGGCGCGAAGGTGATTCTCCGGCCGGTGATTCTTCATGCGCCTTCATACCCTAAAAGTGACATAAAAGGAAAGACATCGGTTTATCTTGTAACAAAATTACGCTTACATATGTTGCAGAGCAGTATAATTATCTTTTAACGCAAGATATGATAATTTTAAACTTATGAAAAAAATTGCTTGCATTCACCCGTTTTTATGTTACTTCTTGCGTGCTTAGTTGTTGAGCCGGGGGTTTCAATCCGCACACAACTGGTCTTACGACCTATCTCACTACAGCCCGCCTATAAGCAAAAAAAGGGCTCAACACCAAACTCTCGGCGACGAGAGGGTATAAAAGAATAAAAAACAAAACGACCCCGCTCTTTTCGAAGGCGGGGTCGTTTTTCTGTAACCATCCGCGCCGCGCCCCCGAACACCCCCCCGTCCGTACCACCTTCATAAAAGGAGAACGACATGGCACAGACGCAACTGATGGAGAAAGCCGGTTCCTGCTGCAAGGGCTTCGACGCCGCGGCGGACCGGGATGCCGTGAAACCGCTGCCCTTCGCGATCGTACCGAAGGCGCCGGTGCCCGAGCATCTCATCTGTCCCTGCTACCGGCCGAAACGTTAAGCTTCGCCCGCAAGCAAGAAGCCCTGCATCGCCGATAAGCGGTGCAGGGCTTTTTTCGTTTGCGGGTTTCGTTACGCGGCGGATTTCACCACGAAGGTCGCGCGCTTGGAAAGCTCCTTGAGCTTGGACGCGCCGACGTAGGTGCAGGCGGAGCGCAACCCGCCCAGGATTTCCTGCACGGTGTCCTTCACGTCGCCCTTGTATTCCACCTTGACCACCCGGCCTTCGGAAGCGCGGTGGGGCGCGACGCCGCCCGCGTATTTGTCCATCGCGACCTTGGAGGACATGCCGTAGTATTCGACCAGCCCGTCGTCGCTGTCCTTGATCTCCTTCAGCTCGTCCGCGGACATGCATTCGGTATGGCCGGCCAGCATGCCGCCCAGCATCACGAAATCCGCACCGGCGGCGAAGGCTTTCGCCACGTCGCCCGGCATGCGGCAGCCGCCGTCCGCGCAGATGAGGCCGGAAAGACCGTGCGCCGCGTCCGCGCATTCGATGATGGCGGAAAGCTGCGGATAGCCGATGCCCGTCATCGCCCGCGTCATGCAGGCGGAACCGGGGCCGATGCCGACCTTCACGATGTCCGCGCCCGCGAGGATCAGCGCCTCGGTCATGTCGGGCGTGGCGACGTTGCCGGCCATGATGATCTTGCCCGGGTGGTGCTTGCGCACGTCGCGGATGAAATCGACGAAGTTCTCGGTATAGCCGTTGGCGACGTCGAGGCAGATCTTGTTGATCGAGTTGCTTTGCAGCGTGTTGAGCACGTTGTCTATTTTATTGATATCGTCGATGCCGAAGGTGACGAAGGAGAACGCGCCCGAGATATTGGCCTTCTGCATCTCGTCCAGCGGGTAGTGCTTGTGCAGGGCGGTGAACATGTCGTGCTCGGCCAGCGCCGCGCCCATCTTGAGCGTGCCCACGGTATCCATGTTGGCGGCGATGATCGGCACGCCGGTGATATCGACGCCCGCGTGCGGGGTCTTGAAGGTGCGCGACAGCTCCACGTCGCCGCGCGATTTCAGGCGCGAGCGCTTGGGGCGGATGAGGACGTCGTTGAAGTCCAGCTTGCGTTCGGTCTCGATTCTCATAAGGTCTCTCCGGTCGTGGTTGCGCGCAAAAAGGCGACCGCGGGGCCGTTGCTTGCGGGCCGTGCGATCCTTGGTGAAACCGTGAAATATGTCAGGGGGTTTCGTCTATTCTTAGGGGGTTTCGCGCAAAAGAACAAGTGATTCGCATATCAAATTGACATAATTTTGTTATCCGTCTATGGTTTTCCAGCAAGAACGGAGACCCCCATGCGCAAAGCCGCGCCGCAGGACATCGCCCTTGGCATCCTCGAAAACCATCTCGGCCGGGAGGTGGAGATGGACGGCGCCGCGCGCGTGCCCGTATCCATGAACGCGGGCGTCCTTGAAAGCCTGCGCAGCGTCGTCACCCTCAGCGGCTATTTCCTGTGCCTGCATATCGAGGGGGCCGAAATCGTCTCCGCCCCGCCGATGAACCACGACCAGAAGATGGAAGACATCATGTCCGTCCACGTCTGGCTCCTGCCCTGCGCGGACGGGAAATGGCGGCTGGGGGCGTCGCCGGACGACGTGCCGAAAACCCCTGCGCAAATGCGCGCCGAAAGGCTCTCCGAAAGTTTCACGGCTGGCAGCGGAAAGGAGATTCCCGTTCAAAGGCCCCTGAAGATCACGCCGCGCAAGCCGCCCGGCCCCGGCTGACGAAACGAAGCCCGTTATTTCCCGATGCAGAAATCGCGGAAGATCTTGTCCAGCAATTCCTCGACATGCACTTTTCCCGTGATGCGGCCAAGCGCGCGCAGGGCGAGGCGCATGTCTTCCGCCGCCAGCTCCGGCAGGGCCGCTTCCTTCGCGCGTTCCAGCGCGGCGGCGGCTTCCTCGAGCGCGAGACGGTGACGCTCGCGCGTGAGCGCGGGCCCCGCGTTTTCGCGCGCGCCGAACAGCGCGGCGGTTTTTTGCCCGAGCATTTTCAGCAATTCGTCCATGCCCGCGCCCGTGCGCGAGGACAGTGCGAGGCTCCCCGAAATTTTTCCAGGCGGGTTTTTCGCAAGGTCCGACTTGGTAAAGACGGCGATGGTGTTTTCATCCACCAGCGAAAGCGTTTCCGCGTCGCGTTCCGCCAGCGTCGCATCGAACAGGGCAAGGCGGATATCCGCCTTTTCCGCGACCGCCTGCGCGCGGCGGATGCCTTCCGCCTCGATGCTGTCGCCCGTGGCGCGCAGCCCCGCGGTATCGGCGAGGATGACGGGATAGCCCGCAAGGTCGAGATGCACCTCGATCACGTCGCGCGTGGTGCCCGCCTGTTCGGAGACGATGGCGGCCTCGCGCGCGGCCAGCGCGTTGAGCAGGCTGGACTTGCCCGCGTTGGGCGCGCCGATGATGGCGATGAGGATGCCGTCGCGCAATCTTTCCCCGCGCCGCGCGTCGTTCAGGTGCGCGCGGATTTCCTGCAGCAATTCTTCCAGCGGCGCGGAAAGCGTGTCGGCCAGCCCCTGCGGCAGGTCTTCGTCCGGGAACTCGATCTCCGCTTCCTGATGGGCGAGCAGGCCGGAAAGCCGGTCCGTCCAGCCTTGGTAAAGCTTTTCCAGCGCGCCGCCCAATTGGTTCAAGGCCTGCAACCGCTGCGCCTCCGTCTCCGCCGCGACGAGGTCGGCGACGGCTTCGGCGGCGGTGAGATCGAGCTTGCCGTTCTCGAAGGCGCGCTTGGTGAACTCGCCCGGCTCGGCCATGCGGCAGTTCTCGAATTTCCCGAGCGCGCGCAACATGCCGTCGATGACCGCGCGGCCGCCGTGCAGGTGGTATTCCACCACGTCCTCGCCGGTGAAGCTGGCGGGGGCTTTGAAGTAAACCGCGATGCCGTGGTCGAGCACGGCGGATGTTTCGGGATCGCGCAGGGTATGAAGCCGCGCCTGCCTTGGCGGGAAATCTTTCTTGCCGGTCAGCGCTTCGAGCGTTTGCAGGGCTTCGGGGCCGGAGATGCGCACGACCGCCACGCCCGCGCGATAGGAACCTGACGCCAGCGCGAAGACCGTCCGCGTCATCAGCCGGCTTTCGTGTCGGATGCCGCTTGCGAAGACCTGCCCTGCTTTTGCGCTTCGGTCAGTTCCGTCTGGCCTTTTTTCAGCTGCAGGCGCGTCACGATATCGCCGCCCTTGATGTGCTTCTCAAGAATTTCGTCCACGTCCTCGCGCGTGGCGATGCTGTACCACACGCCTTCGGGATAGACGACGACGGTCGGGCCCAGCTCGCAGCGGTCGAGGCAGCCGGCGTTGTTGACCCGCGTGCCCTCCAGCCCCATTTCCTTCGCGCGCACCTTCATATAGTTGCGCAGGGCGTCCGCGCCCTTTTCCTTGCAGCAGCCGCGCGGATGCCCGGCGGGGCGCTCGTTGCTGCAGCAAAAGATATGATGGGTGAAGTGGAGGTCTTGCTCGTCGGTGCTCATTTGTCATCGCCCGCTTGATTGTTTACGGTTAAGGTAGTGAAAAGGAAAGAAACGGGCAAGATGAATCTTCTGTCAAACGAAACGAGCCCCTACCTGCGCCAGCACAAGGACAACCCCGTGCACTGGATGCCCTGGGGCGATGAAGCCTTCGCGAAGGCGAAAAAAGAGGGCAAGCCCGTGTTGCTTTCCATCGGCTACGCCGCCTGCCACTGGTGCCACGTCATGGCGCATGAAAGCTTCGAGGACGGGGAGACGGCGGATTTGATGAACACGCTCTTCGTCAACGTCAAGGTCGATCGCGAGGAACGGCCGGACGTGGACATGATCTACCAGAACGCCCTTTCCCTGCTGGGCCAGCAGGGCGGCTGGCCGCTGACCATGTTCCTGACCCCCGGGGGCGAGCCTTTCTGGGGCGGCACCTATTTCCCCCCGCACCCGCGCCACGGGCTGCCCGGCTTTCGCGAGGTGCTGCGCGGCGTCAACGCCGGCTTTCAGGAGGAAGGCGACAAAATCGCGCATAACGTGAAGAACATCACGCAGGCGCTGGAAAAGCTGCAAAGCCACCAGCAGGGCCATATCGTTACGCGCGAGATCATGGACCGGATCTGCGCGCGCTTTCTTTCGATGACGGATACGGTCAACGGCGGGCTGGGCAGCGCGCCGAAGTTCCCGAACCTCACCATCGTTTCGCTTCTGTGGGACGCATGGCTGCGCACGGAGGCCGACCCCTACAAGGCGAGCGTGCTCAACGCGCTGACGCAGATGTGCCAGGGCGGGATATGCGACCATATCGGCGGCGGCTTTTGCCGCTACGCCGTGGACGCGGAATGGCTGGTGCCGCATTTCGAGAAGATGCTCTACGACAACGCGCTCTTCCTCTCCCTGCTGTCGGAGGTTTACCGCGAAACCCGCCACCCGCTTTTCGCCATGCGCATCCGCGAAACAGTGGACTGGCTGCTGCGGGAGATGCGGGTGACGGACAAGGAAGGCCGCACCGCCTTCGCCAGCAGCCTCGATGCGGACAGCATGACCGACGCGGGCGTCGCGCAGGAAGGCGCCTATTACGTCTGGCGCGCGCCGGAGGTGGACGAATTGCTGGGCGACGAGGCGGAGGCGTTCAAGACCGCCTACGACATCACCGGCTTCGGCAACTGGGAAGGCATGAACATCCCCAACCGCCTGAAGAACCCCGGGCTGATGGACGAGGCGACCGAACAGAAGTTTTCCGCGCTTCGCAAGAAGCTGCTGGACGCAAGGCAGCGCCGCCCCGCCCCCGGGCGCGACGACAAGGTGCTGGCCGACTGGAACGGACTGGCCATCAGCGGGTTGTGCAAGGCCGGCTTCGCGCTGGACGCGCCCGAATATATCGCGGCCGCGCAAAGCGCCTTCGACTACGTCGTCGCCCATATGAGCGGGCCAAACAAGCGCCTGATGCACAGTTGCTGCGAGGGGCAACCCGCCCATGCCGCGCTTTTGGAGGACGTGACGAACATGGCCGCCGCCGCGCTCGACCTGCACGAGGCGACGGGGGACGCGCGCTATGCCGCCCACGCCCGCGACTGGGCGGAGATTTTGCTGGACGATTACCTCGACGTCGAAAACAAGGGCTTCTTCATGTCCCCCGCGCCGGGCGGGAAAAAGGATGCGACCTTGATCCTGCGCCCCAAGACGGCGGACGACACCGCCACGCCCGCGGGCAACGGCACCGCGGTTTCGGTGCTCACAAGGCTTTTTTCCGTGCTGGGCGAGCCCGCCTATCTCGACATGGCCGAACAGACGGCGAGCGCCTTTTCCGGCGACCTGATGCAGCGTTACTTCCCGCTTTCGACCCTGCTGGCCAACAGCTTTTTCCTGACCCGCCCGCTCTCGATCCTGCTGCGCGGTTCGCCGGAAGCCGTCGCCCCCTTTGTCGAAGTGCTGCGCGGGCTTTCCCTGCCCCATGCCACGGTGACGCGGCACGACGATGCGGGCGGCGAACTGCCGGCGGGTTTTTCCGGCAAGATCACCGACGTCAAATCCGTCGGCGACGAGAAGAGGGCCGCCGCCTATATCTGCGCGGGGCACAGCTGCCTGCCGCCGGTCTTCGACGCGAAGGCTTTTCGAAAAATGCTTATGGAAGAAAGGCGCGACACCCGCCGCGCCGCCGCCAACGACGGCTGACAAACAACCGCGTCCCGCCAAGAATAAGTTGACCGGGGCGGATAAGAGGGTAGTCTTATGAAGTACTGTTTCGGGGGTTTTCACTATGGGAAAAGATATCAAGATCAAGGCGCATGACGGCGGCAGTTTTTCCGCCTATGTCGTGAAGCCGCAAACCGACCTGCCCGCCGCGGCAGTGGTCGTCATCCAGGAAATTTTCGGCGTCAACGCCGTGATGCGCGACATTTGCAACAATCTTGCTGGCGCGGGCTACATCACCATCTGCCCCGACCTGTTCTGGCGGCAGGAGCCGGGGCTGCAGCTGACCGACAAGACGGAAGCCGACTGGCAGCGCGCCTTCGAGCTTTTCAACGGCTTCGACATCGATCTGGGCATCGAGGACCTGAAGACCACCCTCGCCCATGTCCGCAAGGACAAGGACTGCAACGTCTGCTACTACGGCGTGGGCATCGACGAGCTGCTGGACGAGGCGCCGCGGATAAAAAAACAGCTGCTGATGCACATCGCCGAGCGGGACCAGTTCGTGCCGATGGAGGCGCAGCAAAAGATCCTCGCCGCGCTCAACAAACACAAGAACGTGGAAATCCACGTCTATCCCGACGTCGATCACGCCTTCGCGCGGGTGGACGGCCAGCACTACGACAAAGAAGCCGCCGGCAAGGCCAACTTCCGCAGCGCCGACTTCCTCGCCACGCACCTGTCACCTTCGAAGACGTCAAATGGCGGACTCCACTGAACTTCCCGACCAACCGGACGAACGGCATTTTGAAATCGCGCAAAATGCCGCGGAGCGGCTCGCGCGCCAGCTGGACGGCAACGGGCTGAAGGCCGAGCAGGTCCGCCTCGGCCGGCACGAGACGCTGGTGCACGAATTGCCGGGGCAGATGATCGTGGCCCTGAAGCCCGACATCGCCACCGCCGAGCTGAAGGGCAAGACCCCGCGCGGCGAGGTGCTGCGCACGCGCGACGAGGTCATGGCCCGCGCGGAGGGCGACGTCGAGGGATACCTCGCCGACGCCAACGTCCACGCCGAGCTGCAGCAGGAAATGGACCGCGACGCCGGGCGCGGCTTCGGCAAGCCCGACTACCGGCAAGCGCTGCAATGCGCGCGTAACGAATTCTCCATCGTCGATAAATGCTCGCGCTGCAACGGGGAGACCACGCTGGACTGCAACCAGTGCGGACACACCGGCCACGTGCCCTGCCCGCAGTGCAACACCGTGGGCACGGTGCAATGCCCCATCTGCTACGGCACCGGCCAGCAGGACGCGCCGGGCGGCGGAAAGATGGATTGCAAGCGGTGCTTCGGCAAGCGGCTCGTCACCTGCCCCAACTGCCAGGGCCAGCGGCAGATGCGCTGCCTGAACTGCAACGGCCTCGGGCAGGTCAATTGCGTCGATTGCGGGCGCAGCGGCTACGCCACGCACCTCTTTCAGGTTTCATACCACGCCGAATGCGGCTTCCAGCTGGAACGCCAGTTCATCCCGCAGGAAGTGCAGGAGGTGGTGGACGCGCTGGGCGTGCGCAACATCGCGACCGAGGGCCATGCGGAGATTTTCCGCATGAACCCGCAGATCGAAAACAACCGCATCGTCTTCCCCTTCACCGCCGTGCTGCCGACCGCGCGGGCGGATTTCCAGGTCGCGGGCAAGACCTATCCCGCCACGGTCGCGGGGCTGCATTCGCGCCTGCTGGAGATCGAGCCGATGATGGACAAGCTCATCAAGCCCGGCATCAACGCGCTGTTCAAGCTGTCCAAGGGGCCGATGGCCTCGGAAGCGCTCATCGACGCCGCCTGCCGCTACAAGGTCATCCGCTTCGCGCTCTCGGGGCTGATGGGCCATTCGAAACGCCAGATCTACGCGCGCATCACCAAGGAATACCCCGCCATCCTGACGGAGAAATACGCCAAGGCGACTGTGCAGTATTCGGAGGTCGCGATGCTCGCCATCGCCGCCGCGCCGCGCAAGCGCGGCTTCATCATCGGCGCGGTCATCGCGGGCGCGCTGGACGCGGGCTGGTACCTCGGCCCCCTGCGCGCGCAGGCGGTGGCGGCGATGACCGCCGCGGGCAAGGCGGCGCAGGTACCCGCCGCGGACGGCGCGGTCTGGCTGGCGGGCTTTCTTGCGACCTTCTTCACCATCAAGGTCCTCGCGGGCCGCGCGCTGAAGGACCTGCTGCCCGAAAACGTCAAGAACGAGCAAAAACAAGGCCTGCCGCCCGCGGGCGCGCTGGGCTACTGGGCGCTGCCCCTGACCGCCGCGGTCTGGCTGGCCCTCGCCTTTTTCGCCCATCCGCACCCCGGATGGATCGATATGATTCTGGACAAGCTCCACATTCACCACGGATAGCGCGAACGGCATGGGAATGGTCAGCGAAGAAATCAAAGCGGCCGCGAGAAACGGCGACGTCGGCGCGATGCTGCAATGGGCCTCGCACTGCATCAAGACCGACGCCGATTCCGCCGCAAGGGCGCGCGCCTTGCTGGGACTGGCGGAAAGCCGCAAGCCCCAGAGCATCTACGACCTTGCGACCGACATCTACCTTGGCGGAACGAAGGGGGCTTTCCTGCCCGTGCCGGAGCTTTCCACGCTGCTGTTCAAGCAGGCGGCGGCGGAAAAAAACGGCCTTGCGACCGAACGGCTGGGCGATATCGAGCTTCAGGCCAAAAGCCCCATCGGCGCGGTCGGCTATTACACCGCCGCGGCGAAGCTGGGCCAGACGAGCGCCGCGCTGAAGCTTGCCTATCTTCGGATATTCGGGCTGGGCGTGAGGCAGGACGTCCCGCGCGGCGTTTCGGAACTCAAGGAAATCGCCGCGAAACGCCCGTCCGGCGACAGCAGCGTCAACGAAAGCGTCAGCACGACCATGGCCGCCACCGCCGCGCAGAAATCGCTGCAGGACGGGACGCTCGATATCCTTTTTTCCATGTACCTGCTGGACGCGGCGGATTACAAAAAGATTTGCAGCAAGGACGGCACCTGCAATATCGCCGATATCGAAGAGCATTTCAGCGGCACCCGCCGCGCCGCGGAATACCTGGGCAAGGCCGCCGCGCCGAAGGGCGAAAAATCCGCCGCCACCGCAAGCCCTGCCGCCGCCCCTTCGGTTGACCCGCTTTTCGAGGCGCGCGCGAAAAGGGCGGAAGCGGGCGACCGCGCCGCGCTGGTGGAATGGACGCGCGGCACGCCGGAATACGCGGCCAATGCCGCCGGGGCGGAAAAGCTGCTCATGGGCATCGACGGGAAGATGGGGCGTTTCAGGTGCTTCGACCTCGGCACCCTGCTTTACAGCCGCGACGGGGACAACCGGCTGGCCGCCCTTTGGTATCAAAGGGCGGTATCGATGGGCGACAGCATTTCCGCCGAGTGCCTCGCGCGCATCGCCGCGCTGAAGGGCGACGGCAAGGCCGCAGCCGAATGGCTGAAAAAGGCGGCGGACATGGGCAATGCCTCCGGCCTTTACAAATACGGCATGTGCGCGTTTTTCGGCATCGGCATGAAGCGCGACGAAGAGGCGGGCATGGCGGATATCCGCAAGGCCGCCGACATGGGGGATGAAAGCGTGCACGGCGCGGCGCAGGCGCGGCTGACGCTTGAAAAGAAAAGCGTCTGCGCGGATTGCGTCAGCATGTTCTTGGGCAGTTCCGCCATCCGCGCGCTGAAGAACGCGGAAGGGCGGCTCGACGTTTCCGCGCTGGAGGCCTATTTCTCCAAGAACCCCTTCGCCGCACCGGCCCTGCCGGAAGCGCCGGCGACCGTCGCGGCGGGAACGCCCGCGGGAGATCTTTTCGCCGTGACGGCCCCCGGACAGGCGGACTTCCGCCGCCAGCCGGACGACATGGCGCAGCAGCCCCCGCGCCTCGCCCCCGTCGTCGCGCCCAACAACCCGATGGCGGACCTGAACGCGCTGATCGGGCTGGAGAACGTGAAGGCAAGCGTCAAGGGCGTGGCCAACCGCATCGCCTTCGCGAAGATGCGCGAAAAGGCGGGGCTGCGGTTTTCCGACTTCAACCTGCACTTCGTCTTCAGCGGCAACCCCGGCACGGGCAAGACCACGGTGGCCCGCATTCTGGGACGCATCCTGCATGCCGTCGGCTATCTGGCCACGGGCACCGTCGTGGAGGCCACGGCGCAGGACATGATCGGCGAATACGTCGGTACCACGGGGCCGAAAACGATGGCTAAAATCAAGGAAGCGATGGGCGGGATCCTCTTCATCGACGAGGCCTACGCCCTGATGATGGCACAGGGCGCGACCGGCAAGTCTTTCTCCGGCGAGGCGGTGGCCGCGCTGCTCAAGCAGATGGAGGACCGGCGCGGCGAATTCGTCGTCGTCGCAGCGGGCTACCCCGAGGAGATGAAGAAATTCGTCAACTTCAACCCGGGATTAAGCTCGCGCTTCACCGAATACATCGATTTTTCCGACTACGGCAGCGACGAGCTGGAAAAAATCTTCATGAAGATGCTGAAGGACAACGAATACGACCTCGCGCCCGACGCGCAGGGCGAGCTGCCGCGCATGATGACGGAAGCGCCCTCGCTGTTCGACCGCAACTTTCCCAACGCGCGCTTCGTGCGCAACCTATATGAAGACTGCGAGCAGTTCATGTCCAACCGGGTGATCGAGAAATTCGGCGGCCACGGCGCGAACGCCGGACAGGCGGGCCTGCAGGACCTGACCACCATCGAGAGGCCCGACCTCGACAAGGCCTACGACAAGCAGCGCGCGGCGGCGAAAATGCTGGGCGACAAGCAATCGAACCCCATCGGCTTCCTGTCGCGGTAAATCCGCGCCGCAAAAACAAAAAGCCGCGGCCCGTGAAGGGCGCGCGGCTTTTCGTTTTTCCGTTTTCTTCCTACTGGTTCATCAGCTTGAAGAATTCGTCGTTGTTCTTGGTGTCCTTCATCTTGTCCAGCAGGAACTCGATGGCATCGACCGTGCCCATGGAAGACATAAGCTTGCGCAAGATCCACATCTTGCTGAGGTTGTCGCGACCGACGAGGAGCTCTTCCTTGCGCGTGCCGGATTTCTGGATGTCGATGGCGGGGAAGACGCGCTTGTCCGCCAGCTTGCGGTCGAGCACGATCTCGGAGTTGCCGGTGCCCTTGAATTCCTCGAAGATCACCTCGTCCATGCGCGAGCCGGTGTCGATGAGCGCGGTGGAGATGATGGTGAGCGAGCCGCCCTGTTCGATGTTGCGCGCCGCGCCGAAGAAGCGTTTCGGGCGTTGCAGGGCGTTGGCGTCCACGCCGCCGGTCAGGACCTTGCCGGAGGACGGCACGACCGTGTTGTAGGCGCGGCCGAGGCGGGTGATGGAATCGAGCAGGATGACCACGTCGCGCTTGTGCTCGACGAGGCGCTTGGCTTTTTCCAGTACCATTTCCGCGACCTGCACGTGGCGGGCGGCGGGTTCGTCGAAGGTGGAGGAGATGACCTCGCCCTTCACGGAGCGCGCCATATCCGTCACTTCCTCCGGCCGCTCGTCGATGAGCAGCACGATGAGGTAGGCGCCGGGGTGGTTGGTCTCGATCGAATGGGCGATGTTCTGCATCATCACCGTTTTACCCGTGCGGGGCTGCGCGACGATGAGGGCGCGCTGGCCGAAGCCGATGGGCGAGACGAGCTCGATCACGCGCTGGACCATGCATTTCTTGGTCGGGTCGTCGAGCTCGAGCTTGATCTTGCGGTCGGGGTAGAGCGGGGTGAGGTTGTCGAAGTTGATGCGGTGCTTGATGCTTTCCGGCCCTTCGAAGTTGATCTGGTTCACGCGCAGCAGGGCGAAATATCGCTCGTTGTCCTTGGGCGCGCGGATCTCGCCTTCCACGGTATCGCCGGTGCGAAGGCCGAAGCGCTTGATCTGGCTGGGGGAGACGTAGATGTCGTCCGGTCCCGGCAGGTAGTTTTCTTCCGGGGAGCGCAGGAAGCCGAAGCCGTCCTGCAGGACTTCCAGCACGCCGGAGCCGGAAATGGGAATGTTCTGCTCCGCCAGGCTTTTCAGGATGGCGAACATCATTTCCTGTTTGCGCATGGTGGAGGTGTTTTCGATGCCGAGGCTTTCGGCATAGGCCAGCAGCTCGGCCGGGGATTTGGTCTTCAGCTCGTGCAGGTCCATGATCTTGGCGTTAGGGTCGCGCTCGGGCAGGTTCGCCTCTTCCTCTTCGGTCATGTCGTCCTGCGGCAAGTGGCCGTTTCCATTTCCGTTGCCGTTGCTGTTGCCGCCGCGTGAGTTGCCGCCTGACTGTCGGCCGGAATGACGTGTGCGTTTTACCACTGTATGCTCTTTCGTATGCTGATGTCTTTTAGGGGAATGATGATGCGCCTGATGCGTGCATCTTGAGTTGCTTTGGAAGACCGGTTGCGGATCTGAATTTGCGTTTGATGTCTTGAATGAATGCCGGGACAACCAAAAATGCGGGCCGGATTTCAAGAGTAGATAGCGCAAAAATAGACATTTTTCAGATGTATGTCAACTGCGCATTCCGGGTTTATTCATAAAAATGGGCGAAAAAGGCAGGAAAATGACCTGTTTCGGGGTTTTTATTTTCATAATCCTGTAAAAACAGGGCATGGCGATGGGCGGTACAGGTGTACACGGCTTCCTCCCCTGCGGGTTCGGGCGCGCCGGTTCCGGCCTTTGTCGCTCTTTGTCGCCTGCCCCGGTCATTAGGAATTACCAAAGCCATCCCTTGCCGTTATACTTTGCGATACTTGAACGAAGGATACGCCCGCCGATGACCGCCCCCGCCCGCAAAACCGCGAAAAAAACGCCAGCCCGGACCAGCTTCGACGTTTTCACCGGCTTCCTGCGCGAGAACAAGCCCGCGCAGATCTTCCTTTGCGCGCTGATGGGCGTGGTGGTCGGCATGATCACGGGCGGGCTGCACAGCTTCGTTTCCTTTTTGCACCACGCGGCCTTCATGCTGCCCGCGCACGAGCATTTGAGCGCGGCGGACCATGTCGCCCCATGGCTTTTGTTCACCGTGCCGGTCGCGGGCGGATTGTTGCTGGGGATTTCCGCACCCTGGCTGCGCAAGGCTTTTCCGGGCGACATCATCGACCCAATCGAGGCGAACGCGATTTACGGCGGGCGCATGACGGTCGGCGGCAGCTTGCGCCTTCTCATGGCGACGCTGATCTCCAACGGCTCGGGCATCTCGGTCGGGATGGAGGCCGCCTATACGCAGGTCGGCGCCTGCTGGATGTCATGGGCGGGCAGCAAGCTTCAATTGCGCCGCTCGGACGTGCGCATCTTCGTCGCCGCCGGCGCGGGCGCGGCCATCGCCGCCGCCTACAACGCGCCGCTGGCAGGCGCCTTTTACGGATACGAGCTGGTGCTGGGCCATTACGCCATTGCCGCCCTGCCGCAGGTGACGCTGGCCGCGCTTTTCGCCGTGCTGGTGCTGCACGTCTTCACCGCGGGCACGCCGATTTTCTCCCTGCCGATGCAGACGCTGGACATTCCGGTGCGCGATTACGTGGCCTTCCTCATCGTCGGCGCGGCGGCTTCCGTCGTCGCCATCATCGTCATGAAGGCGGTGACGGGGTCGGAGCGGGTCTTTTCGCGCCTGCCGGTGCCCGAATGGCTGCGCCCCGCCATCGGCGGGCTGCTGGTCGGCACGCTGGCCTTCACGCTGTCCCCGCAGGTGCTGGGCAGCGGTCAGGGCGGCATCGACGAGCATCTGCACAACACATGGCCGCTGGGCTTTTTGTTCCTTTTGCTGCTGGGCAAAATGGCGGCATCGTCCCTGTCCATCGGCTCGGGCTTTCGCGGCGGGCTGTTCAGCGCCTCGCTCTTCCTCGGCTGCCTGCTGGGGCAGATCTCCGCCATCATCGCCAGCCATTTCATCCCGATGTCGGATACGGCCTTCGCCACCTTCATCCTCGCGGGCACCGGTTCGGTCGCGGCGGCCGTCGTCGGCGCGCCCATGACCATGATGATGCTGGTGCTGGAAATGACCGGCAGCTTCCCCGCCATGACGGCGGTGCTGGCGGGCATTCTCGTGTCCTCCACCGTTACGCGGTACAGTTTCGGCTATTCCTTCTCAACATGGCGTTTCCACTTGAAGGGCATCGGCATTTCCGGCGCGCGGGACGTGGGCTGGCTGCGCGAGCTGACGGTTGAAAAATTGATGCGCAGCGACGCGCCCACCGCCCCCGCCGCCGAAACGCTGGCGGCGCTGCGCGAAAAACTGCCGCTGGCGAGCGGGCTGCGCAACGTCTTTCTTGTCGATGACAAGGGAAATTACCAAGGCGTCCTGAGCATCGGCGACCTGCACGCGCCGGGCCGCGAGACGCCCGCGACGGAAGAAGGAAAACCCGAAACCGAAACGAAGGAACAAGACGCGCTCTCCCTCGCCAAGGCGAAGGACAGCTTCCTGCTGCCCCGCCAGAACCTGCAGGACGCCCTGCGCGTCTTCGCGGAGGCGCGGCAGGAAGAGCTGCCCGTGCTGGCCGGCCAGCGCAAGCGCCAGATCATCGGCTACGCCCGCGAAGACCAGCTGCTGCGCCGCTACTCGCAGGAGCTGGAAAACAACCACATGGCGCAATTCGGGAACTGACCGGGAAAAAACTTTACTGCCAAGGCTTCACCACCACCATGATGACGATGAGGATCATGAGCACCGTGGGCGCTTCGTTGAGGATGCGGTAGAATTTCGCGGGCCGCTTGTTCTCGTCCTTCAAGAAGACCTTGCGCGTTTTCGCAAGGAAGCCGTGAACCCCCGAAAGCAAAAGCACCGCCGTCAGCTTGACGTGGAACCAGCCCTGCGTGAGCACGGCGGGATTGCCGAGCACGAGGAAGATGCCGAAAAGCCACGTCGCCCCCATGGCGGGGTTGATGATGACGCGCAAAAGCTTGCGCTCCATGATCTTCAGCGTCTCCGACAGCTCGGAGCCCTTGTCCGCATCCGCGTGATAGACGAAAAGCCGGGGCAGGTAGAGCATGCCCGCCATCCATGAAATGACGGCGATGATGTGCAGGGCTTTCACCCAGTTGTAATGGTCTGCGAAGAACGCGACGGGCTGGAACGGCATGTTGTTTTTCCTTCTGTTTTTTGGCTGCTTTCTACGCCGCCTGTTTCAGGCCTTCCTGCGCCTTGCAGGGACAGCGGGTGAATTTTTCAGGACAGATTTTTTCGCAAACCGATCCGCCCTGCGCGCGGCGGACCATGGCGGCGAGGCCGGAGATGAAATGCGGCTGCGCGCCGACGGTTTCGGCCTTGCCGAAATAGGGGATGCCGAGGTCTTTCGCCATGCGGCGGTAGTCCATGTCGATTTCCACCAGCGTCTCGACATGTTCGGACACGAAGGCATGGGGATAGATGATGACGCCGGTCTTGTCCGCCGCCGCCTTGCCCAGCGCCTCGATGGTCGAGGGGCCGATCCACTTCATGGGCCCGACGCGGCTTTGGTAGCAGATCTGCCAGTCGAGGTCCGGGACTTCCCGTGCGATTTTTTCGGCTATCTTTTCCGCCGTCAGCTCGCACTGGCGCTGGTAGGGATCGCCCGCGGCGACCACCTTTTCTGGCAAGCCGTGGGCGGAGAACAGCAGGCGGATCCTGCCGTCGTAAGTCTTGCGCGCTTCTTCGAAGGCTACGCGGATTTGCGCAACGGAAGCGGCGATGAATCCTTCATCTTCGGGATAGCAGCAAATCTCGCTCAGCTTCGCCTTTTCGAATATATCCGCGCAGGCTTTTTTGATGTCCTCGAAGGACGAGCCGGTCGTGGTGGTGGAGAATTGCGGATAGAGCGGCAGGAGAATGACATGCTCCGGCGCATATTCGCGCAGCTGCTTGGCGAGCGCTTCGCTGTCCGGCTGCCAGTAGCGCATGGAGATGAAAACCTTCGCCGCATCGCCCAGTTCTTTTTGCAGCGCGTCGGCCTGCGCTTGTGTATTCTCGAGCAGGGGGGATTTGTAGCCGAGTTCCCTGTAGGCGCTTTTCGCCGCTCCCATGCTGCGGGAGAGGGAAATATACTGCGCCAGCGCCCAGCGTATCGGCAGCGGCGCGCCGATGATGTTCTTGTCCATGAAAAAGCGGTAGAGGTACGGACGGATGTCTTCGCGCTTGAGCGGCCCGCCGAGGTTCAAGAGGACAACGGCGGTCTTCACGGCTTGTGCCCCCGTATGATGGCCGCCAGCCGCGCGACGTGTTCGGGCGGTGTTTCCTTGATGATGCCGTGGCCGAGGTTGAAGATGAATGGCTTGCCCGCGGCTTCGTCCAGAATATCCATGACGGCCTCTTCCATCTGCACGCCGCCCTGAAGCAAAAGTTCCGGCGCAAGGTTTCCCTGAAGGCAGATGGCGTCGCCGCATATTTCCCGCGCGCGGGTGATGGAAATTTCCTGGCCCAGACCCATGCCGTTCACGCCGGTGGCGGCGGCGTATTTCCCGCAGGCTTCGCCCACGCCGCGCGGAAAGCCGATGACGGGCGTTGCGGGGCAATCGCGGCGCAGGATATCCATCAGCGCCTTCGTGGGGGCGATGACCCAACGCTCGAATTCTTCAGGCGGCAGCAGGCCCGCCCAGCTGTCGAATATCTGCAGCACGTCCGCGCCCGCCTTGACCTGCGCGGTCAGGTAACGGGCCGTGGCGGCGACGAGGATATCCATGAGGTTTTGAAAATCATCCGGGTTCTGTTTGGCGAAATCCTGCGCGGCCTGAAAGACGCCGCCGCCCCTGCCCTCGATCATGTAGCAGGCAACCGTCCAGGGCGCGCCCGCGAAACCGATGAGGCTTTTATGCGCCGGCAGTTCCGCGCGCACGCGGCGCACGGTCTCATAAACCGGCGACAGCTTTTCATCGAAGGCGTCATAGCCGAGCCCGCTGAAAGCCTGCGTATCCCCCAGCAGTTCCAGCCGCGGCCCCTCGCCCGGCGCGAACCAGAGCTTTTGCCCGAGGGCGTGCGGAATGACCAGAATGTCAGAGAACAAAATCGCCGCATCCATGTCGAAACGGCGCAGGGGCTGCAAGGTGACTTCCGCCGCCCATTCGGGATTGAAGCAAAGGTCGAGAAAGCCGCCTGCCCGCTCCCTGAGGGCCCTGTATTCCGGCAGGTACCTTCCCGCCTGCCGCATGAGCCAGAAGGGCGCTGGCGTCGCCGCCTGCCCCGAAAGAACCCTTTTCAAGGGCTGGGGCTGGTCTTGCTTTTTGGTGACGGGCTGTTGTGTCATATGCTTGCCTGAAGGCCTTGTGATGATCCGTTTCAAGGGAAAGTGCCAGCTTTTGGGCGGGCTTGGAAGAAAAACCCTCTTAAATAATAGTATTAATTAAAGGTTGTTGGAGTCTGTAGGACGGTGGATAGCGGGGATATGCGGACGGCGGCGGAATTACCCACACAAGGGGCGAACGGCAAACACGTCGCTGCTGTGCGCGGTTTGGCGTATAAGCGGGATTCATAAAATGAATCCGGTGGTTTAAAAACTTGTGGATTTTGTGGATAAGTTTTGATTCCGTAAAAGGGAGTTATCCCCATCATTCCATTCCAGAGTCCGCCTTTGGAAAAACGGCCTAAGTGCTTGTTCGGACTCGTTGACTTATTCTTAAGAGGTTTCATCCATAAATTGATCAGCAGGGATATCCAGCGGCTTATCCACAGCGCCTGCGGCCTTTTCATGCGCTCGCAATCCCGATAAGATGAAAAGGTTGAATACAAAACCGCGAAAAGCGCGGGTCAGCATAAGGTTTAGAGGGATGATTGAGGACTGGCAGAAACTTGACCCCGAGCGCGCGGCCCGCGTCTTGAGCGACATCAACCCGTATCTGGAGCCCGTGCCCTTCTCCGAGGGCGAGACCACGGTGCGCATGCAGCGCCTGCCCTTTTACAAGGACTATACGTTTTACGAGCTCACCGATCTTTCCGCCGTGCCGGGGGCGCGCAAATATGCGCTGTGCAAGCCGGGCGACGTGAACGTCGTCAACTGGACCAACCAGACGATTTACGAGACGAACGAAAAGGCGCCGATCGCGCTGAACGACGACAGCGTCGTTGACTACGTGAAGTTCTTCTTCAATTACGTGCGCGGCCGCCACGGCAGGTTCCTGATCATCGAGAGCATCGACGACATCCGCTGGCAGGTGGAGCCGCCGCTGCAGGGCCGCAAGGTCATGCAGGAAATGCTCGAGCCCGTGACGGTCATCGGCAAGGACGAGGACGGCACCTATAACCTCGAGGCCTTCATGGTCTTCAAGGACAGCCTGTTCAAGACCAAGGTGCACGTCAAGCGCGACGGCCTCGTCAGCATGTCCGAAGAGGAACTCAAGATCGAGGGCATGCCCGTCCTTCAGGACGCGGCAGCGTAGAAAGCCATCATGTCGGCCCTGCTCAAAGAACCCGAAGCGCGCGAAAAGAAGCCCCTGTTTTCAGACCTTCCGCCCGCCATGCTCCGGCAGATAGAGGATATGGTGGGCGACAAGATCGCAAGCAGCGACGTCGCCTTCGGCGGGCTGTCGTCTTCGGCGGGATTCATCATGACGCTTCAATCGGGCCGCCGGGTCTTCGCCAAGGGCACGCATCCGGGCGAATTGTCGCACGGCGCGAAGAACCTCGGGCAGGAGGTCATGGCCTATGAAACGCTGGACATCCTGCGCGCCGTGGCGCCGCCCTATATCGGCGTCGTCTCCGACGGGGACGAGGACGGCTGGATGCTCGGCATCTGGGACTTCGTGCCGCACGACCCAAACCTTGCGAGCGCGCAGCGGGTGATGGAGGTCATGAAACGCTGGCAGGCCGACCGGGAGGCGCAGGGCATCCTGCCGCCCGCGCGCAAGCAGGTCTATATCGACCAGTTCTTCACGGGCGACAAGAAATGGCTGCGCTTGCGGCATGACGAGGGCGTGCGGAAAAAATTTCTCTCGATGTTCGCCCAACCCAGCCTTGCCGGGAAGTGGTTCGAGCACAACATGGTGGCGTTGTGCCAGTGGCAGGCGCGGGTGGAGAAGATGGAAACCGCCGAGGGGCTGCTGCACGGCGACCTGCGTCTCGACAATTTCCTCTTCGCGCTCGAGCGCAGCTTCGCGGTCGATTGGCCGAACGCCTGCTGGGGGCCGCTGGCGCTGGACCTCGTCTTCATTTTTTCCAACATGGAGGCGATGGGCTATGGCCAGACGGAAAAGCTTTTCGACGAATACGCGCAGACGGGCGGCGCGGCCATCGACCCGGACGACCGCGCGGTGATGCTGACGGCGGTCTCGGGCTATTTCGCGGACCAGGCCTATCGCGAGGTGCCGGAAAAACTGCCCCGGCTGCGCTGGATGCAGAAATCCATGCTGCTGGCGCAGCTCAAATGCATGGCGCGGCTGGGAATCATCGAATCACCCCCGCAGATGAACGGCGAAAACGCCTGAAAACGCGTTTTATTGCACTGCGGAAATCAAGAAAAAACCGGATTCGTGCTCCATTTACAACATGATTATTCTTTTTCTGTGGTTCATTTACCCGCCATTATGTGCAAAAAACAGCGTTTACTTTCCGTAACACAATAATTTTCCTGCTTTTTACCCTGTGGAAAAGGGGTTATTAACCTCTCCCTGCCATCATGAAGATGAAGAGGGTAGGAGTAGCTGTCTGTTTGAGTAACCGGAACAAAGGCTTAACACCGATAACCGAACGGCCTTCAGATTCAGGAAAAGCAGACACCAATAAATAAGAAACAAAAGGGTGTGACATGGGCAACGACGCAGACACGAACGGCAGCAAGACCAGAAGACCCGCGAAAGGTCGTTTCCGCAATACCACGGACAGGCTGCGCCAGGGCAAGGACGGGCATTTGAGCCACCGCGCCAGCCTCGACTGGCGGCTGGACCAGCGCCTCGTCTGCGAAACGGAAAACGCCCCCGCCGACATCGTCTCCATCGACGAGCTGGTGACCGCCGTCAAAGCGAGCCGTACGGGCGAAGCCATGCTGCAGGACGCGCGCCGGCAGGCGCTGGACATCGTCTATGACACCCAGTCGCCGGCATCGCAATATTATTACCGCGGGGAGCGTCATATCATCACGCTCAACCCCTACCGCCCGAAAGGCGACCTGATCAACCTGCTCGCGCGCGAATTGCGCCGCGCGTCCCAGCAGATGGCGGGCGCGCTGGTCAACCCGATGAGCTTCGAGCCGGACGAGGCGATCCTCGTCAACCGCGCGCAGATGGCCGACGCGCTGATGGTCTCCATCAAGGTCGCATGGGAGCTGAAGCTGGCCGACATGCCAGAGGCCTGGGACTTCCTCGTCGGCTCGCCGATGGCGGACGTCAGCCGCATGTTCGAGATCAAGGCGCAGGCGGATTTCCGCACGCTGAACAACGGGCAGGCCGCGCGCGCCGCCTACGACAAGTTCTTCGAGGACAGCCGCACGAAAATCCACGACAAGCGCATCATCCACCAGATGCTGCTGGACGAGGCCGGGTACATGAAGGCCGCGGACAAGCGCGCGCGCGTCTCGATGGAGCTGTTCAAGCGCCTCGGCGAAATGCCGCACGGCCGCAACTACCTGTCGATGCACGCGCAGCATGCGCCGACCGACATGTGCTACGCCACGGTGGAGGACCGCTCCAACGCGAACTTCCTGTGGTTCATCAAATTCGAGCGCAGCTTCCAGGAGAAGGAACTGCAGATGATGGAAGAATCCGTGAAGCTGTCCGCCGAGGTCGTCGATTTCGCCGGTTACGCCGACCGGAGCAAGCGCACCCGGCATTCAGAGCAGGGTCATTAAGTCTATGGGCGCGCATCTCGCCGCCTGAACGTCCCGCGGGAGGATGAACGCAGATGCTGAAAGGCTACGGCGAAAGGCGGATTTCAATCCGTCTGGGGATGCTGGCGGAAGACGAGACCGCCGGATCTTTTTCGCGCGAGAGCCTGACGACAGGGCAGGAAATTTTTCTCGGCTATATCAGGGATCTTTGCGACGTGCTGGAGCACAGCCCGCTGGGGCGGCGGTTGCTGCAGAACGCCGTGGCGCGGGACGTTTCCGTGGGACTGGACCCGCTTTTGGAGCCGAACGGCTGCTTTTTCTATCCCGCGCAAAATCATTTCGACCTCGGCTACCAGCCGCATATGCTGCAGAAAACCGAAAAGGGGATGAGCCGCTATCTCGTCTCCTTCCTCGCGGGCTTGCGCCGGGCGTGGCATCTTCACAACGGCTGCGGGCCGGACGTGGGGCTGAGACCCGAGGACTTCATCCGCCAGAGCCGCTGCGCGGACGCGGATATCGGCGCGGTCACGCATCTTGCGGCATGGGAGCTGCGCGGGGCGGGGGCGTCCTTTCTCTGGCGCTATCTTCTCTCCGGGCAAGACGGGGACGTGGCGGTCGTCTTCGAGCGCGCGATTTTGGAGAACCCCTATCACCAGTTCGACGGCGCGGCCCTGCGCGCCGGTTTCAACCAATGGTTCGCGGAAGGCGAGCGCACGGCGGCCTGCGACCATGTCGCGCTGGAGATCATGGACATGGCGTTGATGCAGTATATGGCGCAGTGCGCGCCGAATGCGGTGGAAGCGGTGGAAGCGGAGCCGCCGGAAGCGGAATTTCCCGCACCCGCCGTCATCGGCCGGCGCCGGCTGGCGCGCCGCGCGGCGGAAAAACTGGGGCTTTTGCCGAACGGGCTGAATTATCTTTCCGGCTGTCCCTTCAACAGCGAGTGGTATGGGCGGCAGGAAGACGACATCAACCGGATGCACCTGCTCCACCTGCAGCGCGATATCCTGCAAGTTATTGACAATAATACGCTTATTACCGGTCTGCGCCGCTAGGACAGGGCTTTTTCAGGCATCCGGCGCGTTAACCATTTCTTCATTTTATTTGACATATTACCAGAATCGGGATAGCTTGAATGTCATCAGGTTTCAACAAACAACAGCAGGGTGACAACGATGGCAAACGCAAACGAACCGAAAAAATCTTCCGGCAAGGAAACCTCCTTCTTCAAGAGCGCGTTCCAGTACGCGACGGCGGCGCTTTCCTGCCTGACCGGCGAAAACCCCAACACGGGCTTCCAGAACGCGGGTTTCACCTATGAGTACGCGAAAGCCTACGTCGGCTCCAAGCGCAAGCCGCAGTTTTAAGAATTCTTTCTACTGAACGACGGGACGAAATAATTCACGGGCCGCTGTCAAAAGCGGCCCGCTTTTTTTGTTTTGTCCGTGAACTTTTTTAGCGACGTTCTCGTTCCGTCACTGCAGGTCCAGCAGGTGCGCCTCGCCCTTGTCGGAAAGCCATTTGCGGGCCATGTCCATCGCGCGGTCCTTTTCGCGGCGGGAAAGCTGGGTGTAGATATTGTCGCGGTCCTGCTCGGCGCGTTTTTTCGCCTCGCCTTCCGGGTAATGGACGATGGCGATATGCAGCCACATCAGCGCGGTCACGGCGTCTTTCTCCATCCCCTGCCCGAGGAAGTACATGGTGGCAAGGTGGTGCTCGGCCAGCGGCCGGTCGGCGTCCGCCGCGCGGGAGAGGAACATCTTGGCCTTCGCGAAGTCCTGCGGCACGCCCTGCCCCTGGTGATACATGATGCCGATAAGCTCTTCCGCGCCGTGGTGGCCGGAAACGGCCAGCGGCAAAAGGTTTTCGGCCACGCGCTTGTAGTCGCCCTTGTTGTAGAGGTCGAGAATGGCGTCGTAGTTCAGGCGGTGGGTGGTGATTTCATAGACCTGATCGGATTTATTCTCTTTCGGTTTTTCCTTCTTCGCGACGTTGTCCAGCAGCACGCCCTCGGGCACGTCGTCGTATTCGCTGACCGGCGGAATGCGCGCGTCCTGACTCTGCGTCTCGGTGTCGCCGAAGAGCTCTTCCATGGCGGCGTCGCCGTTGTCTTTCTTCGGGGGGCCGTCCGCATGCGCGGCGCCGACGGCCAGGAACCCCCAGCAAAGGGCCACCGCGGCCAGCAGCGTCATTTTGTGCATGGATTTTCGGCGCATGAAACTCGACTCCCCTTTGGCGCGGGCTTTCCGGTTGCGTAGCGGCCCGCTCTATATAATTATAGCCCCCGCGGGCGATAAAGCAAAGCGGGCAAAGATTTAGCCTTTCTTTTGAAAAACCAGCGCGCGCCACTCGCCAAGGGCGACGGCGTGGACGGGCTCGAGCCCCTCGGCCTCATGCGCGGCGGCGACTTCCGCTTCTTGCCTGCCGAGCAGGCCGGAAAGCACGCAAAACCCGCCGGGCGCGAGGGATTTCGCAAGGTCCGGCGCCATGGCGATGAGCGGCCCGGCCAGAATATTCGCGGCGATGAGGTCGTAGGGCGCGCGCCGCCCGCAAAGCGGCGTCGCATAGCCCTCGCCGGCCGCGGCCTCTATGTCTGTTTCGGCGGCGTTCATGGCCGCGTGGCGGGCGGTGACGGTGACGGATTCAGGGTCGATGTCGATGGCCGCGACGCGGATGCCCGGCCAGATTTTCGTCATGGCGATGGCGAGGATGCCCGAGCCGCAGCCCATGTCGAGCGCGTTTTTGAAGGTTTTTCCGCGTTTCTCCAGCTCCTCGAAGGCGAGCAGGCAGCCGCGCGTCGTCTCGTGCTCGCCCGAGCCGAAGGCGGTGGCGGCGTCGATCTGCAGGGGGATGAGCTCTTCGGGCTTTTCGCCCGCGTAATGCGAACCGTGGACGAAGAACCGGCCGGTGACGACGGGCGGAAAATTATCATAGACATGCTGCAGCCAGTCGGTTTCGGGCAGGGCTTCGGCGGTGACGTTTTCGGGCGCGATGAGGCCTTCAAGACCCCGCGCTTCCATCCAGCCTTCGAGCGCGGCGAAAATCGCGCCCATGTCCGGCTCGCCGTAGGTGGTGAGGCTGATTTCCCAGTCGTCGCCGTCGGCGGAGTCGCGATTATGGACAAAGACCGAAACGCCGAGCTCCTCGAGCGCTTCGCCCGCGGTCTGCGCCTCGGCCTCGCGCAGTACGCGCGGGAAGACGAAGGAAACCTTGAACAGCGGGTGGGGGATTTTCGCTTCCGTTTCGGCGGGACCGGTCTTCGTCATGTGCAAAAGCCTTTTTGTCATATGGATGGGCAGGCCTGATGATTCTTGATATTGTTGCCTTTGTCCATCATATTTATATGATTGTTTTCCTGACATTCATATAACCCGGCTTTGTCATCAGGCCAGATTAGGACATCTTCCATGGAAAAAAACGTCGTCATCGCGGGCTATGCGCGCTCTCCCTTCCATTTCGCCGCGAAAGGGGAGCTGGCCTCCGTCCGCCCGGACGATCTCGCCGCCGCCGTGGTGGTGGAGCTGGTCAAGCGCACCGGCATCGAGCCGAAGGAGATCGAGGACCTCATCCTCGGCTGCGCCTTCCCGGAAGGGGAGCAGGGCTTCAACATGTCGCGGCTCGTGGTCAATATCGCGGGGCTGCCGGTTTCGGTCGCGGGGGTCACGGTCAACCGCTTCTGCGGTTCTTCCATGCAGTCCATCCACCAGGCGGCGGGCGCGATCCAGATGGGCGCGGGCCATGCCTTCATCTGCGCGGGCGTCGAGAGCATGTCGCGCATTCCCATGGGCGGCTTCAACCCGCTGCCCAACCCGAAACTGGCGCATGACTACCCGCAAGCCTATATCTCGATGGGCGAGACGGCGGAGAATCTTGCGAAAAAATACGCCATCAGCCGCGAGGAGCAGGAAAAATTCGCCCTGTCCTCGCAGCAAAAGGCCGTGCTGGCGCGCGAGGGCGGAAGATTGAAGGACGAGATCGTGCCCATCACCCGCGACGACGGCGTCACCATCGACGAAGACGGCTGCATCCGTCCCGAAACGACGCTGGCCGGGCTGCAGGGGCTCAAGCCCGCCTTCGATGCCGAGGGCACCGTGACCGCGGGCACCGCCTCGCCCCTGACGGACGGGGCTTCGGCCACGCTGGTGACGTCGGAAGAATTCGCCAAGGCGCACGGCATGAAAATCCTCGCCCGCATCAAGTCGGTCGCGGTCGCGGGCTGCGCGCCGGAGATCATGGGCATCGGCCCCGTACCCGCCAGCCGGAAGGCGCTGGAGCGCGCGGGCCTGACCATCAAGGACATCGGCGTCATCGAGCTGAACGAGGCCTTCGCGGCGCAGGCGCTTTCGGTGCTGAAAGACCTCGACGCGGACATGGACACCGTCAACCTCGACGGCGGCGCGATCGCGCTGGGCCACCCGCTGGGCGCTTCGGGCGCGCGCATCACCGGCAAGGCCGCGCAGCTTTTGCAGCGCGACGGCAAGCAATTCGCGCTGGCCACGATGTGCATCGGCGGCGGGCAGGGCATCTCCACCATACTGGAAGCGGCATGACGGCGCTTTCCGAACAGATCCGCCTTATTCCCAAGGTCGATTTGCACGTCCACCTTGAGGGCACGATCACGCCCGCGATGGCGAAAAAAATCGCGGAGCGCAACGGCGTCACCCCCGCGGCCACGCTGATGAGCGCGCAGGGCGACAGCTTCCGCTGGGAAAGCGACGGCACCGGCGCGGGCTCGCTCAAAGGCTTCATCGAGGCCTATGACGACGCGACCAAGGTGATGAAAAAGGCGCAGGATTATACCGACATCACTTACGACTACCTGAAACGCTCCGCGGACGAAGGCTGCATCTATGCGGAAATCGGCATTTCCGCCGACCACGGCGTGATGGTCGGGCTGACCTATACGGAGATGCTGGACGCGATCACCAAGGGCTATGAGCGCGCGCATGAGGAATGCGGCATCGAGATGCGCATGATCTCCACCTGCGTGCGCCACTACGGGCCGGAAGCCGCGCTGAAAGTCGGCAAGATCACGCATGACAACCCGCACCCGCTCGTCACCGCCTTCGGCATGGCGGGGGACGAGAACGCGCATAGCATCGCGGACTTTGTGCCGGCCTATGAAGCCAGCGGGTTGAAGAACCGCACCGCGCATGCGGGCGAGGCTTCGGGCCCCGAAACCGTGCGGCAGGCGCGCGACCTTCTGCACATCCGCCGCTTCGGGCACATGGTGCGGGCGATAGAGGACGAGAAGCTGATGGAAGAGCTCGTCGCCCTCAAGGCCGTGCCGGAGGTCTGCGTTTCCAGCAACCTGTTCTTGAAAGTCTTCCCCTATTACGCCGCACACCCGCTGCGCAAATTCTTCGACGCCGGGCTGAAGGTGACGCTGGGCAGCGACGACCCGACCTTCTTCGATACTTCCATCGGTCGCGAATACCAGGTCGCGCACCAGCATTTCGGCTTCACCGAGCGCGAATTGCTGAAGCTTTCGCAAAACGCGGTGGAGGAAGCCTTCGTCGATGAGGATACGCGCGCAAGGTTGATCGAGCGGCTGGAGGGATACGCCATCGCCGCATGACACGGCGAAATCGTTTACGTCCGACGGATTCTTTCCCATATTTTTAAACATATCCTGCGTTTTGCCCCTTTGCGGGCGCGCGGCTTCCGGTCTTGTTTGACAGAAGCGCGGATTTACCCCAGATTTTGCGCATATCAATGAATTTAACCCTGTTCCCTTATGGAGAATGTGAAATGAAGACTTCGACGATCGTCGGCGGCGCCGCCGGCACCCTGACCACGCTGGTGGGCCTTGGCGCGGCTATTTTCATGCCGGTCATCGGCCTTGTCGCCGGCGCGGTCGCCGTGCACGGCGCGATCGTCGGCACCATGGGCACGGCCGCGACCGTCGCGCTGACGGCGGCGGGCGGCGTGGGCGGGCTTTTCATCGGCCAGGTGGCCGCGCCGATCGCGGCATGGGGCGCCGTGGGTCTGGGCGGCGTCGTGGGTGGCGTCGTGAAGCTGCTGGGCAGCGCGGTCGAGAAAGTGACGAATTTCTTCAAGAGCGACGATCCGAAACCCGCACCGCAAAAACCCGCCGCGCAACCCGCGCCGCGCGCAGCCGCTTCCGTGAGCGCGCCGCAAAAGCAAGAGAAACAGGGCGGCTTCTCGCTCAAGGCCTTGTTCGGTCTGGCGAAGGACGGCGGCAAAAAACCCGCGAATGAAAACAAGCCCGCCGCGCCCAAGGATGCGGCCCCCGCGAAAAAGACAGGCGGCCCCGGCATCTGAGCCAGCCTTTAATAACCGTTTTTCAAGCCGTCCGGGTGTTACAACCCGGGCGGTTTTGATTTATAATGAAAACGGAATACATTTGAGAAGACCACAAGAGCGAGAAGACCATAAGGGGAGCGAACCATGACGGCACTGCCGCAAAAATGCAAACGCATGAACATCTACGTCGGGGGGCATAACCGGCACAACGGGCTGCCGCTTTACGAAGCCATCGTGATGAGCGCGAAAAGGGCGGAGCTGGCGGGGCTGACGGTTTTCAGCGGGCTGATGTCCTATGGCCATTTGAAACTTCTCGAAGGCGCACGGCTGGAGGGGGAAAAACTTTCGAACGAGCAGCCGGTCCTCATCCAGATCATTGAGGATGCGGAAAAGCTGCAGTCCTTCATGCCGGAGGTGCTGAAGATACTGGGCACCCACGGCCTCGTGACGCTGGAAGACGTCGAGGTTCTGCACAGCGCTTGAGCGCGCCGCGCTTTATTCATTCAATGTGAACCGGGATTTTTCAGTAGCCGGGGCCGCGCGTACCGGTGAGCGTCTGCGTATTCAGCATGCGCTGGGCGACCTTGAATATCGTCTGGTCGGTGAGCACGTCGCCGATGATCTTCGCCATTTTCAGGCCGAGGGTGCCGGAGAGCGCCAGCAGGTCCTGACGCGCGGCGTGGAAATCGCGCATGGCGGCCACGTGCTCGGGTTCGCGCAGGTTGGCTTTCAGGTCGAGCCCGGTGTGGCCGGGCTTGGCGCCGCGGTCGAAGGCGCTTTCGCGCTCCTTCAGCCTTTCGGCGGCCTCATAGAAAGCGCCGATGATGCCGGCGGCTTTTTCGCGTTCCGGTTCGGGCTGGGCCTTGACGATCCGCTCCTCGAGCTCGCGCAGGGCGACGCCGCGAAAGCCCTCGGAGAGCTTTCCGTCCAGTCCGGTCAACACCTGTTTGTCGCTTGTCGCGGTCATTCCTGAGCCATTCCGTCTTTCACGCGGGTTTATTTCCTTAAGCACATTATAGCCGATATCGCCCGATCATCAAAGCGAAAGGGTTAAAAATACTTTAAAAAAGCAATTTAATTATATGATTATATTAACTTATTTAGAAGATGAAACAGGCGCGCGCTTCAGGCGGTATTTGAAGGAAAGCACGAATCCCTCGTAAATCGCGATGCCGTAAAACAAGAGGTCCATTCCCTGAAAGCCGCCGATTCCCACGGTTTTCAGCATGTCGGCGTCGATCCGGCCGGGAAGTTCCCCGAGCGGAATGCCTTCGTAACGCGCGTAGAAGACGAGGTTGCTGAGCAAATTGCCCAGCACGGCCCCCGCGCCCGCCAGCCCCGCGCCGAGGTAGCCGAAGCGCGCATCGATGCCCTGCCCGGTTTTCTTGACCGCATTGCCGACGAGATAGCCGACGAGCACCGACATCAGCCCGAACTCCGTTTTCGTAGCGACGGTGACGGCGGCCCATGCAAGCGCGCCGGCCAGCGCGGCGGCTGCGCCGGCCACGGCGGCTTTGGAAAAATTCTGCGCCGCGCGCAGAGACTCGATCTTTTTGCCCACTTCTTCGGGGGAGAGCGGATGGGGAGCCGGAGCGGGCGAGGGGGCGGGCGAGGGTTGGTGTTGTGCGGCGTCTTGCGTCATGGCGTTTCCCTTAGCCGTAGATGAGAACATAGGTGAAGCCGAAGACGCAGAGGGCGGCGAAGTTGCCCGCCAGCATGGCGACGGTGGCCAGCATGCCGCGCAAAATCCCGCGCCCGCCGGAAAACAACTCGTCATACCGCCAGCGCAGCACAAATGCGGCCGAGACGAGACCCGTCAGCGTCATCAAAAGAAGCGCGGGGGCGACCGCCGTGAAGGCGACGTCCTGCCCGTCGAAGAGGAGCCTTGCGAGCGCGCGCATCTGCAGGGTCAGCCCGCCCATCAGCCGCGGCATGACATAGTTGCCGAGCAGGTCGATGAGCAGGCCCGTACCCGCGAAGCCCAGGCCGAGGGCGGCGAGGGAAAAGAAGCTGCTGACATAGGCCTCCCACAAGGTGGATTCCTCGCGCCCGCCGGAAAGTCTTTCCGCGAGTTTCAGGACCGGCGCGCCCAATACGCCGAGCGCCGCGCCCAGCGCCGCGAAGACGAGGCCCGCGAGCCCGACGGGCAACAGCAGCAGGAACAAAAGCGCCTTGCCGTCCTCGCCGTCCTCGCTGACGGGGCCGTCAGCGTCTTTCGGCCTCCATTGGCGCACAAGCTCTGCGTTTCTTTTCGCCGCCTCTTTTTGCTGGCGCTGCATCCTTTCCTGCTCTTCCCTGCGCCGTCTTTCGCCGTCGGCGCGCGCGAAGCTGCCGGAAGAATATTCGTTCCAGTTGCTGCCGCTGTAGGGTTGCCCGTAGAGACCGGCCTGATAGGCTTTGTTCTTGTCGTCGCTCATGTCGCTGCCTCTAGTGATGGAACAAGGTGATGATGCCGGCAATCGCGGCTCCGCCGGCGGGGAGGACGGAAAGCCCGGCCGCCATGCCGCCCAGAAAACCGCGCGCGCCTGCGAAGCCTTCACCGAGCTTGCGCCACAGCGTGAAGGAGAAAGCGGCGAGCGCGGGTAGGGAAAGCGGCAAAAGCAAGACGGCGTCATGCCGGATATAGAACCAGTCGCCGTTGCGCACGCCATACGCCAACGCGTCGATCTGCGCGGCATAGCCGCTGAGCGGGAAGAAGTGATGCCCGACGACGTCCAGCAAGGCGGTTAGCAGCGCGAGGGCAAGGCCGTAAGCCGCGACGGACTGGAATGCCGCGATGTAAACGCGCCGGAAGCCCGGCCCGGCGGCGCCCGCGAGCCGCAACGCGAAGAGGAGTACGGGCGTGACCGCAAGCGAGACGGCCGCGAGGACGAGAATGACCCCGGCGAAGATGGTGGCGAAGACGGCGAGCAGGGGCGTGAGCAAAAGCGGGAAGGAGCCCGCATTCTGCGCGATCTGGCCCGACGCGTTCCCGGGTATGTAGCTGCTGCCGGATTTGCTTTTGGCCAGGTCGCGGGCCATCAGCTGGCCGGCGGAATACTGGTCCCAGTTGCGGCCGTTATACGTCTGTCCGTAGAGACCGTCCTGATAGGATTTATTCTTGTCGTCGCTCATGCGCTTAATGCCCGACGAACATTTTAAGCGCCGCGTAGAGCACGCCTGCGCTTACCGGCACGGCGCTCAAGCCGACCAGCGCGCCGCGCAAGAAGCCCTGCGGCCCGGCGAAGACCTGTGCGAAGTTGCGGCGGAGCATGAAGACGAAGACCCAGAGCGCGGGAACGGATAGCGTGAAGAATGCGCCGCTGCCGGTGTTGATGATATCCCAGCGGTGCTGCGTTATGCCGTAGTACAGCGCGTCGATCTGCTGCGCGAGGCCCATCAGCGGCGGGAAGTGATGCCCGATGATATCCACCAGTATGAAGAGGGCCGACAGGCAAAGCGCATAGCCCGCCACCGCCTGGAAGGTCGCGACATAGATGCGCCTGACGCCGGGGGAGGGAAGGCCCAGCATGTGCAGCGTGAAACTGAGAACCGGCGCGACGACGATGGCGATCAGTGCGGAGGCGATGGTGACGACGATGCCGACGACGGCGAAGACGAGCGCGAGAATGACGAAGATGCCGCCGCCGGACGCGCCGCCCGTGCCGGCGTTGGCTTTGGGCGTGTAATCGACGCCGCCGGACTTGTTCTTGGCCATGTCGCGCGCCATGAGCTGGCCGGCGGAATACTGGTCCCAGTTGCGGCCGTTGTACACCTGACCGTAAAGGCCGTCCTGATAGGATTTTTCTTTGTCGTTCGTTGACATGGCGTTGCTTCTTCGGGGTTGTCGGGGTCGCGCGCCGATGCGGGCGCGTACCCTTGGGTTGTCCTTGCGACCCATATTACCATTTTAGCACGGAAAGACCGGGAAAATCATGCGGCGACGGAAAGGTCTTCCGCCGTTTCATGCAGTTCGTGATTGATAACATTGTCTTTTTCGTCAAATTCAAAGCTTCCGCGGAAGTTTTTTCCGGCGAGGAACAGCGGAAACCAGTAGCGGTCGTCCTGCCACATCTCGTCATAGGGGATGTCTTCTATGGCGAACCATTGCGGCTTCATCTCCTCGCTCTCGACGGGGTCGCCCGTGAAGCTGTCGGCATGGAAGACATGGACCTGCAGCACGTCCGGCTTGCCCTGCCAGCGGAATTCGACGATGCCCCGGCGGGTCAGCGGCCCGGCTTCGATGCCCGCTTCCTCCTGCAGCTCGCGTTTCGCGGCGTCCTCGATGGTCTCGCCCGGCGATACCTTGCCGCCGAAGCCGTTCCACCGCCCCGCGCCGAAGCCCCGCTTTTTCATGCCCAGCAAAATGCGCGGCGGCTGTGTGATGAGGCAAAGCGTGAGCAGCTTAGGGGATGCGGTCATGGGGGAGGCCTTTCGAATGCATAAAGAGAGCCTGACTTTACGGCGTTTCCTTCCTCGCGGCAAGCGCGCGGCGCGCCAGCCATCCGGCGCCGCCGAGGGCAAGGCAGGGCAGCCAGATCATGCAAAGCTCGGAGAGGAAAACATGCAGCCCGTAGGGGCTGAAGAAGCTTTTGCCGATGGGGGAGACCGGCAGGGGCCGCCACGGCCAGAAGAAACACTGCGCCGAAAACGGCCAGAGCAGGGCGATGCCCTTCCCGCCGTCCGTCGTCATGTCGATGAGCGGATGGGAAAGCGCGACCGCGAAGATATAGGCGAAGATGCGTTTTGGCGGCAGGTCCTTCGTATCCTTTTCTTTCGGCAGCCGCCAGGCGCAGAGCAGCGCGATCATCGCCGCCATGAAGATGGAATGCGTGAAGCCGCGGTGGCCGAATTGCGAGCCGTAGGGAATGCCGAAGGGAAAGCCGATGACGTCAAGGTCCGCCGCGCAGCAGGCGAAACAGCCCATGACCGCGAGCGCGCGCGGGATTTTCTTTTGCCCCAGCGCGAGGGCGATGCCGATGGGCACGGCGGGATGGGAGAAGATGGTGGCCATGTTCTTGCGGCGTTTCCTCATGGTCGGTCTTTTCAGGCTAGCATAAATGCTGTTATTAAACGCTTGTACGAAGACGGTTTTTCGGGTAGTTATTTTCCTTAAAACATTAAAGGGCGGATTCTGTGCAGAATCCAGCTAAGTTACTGATATGAAAACAAAATATGATGTCATCGTGATCGGGGGCGGACATGCGGGCTGCGAGGCGGCGGCCGCATCCGCGCGCATGGGCGCCGATACGCTGCTTTTGACCCACAAGGTCGAGAGCGTGGGCGTCATGTCCTGCAACCCCGCCATCGGCGGCCTTGGCAAGGGCCACCTCGTGCGCGAGATCGACGCGCTGGACGGGGTGATGGGCCGCGTCATCGACAAATCCGGCATCCAGTTCCGCATGCTCAACGCCAGCAAGGGCCCCGCCGTGCGCGGCCCGCGCGCGCAGGCCGACCGCAAGCTTTACCGGGAGAACATGCAGGAAATACTGCTGGATTACCCCAACCTCACCGTCTTCGGCGACGGGGCGGAGGAAATTTTGCGCGACGCGGACGGCAATATCCGCGGTGTGACCTCCAGCGGCGGGCATGAGTTTTCCTGCGGCGCGCTGGTCATTACTACCGGCACTTTCCTGCGCGGGGTCATCCACCGCGGGGCGGAGCAATCGGCCGGCGGGCGCGTGGGCGAGAAACCCTCGGTCGGGCTCGCGCTCAGCATCGAAAAACTGGGGCTGCCGCTGGGGCGCCTGAAGACCGGCACCCCTGCGCGGCTGGACGGCAAGACGATTGACTGGGCCGCGCTGGAAGAACAGCCGGGCGACAATCCGCCCGTGCCCTTTTCCTTCATGAACACCGAAGTGACAGTGCCGCAGATCTCCTGCCACATCACTTACACCAATGAAAAGACGCATGAGGTCATCCGCGACAACCTGCATGTGGCCCCCATGTATTCGGGCCAGATCAAGGGGGTGGGGCCGCGCTATTGCCCCTCGATCGAGGACAAGGTCGTGCGCTTCGCCGACAAGTCGCGCCATCAGGTCTTTCTGGAGCCGGAGGGGCGGGACGACGATACGGTCTATCCGAACGGCATTTCCACCTCCCTGCCTGCCGAGGTTCAGGCGGCGATGATCAAGACCATTCCGGGGCTGGAGAACGCGGCCATCCTCGTGCCCGGCTACGCCATCGAATACGACTATGTCGATCCGCGCGCGCTGAAACGCACGCTGGAGGTGCGCGGCGTTTCCGGCCTGTTTCTGGCGGGCCAGATCAACGGCACCACGGGCTACGAGGAAGCGGGCGCGCAGGGGCTGGTGGCGGGCGTCAACGCCGCCCTTGCCGCCGCGGGCCGCAAGGAAGAATTCACGCTGGACCGCGCGGACGGCTATATCGGCGTGCTTATCGACGACCTCGTGACGCAGGGCGTGTCCGAGCCTTACCGCATGTTCACCAGCCGCGCGGAATACCGCCTGCTGCTGCGCGCCGACAACGCCGATCAGCGGCTGACCCCGGCGGGCCTGTCCATCGGCTGCGTGGGCGGGGACCGCGCGGCGGTCTTCGAGGCGAAACAGCAACAACTGGAAGCGGCCCGCGCCCTCGTCAACGGCCTGACCGCCCTGCCCGTGGAGCTGGAGCGCATGGGCTTCAAGATCAATCAGGACGGGGTGCGCCGCTCCGTCCACGACCTGATGCGCTACCCCGATATCAGCATCGCCGCGCTTTCCGAACGCTGGCCGGAGCTGGCGGAAATCCCCGCCGATATCGTGGAGCAGGTCGAGATCGACGCGCGCTACGCGGGCTATATCCAGCGGCAGGAAGCGGATATCAAGGCTTTCCGCCGGGACGAAGCGCTGGCGCTGCCGAAAGACCTCGACTACGCGCAGGTCGGCAGCCTGTCGAACGAGATGCGCCTGAAACTCTCCCGGCACCGGCCCGATACGCTGGGCGCGGCGGCGCGCATTCCGGGCGTGACCCCGGCGGCCCTCGTCGCCCTGCTGCGCCACGTCAAGCGCAAGCCGGACACGAAAGACCGCAACGTTGCCTAGCCGTATAGAACAGACCTTCGAGCGCCACGGCTTCTTTGTTTCACGTGAAACGCTTCAGAAGATGGAGCATTACGAACAGCTTCTCCTGAAGTGGCAGAAGGCCATCAACCTCGTCGGCCCCGCGACGCTGGACGACGTGGCGGAGCGGCATTTCTTCGATTCCGCGCAGCTTTTCCGCTACGTGAAGGACGTGGACGCGAAGCTGGTCGATCTCGGCTCCGGCGCGGGCTTTCCGGGGATCGTCCTCGCCATGCTGGGCGTGCGGGAGGTGCATCTGGTCGAATCCGATATCCGCAAGGCGACTTTCCTGCGCGAGGTTTCACGTGAAACAGGCACCAGGGTCTTCATTCATGATGTGCGGGCGGAGGACGAGGAGATCGCCGATATCGATGTCATCACCGCCCGCGCCCTCGCGCCGTTGAAAGATTTGCTGCAGATGGTCAGCCGTCTGGCTACGCCGGACCATCCCCTCTATTCCGTCTTCCCCAAGGGGCTGAACTATCAGGAAGAGATCGAGAAGGCCAAGAAGCAATGGGTTTTCGAGCCGGAGATTTTCCCGAGCGAGACCGATCTTTCAGGCAAAATCCTGCGCATCGGTCCCGTGGCGAAAAAAATATAAGACGAAAATATAAATAAAGATAATTTCGGGCCCCTGTTTCACGTGAAACTTTTTCACGCCGACGTCAGAATCCGTCTTGCCCATGCAGGGAGATTCGGGGTACTTAGATAACCATGACACAGCCCCTCGCCCAAAATCAGGCCGCGACTTCGGCGCCTGACACCGCACCCGCCACGGACGGCGCCATCGCCTCCGCCGCGGGCGGTTCGCCGCACAAGACCAGATATATCAGCATTTCCAACCAGAAAGGCGGGGTCGGCAAAACGACGACGACCGTCAATCTGGCGACCGCGCTGGCCGCCATCGGCAAAAAGGTGTTGGTGGTCGATCTCGACCCGCAGGGCAACGCCTCCACCGGTTTCGGCATCGACCGCGCCGACCGGGTCAACGGCACCTATGAGCTGCTCTTCGGCGAATGCACGGTCGAGCAAGCCGCCGCCGCCACCAAGGTGCCGCATCTCTTCGTCGTGCCCTCCTCCATCCACCTCTCGGGCGCGGAGATCGAGCTGGTGGACACCGAACGGCGCGAATCCCGCCTGAAAGAGGCGCTGGAGCGCGCGCAGGGCAAATATGATTATGTCATGTTCGACTGCCCGCCTTCACTTAACTTATTGACATTAAACGCTTTAGTTGCTTCTGACGGTGTATTGGTACCGCTTCAATGCGAGTTTTACGCGCTTGAAGGCCTCAGCCACCTCGTCAAGACCATCGAGCGGGTGAAGAACAGCTTCAACGACAAGCTCGACCTCATGGGCGTGGTGCTGACGATGTACGACAAGCGCAACAACCTTTCCAACCAGGTCTCCGACAACGTGCGCGAGTTTTTCGGCGACAAGGTCTTCCAGACGGTCATCCCGCGCAACGTGCGGGTCTCCGAAGCGCCGTCCTTCGGCTTGCCGGCCATCGTCTATGACCTCGCCTGCCCCGGCTCGCAGGCCTACATCCACCTTGCGAAAGAGCTGCTGAAGCGCGAGCGGCGCGAGCAGGAAGCGCAGCAAAAACAGATCGCGGGGCCCGCGGCATGAAGTCGGGCGCGCTCAAGAAAATGAATTTCCTCAAACGGAGACAGGAGAACATGACAGCAGACGCAAAAAAGCGCGGCCTCGGCCGCGGCCTCGACGCCCTTTTTCAGGACCAGAAGAAAGAGGAAGAATCCTTCCAGCCCATCTTGAAGCGCGCGGATGAAATGGTCGCCGCCGCCAACGCCGCCAAGGCGCAGCAGGGCAAGGTCATCACCACCGCGGGCGGCCAGCGCAAACTGCCGGTCGATAAGCTGACCCCCGGCAAGTTCCAGCCGCGCCGCCACTTCGACGAGGGCGCGATCGACCAGCTGGCGGAATCCATCTCCGTGCACGGCGTGCTGCAGCCGCTTTTGGTGCGCACCATTTCCAACAGCATGTTCGAGATCATCGCGGGCGAGCGCCGCTGGCGCGCCGCGCAAAAGGCGCAGCTGCACGAAGTGCCCGTCGTCATCCAGGAGCTGACCGACAAGGAAGCGCTGGAAATCGCCCTCATCGAGAACCTGCAGCGCGAGGACTTGAGCGCGATCGAGGAAGCCGAGGGCTACCAGCGCCTCGTCGATGAATTCGGCCATACGCAGGAAATGCTGGCGCAGCAGCTGGGCAAAAGTCGCAGCCATGTCGCCAATACCCTGCGCCTTTTGAAGCTGCCCGCGAAACTGCAGGGCATGATCCAGAAAGGCCTGCTTTCCGCCGGCCACGCCCGCGCGCTCATCGGCGCGAAAAACCCCGAGGAGCTGGCGAACGCCATCGTCAAGCGGGGCCTGAGCGTGCGGCAGGCCGAAAAGCTGGTGCAGGATTCCGCCGAAGGAAAGCTGAAGCCCAAAAAGCAAAAGCAGTTCCGGCAGAAAGACGTCGATATCCTCGCGCTCGAGGAACGGCTGACCGGCAAGCTCGGCCTGCGCGTCACCATCGAGAGCGCGCAGGGCAACGCAAGCGCGGGCCGTCTGGCCGTGGATTACAAGAGCCTCGACCAGCTCGAGGATCTCATCGCGCGCTTAAGCGCGACGCCCGGGAAATAATCCGTCCGCCATGGAATTGGCGGGAAGAATCCCCCGAAAATTGCTTGACGGCGTCAAAAACCTTTTCTTTTCCCGCTCTGCCTCTTGCCCTATACTGTAGCGGACGAGAGGGGGCGTTATACGTCGCGCAGGGGCAAGAACGCCGCGGCGTTTCATGCCATCACAGCGGGAAGACGATGAACAAGGATATCTTTCAAAACCACAAAAGACTGCGCCGGGCCGCCATGGCCGAGCCGCCCAACCGGCTGAAGCAAAAGCTGGGCAACGGCGGGGTGAGCGAGCTCTTGCTCATCCGCGCGCAGGAAGCCATCGACACCAATACCATCGACTTCATGCCGCTCGCCAGGGCGCTGGTCGAGTTGCTGGGCGACGCGGTGGCCGACGTCGCGGGCGCGGGGGAGCGGGGCGAGGAAGCCATCGGCGAACTGCTCTATCCCACCATGCAGCTGCGCGCGCAGGGCACGATGTTCCACCTGCCCCTCGTGACGGAGCTGGCGGACGTCGCGGTGAACTTCCTTGAAACCGTGGAGGAGGCGGACGACGACGTGCTGGAGATCGTCGGCGCGCACAAGGCGGCCATCGCCCTCGTGCTCAAGAACGACATCAAGGCCGACAGCAACGAAGGCACGGCGCTGCACACCGAGCTTTTGCACTCCTGCGAGCGGTACTATCGCAAGCACGAAATCCAGCAGGAACACGGTTAGGCGCCCGCCCGGATCTTCATTTTCAGTTTTTCTTGCGGAAGGAAACCTCGGTCAGCGGGGTTTTCATCGGCGCGCTTTCGCGGCGGTCCTCGCCCTCGAAGGGGATGTCGTGGATGCGCCGGTCGGGGCCCATGTAGTCTTCGCTGGCGATGAAGGGGCGCGGGTGTTCCACGATGCGCGTGATCTTGTCCGCCAGCGTCTTGGCGGTGAAGGGCTTGACGAGGTAATCCGACACGCCCGCGTCGCGCGCGCGCTTCACGCGGCTCAAATGCCCCGAGCCCGCCGTCATCAGGATGGGCACATAGGGGTTGGGGCTTTTCTCGTTGATGCGGATTTTTTTCGTCAGGTGAATGCCGCGGTCCGGGTTTTCCAGCCAATCGACGATGACGAGGTCGTAGTCGTCCTTCAGGAAAAGATCCCAGCCTTCTTCCATGCTGAGCGCGCTGCCGACGTTGCGGTCTTGCACCGTGAACATCTGCAGGACGCTTTTGAGCAGCGTCAAAAGCGGGGCGGAGCTTTCCACCACCAGCACTTTTACGTCTTTGAAGTCATAAGCCATTTAAAAAACACTCGTACATGCCCTTGCATGTTCCCCCATGGGACACGTCCCGACAAGTATTATTTTATATGATTTTTTTAATATTCAGGGGCGGCTGGCGCGCGGGTTTTTCGGTGCGGCGAATGTCCCGCCCGCGGAGGGGTCGGGTTTTTCGGCGGCGGCGTTGAAGACGGCCCGGGCCTTGCGGATGGTCTCGGCGGTTTCGGCGAAAACCGCGCGGGTCTCGTCCGGCATGCCGATGGCGGAAAAGCCGGATTTCAGGTCGCGCAGGATGTCGCCCGCCAGCCCCTCGTCCTTTTCGGCCAGCGCCCGCAGCAGTTCCGGCGCCTGCCCTTCCAGCACGTAAAAGGCCTCGGCAAGGTCGCTGGGCATCAGCGCCTGTTCGATGACCTCCTTCACCTGCCGGTACAATTCGCGCAGGGCCGCGCGCTCGCCCGGATTGGCGGCGGGCTCCAGCGCCTGCGTTTCGGGGATGATGTCTTCCTCGAAAAGATGCTCCCAGATCTCGGGGTCGGAATGGGCGAGGTTGCCGGCGGAGTCTTCGCGCGCCTGCTCGATCTCCGCCGCGATTTTGCGGGCCATATGGTTGATCCGGTCAACGGACATGGCGCATCCTTTCCGCCCTGCGGTAGTGAGACTTCCAGTATTACGTAAATTATAACCAGCGGGAGTTAAGGCGCGGTTAACCCCGTGCGGTCCCGATTGCCGCCCCGCCCGCCGCCGTGCTAGGCTGGGGCCAGTATTTGTTTATGAATTTCAAAGCGATTTACGGGCATCACTTATCGGGGGGAGATTTTCATGGGGTATTGGGTTTCGTACCTGTTCAGCGCGTCCGGGCGGTTTCGCCGTCTTGACTGGATTCTCGTCAACATATCCATCCTTTGCCTGAACGGTTCCCTGGGACTGCTTTACCTGCGGCCCGACATCTCGCTCGGCGCCCTGGCGGTTCTTTACTGGATTGTCTATATCGTGGGCCTCGTCGCGGGCGTCGCTTCCACGATCAAGCGTTTTCACGACCACGGCAAATCCGGCTGGAACTGCCTGTACCTCTACCTGCCCGTGCCGGCTCTGGTCGTGGCCGTCGTGCTGGTGCTTTTTCATGCCATCGTCGCGGCTTATTTCTGGCTTATCGGCTATTACCTCTATTTCTTCTTCGTTCTCGCCGTCAAGCCCGGCGACAACCGCGAGAACCGCTATGGTCCTTCCCCCTACAGCGGCGAGCTGAACCCGCCAAGCGTCCCCGCCGCGCTGGCCGTCATCGGCGCGCTGCTGCTTGTCGCCGCCGGGGCGGGCTATTCGAGCTATTCGGCGCTGGCCGCCGCCGGCGGGATGCAGAAACTGCTCGCCGGGCGCCTCAGCCCCGAGGACCGCGCGAAGCTGGAAAAAATGATGGCGGCCCGAAAAGCGGGCGGCAATTCCGAAGGCGAAACCCCCGCCGTCAAGCCTGCCGAGACGGGCCCTTCCCCCGCCGAGATCGCGGCGCGCGAGGCGGAGGAGAAAAAACGCCACGAGGAGCTGCGCCAGAAAGCCATCGACGGCGACAAGGACGCGCAATACCAGCTCGCCTTCCTCTACGCCATCGGTTCGAAGGACATGAAGAAGGACGAAACGACCGCCGCTTTCTGGCTGGCGAAATCCGCCATGCAGGGCGACGCGGCCGCGCAATATAACCTCGGCATCTTCTACCGCGACGGCACGGGGGTGGCGGCGGACAACAACCGCGCCTATTTCTGGCTGGCGCGCGCGGCCCTGCAGGGATACGACAACGCCCGGCTGCCTTCAGAGAAAAGCGCGGTCGCCGCGCTGTTGCCGCCCGAAAACGTGGCGGCGATCGACAGGCAGGTGAAGGAATGGCAGCCCGTCGCCGCCGCGCCGGTCACGGAGATACCGCCCGTCGCCGCGCCGTAAGCGGGATCACGCCGCCGCGGCGCGAAAGCCCACCGCCTGCAACCATTCGGGCGTGGGCGGGACGAGCTTGCGGATGGCGGTGTCGAACAGCGCGAGGGTCAGGGTGGAGGTGAAATATTTCACGCCCCCGGTATCAACGATGTCCTGCCGCAGCACGCCGATCTTCTTCACGTAGGACAGCATTTGCGATTCGATGACCACGTCCTGCCGCAACCGCAGCTCCTTTAAAAACCGTACGTTGTCGAAGCCCAGAATGGTGGGGCCGAGGCCGGATTCGCGGATCTTCTCCATGCCGTAGCCGCGCGCGGTGATGAACTCCCACCGCGCCGCCTCCAGCACCTGGAAATAGGTGGCGTTGTTGACATGGCCGAAGGTGTCCAGATGCGCCTCGCGCACCAGCAGCGGATAGCGGAAGATTTCATGGGGGGACGGGGTTTCGGCGGCGGTCACGGGGCTTTCCTTCCTGCAGCGTTCTTTCGGGCCGGAGTATAGCAGTGGCCAGCGGGAACCCGTAGCTGGAATCCGCAGCGGGAATCCGTTGACAAAAATCCGGCGCCGTGGTGACATAAGCACCGCATCCGGCCCGCTGATTCCGGTGAAAGGCGCGATTTTTTCTCTTTTATATCAGTATGATAATTTTCTATTTGACAGAATCAAGGCAAATCGGCATATTAGCTGGCATCGCACATATCGTGTAACGAAGGGGAACCCCGAAAGACGGGGCGAGGGGATTCGATAAATCATGTGGTTCGAAAGCTTCAAACTGGCGCATTTGCCCATCAGCATTCTGGTCATGATCGCCCTCTGGGTTTCCAAGGTTCTCGTTTTCTCCACCATGTGCGGCGTGACCATCGCCTCCTTCTGCTGCATCCTCGTCACCATGCGCAAGTCCGGCCAGCTGCACCGCTTCCGCCCGCGCAACTGGAAACAGGAATTCGAGCTGGTGAAATCCTTCTTCACCGAAGACGTCCCCGCCTTCCTGCGCCGCTGGGCGTTCTGAGTTTCAGCTACAAGATTTAAACCGCCAGCGTTTCCCTGAACAGCTGCGTCATCTTGGCATAGGCGCGTTCGGCCTGCGCTTCGTTATAGACGTCGCGTCCGGGCACGGTCCAGCCGTGCAGCGCGTCGTCGTAGGTCTCGCTTTCGTAAATCCCGCCCCAGTCGGCGAGCGCCTGCTCGAAATTGCGGATCGCGTCTTCGGGCATGCTGCCGTCCTTCACCGCGTGGCCGAAGTAAAGCCGCGTGCCCACATGCTGCACCTGCGGCAGGACGCGGTGCGGGCTGTCCTGTTCGTCGGTGTAAAGCCGGCCGCCGTGGAAGGACGCGGCGGCGGCGATCTTTTCAGGGCAGGCCGCAGCCGTGCGCAGCGCCATCGCCCCCGTGTAGCAATAGCCGGCCACGCCCATCGCCCCCGCGTGCACGCCCTCTTGCTTCTCCAGAAACGAAAGATAGGCGGGCGCGTCCGCCGTCATGTCTTCGGGCGTGAGCGCGGCGAAAAGTTCGTGGATGCGCGCCATTGCTTCCGGCGTGCCGGGCTTCAGGGCCGGATCCACGACGGGCGGTTCGCAGTCGCGGTAGAAACAATTGGGCAGCAACACGCAAAACCCCTCCCCCGCCAGCCGCTTCGCCATGGCGCGCGTGGCCTCGCGGATGCCGAAGATATCGGTGAGGTGCAAGATGCCGGGATAGGTTTTCGTTTTATCCGCGTCCGCCGGGCGATAGAAATACCCGCCTGCCGTGCCCGCGGGCATGGGGATGGAAAGGCTCTGTTCGGTAACGTCGGCCATGAGTTTTCCTCCTTGAAAAGGTTTCAGGGTTATCCCGCGCGGCGGCGCAGGGCGCGCGCGCCGAGCTGCGAGAGGGACATGATGGCGCGGCTGCACAGCAAATCGTCCGCCGCCCCGGTCTGCTTGCATTTCGCCTCCGCGCTCTGCAGCAGGACGAGCGCGTTTTCGATCTGCTCCAGCGGCCAGCCCGCGACCTGCGCGATGAAGGCGCTTTTGTGCTTGAAGAACAGCGGCGGGCGCAGCTTGGCGATGGCGGCATCCATGCTTTCGCCCTGCGCCATGCGGCCCTTGGTCACGTGCAGGCGCAGGAAATAATATTGAAGGTTGCGCAGCACCGCGACGCCGGGCATGCCCTCGGACATCACGTTCTGCAAGATGCGCTCCGCCGCCGCGTATTGCCCGCCCGCGACGGATTTCGCCAGCCCGTCCAGCGAAAGCGCGGCGGATGAGCCGACGCAGGCCTCCACGTCTTCCAGCGAAACCTCTTTCTTGTCGCCCATATAAGTCATGAGCTTTTCCGCCTCCGAGCGCACGACGGCGCGGTCGCCCACGACGTTCGCCGCCATGTAGGACAGCGCGTCCGACGACACGCGGAAGCCCGCGCCGCGCAACTGGTCGCCCAGCAGGCGCATCAGGTCGCGTTCGTCCTCGACGTAGCAGGCGACGGCGGCGGCGTTTTTCGCGCCCTCGAACATCTTGCGCAGCTTCGACGACGTGCCGAGTGCGCCCGCCTCCACTAGCACGAGGTTGTCGCCGGGCTTCAAGGCCTTCAGCGTTTCCGCGACGACGGGGGCGATGCCGTCCGTCGCGTCCCTCAAACGAATGACGCGCCGCCCGCCCAGCATGGAGATGGATTGCGCCTCGTCCAGCAGCTTGGACGGGTCCGCGGAAAGCTGCGCGCCGGTGAATTCCGAAACGGCGAAGGGGTCGGCCGCGTCCTCCGCCACCGTTTTCGAGAGCAGGGAAAGCCGCTCGCGCACCAGCCCTTCGTCCGGGCCGTAAACCAGTATCGCCAGCATGTCGGCGGGCGGGCTTTTCACGAAGGCGTCGATGTTGCGCGGCGGAACCTTCACGGCGTCCCCCCGTCCTGCGCGCCGTCGTCCTGCGTCCCGTCGCTCTGCTTATTGTCTTCCTGCACCGGCGGCAGCATCGCGGGGCGCCTGGGCCCCTGCATGTCGGCGGGCAGCAGGACCGAGGGCCGCCGCGCCGGGGTGACGGTGTCGATGTCGCTCACGTCGCCCTTCGGCGCGCGGTTGAAATAAAGGTCGAGCTGGCGCACGACGGTGTCGGCCAGTTCATGCAGCATGTTGTCGCGCAGGTTCTGCGCGGAGACGAGCGTCGCGAACTGGTTGTCCAGCTCGTTATAGCCGCCGACGGAGCGCACGTTGCGCTGCAAAATCACCTTGCCGCTGGCCTTGTTCGTCAGGGTCATGGAAGCGTCGATCTCGTACATCGCGCGCGTGGCCGTCGCATCCGTGCGGATGCCGAGGTCGGTCGTCGTGTCCTTCAACGGCGTGATGGAAAGCAGGTAGGGCGCATCCGCCGGGCGGCCCTTCAGGTAGAGCCGGTCGATGAGCTGGTTGCGCAGGTACTGCCCGTTGCGGTCGGGGATATTCGCGACCTCGACCGTCGAGCGCGAAACGGCGAGCGCGCCCTGCGCCGCGCTGCTGTCGCCCCCGCCGGCGGATTTATCGCCGTACATGGGCGTGAAGCCGCAGCCGGCAAGCGCCAGCGCGAGGCAGAGAACGGCGGCTGTCCTAGACCACGACATTGATGATCCTGTTGGGCACGACGATGACCTTGCGCGGCGTCTTGCCTTCCATCGCCTTCTGCACGGCGGGCTCGCCGAGGGCGGCGGCCTCCGCCTCCTCCTTCGCGACGTCGCGCGGCAGCTGCACGGTCGCGCGCAGCTTGCCGTTGACCTGGATGGCGATGGTCACGCTGTCGTTCTCCAGCAGCGCGGGGTCGGCTTTCGGCCATGCGGTATCGACCAGCATTTCCTTGTGGCCGAGGTTTTGCCAAAGCTCCTCGGCGAGGTGCGGCATCATCGGGGCCATCAGGCGGACGAGGGTTTCGACGCCCTCCCTCAGCACCTTGCCGTCGCCCTTTTGCTGGGCGAAGGCGTCAAGCGCGTTCGAAAGCTCGCGCAGACGCGCCACGGCCTTGTTGAAATGGAACTTGTCGAGGTCTTGGGTGAGCTCGTGGATGGTGACGTGGATCTTGCGGCGCATGTCCTCCGCGTTGCCCGTCTCCGTCCCTTCGTAATCGGCCAGCGTGGCGAGACGCCAGAGGCGGTTGACGTATTTCCACGCGCCCTCGATCCCGCTTTCGGTCCATTCGAGGTCGCGTGCCGGCGGGCTGTCGGAAAGGATGAACAGCCGCGCCGCATCCGCCCCGTAAGTTTCGAGGATTTCCACTGGATCGACGGTGTTCTTTTTCGATTTCGACATCTTCTCGATGCGCCCCACCGTCACCGGCTTGCCGGTCGCGGCATGGACGAAGTTGTCGCCTTCCTTCTTCACGTCTGCGGGGTAGAGCCACTTGCCGTCCGTGTCCTTGAAGGTTTCATGCGTGACCATGCCCTGCGTGAAAAGCGCGGTGAAGGGCTCGTCGAAATCGAGGTAGCCGCATTTTTTCAGCGCGCGGGTGAAAAAGCGCGCGTAGAGAAGGTGCATGACGGCATGCTCCACGCCGCCGATGTACTGATCGACCGGCGCCCAGTAATTCACTTTATCGCGCGCAAAGCCGATCTGTGCGTTCTTCGGGTCGCAATAGCGGAACTGGTACCACGAGCTTTCGAAGAAAGTATCGAAGGTATCCGTCTCCCGCTCCGCCTTGCCGCCGCAAGCGGGGCAGGTCGTGTCCTTCCACGTCGGGTGGTTGGCGATGGGGTTGCCGGGGTCCGAAAAGCTGACGTCCTCGGGCAGGGTGACGGGCAGGTCTTTTTCCGGCACCGGCACCGTGCCGCATTTCTCGCAATGGATGATGGGAATGGGGCAGCCCCAGTAGCGCTGGCGCGAAACGCCCCAGTCGCGCAGGCGGTAGAGCGTCGTTCCCTCGCCCTTGCCGGCGGCCTCGAAGCGCTTGATGACCTCGGCCTTGGCGTCTTCCACTTCCATGCCGTTCAGGAAGTCGGAGTTGAACAACCGGCCGGGGCCGGTATAGGCCTCCATATCGACGCAGAACTCCTTGGGGTTCTCGCCCTCGGGAATGACGACGGGCTGCACGTGCAAATCGTATTTGCGCGCGAAGTCGAGGTCGCGTTGGTCATGCGCGGGGCAGCCGAAGATGGCGCCGGTGCCGTAATCCATCAAAACGAAGTTGGCGATGAAGACGCGCAGCTCCTTGCCCTTGGCGAAGGGGTGATGCACTTTCAGCCCCGTGTCGAAGCCGATCTTCTCCGCCGCTTCCAGCACGGCTTCGGAAGTGCCCATCTGGCGGCACTTGGAAATGAACTCCTCGACCCCCTTGTCCTTTTCGGCGAGCGCGAGGGAGATGGGATGGTCCGGCGAGAGCGCGACGAAGGACGCGCCAAAGAGCGTGTCCGGCCGCGTGGTGAAAATGTCGAGCTCGCCCTTCTCGCCCGTGACCTCGTTCTTCTCGGTGAAGTCGAAGCGGAACTTCAGCCCTTGCGACTTGCCGATCCAGTTTTCCTGCATGATACGGACTTTTTCCGGCCAGCCGTCCATGGTCTTCAGCGCGTCCAGCAGCTCGTCCGCGAATTCGGTGATCTTCAGGAACCATTGGGTGAGCTTGCGCCGCTCCACGACGGCGCCCGAACGCCAGCCGCGCCCGTCCACCACCTGCTCGTTCGCCAGCACGGTGTTCTCGACGGG
>WGNE01000012.1 GCA_016124645.1 Alphaproteobacteria bacterium
CCCGCCTCGTGCAGGCGGATGCAGCGGCGGTGGGTGAGCCCGTAGCGCGGGGTGTAGCCGGTGTGGCTGGCCTCGATCATCGCGATGTCGTGGTCCTCGTGGCGGCGGTGCTCGATTTCCGGCCGGCTGGAAAGCAGGCCCGCGTCATCGAACTGGCAGGCGTTGCGGTGATCGACCACCATCGTCGAATGCGCGGCGGTGGAGCGCAGCAGCTCGCGCCACTTGCCCTTCACGGCGGAAGTGCCGCAGTTGACGATGACCCTGTCCTTGCCGAAGGCGTATTCAAAGGACAAGAGCCCCGCTTGCGCGCGGTCGGCGTAGCGCGAGACCAGCGGCAGCCCGACGTCCATGACGAGGCTGGAGCGACCGAGCTGGATTTTCTCGTAGCCGCAATGCGGCAGGGATTTCATCGCCCGTCCGCGCGCGCCGGACTGCATCAGCGTCGCTTCGCAGATATGGGCGTTGCCTTCCTGCCCGCCGTTGAAATGGCAGAGCGCGCCGTCCGCGTGGCGGAAGAACTTCACTGCGGGCGCGACGCGGTCGATGGCGTGCTGCAATTCCTCGGGCATTTCCAGCCGCGCGGCGGAAAGCGCGGTGCGCAGATCGACGAGGATGCGCATGAATTCGAACGTCGCCTGCGGGCTGCGGGAGATATGGCCGCCGTCCGGCAAAATCTGCTCGCGCATTTCGCGCAGGATGACGGCGAAGGCCTGCTCCAGCCGCTCGTGCCCCTCCTCCAGCGCGATGCCGGAATAGGCGAGCCCCTTGAGCGCGCGCATGAGGTCGATGCCGCAAAGCCCGCCCGCTCCCGCTCCCTGCAAGGCCTTGCCCAGATAGCGCGACTGGCGCACGAGGCTGGCGAAATAATCGCGCCTGAAATCATCGTCGGCCGAGGCGCAGAAGAAATCGTGAAAGGAAATCCAGGCGGAGATGCGCGCGCCCGTCACGTCGGCGCGCCACGCGGTGTCGTCCGCCGTGGTGTCGCCGGGCTTGCGGAAGCGGAACAGCCAGTTGGCCACCATGTCCCGCGCCATGCGCCGCGCGCGGTCGCCGCCGGCGGAGCGCAGGTCGCGCAGCCATTCGAAGCCGTGCAGCTCGGCCACCCATTCGGGCTTCGCGTCCTCGGGCTTCCATGACAGGCCTTCCTTCGCCAGCGTCTGGCCCGCGAAACGGAACACGCCCGCGATCATGTCGCGGCCGCGCTGGGCGTCGCCGGACCAGGGGTCGGGCGGGACGACGATGAGGTTTTCCGGGATGCGCTGCGGCATGGTCAGCCCCGCGAGGGGACTTCCGAGAGCGATTTCACCCAGCTTCTGCAACGGGCGGATTCCGCGATATATCAGACCTGCGTCTGTCAAGAACATGTCAATAACCCCTGAAGCTCTTCAAACCCCTTTGAAGAACACTCCCCTTTAGTGCCGTACACACGGATCAGCCGCGAAGCTTGGCTATCGCCTCGCGGTAATCCTTTTCCTTGAAAACCGCCGTTCCGGCCACCAGCACGTCGGCTCCTGCCTCGATGACTTTTGGCGCGGTATCGGCATTGATGCCGCCATCTACTTCAAGGTCGATCTCGCGGCCGCAAGCTTCTATGCGTGCGCGGACAGCCCTGATTTTTTCGAGCAGCGGAATGAATTTTTGTCCCCCGAAGCCGGGGTTGACCGTCATGACCAGCACGAGGTCGATGTCGTCCATTATATAGTCCAGCACATCGACCGGCGTGGCGGGGTTGAGCGAGATGCCCGCCTTTTTTCCGAAAGACTTGATAAGCTGGATGGTGCGGTGCGCATGCGCCCCCGCTTCCGGGTGGAACGTGATGATGTCGGCGCCGGCCTTGGCGAAACCCTCGATGAACGGATCGACCGGCGAGATCATGAGATGCACGTCGAAGGTCTTGTTCGTGACTTTGCGAATGGAATCAACGACCAAAGGGCCGATGGTGATATTCGGCACGAAGTGGCCGTCCATCACATCGACGTGGATATAATCCGCCCCTGCCGCATCGATGGCCCGGATTTCATCACCAAGCTTCGAAAAATCTGCGGAAAGGATAGAAGGTGCTATGCGAACCCGTTGACTCATAACTCTTTTATACCAATTCACCGCGAATCGGGCAATCGCAAATATTTGATTCCGTTAAAAAAATCGGGAAATATGGAATCAACGCCGCTTGCCGCCTTTCGCTTTCCCCACGCCTGCGCTTCGTGGTTTAATCGCTTGTTCAATAACGACAAGGATTTTCAGCCATGATGCCCCGCACCCCCGAACCCGAACTGATGGATGATGCGGCGCAGGCGCAGGCTTATGACGCGGCGGATTTTTCGGGGGCGCACGGGCGGCGGGTGGAGCTGTTCCGGGAACGCTATCCCGAAAAAGATATCGACGGCGCGGTGCTGGACCTCGGCTGCGGGTCAGGCGACGTGCTGGAGCGTTTTGCGCAGGCCTTTCCCGCCGCGCGCTTCACCGGCGTGGACGGCGCGGCGGCGATGCTGGCGCTCGCACAGCGGCGGATGGAAAAAGCGGGGCTTTCCGCGCGGATGAATTTCGTACGCGCGCTCATCCCCTCCCCCGATATTCCGGCTGATGATTACGCCGTCGTCATGAGCCACAGCCTGCTGCACCACCTGCACGACCCCGGCGTTCTCTGGCGCACGGTGAAGGAGCGCGCGGGCGCCAACAGTTTCGTTTTCATCGCCGACCTGCGCCGCCCCGAAAGCGAGGCGCGGGCGCAGGAGCTTGTGGATACGCTTTCCGCGGGCGAGCCCGAGGTGCTGCAGCAGGATTTCTACAATTCGTTGCTGGCCGCCTTCACCGCCGAAGAAATCCGCGCCCAGCTTGACGCCGCGGGGCTGTCGTCCCTCGCGGTCGAGGAAGTGGACGAGATTCATGTGCTGGTGCATGGGGTTATCGCTTGACCGGCAACACCGCTTCGTCATGCCCGCGAAAGCGGGCATCCATATCGCCGCCGGAACGGAACCGCAGCATGGATCCCCGCTTTCGCGGGGATGACGCAGAAAGATAAAGTGATGATGCATTACCCGCGCACGAACCTTGCGGCATAAAACCCGTCGATGCCGCCCTTGTCCTGCCAGTGGAAAGGCAGGCAGCGCAGCTCGCCCTGCGGGGTGAGCATTTCGGCCATGCCCTGCATCTCGGAACCCGAGATCGGCGAGAGCTGCACGGGCAGCCCGTCCTTGCGCGCCTGCTGCAACAGCCATTCGGCCTGATGCTCGCCCTCCGCCTTTTGCAAGGAACAGGTGCAATAGACCATGACCCCGCCGGGTTTCAGCATGTTCAGCGCATTCAGCATCAGCCGCTGTTGAAGCGCGGCCAGTTTTTGCTGGTCCTGCGGCTGCTTGAGCCAGAGCACGTCCGGCTGGTGGCGGATGGTGCCGGTCGCGGTGCAGGGCGCATCGACGAGCACGGCGTCCACCAGCTCGCGCGGGCGCCAGACGGAACCGTCCACGATTTCGGTTTTCACGTCCAGCTTCAGCCGCTCCATGTTCTCGGCCAGCCGCCGCACGCGCTCGGACGAGCGATCGACGGCGGTGACCTGCGCGCCCATGGACGCCAGCTGCGCGGTCTTGCCGCCGGGCGCGGCGCAAAGGTCGATGACGGTTTTGCCGCCCACGTCGCCCAGCAGCTTGGCCGGCAGGGCGGCGGCGGCGTTCTGCACCCACCACGCGCCCTCCTCGAAACCCGGCAGGCGCGGGATGAAACCGCCCGACAGCTTGCGCAGGGAACCGGAGGGCAACGGCATCGCCTCCAGCTTTTGCGCCCATGTTCCGGAGTCGGACTTCACGGTGAAATCGGTCGGCGCCTCGCCGAGGTTGGCGGCGCAGATGGCCAGCGCGGTTTCCACGCCGTAATCCTTCATCCATTCCTGCCACAGCCAGTCGGGCGTATTGAACTTGCCCGCGTCGCGCGGGTCCATCATGTCATAACCCTCGCGCGTCAGGCGGCGCATGACGGCGTTGACCAGCGATTTGTGGTGGGCGATGCCCTCGCTTTCCGCCAGCTCCACCGTGGTATTGACCGAGGCATGGGCGGGCGTCTGCAAAAACGCGAATTGCGCGATGCCGAGGCGGAAGATGTTGATGAGCTGCAGGGGCTTCAGCTCCGTCAGCGGCTCGTGCAAAAGCTTGGCGAGCGCAACGTCCATTTCCGGCGCGCGCTTCAAGACGATGGAGACCAGCACCCGCACGAAGGCGCGGTCGCGCGCGAGCAGCTCTTCGAACCCTTCGGCGCGCACATAGCCTTCGTCGAGGCTTTTCTTCTTGAACATGATGTCGTTGAGGATGCTGTAGGCGCAGCGGCGGGCGGGCAGCCCGTCGGAGCTTTCGCCCTCCGGTCGCGTCTCGGCCGCTTCGGTTCCGGCGTCAGAGCTCACGCCGATTTCCTTTTGCGCGCGGCGGGTTTTTTGGCCGTCTTTTTCTCGGGCGCTTTTTTCTTTTTGCCGGATGCTTTTTGTTTCGCCTCGTGCTTCAGACTGTCTTCCAGCGCGCAGGACTGGTAGATCATGAGGGTGTACATGGTACGCACGAATTGCGGGTCAATTCCATATTTCAGCCCGTGGGCGACGGCGTTCTCCCGCACCTCGTCCACGCGGCCGCCGAGGAAGGAGGGAATATCGTGCTCTATCTTGACCTTGGCGACCTTGCGCACGATGCCGAAACGCTTGCCCAGCAGCTTCATCAGCTCCGCGTCAAGCTTGTCGATTTCCTTGCGGAAGGGCTTGAGCTTTTTCGCGATGAACGCCTGATTGTCGTCTTTCATGCTCGACCTCTGTTATTGAGTTATTATATTGAGTCATTATATTGTATCTCGCGAGTCATCCTATCATCTAACACGACAACAAATAAAGGTTGCTGATGCGCGTATTAAGAGTGCTGTGTGCTCCCCTCCTCTGTCTTTTCCTGTGCCTTCCCGGGCGGGGGGCGGTCGCGAAAACCTTCAACGCAGAGACCTTCAGCCTTTCCAACGGGCTGCAGGTGGTGGTGGTGCCCAACCACCGCGCGCCGGTCGTCTCGCAGATGATCTGGTACAAGTTCGGCGCGGCGGACGAGAAGCCAGGTGAAAGCGGCGTCGCCCATTTCCTCGAGCACCTGATGTTCAAAGGCACGGAAAAAGTGCCGGACGGCGCATTCTCGCTCGACGTCAAGAAGATGGGCGGGGACGACAACGCCTTCACCACGCAGGACTACACCGCCTTCTACCAGAACGTGCCGCGCGCGCGGCTCGCGAAAGTGATGGAGATGGAAGCGGACCGGATGAAGAACCTGACGCTGACCGAAAAACAGGTCACCTCCGAACGGCAGGTCATCATCGAGGAACGCCGCCAGCGCACCGACAACCAGCCGCAGGCGCGCCTGCAAGAGCAAATGACCTCCGCCCTTTTCGTCAACAGCCCCTACGGCACGCCCGTCATCGGCTGGCTGAGCGAGATGGAGCAGCTGACCCGCGCCGAGGCGCTGGATTATTACCATACGTGGTACGCGCCCAACAACGCCATCCTCGTCGTCTCGGGCGACATCACGGCGCAGGAACTGAAACCGCTGGCGGAAAAATACTACGGCGCCATCCCCGCGCAGAAAATCCCACCGCGCCTGCGCCCGCGGCCCGCGCCCATCGTCGCGCCGGTGCAGGTCACCCTGCGCAACGCGCGCGTCGGCCGCCCGGTCGTCATCAAGACGTGGCGCGCCCCGCGCGGCAGCGACGCGCTCAGCGTCCTTTCCGACATCCTGGGCGGCGACAGCACCGCGCGGCTTTACAAGGACCTCGTCGTCGAGCGCAAGCTGGCGACGGAGGCCGGGGCGGATTACGACCCCGTCAGCCTGAACGAAACCTCCTTCAGCGTCTATGCCTCGCCCGCACCGGGCGTTTCCGTCGATAAACTGCGCGCGGCCATCGACGATGAGATCGCGAAAATCGCGGACAAGGGCGTGACCGGGGAGGAGCTGAAGACCTCGCAAAAACGCGCGCTGGCCGGCTTCACCTATTACCGCGACAGCCTGCAGGGGCCGGGCACGCTTTTCGGCCGCGCGCTCTGCGACGGCTTTTCTACGGACTATATCGAAGACACGCCCGAACGCCTGCAAAAGCTGACGGTGAAGGACGTCGCCGAGGCCGCCAAGGCGTTGTTCGACGGCAAGGACAAGCCCGTCACCGGCCTGCTGCTGCCCGCGAAGGGAAGCGGCAACGAAGGGCCTGTGCCCCGGATATCCGCCCCGATGGGAGAAATACGATGATGCGCCGTTTTCACCGCCTGTTGCTCGCCGCCTTGTTCGCGCTTGCTTTTGTCTTCGCCGCCCCCGCCGCATATGCCGCGAAAGACAAGGTTCTCGACATCCAGACCGTCACCAGCAAGGGCGGCGTGACCGCGTGGCTGGTGCATGACGGCACCGTGCCGGTCATCTCCATCGACTTCTCCTTCGACGGCGGGCTCATCTACGACCCGCCCGGCAAGCCCGGCGTGGCGCGCCTCGTCTCCATCCTGCTCGACGAGGGCGCGGCGGACCTGAAAAGCCAGGCGTTCCAGAAGCAATTGTCAGACAACGCCATCATCATGGGCTTCACGCCGGGGCGCGACGCCTTTTACGGCCAGCTGCGCACGCTGACGCGCAACAAGGACCTCGCCTTCCGCCTGCTGCACCTCGCCCTGACCGCGCCGCGCTTCGACGCCGACGCCGTCACGCGGATGAAGAACGCCAATACCGACTCCATCCTGCAAAGCATGGGCGACCCCGGCTGGCTTTCCGCGCGCACGCTCAACGGCATGGTCTTCGAGGACCATTACTACGGCACCCCCGGTTACGGCACGCCCGCCAGCATGAAGGCGATCACGAAGAAGGATTTGCAGGATTTCGTGCACGCGCAATTCGCGAAAAACGCGCTGAAGGTCGCCATCACCGGCGACATCACCCCCGCGGAGGCGAAAGCCGCGCTGGACGCCATCTTCGACGGCCTGCCCGAAAAAGCCGCGCCCGCGAAAGAGGTCAAGGCCGTGCTGCACCACGTGGGCAAGACCATCCTGTTGCCGCTCGACGTGCCGCAGACCTACGTCGTGGCCGCGGAACAGGGCATCGGCCGCGACGACCCGGACTGGTACGCGGCCACCGTCATGAACTACATTCTGGGCGGCGGCAGCTTCGATGCGCGCCTGATGCGCGAAATCCGCAAGAAGCGCGGGCTGACCTACGGCGTCTATAGCAGCCTCGCCCACATGAAGGATGCGGACATGATCGAGGCCTTCATGTCCTGCAGCAACGCCAAGACGGCGGAGGCGATAAAAATCCTCAAGCGCGAATGGGAAAAGATGGCGAAGGACGGGCCGACCGCGCAGGAGCTGGCAGACGCGAAGTCCTACATCACCGGCTCGCTGCTGCTGGACCTGACCTCCACCGGCAGCATTTCGGACGCGATGAACGCCATGCAGCGCGACGGGATGGACGCGGAATTCATCAACCGCCGCAACGCGCTGATCGAGGCGGTGACGCTGGCAGACGTCAAGCGCGTGGCCGCGCGGCTGCTGAAGGCGAATGACCTGACCGTCATCCTCGTCGGCAAGCCCGAGGGCATCACCCCCGACATCACCATCGACAAGCCGCCCGGCATGACACCGCCAGCGGCAAAACCTGAAACGCCGGCAAAGAAAAAATAGAGGACGACATGACAGAGGCGACGACACTCCCCGCATGGCAGGCGCTGAAAAACCACGCGCAGGAAATGCAAAAGACGCATATCCGCGACCTTTTCGCGGCAGACGGCGCGCGGTTCGGCAAATATTCCCTGCAACTGCCCGGCATGCTGGCCGATTTTTCCAAGCACCGGATGAACGCGGAGACTCTCGACCTGCTCTGCACCCTCGCGCGCGAGGCGGGGCTGGAAGAACGGCGCGACGCGATGTTCGCGGGCGAGAAGATCAACACCTCCGAAAACCGCGCCGTGCTGCACACCGCCCTGCGCGCGGCGAAGGATGCGACGGTCGAGGTGGACGGCCATAACGTCATCCCGGACGTGCAAAAAGTACTGGGCGCCATGCGCGGCTTTGCCGGGGACGTGCGCCACGGCAAGTGGAAAGGCTTCAGCGGGGAGGACATCACCGATATCGTCAACATCGGCATCGGCGGTTCCAGCCTCGGCCCGCAGCTGGTCACGCAGGCGCTGGCCGAATACCACCACCCGCGGCTGACCGCGCATTACGTCGCCAACGTCGAGGCCTCGGACCTCGCGCGCACGCTGCAAAACCTCTCGCCGGAAAAAACGCTGTTCATCATCGCCTCCAAGACCTTCACCACGGCGGAAACGATGCAGAACGCGCATATCGCGCGCGCGTGGACCATGGCGCATTACAAGGACGAGAAATGCATCGCGAAGCATTTCGTCGCCGCCTCCACCAATACGGATGCCGTGATCGCCTTCGGCATCGCGCCCGACAACATGTTCCCCTTCTGGGACTGGGTCGGCGGGCGCTACAGCGTCTGGTCGGCCATCGGGCTGTCGGTCATGCTGATGATCGGCGCGGACAGGTTCGAGGCCTTCCTGTCCGGCGCGCGGGCGATGGACGAGCATTTCAAAACCGCCCCGCTGGAAAAGAACGCGCCCGTGCTCATGGCGCTGCTGGGCATCTGGTACCGGAACTTTCTGGACATGCCCGCCTATGCGGTCATCCCCTATCACGCCTGCCTCGCCCGCCTGCCCGCGTTTTTGCAGCAGCTGGACATGGAGAGCAACGGCAAATCCGTCACCCGCGAGGGCAAGCCGGTCGCCGCGCCCACCGGCCCGATGATCTTCGGCGAGCCGGGCACCGACGCGCAGCACAGCTTCTTCCAGTGGCTGCACCAGAGCCCGGACGCCGTGCCGGTCGATTTCATCGCCGCGGTCAAGTCCGTCTATGGCAACAAGGACCAGCAGCGCATGCTGCTCGCCAACTTCCTGGCCCAGAGCGAGGCGCTGATGACCGGGCGCGAGAACAAGGAAGAGCCGCACCGCAACTTCACCGGCAACCGCCCCAGCACGACCATCCTCATCGACGACCTCTCGCCCGCGCGCCTCGGCATGCTGCTGGCGATGTACGAACACAAGGTCTTCGTGCAGGGCTGCCTCTGGGGCATCAACAGCTTCGACCAATGGGGCGTGGAGCTGGGCAAGGTCATGGCCAAGGCGCTGGAAGCCGAGCTGAAAAACGCCGCCCCCGGCACGCATGACGGCTCGACCCTCGGGCTCATGAAACACATTATTGAAATAAAGTAACAAAAATATGGAAAATACATGCAAAAAATATTAAAAACCCCATGGCTTTTTGATATTTAATTCTCCATAATCGGGCCTTCACACATTCAGATTCTGTCACGAAGGAGCCCGCAATGGCGATTGGACGTTCCCTGCGCAAACTGGCCAACAAGGTGTTCGGCCGCACTGAAACCACGACCCCGCCCGCGAATGACAACGGTACGGCGCTTCCGGCCAACGACCTTTCGCGCCTCAATTTCACCATCACGCCCGAAGAACAGGCCCGCGCCAACAACGCGCCGGTGGACAACAGCGTGGTCGAAGTGCTGCACGGCGTGAAAGTCGCCGACCCCTTCCGCCCGCTGGAAGACCTCGACGCCCCCGAAACCGCCGCATGGGCCGCGCGCGAGAACAAGCAGTTCCACGACTACATCGCCGGCAGCGAGCAAAGCATCGACGCCGCCAAGAAATTCATGACCGATGCGCTGAACTACGACAGCGAAAGCCTGCCCGGCCAGTACGGCAAGACCTTCTTCCGCACCTTTAAAAAGGCGCTGGCCGCGCAGGGCGTCGTGCAGAAATCCGACAGCGCGAACGGCCCGTGGGAAACCGTGCTGGACCCCAATACCTTAAGCGCGGACGGCACCGTCGCCCTTTCCGGCTGGTCGCCCAGCGCGGACGGCAAGCGCATCGTCTATTTCACCTCCGAGGCGGGCAGCGACGCGCAGGTTCTGCACATCCACGACGTCGAGACCGGCAAGGACCTTGCGGACAAGATCGAGAACTGCCGCTTCACCTCCGTCCTGTGGGACAAGGGCAGCCATGACAGCTTCCAGTACACCTACCCCACGCATGACGGCACGCGCCGCAGCATGGTCAAGCACCACGCCATCGGGCAGGACGTCGCGCAGGACAAAACCCTGTTCACGCCCACAGAGGAAAACTCCTTCGTCTCCCCCTCGCGCCTGAAGACGTCGAAATACGAATGGATGTGGCACAGCATCGGCACCGACAAGAACTCGGGCCTGCTCTTCCGCCCCTTCGGCAGCGACGAGGAATTCAAGCAGCTGGTGGCGCCCAAGACCACCACCATCCAGCCCGTCTTCGAATTCGACGACGGCTCCATCCTCGCGCTCACCACCAAGGACGCGCCGCGCGGCAAGCTGGTGAAGTTCAACCCGAACGACGCCGACCCCGCGAAATGGGAAGTCGTGCTGCCCGAAAGCGATGAAGACCTGCTTTCCGGCGCGCTGGTGCACAAGGGCAAACTTTTCGCCTTCTACTCGCACGACACGGCGGACGCGGTGCGCGTCTATACGCCCGAAGGCAAGCACCTGCACGACATGCCCCTGCCCGAGCAGAGCACGGCGGGCTTCGCGCGCATCCAGCCGAACGACGACACCTTCACCATGCGCATCTCCAGCTTCAAGACGCCGGGCGACACCTACAGCTACGACATCGAAAAGAACGAGCTGACCCGCACGGCCAAAAGCAAGGCGCCCTTCGACCTCGACGACTGCATCGTCGAGCGCCTCCACGCGACCTCGAAAGACGGCACCAAGGTGCCGATGACCGTCATCCGCCACCCGGACACCAAGCTGGACGGCACCGCGGCGGTCAAGCTTTACGGCTACGGCGGCTTCAACATCGCGCTGGAGCCGGGCTATTCCTCCACCATCGCCCATTTCGTGAAGTCGGGCGGCATCTACGTGCAGACCAACCTGCGCGGCGGCGGGGAGTTCGGGGAAGACTGGTACAACCAAGGCCGCCTCGACAACAAGCAGAACGTCTTCGACGATTTCGCGGCCTGCGCCGAGCATCTCATCGAGAACGACTACACCAAGCCCGAGCGCCTCGTCATCAACGGCGGCAGCAACGGCGGCCTCTTGACCTCCGCCACCATGCTGCAGCGGCCCGAGCTGTTCGGCGCGGTCGTGACCGAAGTGGCGGTGACGGACATGTTCCGCTTCCACCTCGCCACCTACGGCGCGGCGTGGAAGTCGGATTACGGCGATCCCGGCATCAAGAAGGACTTCAACACCGCGGCCGCCTATTCGCCGCTGCACAACGTCAAGCCCGGCGCGAAATACCCGCCGCACCTCATCAAGACGGCGGACCACGACGACCGCGTCGTGCCGTGGCATTCCTTCAAGCTGGCCGCCACGCTGCAGGCCCGCTCCAACCCCGACAACCTGACGCTGATGCGCGTGGAAGACCGCGCGGGCCACGGCGCGGGCAAGCCCACGGCGAAGATCATCCAGGGCTATGCCGAAACCCACGCCTTCATCGAAAAGGCCATCGGCCCCATCGACCAGAAGGCCTACAAGGCCCAGCTGGCCGCGAAGAAGGCGCCCGAGAAAAAGCGCCGCAAGATCTTCGGCTGCCCCTTCCACAAGAAAGGGTAAGACCTGACAGAACCGAAAAAGGGCAGGCGCGCATTTGCGCGCCGGCCACGACCAGGATATAGTGCAGCAGCACGCCCGCCGCCTCGACCCCCGCGCTGCGGCCAAGCCCGAGCGCCA
>WGNE01000009.1 GCA_016124645.1 Alphaproteobacteria bacterium
AAGGAGCACATAGAGCATGTCAAAGAAGTCCAGAGTTTCCACCGTCCTTCGCACCATCAGCAGCGCAGCCCTGTTGTCGGCCGTTTTCTGCCTCGCGCCGCTGAGCGCCAGCTACGCCGGCCATTTCAAGAACGATTACGACGGGGACTTCGCGCCGCCCTACAAGGCCTGGCCGGAAGGCACCCGCACCGCCAACCGCACCCCCTCGGGCAACATCATCTACCCGCAATGGCTTATCGTGCGGCCCGAGCATTACGGCTTTTTGCCCATGACCTCGAACTGGGACGCGCAGAACAAGCACCCGCAGCAATGGGCCGGGCAGGACTGGGACCCCGCCGCGTGGAACGCGCAGCAGTGGACGCCCGAGATCGCCCTGAAGAAATTCTACCAGAACGGCATCCTGACCTCGCAATACACGCGCCAGGGCAACCCGCCCACGCCCGTGCTGGAAGTCGGCCCGCGCTTCTACAAGCTTTCGGACCTCGACCAGCGCCGCGTCCTGAAGCTGCTGTCGGATTACACCGGCGTCTTCAATTCCGGCTGCCCCGCGATCGAGCTGCACGACTGGTATTCGCACAAGACGATCGGCACCTACACCCCGCAAGGGATGTTCCTGAACTGATAAAAGGATAAACCGCGACGAAGGGGCGCGCGCCGCGAAGGCGCCGCCCCCGCGGGCGGAAACCCCATGCCACGCAAGACAACACAGACGAAAGGCCCGGCGCGCAAGCGGGCCTTGCTTCTTTCCACCCGCCGCGCCGGCAGGATTTTTGCGTTTTGCGCGCTTTTCGCGCTGCTCGCCTGTACCGCCCTTTTCGCCGCCCCCTCGCCCGCGCGCGCCGCCGCCCCGCCCTTCGCCATCCTGCGCGACGCGGAGACGGAACACGACCTGAAGATCTTCACCCGCGGCATTTTCGAGCAGGCGGGCATCTCCCCCTCCGCCGTGCGCTTCGTGCTGGTGAACGACAGCGACCTCAACGCCTTCGTCGCGGGCGGGCAGAACATCTTCTTGAACACCGGCCTCATCCTCGCCACGCAAAACCCGGCGGAGCTCATCGGCGTCATCGCGCACGAGAGCGGCCACATCGCCTGCGGGCACCTGCTGCGCTCGAAATACGCGATGCAGGATTTGTCGCTGCAGGCCATGCTGGGCACGCTCATCGGCATCGCGGCGGCCATCGGCGCGCATAACGGCAACGTCGGCATGGCCTCGGCCGACGCCGCGCGCGCCATCACCCTGCGCCAGATGCTGCGCCACAGCCGCATACAGGAAACCGCGGCGGATACCGCGGGCGTGCGTTTCCTGGAGGGCGCGCATCTGCCGGTCACGGGATTTTTGAGCTTCATGAAGAAGCTTGAAAATCAGGAACTGCTGCCGGAAAGCGAGCAGTCCGAGTACGTGCAGACCCACCCGCTGACCCGCGACCGCATCACCTTTCTGGAGAACGCCGTCGCCGCCGACAAGGACAAGGACGCGCAGGTGCCGCCGGAATGGGTGGAGATGCACGCGCGGCTCAAATCCAAGCTGCTGGGCTACCTCTACCCCGAGCGCGCGCTGCAGGACCGCGGGGACAGCGTGGCCAGCCGCTACGGCCGCGTCATCGCCACCTACCGGCTCAACAAGCCGGATGCCGCCATCAAGCTGCTCGACCCGCTGATCGAGAAGGCGCCGGGCGATCCCTATTTCGAGGAGCTGAAGGGCCAGATCCTGTTCGAAAGCGGCAAGGTCGAGGCGTCCTTGCCCGATTACGCCCGCGCGGTGAAGAACGCGCCCGACGCCGCCCTCATCCGCACCGCCTACGGCCATGCGCTGGTGGAGGCGGCAAGCACGCCGGAAGAGGGCACGCAGAAGCAAACCGCGGAACGGCTGCAGGAAGCGGTGCGCCAGTTCGAGCTGGCCCTGCGCAGCGAGCCGGACAGCGCGGAGACCCGCCATTTCCTCGCCATCGCCTACGGCAAGCAGGGCAAGGAAGGCCTCTCCCGCCTGCAGCTGGCCGAGGAGGCGCTGATCACCGGCAACGACGAATTCGCAAGGCGCGAGGCCGGGCTGGCCGCCGCCGCCCTGCCCAAGCATTCGCCGGGCTGGCTGCGCAGTCAGGATATTCTGGAACTTGCCGATAAAAACTTGAAAAAAAAGAAAAAAGGGGATTGATTTTCGTCGCTTTCTCCACACATTCTTAATATGCTTTGCCTTACACGAACAAACGCCGGGGGTTCCTCATGCTGAAATTCTCTTTTAAATCCATCAAGATGGCCGCGACCGGCCTGCTGATGGCTGCCGTTCTCGCCTTTTCCGCCGCGCCACGCGCCATCGCCGCCGAAGCCGCCTCCTCGGCCCCGGTGCTGACGAAAGAGCAGGTGGAAACCATCGTGCATGACTACATCATGAACCATGCGGACGTCGTGCTGGACGCGGTCGAGAAATACCAGACCACCAGCATGCAAAAGCGTCAGGACGACGCGATGAAAATGAACCACGACGAGCTGTTCAACAACGAAAAGTCGCCCTTCATCGGCAATCCCAAGGGCGACGTCACGGTCATCGAGTTCTTCGACTACAACTGCCACTTCTGCAAGGGCATCTTCCCGAAAGTGCAGAAGATCGTGAAGGACGACAAGGACGTGAAGATCATCTTCAAGGACTTCCCCATCCTCGGCCCGACCTCGGAAGTGGCCGCCAAATGGGCGCTGGCCGCGCAAAAGCAGGACAAGTACTTCGCCTTCCACACCGCGCTGATGAGCCACAACGGCCCGCTGGACGATGACTTCATCGAAAAGACCGCCAAGGACGTCGGCATGGACATCGACAAGGCCAAGAAGGACATCGACGGCACCGACATCATGATCCAGATCGAGCGCAACCGCACGCTGGCCAACCAGATGAACTTCAACGGCACGCCCTCCTTCATCGTCAACGACCAAGCCTTTTCCGGTACGCCGGACGGCGGGCTGGAGCAGGCCATCGACAACGCCCGCGACAAGCTGAAGGAAAAAGCGGACGGCAAGAAAGACGACAAGAAATAAGACCGCGCATCCGGCCTCTTATCGCCGGACGCATATATGACGCATATATAAAGAACGGTGCCCCTCAGCAAGGCGCCGTTTTTTATGGCCGTTTTGTGAACCGTCTCTTGGTCTTATAAATATAGAGGGGCGGGATGAGGCGGGCTCTGGTGGGATTTGGCGGGATAACCCAAAACATTTCAGGGATTTACGGGGAAGGCGCGGGCGGCGCGGTTTTCCGGCGCGCTCGCGGCATTGCGTCTGTTTCGGCCCGTAAACGGACGGAGGGAGCCTAGAAGCGCGTCTGGCGGCTGCGCAGGGCCAAGATGCGCGAAACCCTAGTATCAGCGGACTTTGCTCATCTCCAGCCTGCGACATGATTAGTGGAACACTTGACAGAATTGCGTGCTTTTCTCGAAGAAACGCACACAACGTGCTTTTCTATTCATCTATTTGAAATAAAAAGATATTGTAATCAATATAGTAAAAATGAAGCCGTTGGAATAGCACGTTGAAGGAGGTTTTAAATGGCCACTGAAAAGCCCTGTAAACAATGCCAGAAGCCGGTTTCTATATGGGCATCGACATGCCCGCATTGCGGAAAAGTCGGTCCCACCTCGTCCGTGAAAACCGTTGCGGGTGGCATTGCTGCAATCGGCCTGATCATCGGGCTATTTGTGATGGTCATATCCGACGACGGGAGCGAGGTCAGGGAAAGCAAAGTCGCTGCCGCTACTGCGCTGCACCCGGACATTCAGTTCGGCAGCCTTAACCCTATCAATCACGCAGCGGTGGGATGCCATCATAAGGAGCGCCTGAAAGCCCTGCATGACTACATAAATGAGGGCGATCAAAAAGCCTTCGACGATGCTCTGGCGGAGGCGGTCTTCATCCGGGAATGCACCCTGTTCAAAAAGGGCGATAAGGTCTATGCGGAAGACGTGAACTGGCATGGCCAGGTAAAGGTCAGGCGACCGGGTGAAACGACGTTCTGGTGGACGGATCGAGAACGCGTGGGAGCCTATTAAATCCGGCGTATGCCGTGCACGAAAACCACCTTGCCCAAAATCGCGAAATCGACGCCGTCCTCGAGCTTGATCTCGTAGGGCTCATATAGCCCGTTATCGCAGGTCACCTTCAGCCGGTTCTGCGGCAGCACCTGCAGGCGCTTAACCAGAATGTGGCCGTCGAGACGCACGACGTAGATCCCGTCGCCCGGCTTGATATGATGCTCCGCCGAACTGCAGAGCAGATACTCGCCCGCATGGATCGTCGGCTCCATGCTCTCCCCGACCGACGGCAGTGTGAAAAGCTGCTTCGGCGAAAGGCCTGCCTGCTCGATCCAGAGGCGTGAAAAAGCGATAAATCCCGGCTCCTCGCCTTCCATCACAAGCGACCCCCCGCCCGCACTTGCGGAGACGTTCACCACGGGGATCTCGACGATGTCACCGCTGCGGCCCGACGTCTGTGCCGGTGCCTTGGCTTCATTGGCGGCGTCATCGCCCTCCAGAAGCCAGGCGGCCGACAGGTTCGAGGCCTCGGCCAGCTTCTGGATGAACTTCGTCGAAGGGGCAGCGCCTGCCCTGTAACGATGGATCTGCCTGACAGATGTGTCAGTAACTTCGGAAACCTTCTCGAAACCGCCCACAATGCTGATGGCATAGTCGATCCGCTCGACCAGTCCCGAGAGGGGAACGTCTTCAACCTCGTTTAAATGCGGTTTCATGCCGCTTTTTTCGTGGTCGCTTATTCCAATCATTACAAAGCCTTAGTATGGGTGACTATAAAAAAATGACATTTCTGTCATTTTTCCTCTTCCATCACTGACATATCTGTCACATAATAGTAAGGAAGGTTAATTACACAGTCCGAAAACAACCGGCCTGCCAGCCGGTCGCTTTCAAAACGAGAAGGAATTCAAATGCCTAAATCAGATGCCGCCATCCATAAGGAGGACATCAAGGCCGCCGTTCACAAGAGGGGAGAGAGCTTTTACTCCCTGTGCCGAAAAGCGGGCCTGAGTAAAAACGCCATCGCGGTTTCATTCCACAAGCCGGTGCCTGCGGCACATCAGGTGCTTTCCAAATTCCTCGACATTCCCGTCCAGAAGATCTGGCCCCAGTGGTACGACGCCAACGGCAAACGCATTCCTTCGCGCTCTACCTCCAAGCATAGCGCGAAACGCATGACGGCATACAGCAAAAAAAACACCCGCCATTTAACGAAAAACGCCAAGGAGGACGCCCATGCGTGACGCCCGGATCAACCCCCATGCCGTCCGCGTGGCGGTCGACAAGCTCGACGGCGAGATTGCCCACCCGTACTGGCAGATCGTCCGCAAGGCAGCGCTGACCGAGGGGCAGGCCAGCGAGGCGTTGCGCGAGATCATCGCCAGCCCGGCCTGCCCGCAGATCATCGAGAAGATCGCCCTGCAGGGGCTGGGCGAAGGAGAAAGCGCATGACGCACTCAATCGACAACGACGTCCGCGCGGCGACCGAGCACATCAAGAGCCTTTGCGGCTCCATGAGCAAGGACTACCTGAAGCAGCTGCTGGACGACATCGAGCGGACGCTGACGTCCTCGCGCTACAAGCCGGAGAACATCGCCGCCTGCCGCATCGCCCAGGCGCTTGAACACCTGCCCGTCGGATCGGCGCTGAAGGCGGTAGCCGATGCCCGCGCCATCCTGCTGCCCAAACGCCAGCCCATCAAGCTGCACCACATCCGCGACGTCACGGCCACGCCCATGATCCTTCGCGCAGCCAGCTGGAACAACTGGCACAGGATCAAACTGCTAAAGGTGCGCCCATGACCAATGACGACAGCCATCTGGACAACCCCGCCATCGGCGACTTCGTCGAATTCACGGCGCAAGGCACCTGGGGCCGCGTCGATGCGCTCGGAACAATCACCCGCGTCATGCCTACGGCCCGCAAGGTCGACGTCTGCACTGAGGACGGCTACTCATACCGCGGCATCCGTTTCGACGACATTTTCGTGCTGAGGAAGTCTGCATGAGCGCCAAGATCGTCCAGTTTCCCGCCTGCGCCAGCCTCGGCTACGTCAACCGTGTGGCGGACGTCCTGCGCGTCGCCCGCACCCTTTCCAATCCCCAATCTTCGCCGCGCCCTAACCCGGCGGAGACGGCGGCGGTCATCCCTTTCGTGCGCGAGGTTGGAACCGCGCCGTCTTCCCTGACAGGAAGGATGACCGCCGCCACCCCTTCAAGCAAGAACGGAGGCGACGATGCCGCGTAAACAGATCAGCCCCGACCAGATGACCTTCAACTTCACGGCTGAAGCGCAGCGCCTGGCGCTCGAAGGCGGCGACCAGCACACGCTGTCCCCCTTCGAGCGCAGGCTGCGCCAGGTGCTGAAGGCCGTCTTCGACGACGCGGCGCGGCGCGGAGCCGACCCCATCGACCGGGCCGAGATCGCGCGGCGCATGACGGAGAAGCTGGGGCGCGAGATCAGCAAAAGCCACCTCGACCAATGGACGGCGATGGCGACCGTCGACCGGCGCATGCACGTCGACGCGCTGAAGGCGGTCTGCGAAGTCACCGGCGACCTGCGCCCCATGCACGCTTTCGCCGAGGCCAGCGGGTTGAAGCTGCTGACGGCGGAGGAAGCGGTCTGCGCCGAATACGGCGCGAAGCTGCTGTTCAAGAAGCTGCTGACCGAGGACATCAAGGACACGCTGCAGGGCGTCGATGAGCAGAGCCTCAAGGCCCAGCTTGTCGCGCGTTTTGAAGGGGGGATCAAGTGAGCCTTAAAACCGCCTATACCGCCCGCGAACTGGCCGAGCTGCATCTGGATGGATTGCCATCGACGGAATTCCGCATCCGCGAGTTCGCGAAGCGCTCGGGCTGGCCCGTCGCGGGCAAAGTCGGAAAGGCCGCTCTTTATCGCCTGCCTGCCGAGTACCAGGTCCAGCTCCACGAAGTCCTCTCATCTCCTTCCGACAACGCCGCCCCGCCCGCGACTACGTCGAAAAGCGACCTGCGCCTCAATGCCCGCGCGCTTATCGTGACAGAGTTCAAGGCGCACGTCCGCCGCAGCGGCTTGCCGCTGACCAAGGCCGAGCCCGGCTTCATGGCGCTCTATGCCGCACAGCGGACGAGCGGCGCAGAACATCCTTTCCCGCGCTGGCTCTTCAACGTCTATCCATCCTTCAGTGTGTCCAGCCTGCGCAATTGGCGCGGCAAAGCCGCCGATCCGCGCGCGCTGCGCGACGGCTACGGCAACCGCCGTGGACAGAGCATCCTCGCCCGCGCCGAGGGCGGCGCGGTCGCCTCGGCCATCGCCGCCATCATCTGCGAGCGCCAGCTGCTCGCGGCCGGGCATATCCGCGATCTCATCCGCATGGACTTCGGCACGGTGCTGCAGCTCGAAGGCCGCGAGGTGCCGCTGCCGAAGATCCGCGCCTTCGAGCGGTACATCGAGGGGTGGAAGCGCGACAACCCGGAACTCCTCGAGCGCGCCGTCAACCCGGACGGCTGGAAGAACAAGTACATGCTCGCGCTCGGCAAGGCTGACGCCGACATCCACCGCCTCAACCAGCGCTGGGAGATCGACGCGTCCCCGATGGACGTCATGTGCACGGACGGGCGGCATCTGATTTACGCGCTCATCGACATCTGGTCTCGCAGGCTCATGATCCACGTCTCCCGGACCGCGACGACCGAAGGGTCGCTCCAGCTGGTCCGCAAGGCCATCATGGCATGGGGAGTGCCGGATGAGATCAAGACCGACAACGGCTCCGACTTCAAGTCCTTCCGCTTCCGCTCGGCGCTCGGTTCCAACGGGCTCAACGTCCCCCTCACCGTCAGCGGCCCCTTCCAGCCCTGGAAGAAGGCCTTCGTCGAGCGCGTCATCGGTACCTTCCAGCACAGCTTTGCGGCCACGCAGCCCGGCTTCGTCGGCCACTCGGTCGCCGACCGCAAGAAGATCGAGGGGGTCAAGAGCTTCGCCGACAACCTCGGCAGCGGGACGGAGGCGAAGTTCCAGGTCGCGCTCACCCATAGTGAGCTGCAGGAGCGCATCGACACATGGGTCGCTGGCTTCTACCACCAGCAGCCCCATAGCGGCCTTGGCGGCCAGACGCCCTTCGCCCGCGCCGCCAGCTCCACCGTCAAGCCGCGCATGGTCGCGGACGTGCGCGCCCTCGACATTCTGCTGGCTCCCGTTGCCGGGCATCGCCGCGTCGGAAAGAAGGGGCTGCGTATCGAGGGCGGCCGGTTCTGGCACGAGACGCTGGGGCTCTACATGGGCAAGGACGTCTATGTGCGCCACGATCCTGCCGACATGGGCCGGGTCTATGTCTTCGACATGGACGAAAAATTCATCTGCGAGGCGCAGGACTTCACCCGCCTGGGAGCGGACCGCGCCACGGCCGCCAGCGCCGCCAAGGCCGCGCAGCGCAAGGCGATCAACGAGCAATTCGCGCAGGTCCGCAAGACTGTGCGCGCGGAATACAGCGCGGAGAAGATGGCGGAGAAATTCTTCTCCGACCAGGCGCGCGCGGCCGCGAAGGTCACGACCTTCCCGCGCCAGACTGAAACCTATACCACGCCGTCCCTCGACGAGGCGGCGCGGGCCGTGACGAAGGAGCGCATCGCGCCCTGCCGCACGGCGGAGCAAAACGCCCGGCAAGAGGCGTTCGTCGAAGACTACGAGAACTTCCAGCGTAAATCGGCACAAAGGCAAAAAAGCAACGTCGAGCGATGGAAGGACCGCGCCCGCGACATCGAGGCGCGTCTTGAGGCAGGTAACCCCGTCAGCGAAGTGGACGCCGCATGGCTCGCCACGATGAAGACGGAAAGCTGGTTTCAGGCGTGGAAAAACCTCGAGGACTATAAAGCGGCGATGACAGAGGGGCAATAAAAAAGCCCGGCATGGTGCCGGGCGACAATAGATGGAGAAGCACGAATGTCTGTTACCAACCTTAAAACTAAAGACGCACACGGCGGTGGCGCTGCCGCGCTGCAGAACATGGAGATGCTCGACGGCCTGGTCGTGAAGTCGATCAACCGCGAGGAACACCTGCCGGGCATCGTCGGGTTTTCCGGCCCCTCCGGCTTCGGCAAGTCGACGGCCGCCGCCTTCGTCGCCGCGAGGCGGCAGGCCGCCTACATCGAATGCCGGTCCGTCTGGACGAAGAAGGCTTTCCTCGAGAACCTCGCCCGGCTGCTGGGCATCGCCCCGCGCAAGACCATCAACGAGCTGCTGGAGCAGGCGACGGAGGAGCTGGCCATGACGCAGCGCCCGCTGCTGATCGACGAATTCGACCACGCCATCGACCAGAACCTCATCGAACTGGTCCGCGACATCTACGAGCTGGCGAAAAGCCCGATCATCATCATCGGAGAGGAACGCCTGCAGATGAAGCTGAAGAAGTGGGAACGTTTCGACGGCCGCGTCTTCACCTGGGCGCAGGCGCTGCCCGCCGACATGGCGGATGCCCGCGCGCTGAATGCGCACTACAAGCCGGGCCTGCTGGTCGAGGACGACCTGCTCGAGGAGGTCGTGAACGTCTCGCGCGGCTCCGTCCGCCGCATCGTCACTAACCTCAACGAGATTGCCATCTTCGCCCGCGCCGAGGGGGTCAAGAAGATCGGAAAGGCGCAATGGGCCGGGCAGCCGCTTTATACCGGCAAGCCCCTGCCCATGCGCGAATGGTGAGGCAGATGGCCATGACGAAGAAAAAGACCGAAGACCTGACGCCCGACCAGCAAGGCATGTGGACGGCCATGCGCCGCTGCAAGACCTTCACGGTCGTCGGCCTCGCTCAGGCGACCGGCGCGCGGAACCCGGCAGTCAAGAGCCTGCTCTGGCTGCTGGTCCGCACCGGATACGTCACAGCCGCCCGGACCGGCACCTACGTGCTGGTCCGGGACACCGGCCCGGATCTGCCCGACATTGCCGCGGATGCCGCGCCACCGACGGGCGCGGAGCGCATGTGGGCGGCGATGAAGGTGCTGAAGATCTTCACCGTCCTCGATCTCTCCTTTCCGGCCGAGGTCACGCCCAAGGCCGCGCGCAGCTACTGCAGCTACCTGTGCAAGGCGCAATACCTGCGGCACAACGCCAAGTCCGGCCGTGCGCAGGAGATCGTCTACACCTTCAACCCGCGCATGAATACCGGCTTCAAAGCGCCGCAGGTGCGGCGCAGGAAGAACGGGCGCGTCGTCTTCGATCCCAACCTCGGCCGGATCGTCTGGCCGGAAAGCGAGGCAGCATGAAAGCGACCAACCCGAAAGCCATCCCGCCCGCCGAAACCGTCGCCGCCTGCTGGGGCAAAGACGCCCCGGCATGGGTGCGAAAGCTGGCCGCGTTCTGCGAGAACGAAGGGCAGGCCTCCGTCGCCCGCCGCATGAAATGCAGCGGCAGCACGGTCAACATGGTGCTGAAGAACAACTACAAGGCCAGCCTGGACGCCATTCAAAAGCGCTTTGAAATGGCCGTGAAGGACGCGGTGATCTGCCCCGTTCTGGGCGAGATCGACGGCGGCACCTGCCTCGACTGGCAAAAGAAGACCTATTGTCCGGCGAACCACCACGTCGTGCGCATGTATCGCGCCTGCCGGTCCTGCCCCAACAACCTCAAAAAGGGAGACCCCAAGCCATGATTTCACGTGATATCGCTGGGCTGCGCCGCTATCTGCTGCGCTATATCGATGCACACCCCAATCTGGAACTGCACATCCCCCACCGCCAGAACAGCGTCTACGTCATCGAGGCTCTGGAAGTCATCGAGGAGAAGATGCGCGCGTTCGAGAACCAGGTCGTGCCGCCGCATCTGCGCCCGGCGCAACCCCTTGACGATGTCAAGGTCGTCGATTTTTCCAAATGGAAAGCAACCAACCACTCGAAAAAGAAAGGTGCCTGAACCATGATCAACCCCACCCCTTCAACTGAATTCCTGACCGACGCGCAGGGCCGCAAGATCGCGGCCGAGAGCGTGAAAGCCGAGGACCGTCTGGAGAACGACTTCGTGCTCGAGCTTTTCGCCAAAGCGCAGGCCATCAGCGGCGAGCTGGCAGATTTCAAGAAGACGGCCTTCGAGGTGACGGACGTTTTCATGCAGCTGCTCGCCGAGCAATATCACGTAAAAAAAGGCGGTAAGAAGGGAAACGTCACCTTCACTTCATACGATGGTATGACGAAGATCCAAGTCAGCAATGCAGACTTTATCGTTTTCGGCCCGCAGCTTAAAATCGCCCAAGAGCTGATCGGCGACTTCATCAAGGAAGAAGCCGAGGGCGGGATTTCCGACAGTCTCAAAACGCTGGTCTTCAACGCCTTCCGCGTTGACAAGGAAGGCCGCGTCAACAAGGCGGAGATCCTCGCCCTGCGGCGCTACGACATCAAGTCGGAAATCTGGGCGAAGGCGATGGAAGCGATCAACGACAGCATCCGCGTCTCGGCCACCAAGCGCTATATCCGCTTCTACCGCCGCCCTTCCATCGACGCGGACTTTCAGGCGGTCAACCTCGATCTGGCGAAGGTGTGATCATGGAAGCCACATGCGAAAAATACAACTATCGCGGCCAGCGCAAAGGTGCCGGGTTCCTCACCAAGGAGATGGAAATCGCCCATGTCCGCGACGGCGAAACGCAGGAAGACCTTCTCGGGTTCACTTTCCACGTCGGCGACAAGGAATATCTCTTCGCTGTCCCCCTGGATGTCGCTGAGAAAATTGCCGCCACTCTTCCCTCTCTATTGCCTAAAATTCGCCACGGCATCACGGAGGAACACTGATGAAAGTCGTCCCGATAAAAACCGCCGAAACGATACCGTTCACCCCTGTCTTCCCGGATACCTACGGCTATACCCTCTGCACCATCGAGGGGTATCCAGAGGTCTATATCGCGGCCTGCACGGTTTTTGATGATAAACGCCTTTGCTTTTGCATCCCGGCGAAGTGCATACCGGATATGATCCTCGCTTTGCAGCGCTGCCTCGAGCGCGCGCCGCCGGTAAAAAAGGGGGAGATGAACTGATGACACCGCAATACGCCCGCGATTATATCAGCCGCTTCCACCTCATCATCGGCGCTCCATCCCCCATCAGCTATGTCGACACGACAGCGGGGCTCATCGATATTGAGAATATGACGGATGAACGCGCCGTCTGGCTCGCGCGAGAACTGCAACGCATGGAAGCCGAAGCCGGTCGCCCGGAGGGAGTGCCCGTACAGTGATCGACGCCAAGATCAAGAACGGCCTGATCGGCAAGGTCCACGTTGCGAAAAAGCAGCTGGCGATGGCGGAGGACAGCTACCGCGCCATGCTTCAGCGCATCACCGGCCGCAGCAGCTGCTCGGCCATGACGCTGAAACAGCTCGAGGACGTGGTCGCGGAATTCAAGCGCCTCGGTTTCAAACCGAAACCGCCCAAGCGGGCCGGGCAGCGCAAGCAGGCCGACGGGGCGCAGGCTACCATGATCCGGGCACTCTGGCTGGATCTACATAACCTCGGCGCGGTCGCCGATCCTTCGGAGGAGGCGCTGAACGCTTTCGTGAAACGCAGCTGCAAGGTGCCAGCCCTGCAATGGATCGACCCTTACCAAGCCGACAGGGTCATCAAGGCGCTGCGCGGATGGCTGGAGCGGATCGGCTTTGCCGCGCCTGATGCCGATATGGTCAAGCGGATCGCGTGGCTGCGGCATCGCCAAGGCTGCGACGACGGGCATCATTTCGATACTGCCATTGCCTGGAAGATCGCCGTCATCAAGCACCAGTTCGTGCTGCTGGAGATGGAGGAATACGAGGACGACCCTCTGTTCATCGCGGCGGACAACCTCGACCAGGTCATCGCGGCCTTCGGCCGGTCGATCCGCGTCATGCTCGACGCGCGGGAGCGCGCATGACCAAGCCTCCCGTCATGCTTCCTGACGTGCTGCTGGAGGGATTGTCGGAAAACCCGACAATCGCCAGCGTGACGGCGATCATCGGCGAGGAGCTTATGGGCCAGCTCTCGGCCGATCTCGGGGGAATGTCCATCACTTTGAGCCGCGATCCCGGCCCCGCGAACCCGGTGGCCGCCAGCATCGGGCTGGACGCCGCGCGGAAAATCGGTCAAGTTTACGCAGGGATGAACTTTGAGATCCCGCTTCGCGCCGGAGTGAAGGCGCTGATCATGGCCTTGCTCAACGAGGGCACCGCCGTTAACCAGATAGCCCGTCGGCTCCGGGTTTCCCGCCGCATGATTTACAAAGTCATGAAGGGCTACAAAGACCCCAACCAATTCGATCTTTTCTAGCCCCCCCTTGTAACCCCGGTTACAAGGGCAGCCTTCGCGCGCGGATGGCATCATCTTTCTATGAAAGACGACGTTTCATCTTCATCTGTGACTCCAAAAAACCTCGCGCCGGGGCAGTTCCGCCTTGAAGCCCCGGCGCGCCTTTCTTCGCTCCCGAAGCTGGGCAATCTGGGGTTTGACGCGGCAATGGCCATTGTGGCCATGCAGGAGGGCATCTACAGCGACGACGCGAACGACGCGGGCGGGCCGACGAAGTACGGCTGGAGCCTGCGCGCCGCGCGCCAGTACGGGATGGAATTCGACGTCGATCACGACGGGGACGTCGATATCTACGACATTCGAAAGCTCGAGCCGCTCAAGGCCGTCCAGGAATTCCGCCTGCACTTCTGGCCTGCCGTCTATGAACAGCTGCCGCCGCAGATCGCCAGCAAGGCCTTTTCCTTCGCCGTCAACATGGGGCCGCACTTCTCGCACGTCCTGCTGCAGCGCGCGGTCCGCGCCTGCGCCGACGCCATCGCGGAGGACGGGGCGCTGGGGCCGCGCTCCATCGCCGCTGTCAACGCCATCTACCAGCCCTCCCTGCTGGCCGCCTACCGCTCCGAAGCGGCGGGCTATTACCGGCTGATCGCTGCAAAGAACACCGCCTCCGGCAAGTTCATCGGGGGCTGGCTGAACCGTGCCTACTACTGATTTCAACAACGCTTCAAAAAGGAGACCATCATCATGCGTTTCAAACACTTGCTCATCGCCCTCGCCGTCGTCGCCGTCACCTCCCTCTTTCCCCCCGTCGTGGCGCATCATGCCTGGGCGGCAGATACGGCAACGGCGGTACCGGCCGCCGTCGCCACGCCAGCTTCCCCGGTCGCAGCGGCGGCAACGCCCGCCCCGGCAGCCATCGCGACGACGGGCTATGCGGTCAACCTCAAGGCGCAGGCGGGGACGCTGATCCCCTACATCTTCTCCGCGATTGGCGCGGTTATCCTGCCGATCCTCGGCTGGCTTTTCGGCTCGAAGGGGAAAATCAAGCTCGGCGACGAAGCCGTGACGGCACTCGACGCCGTCATCAATCAGGCGCTTGCCTTCGCGCAGACCAAGACCTTGACGGCCGTCCAGGGCATGAAAGACCCGGAGGTGCATAACCAACTGGTCGCCACGGCCCTCAACTTCACGCTGGCGCAGGTTCCGACGCTCATCGGGCATCTCAACCTCACGCCCGAGCAGGTTCAGGCCAAAGTCGCGGCCGCGCTCGACGCCAAGACCAGCGGCATATCGCCGACGGGGGCGTGATGCCTGCCTTCCTCGGCGACCTTCTGGTCAAGCTGCTGGACTTCCTCAAGCCGCTGGCCTTCTGGCTCTACATCAAGCGATCCACCAACATCGAAGCGGAAAAAGATGTCCTCGACGACGCAAACAAGAAAAAGAAGGCGCAGCTGGATATTGCCAATGGTCCTGCTGATCAGCCTTCAGACGTTCTTGACAGCATGCGATCTGGCGACCTCTGACGTCGCAAAGAAAGCGGCGCAGGCCTACGGCGTACCGGCATGGCCGGTCGCCGGGCGTGGCGTCGCGGAAGAGCTGGGGAAAGCCTGCCCCGTCACCATCGACGAAAGCGGCAACCAGCTCACGCCTTGCCCACACCTCTATGCCTGGCTGGGGCGGCTGCACAAGTACAAGAAAGAGCTGGAGGTCAAGCCGAAATGAGCGAGCTGCACCAATTCAACGACTGGATCGGACCGGTCGTCTATCTCCTGACCACGCTCTTCATCGGCTGGATCGGTTGGTCGGTGAAAAGACGTTTCGTGCCGCGCGAGGACCACGACAAGCTCAACGCCCGCGTTGAGAAGGTCGAGACCCGCGTCACGACCGTCGAGAACAAGGTCGCCGATCTGCCCAGCGCCAAGGACGCCCAGGCGCTGGCGGTGCGCATGACGGAGCTGACCGGCGAGCTGAAGGTCTTCGACCAACGCTTCCGGGCCATGGAGAGCGCAGGCGCGCGGCTGCAGCTGCAGATCGACCGCATCGAGCTGTTTCTTCGCCAGCAAAAATCGGAGTAGGGAAAGATGGACTTCAGCGAGACCCTTCAGCAAGACCGACGCCTTTGCATCCTTCGCACCCTGATGGACTGCGGCGGTACCCTCAACGACAGCGTGCTGCGCGACGCGCTGGAGCGCCTCGGCCACCGTCGCCTCTCGCGCGACCTCCTCCGGTCCGACATCGGCTGGCTTGCGGATCGCGGGCTGTTGAAGATCGAGTACATGGGGCCGGTGCAGCTCGCCACAATCCAGCTGCGCGGGATCGAGGTCGCCGAGGGCCGCGTCACTGTCGAGGGCGTCAAGCCCCCTTCGCTGGGGGGATGACCATGGAAAGAGCATCTTCAATTTCCCGGCTGCCTAAAGAGGTGCGGGAAGAAATCGGCAGGCTGCGCGAGGAGGGCTATACCCTCGACGACATCCTCGACGTTCTCGAAGGCAAGGACATCAACGTCAGCCGCTCCGCCCTCGGCCGCTTCACCCGAAAGCAGGCGCAGGTGCGCGAGCAGGTCATGCGCAGCCGACACCTGGCCGAGGCCATCGGCAAAAGCTTCGGCGGCGAGGAGACCAGCAAGGTCGCGCGCACCAACGTCGAGCTGATGCACTCCATCATGATGCAGCTGATGTGTGGCGATGATGATGAAAATATGGTGACCCTCACCCCCAAGAACGCAATGTTCCTGGCGACGGCCCTGGAGAAGCTTTCCAAGGCGACGAAAGCGGATTTTGAAGTGCAGCTGAAAGCGGCTGAAGAGAAGGCCCGGCATGAAGCTACCGAGAAAGCCGCCGAGAAGGCAGCCACCGCCGCCCGTAAAAAAGGCCTGTCGGAAGAAACGGTCGATGTCATCAAGAAATCAGTTTTGGGGATCGAGTGATGCCGACGGAAATTAAGCCCTTCAAAACCCGCAAGGAGATCGCCCGCGAGGAGATCCGCAGCGACATGGAAAGCATCCTGACCGGCATCCTCGAGCGCGTCCAGCGCGGCGAGATCGCGGGGATCGCCATCGCCACCGTGTCGGCCGACGGCACGCCCGGCTACAACTGGCGCGGCTGGAGCCGGGCAGCCCTCAGCCACAGCCTCTCCTGTCTCTATCACCGCTACTTCACCGCGCATACCAAGGACTGATGCCATGACCGACCACGCCCTACAAAATCTCAATGACGCGCGCGACGCTGAATTCAACACGACGACCCGCGAACAGCGACGGTCCTTCATCGGCGGAATGCACATGGGCAAGTCGGTCGAGGAAGCGGTAGAGATCGCTGGCATTGGAAGCATCGACGCTGCCTGGGAAGTCCTGCGCCGGAATTACCGCCAGATCACCGTGCTGACGCCGGTCGGGGAGGTCCAGTGACTGTAACTTCATCCTTTACAAAAGAGCAGCCTCACGATGCACTTGCAAAAGTCAAGGCGCTCGCACTGCCTGACGTTTTGCTCGACTATCAGAAAAAAACCATTAAGGAAGCCGGAACTTCCTCTGTCCTCTTCATCGAAAAAAGCCGACGCATCGGCCTGACTTGGGGGCTTGCAAGTCATGCCGTCCTGACTTCCGCCGCCGCGCGGGTGGCAGGTGGAATGGATACTTTCTATGTCGGCTTCAACCTCGACATGACGCGGGAGTTCATCGACACCTGTGCGAGCTGGGCCAAGGCTTTCAGTTATGCCGCGTTCGACGTCGAGGAGTTCATCTTCAAAGACGCAGATGCACACGGCGAGACAAAGGACATTCAGGCATTCCGCATCCGGTTCGACAGCGGCTTCGAGATCACCGCCCTGACGTCCCGCCCGCGCAGCCTGCGCGGCCGTCAAGGCCTAGTCATCATCGATGAGGCGGCGTTCCATGACGACCTGCGCGAGCTGATGAAGGCTGCCTTGGCGCTGTTGATGTGGGGCGGCAAGGTCATCGTCGTTTCCACGCACAACGGCGTCGATAACCCCTTCAACCAGTACATTCAGGATATACGTGCCGGCAGGCTCAAATATGGCCTGATGAAGATCACGCTTGATGACGCCCTGAAGGATGGCCTCTACAAGCGCATCTGCCTTGTCCTGAATAAGGAATGGTCCGAGGAGGCCGAGGCCGAGTGGCGCGAAGAGATCGTCAATTTCTACGGCGAAGGCGCGGACGAGGAGCTGTTCTGCATCCCGCGTCTTTCGGCAGGCGCTTTCCTGCCCGGCACCCTGGTCGAGAGCCGCATGGTCGAAACGCCCGTCATCCGCCTGCACTGCGACGACGGCTTCGTCTTCCTGCCGGAGCTGGATCGCCGGACGCAGATCGAGGAATGGTGCGACGAAAACCTCAAGCCGCTGCTGGCGACGCTCGATCCCCAGCTCCAGCATTTCCTCGGCGAGGACTTCGGACGCAGCGTCAACCTGACCGTCCTCTGGCCATTGGTCATGATGCCGAACACCATGCGCCATACGCCCTTCACGGTCGAGCTGCACAACGTCCCCTTCCAGCAGCAGCGCCAGATCGCCTGGTACATCATGGATCGGCTGCCGCGCTTCACCGCCGCCGCCTTCGACGCGCGCGGCAACGGCTCGCAGCTGGCGGAGGAGACGATGCAGCGATATGGCGCCGGGCGCATCCACTGCGTGATGATCACGACGAAGTGGTACCTCGAGGCGATGCCGCCCTACAAGACCGGGCTCGAGGACGGGATGATGACCGTGCCGCGCGACGCCGAAGTCCTCAACGACCACCGCGCGGCCGTCATGACCGGCGGCGTCGCCCAGGTTCCTAACAAGGAAACGAAGGACAGCAGCGGCGCGAAGCGTCACGGCGACAGCCTGATCGCCGCCGTCATGGCCTATTGGGCGACGCTGCAGCCCGTCATCGAATACGGATATCAATCCCTGGGAAAACCAGGCAACCGCAAAACAGCCGGACCACCGCCGCACGACGATGACGCCATCGGTCGTGGCGGCCGACGCTTCGGCAGCAAAAAAGGAGCATGGTAATGGTGCAGATCCTCGACCAGTTTGGAAATCCCGTTTCCAGCAAACGCCTGACGCAGGAAGAGGCGGGGCCGACGCTGGGCGGCGTCCGCTCCATTGCGCCGCTGCGCGTCTCGTCCAGAATGACCCCGGAAAAACTGTTGCGGCTCATGGCAGCCGCCGATGAAGGGGATCCGTTCGAATACCTTGCGCTTGCGGAAGAAATCGAGGAAAAGGAGCCGCATTACACCTCAGTGCTGGGAACGCGCCGCCGCGCCGTCGCGCAGATGGAGATCACGGTCGAGGCCGCCAGTTCTGATCCGGTCGATGAGGAAAACGCGCAGATGGTGCGCGACTTGCTCGACCGCGACACCATCGAGGATGAAATCTTCGACATCCTCGACGCCATCGGGAAAGGGTTTTCCGCCAACGAACTGATCTGGGACATGTCCGAGCGCCAATGGTCGGTCAAGAACGTCATCTGGTGCGATCCGCGCTGGTTCCGTTTCGACCGCGTCGATGGCACGACACTGCGCTTGCGCAGCGGTGCCGCGGATCTGGACCTGACGCCCTTCAAGTACATCATCCATACCCACAAGTCCAAGTCCGGCCTGCCGATCCGGGGCGGCATCGTCCGGCCTTGCGCGTGGATGTGGCTGTTCAAGAATTTCAGCATCAAAGACTGGGTGGTTTTTTCGGAAGCCTACGGCCAGCCGATCCGTATCGGTAAATACGATCCGGCGTCCAGCGAAAAGGACCGCGAGGTTCTTCTGCGCGCCGTGACCAACATCGGCTCGGATCTCGGGGCCATCATCCCCGAAAGCATGACAATCGAATTTATCGAGAGTATGCAAAAACAATCGACCATCGCCGTCTATCAGCAGCTCATCGAAATGTGCGACAAGCAAATGTCCAAAGCGGTGCTGGGGCAGACCACGACGACAGATAGCGTGCCGGGCAACGGCTTTGCCGGAAACGCCTCGCATAATGACGTGCGCGGCGATATCGGCCGGTCGGATGCCAAGCAGTTGGCGGCAACGCTCAACGAGCAGCTGGTCAAGCCCTTCATTATGCTCAACAAAGGGCCACAGGCGAAATACCCGCGTTTACGCATCGGGCAGACGGATGACGTTGATGTCGCCGCGCTTTCCGACGCCGCCGTGAAATTCGTCGGCATGGGGGGGAAGGTCAGCGCCTCCGAGCTGGGCAACAAGCTGGGGCTTCCAGCGCCGAAAGACGACGAAGATACCCTGAAACCGCCGCAAAACGATTTCACCACCGGAGGATTTGCGCAGCCCGGATTTTCTCAACCCGCCGCACAACCATCCTTCGCGCAACAGAGCCGCGCAGTTCTGGCAGCTCAGAGAGACCAAGCAGACGGCATCGGCGATCTGGCCGACGAGCTGTCCTCGGATTGGGAGCAGCTCAACCCCATCGTCGATCAGCTGGTGCAGGCGGCAGAGAGCAGTTCTTCTTATGAAGAATTCGCGCAACGGCTCCTTGAGATCGCGCCGAAGCTCGATCTCGACCCCAGCATCTCCAAGCTGGCGCAGGCGGTCTTCGCTGCGCGTCTGGCAGGCAACCTGAAAGTGGACCTCACGAAGAAATGACGGAGCCGACGTTAAAAGCGCTGCCCTTCCATGAAGCTATCGATTTCTTCAGAAAGAAGGGATACAAGCCGACCTTCAGATACCAGGACATGGAGCCGCAGGCCCATGCCACCGCCTTCACCGTCGCCAAGGCCATGCGCACAGATATCCTGCAAGATATCCGCAGCGCGATGGACGACGCCATCGCCAACGGCCATACCTTCGATACGTTTAAGGGAAATTTAAAGCCCACGCTGGCCGACAAGGGCTGGTGGGGCCGCAAGAAGATGGTCGATCCCGACACGGGGGAGGAGCGCACGGTCCAGCTCGGCAGCTCCAAGCGCCTGCGCACCATCTTCGATGTCAATATGCGCCAGGCCTATGCGACCGGCCATTGGGAGCAGGCGCAGCGTACCAAGAACGCGCTGCCGTTCCTGCGCTACGTTCCCTCCAGCGCGCACCACCCCCGCGCAGCGCACCGGCTCTGGTACAACGTGGTCAAGCCTATCGACGATCCGTTCTGGGATAAACACCTTCCGCCCAACGGCTGGGGCTGCCAGTGCAGCGTCCAGCAGCTCGCCCAGGAAGATCTCGACCACCTCGGCCTCGAGGTGACGAAGTACGACCCTTCCGGCCCGGAAAAGACCTACGTCAACCGCCGCACCGGCCAGCTCATGCGCGCGCCCCAGGGCGTGGACCCCAACTTCGCCTACAATCCCGGCAAGGAGCGCATGAAAGCCCTGACGCCCCCGCCGCTGGACGTGTCGCTGGATACGCCCTATGCCGGACCGCCGTCTCATATCCCACTGCCGAAGCCCCGTGCCGCGTCAGCGTCATCCCTGATGTTGCCTCCCGATCTGACGCCGGAAGAATATATGCGTCATTTCCTCGGTCGCTTTGGCGCGGACATCGGCAAGCCCGTCGTCATCACCGACAAGGCGGGCGAGCCGGTCACGATCTCGGAGGATTTGTTCAAGAACGGTCGCGGGCAGTCAACGCTGATGAAGCGCGGTCGCCATCTATACCTGCCGATGCTGGCGGAGACGATCCTCAACCCGGATGAAATCTGGAACGTGTGGGAGAACTACCCCGAGGGCAGGCCGACCCTGCTGCGCCGCTACATCGCGCATTTCAGCGTCGAGGGACAGGCGCAGCCGGGTTTTGCCCTGTTCGATACATCGGCCGCAGGCTGGACCGGCGTCACGACCTTCCAGCCTGACAGGCGAAAATATCTCATCGACCAGCGCAAGGGCGCGCTGATTTACAGGAGGCCGGACGATGTCGAGAAAAAATAGCCGGGAAAAGATTAACCGGTCCTGCGCCATCCGCGAGACCGGTCGGGAACTGCGCCTAGGAGGCCGGATGGCGGCGCGGCGGCAGTTCCAATTTCTATTATCCTATTTTTCCAGATTACTGTCAAATCCCGTTTTTGCCGAAAGCGGCACGCTGGGGCCGGTGTTCGGACCTGCTCCGTGCGTCCGCGCGGGCGGACGGGCAAATCGTTTTTTGAATGGCTCTCTGGCCGTTTTGAATTGTGTTTTAGGCCAGGGCCGGGGTGCATTTTCACATTTTCACCGGCTTTCACGTGATTACGTCAAAAACCGCCTGTTTCCACCCCTGCAAGAGAGGAGCCTGTAACCGTGGTTACAATGCCAGCAATCCCCCCTGCCAATTATCGTGCCTCTATGGACATTAAAATGCAACTCGCTTCTATCGCTCTCAACGTCGCGCCGCCCGGCGACGGATGGGTGCAGATTTTCCCGGCTGGCGTCGGCCAGCCCGGCTTTGACGGTCGCGGGCCTTATTCCCTGACGGATCCGGCCGCCGTCGTCGCCGCCAGCAAGCGGCCAATGGTTGACCTTCCCATCGACCGCGACCATGCGGCCGATCTGATGCCCTCCGGCAGCGAGAACCCGGCGGCGGGCTGGATCAAGGAAATGGAAGCCCGCCCGGACGGCATCTATGCCCGCGTCGAATGGACGCCGCGCGCCGCCCAGCAGATCACGGACAAGGAGTACCGCTATCTCTCGCCGGTTTTCTTCACCGACATGAAGGGCGTCGTCCAGCGGATCATCCGGGCGACGCTCACCAATATTCCAAACCTCGAAATCAAGGCCGTCGCGTCGCAACAGACGCCCGGCCCGGATACCACCCCCCAACAATCCAAACAGGAGACAAATACTATGGATGAGAATTTGACAGCTATCGCCGCCCTGCTCGGCATGACCGGCGTAACGGATCCCAAGGCTATCGTCGATGCGGTCGCCGCGCTCAAAAAAGAAGCCGACGAAACCAAGCAGGAAAACGACGCCATCAAGAACGCTGCCGGCGCGGACGCCGCTGCCACGCCCGACCAGGTCGTGACAGCCGCGCAAAAGAAAGTTCAGGGCCAAGGCGAGCCGGACCCGGCGAAGTTCGTGCCGGTCGAGCAGGTTAAGAACCTGTCCTCGCAGCTGGCAAGCCTGCAAAAAGAGGTCTCGGCAGACAAGGCAAGCACCGTCGTCGATGCCGCCATCAAGGAAGGAAAGCTGCAGCCCGCCCTTCGCGAATGGGCTTTGAACCTCGCCTCTTCCGACATGGAGGCCTTGCAGGGTTTCCTGAAAAATGCGGTCGCCTTCAAGGGGACGCAGGTCGTCGTCGATGGCAAGCCCATCGGCAAGGAAGAAGGCGCGCTCGATGCTGAACAGCTGAACCTTTGCAGCCAGCTCGGCATCAAGCCCGAGGCTTTCAAGGAAACCCAGGCGGCCCGTAAGAAAGCCTAACTCAAAACATCTTTACATTCCTGAAAGGAAAAAACGATGACTGCACTCACTCAAGACAAAGCCACCCCGCAATCCGCAGGTGACTACCTCGATGCCCCTGTCGCGTCCGGCAAAAAAATCTACACCGGCGCGTTGGTGGCGATGAGCTCAACCGGCTACATCACGCCGGGCGCGACGGCGACCACGCTGAAAGGCGTCGGCGTCGCGCAGGAGCAAGTCGATAACACCGACGGCGCGGACGGCGACGTCACCGTCCGCGTGGATCGTCGCCCTTACTGGATCTCCAACAGTGACACCGATCCGGTCGGGCTGGAGGACATCAAGGCCGACTGCTACATCGTCGATGATCAGACGGTCGCCAAAACCAACGGCACCAACACGCGCAGCGTGGCGGGCAAAATCATGAACGTGGATGCCAATCTCGGCGTCCTTGTCGATTTCCGCTAACCCTCAATTCCTGAAAGGAAAAAGAAGACATGAAACCGATCAATTCCAAAGCACTCGACGACTTGCAGGTTGGCTTCACCAGCCTCTACAACGGCGCGGCCGCCCAGGTCACGCCTCAGTGGGATAAAGTCGCGATGGAAGTACAGTCCACCGGAGCTGAAGAAAAATACGGCTGGTTGGGCGAAATCCCTGAAATGCGCGAATGGCTTGGCGACCGCGTGATCCACGCTCTTTCGACCCATGACTACAACATCAAGAACAAGGACTTCGAGTCCACGATTGGCGTTCCGCGCAATGCCATCGCCGACGACAAGCTCGGCGTCTATGCGCCGATGGTCCAGATGATGGGCGACGGCGCGGCCCGTCATCCTGACAAGCTGACCTTCTCGCTTTTGAAGAACGGCTTCGCGACGGAATGCTATGACGGTCAATATTTCTTCGACACCGACCATCCGGTGATCGACGAAGACGGCGTGACGATCAATTCCGTCTCCAATAGCGGCGGCGGTTCGGGCAATGCCTGGTTCCTTCTGGATACCAGCCGACCCGTCAAGCCGCTCATCTTCCAAACACGCCAGGCGGCCGACTTCGTCCTGCTCAACAAGCCCGATGATGCGAACGTCTTTATGCAGAAAAGGTTTCTTTTCGGCGTGGACGGTCGCTGGAATGCGGGTTATGCGCTCTGGCAACTTGCCTACGGCAGCAAGCAGACGCTGGATGCCACCAGCTATGCTGCCGCCGTCGCCAACCTCGAGAGCCGCAAGGGCGACCATGGCAAGCCGCTCGGCCTGCAGGCGACCATGCTGGTCGTCGGTCCGTCCAACAAGACGGCCGCCAAGACGCTGCTGACGGCGGAACGCGACCAGTACGGCGCGACGAACATCCACCGCGATACCGCAGAGCTGGTCGTTTCCCCGTACCTCGACTAAGACCCCTTTCAACCCCGAAACACAAGGAAACTTAAAACATGGCTAACGCACTTAAAATCAAGGCCACCCGCAACGGCTACCGCCGCGCCGGTTACGGCTTTTCCATCGACGAAGAGCGGACCATCCCTTTTTCCGAGCTTACCGACGAACAGATCGAAGCTCTTAAAGCGGACAAAAAGCTCATCGTCATCAAGGTGGATGATCCCGATGTCGCAAAAAAAGATGCCGAGAAAAAGGCCGCCGAGAAAAAGGATGCCAAATCAAAAGGCAAGCCTGATGCCGACGCCGAGAAAAAAGCCAAGGAAGAAGCCGAGGCAAAAGCCAAGGAAGAAGCCGAAGCGAAAGCCAAGGCCGAGGCCGCGAAAAAGGCCAACGGCGGCAACAAATAAATCTCACCGCACACAGGCAGGGGGAGGGTCGCTGACGGAAGGCGGCCCTCCCGCCGGAAAAGGACAACACGATGACCTACGCAACCCAAGGCGACATGGTAACGCGCTACGGCGAAGATCAGCTCATCGAGCTGACCGACCGCGCAGATCCGCCTGCCGGGGTCATCGATGCGGCCATCATGGCCGCCGCGCTGGCGGACGCCGACGCGAAAATCAACGCTTACATTTCCCGCCGCTATACGCTGCCGCTGGCCGAGACGCCCGCGCTGCTGAGGCAGACGGCAGAAGCCATCTCCTATTTCATTCTTTCTCGGGGCCGCCACTCGACGCAAGATCGCGAAGCCTATGACGACGCGCTCAAGCAGTTGGCCGACCTCGGCACCGGTGCTGCGACGCTCAACATCCCCACCGGCGAGGAGCCTGCGTCATCCGCCGCCCGCGCGGCCGAGACCGGTCCCGGCCGCGTCTTCTCCCGCGACAGTTTGAAGGGGCTTTAAATGACCGATACGGCCGCCAGTTTGAAATTCGAGGGTGACAAAAAGACCGTCGCCGCCCTCAACTATCTTGCCGATCCGCGCGAGCGCCTCGGGTTGCTGGAGGCCATCGGCGCTTATGGCGTTTCATCCACCCAGCAACGTTTCCTCAGCCAGGTCGCGCCGGACGGTACGCCCTGGAAGCCTTTGCTCCGCGCCAAGGAGGGCAACGGCATGACGCTGCGCATGACCAGCCGCCTCTTTCAGAGCTTCAACTTCAATGCCTCCCAAAAGGCGGTCGAGTGGGGGACCAACGTCGTCTATGCGGGCATCCACCAGTTCGGCGGCACCATCGTGCCGAAACTCAAAAAGGCGTTGGCCTTCCATCTGGCCAACGGCGCTTTCGTTATGGTGAAAAAGGTGGAAGTCCCCGCGCGCCCGTTCCTGGGCATCAACGAGTATGACCGGGGCCGGATCTACGGCATCGCGAAAAAATGGACGGCGGGGGCGACGGCATGATCGGGAGCATCGAGCAGGGCATCGTGGACCGCCTTACCGCCGCAAGCGAAAGCGGGGGGCTGGGCTATGCCTTCAAAAAGGTGGACAGCTATGGCGGGGATCTCGATGCTGCCGTGGATCGCATCATCAGAGACACTCCGGCCGCCCTTGTCATCAGCAAGGGATTGACGGTAGTACAGACCGCGCGCACGCGCGTCAAGCTGCGCGCTGGTTTTGGCGTGCTCTGCTGCGCGCGGTCGTTGCGCAATGAGAAGGCTGCGCGCAATGGCACCCCGTTAGGAGGCGTTGGATCATACCAGCTGATCGAGGACGTTACGTCCTTGCTTATTTTTCAGACTTTCGGCCTTGCCATCAACCCCTTGGCGCTCACCGGCGTGGTCCCGGTCGCCAATGACCGGCTCGACGGCAAGCTGCTCTCCATCTATTCCGTCGAAGTCGAGACTTTCTATTCCATTACCGTCCCGGACATCACGGGCGATCTTAACGACTTCACCACCTTCAACGTCAACTGGGACGTGCCGGTCCTCGGCAACGTCAGCACCGAACTGCCCGCCGACGACACGGCGGATGCAACCGACAAGATCATTTTACCAACGTAAAGGAGCCTTCAATGCCCAAGTCAACGACCCCCGAAAAAATCACCGTCCGCCCCGCGCGACCGGGCCTGCTGGTGCCTAACCCGGAGAACAAGCACGAGCCGCTGAAAGCAGACGGCGAGACCGTCACGCAGTCCACCTACTGGCGGCGTCGCCTGCTGGACAAGGATGTCGTCATCGTCAAGCCCGCAGCCCCCGCTCAACCCCGTTCGAAATCGAAGGAGTAACCCATGATCAGCTTCAACCTCATCCCGCTCAACATCCAGGTGCCGGGTCAATACATCGAAATCGACAATTCCAAAGCCGTCCAAGGGCTGACCGGAATGCCCTGCAAGGTTCTGCTGATCGGCCAGATGCTGGCCGCTGGCACCGCCGATCCGCTGGTCCCCTACCTGATCGGCAACGACGACCAAGGTAACACTTACTTTGGGGAGGGCAGTCAATTGGCTCATATGGTGGAAAAGTTCCGCAAAGCCCGCGACACCGTCGAGCTTTGGGCCATCTCCCAGGTCGATAATCCGGCGGGCGTGGCCGCCGCCGGTGCCTTCACCTTCACCGGCCCCGCGACCGCAGCCGGGACGTTGGTGCTCTACATCGGCGGCCGCAAGGTCGAGGTCGCGGTCGCGGCGGCGGATGCCGCTGCCGACATCGCGACGGCCGTGGCTGCCGCCATCACCGCCGACGCCGATCTGCCGGTCACGGCCGCCGTCGATGGCGGCGACGATACCAAGGTCAACGTCACGGCCCGCCACAAGGGGCTGGTCGCCAACAGCATCGACCTGCGGGCCAACTACTACCAGGAGGACGCGCTGCCCGCGGGCGTCGGCGTAACCGTGACGGCGATGACCGGTGGCACCGGCAACCCCGATGTCGGCGATGTCATCGCTGCCATCGCAGGTACCTGGTACACGGATTTCGGGATGGCTTACGCCGATACCGCCAACGTCGTTTTGATGGAAACGGAGCTGGAAAGCCGCTTCGGTCCCCTTGCGATGAAAGACGGGCATCTGTATTACACCGTGGCCGATACCTACGCCAACCTGGTCACGCTCGCCGACGGGCGCAACAGTCCGCAGGACAGCGTTGTCGGGATCAAGGGGTCTCCCACCCCGCCTTATGAGATCACGGCGCAGGTCACTGCGGTTTGCGCCTACGATCTCCAGATCGACCCGGCCCGGCCGGTGCAGACGCTTGAGCTTCCCGACGTCATGGCACCGGCGGTCGCGGACCGTTTCGATTGGTCGGAGAACAATATCCTCCTCGGCTACGGGATCAGCACGCTGGCCATCACGCGGGACGACACGGTCCAGATCATGCGCATGGTCACGACGTACAAGACCAACGCAGCTGGCGCTGCAGATCCCTCTTACCATGATCTCGAGACGATGAAGACGCTGGCTTACTTGCGCTATGACGTGCGCACGCTGGCGGCCCTGCGCTGGCCGCGTTACAAGCTGGCCGACGATGGCACGACCTTCGCCGCCGGACAGGCCGTGGTGACGCCCAGCGTTATCCGCTCGGCTCTCATCGCCCGCTTCAAGCTGTGGGAAGAGAACGGTCTGGTCGAAAACATCGAGCAGTTCAAGGCCGATCTCATCGTCGAGCGCAACACGACAGACAAAAACCGGATCGATACGCTGATCCCGCCCGACGTCATCAACCAATTCCGCGTCCTCGCTGCGCAGGAACAATTCCGTCTTTAACCCTGTTTAAAGGAGCATTTACATGACAGATCCCAGAGCCATCGTCGGCCGCGCGACCATCCGCGTTAACGGAGAGTTCTTCGATACAATGGCGGGTGCCAAGCTGATCCCCGGTGGGAAGCAAAACACCTCACGCCCGACCTCCCACGGCTACCGATACACCCAGACCTATCTGCCTTCGATGCTGACCTGCTCCGTGGCAGTCGGCGCAGGCCAGTCGGTGAAAGACCTGCAAAGCATCAGCGGCGCGGAGATCACTTTCACGGCTGACACCGGCCAGACGTGGATCATCCGCAATGCCGCGCAGACCGCCCAGGTCGGCGTGGCCGATGGGCCGGACGGCGGCACCGCCGACCTGCAGTTCGAGGGCGACGCCGCTGAAGAGGACATCGGCTGATGACCAACCCGGACAACATCGACCTGATCGACGACGTCGATCATCTGGAAGAAGCCGCGCCCGCAAGCGAAGATGCTGCGGTCGTGGTCGTGGAGCCCGAAAACGTTCTGCCCGAATGGGCAGTGAAAAACCCGGACGGGAGCGTGTCATTTCCGCTCAAGTGGCCTTTCGAGCGCAAACTTCAGGTCAAAGGCGGCCCCATCAAGGTCGAAAAAATCGAGAACCTGTGCATGCGCCGGCCGAATGCCGGTGATTTCTTCGAGATGGAAACCCTGAAAAACGAAGGTGCAGCGGCCAAGCTGATGATTTCGCGACTTTTGCAAACGGACGTTCACCTGGTCTCCCGCCTCGACATCGAGGATCTCTACCGGGCCATCCAGGTGATGGAATATTTTTTTCCAAAGGGCATGAAGGTTGGGACTGGGAAAGCTGGCGGGATTATCTCGCCAACGTCGCCCTGACTTTCGGCTTCACCGAGGCCGAGCTGCTGGCCATGCCCCTGGAGCGGCTTTACTTCTGGCACAAAATCGCGGAGGACTTGAATGCACAACTTAAATCTCAAGCTGGTCCTTGAAGTCATCGACCGGATGACCGGGCCGATCAAGCGGGCGCGGGAGAACATCACCGCCTCGGTCGGCCGCATCCGCGAACGGTTTTCCGGCCTCGGCCAGGATCTGCGCTTCAGGACATGGTTTGCCTTCGCGCTGGTCGGGGAAGCCATCGGAAAATTCGGCAAGCGGATGACGACGGCCGGAGAAAAACTCAAGAAGTTCAGCAAAGAGCTGCGCGCGGCGGGCGGGCTGTTCACGCAGTACCTCACCTTGCCGATCATCGGCCTTGGCACCCTTGCCGTCCGGCAGGCAGGCAAACTGCAGGAGCTTTCCGACCGTATGACGGGGCTGACCGGCAATGCGAAGGCTGCAGGGGACATGGTCAAGCGGTTGCGCGATTTTTCCGAGCGCGCGCCCTTCGACCTCGAGGACGTCGGCCAGGCGGCCCAGCAGCTGATGGCGCTGGGCTACTCCGCCGACGGCGCGATGAAGCGGCTCGAGCTGCTGGCACCCATAGCAACCGTGACACACCAGCAAATCGCCGCGCTGACGCAGACCTACATCAACGTGCGTAAATCCGCGCAGCTGTCCACCGACGACATCATGACGATGGCCGGGCAGGGTATCCCGATCCTGCCGGTGCTGGCCAAACAGCTGCACACGACGAAGACGGGCGTCATGCAGCTGGCGCAGGCAGGGGACATCGGCTTCGGCGATTTCAAGAAAGCCCTGCAGTCGATGACTGCAAAAGGTGGTTTTGCCGCGGACGCCATCTCGCGCGATATGAACCAGGTTGGCGGGGTTTTCACTCACCTGAAGAATGTCGTCCTGGATGCCTTCGGCGATATCGGCGACCAGCTCTTCAAATCGCTCAGAATGGCGGACAAGGTCAACGCGCTGTCCGACAAGATCAAGTCCCTGACCAAGCGCTTCATGAACCTGCCGGAGCCGGTCAAGAACTTCATCGCCTGGGCGGCGCTCATCACGGCCACGCTGGGCCCGGCCATCTTCGCCGTCGGCCAAATGACACTGGGGCTGGCTTTCCTTTTCAAGGGGATCGGCGGATTGCTGGGCATCATCGGCGTCCTGACGGAAGCCGTCGGCAGTTTCGCGGCGGCCCTGATCGCCACGCCCATCGGTTGGATTACGCTGGCCATCGCCGGACTGGCTTTCGCAGGCTACGAGCTGATCAAGCACTGGGACAAGGTCAAAACCTTTTTTGGCCATATTTGGGACGGGATTAAATCCGCCTTCAAGAGCGGCGTAAACGCCGTGATGGACAAGCTCCAGCCGCTTTTCGATGCCTTCGAGCGCATCAAGCACGGCTGGAACGCGCTCAAGGGCGTTTTCGGGGCTTCCAGCGGGCTGCAGGCCGCGCGGGAGGCCTCTGCCCCCCGTCCGGCGCCGACAAGCCTGCGCGGCGTCTGGGGGCCGGTTATGGCCCCGGTCAAGGTCGATACCGGCGGCACCCTGCATATCCGCATCGACCAGGACGGACAGGCGCGCGTCACCGGCGCGAAAAGCAACAACCCCGGCATGTCGATCAACGCCGACACCGGCCTTATCCTGGGAGGCTACTGATGGCCGATTACCTGACCCAGCTGCGCCGCGCCTCCTTCAGGGGCATTCAGTTCGACTGCCCGGAAAACGAAAGCGGCGGCGGCCGCCGCGTCGTCCGGCACGACTACCCCGGCAAGGACCAGCCGACCTTCGAGGATCTCGGCCTCGACAGCCAGAGCTTCACCGTCACGGCCATCATCAACGGCGACGGCTTCGCGAAGCTGGCCGACACCTTCGAGGCCGCGCTGCAGAAGTCCGGCCCCGGCACCCTGATCCATCCGCTTTACGGCCAGCTACAGGTCATCGTCACCGGGCGGTGGCGACGGAGCTCATCGGCGGCTACCGTCGGCGACGTCACTTTCTCGATCCCATTCGAGCGGTACAACGGCCCGGTCTATCCGTCGGCGGCCGCCGACACCGTCGCGGGCCTGTCGGCCGCCGGTGACAATCTGGCGGCGGCCGTCACGGCCGAGTTCAAGGCCGCCTTCGATGCGAATGTGCCGGACTTCCTTTCGACCGATGCGCTGGGCCGGGCGAACAGCTTCATCACCGGGCTGTCGTCCAGCCTTTCACAGGCCGGGTTGAAGAACCCGCTTTCCATCGCGCTGCCGGTCCTTTCGGACATCAGCGGCGGGCTTTCCGACACGATCCTCGCCCTCTACGACAGCATCAGCGCGGCCGCCCAGCCCAAAGCGGTGCCGGTCGTCGGCGCGGCAACGGCGGACCAGCTGACCGGCGCGCAGGTCACGCAGCTCGCGGGCGTCATGTCGCAGGTCTCCACGTCCTCCATCGCGGACACCACGACCGCCGCGACCGCGACGGCCGCCACACGGCAGAAGAACGCCCTTGCGCTCGACAACATCCTGCGCGCCGGGGCGCTGGCGGCCGCGACGACGATGGCGCAATACGCAGCCTACGACAGCAAGGAACAGGCCCGCGCACTGCGCGACGATCTGGCGGCGAATATCTCGACCCTGCGCGACCAGCTGGGCGCGTCGCGCGGCTGGGACAATTCGTGGCTGGCCGCCGGGCAGGCGCTTGCCGCCATCACGCGCGACATCAACGACCGCATCGGCCGCCTGCCGCGCACCCAGCAGGTCAAGACGACGACGACGCGCACATCGCTGGACATCGCGCAGCGACTTTACGGCGATGACCCCAAGGTCATCTTCGCCAAGGCCGACGATATCGTGGCCCGCAACGGCATTCGCCACCCCGGTTTCGTGCCGCCCTCGACGCTGGAGGCGCTGATCGATGCCGCGTAACGCTGAAAAATTCATCGCGCGGATCGCGGGCGTCGAGTGGGACGGCTGGGAGGAGATGAGCGTCTCGCGCTCCCTGCAGCAAGGCGCAGGCGTCTTTGACTTGAAGCTTGCCAGGAAGTCCGGCTCTATGACGCTGGACAGCGCCATCACGCCCGGCGCGGACGTCACCATCGAGATCGACGGGCAGCCCGTCCTGGTCGGCTGGCTCGATGCGCTGCGCACGACCTATGACGCGACCAGCAGCATGATTTTCGCCAGCGGGCGCGACAAGGTCGGCGACCTGGTCGATTGCGCCGCGACCGTCGCCGTGGACTTCGATTTCCGGGGGCTCAAGCTGGATGCGATGGTGAAGAAGGTCGCCGCGCCCTTCGGCATTTCCGTCTCGGTCGATGGCGACGTGGGCAAGGCTTTTACGATCCTCGCCATCCAGCCGGGCGAGAGAGCCTTCGCCTTCATCGAGCGCGCCTGTCGGTTCCGTCAGCTCCTGCCGGTCTCGGACGGCGTTGGCGGCCTTGTTCTGGTCAAGCCCGCCGGAGAGAAATCGCCCGGCCGCATCATCTATGGCCAGAACGTCCTTCGCGGTGACATCTCCTTCGACACGAAGGGGCTCTATAGCAAATACGAAGTGCTGGGGCAGACGGCACCGCTGGTCGCCGATACGGACGCCGACAACGATGCAGAGCTGCTCTCCACTCCTGCCGCCGCCGTCAGCGACAGCAACGTCAAACGCTACCGCCCGACGGTCATCGTTTCCGAGAACAACGCGGTCGCGCTGACGCTCAAGCAGCGGGCGGAGTGGGAAAAGAAGATCGCCCGCGCGCGGTCCGCGCCAGCGACCTATACCGTGCAGGGCTGGTATGCGAGCGAGGACCAGCTGTGGAAGGTCAACACGGTGGTGCATGTAACCGATGAGCGCGCGGGCCTCGACCGCGACATGCTCATCACCGACGTCAACTTCAGCCGCGACAAGGGAGGCACGACGACGCAGCTGGGAATGACCCTGCCTGAAGCCTTCGACATTCTTCCCTACCGCAATGATGCATCCACCGATCCGATATGGGCGCCGGACCCTGACGGAGGTGCAAAATGATTAAGCTGATCAAGACAGTCACCGCGCCGCTGGCGGACCGGGTCAAGCTCATGATCGGCCGCGCTGTCCTGCGCGCGGTCGCGGATGCCGGGGCGCGCCAGTTCGTGCAGCTCACCGCGCTGAAGGGCGAGGATAAAGACGGCATCCAGCGCCTGCAGCACTTCGGCTTTAGCAGCAACCCGATGCCCGGCGCGGAGCTGCTGGTCGCCTGCCTCGGCGGCAACCGAGACCATATGGTCGTCGTCGCCGACGACGACCCGCGCTACCGCGTCCGCGACCTGCAGCCGGGCGAGACCTGCATCTACGACGCCTTCGGCAATACCATTATTCTGAAGACCGGCAACGAGATCGAGATCAGCACCGCGACCCTGACCGTGGCGGCCGCCGAAAAGGTGCGCATGGATACGCCCTTGCTTGAGGTCACCGGCGAGATTACCGACCGGGCCGATACCGGCGGCGTCTCGCTGCATAACATGCGCGTGGCATATGACGCCCACACCCACCCGCCGTCCAGCGGCACAGATACGCCGATGGGGGGCTGACGCATGATCAAGATCGGCTTTGATGAAAATGGCCTGCCCGACGTCGCGCTGACGTCCGGCGGCGCAATCGCGCAGGACGACACGCTGACGACGGCTATCATCGTCAGCCTGCTGACCGACCGCCGGGCGAACGCCGACGACGCGCTGCCGACGGCGCCCCGGCCGGGGCCGCTGCCGCCTGACCGGCGCGGCTGGTGCGGCGACGCGCTGGCGGAGATCGAAGGCGACCGCATCGGCTCCCGCCTCTGGCTGCTGGCCCGCGCCAAGCCGGTCGAGGAAACCCGGCTGCTCGCCATCGACTACGCCCAGGAGGCGATGGCCTGGATGATCGAGGACGGGCTGGCCACGCAGATCGACGTCAGCGCCATCTGGGCCGCGCGCGGCTACCTGCTGCTGACCGTGGAGACGACCCTGCCAGACGGCAGCGCCTACAGCATGCAAGTATCAGTCAAAGGGGCTTCATATGTCATTTAACACGCCGTCACCCGCCGATATCCTGACGCGCCTGCAGGGCGAGATCGACATCGCCCTCGCGGGCGCGGACGCGCGCGTCCGGCGCTCGGTCGAGGCGGTGCTGGCCAAGATGCTGACAATGGCCGAATACGAGCTCTACCGCTATCTTTACTGGATCTCCCGCCAGATCCTCGTCGATCAGGCGGACGACGATATGCTGGACCGCCACGGCGACATCTGGGGCATCCCCCGCACGGCCGCGACGGCCGCGACCGGCCCGGTGCGATTAACCGGCACCAACGGCACTGTCATCGCGGCCGGGACGGAGCTGCAGCGCACGGACGGGGTCGAGTACACGCTGGACGCCGACGTGACCATCGCGGCTGGCATCGGCGACGGCACCGTCACCGCCTCGGTCGCGGCGGCCGCCGGTGACGCGGATGAGGGCGTGAAGCTGACGATGATCAGCCCGGTCGCGGGGGCCAATGGCGACGTGACCGTGCAAGCGCCCGGCCTCTCCGGCGGCAACGACATCGAAAGCGACACGGACTACCGCACCCGCATCCTCGAGCGCATCCAGTCCCCGCCTTCCGGCGGGTCGAAGACCGACTATGTGGAATGGGCCAAGGAAGTCAGCGGCGTGACGCGCGTCTGGGTTTACCCCCTTCAGCTGGGCGACGGCACGGTCGAGATCATGTTCGTGATGGACAACAAGACGGACACCATCATACCGACGGCCGAAGAAGTCGCGGCGGTGCAGGACTATATCGACGGCGACGCCGTGCGCCCGGTGACGGCCGACGTGACCGTGGCCGCGCCGACGGCCGTGCCGGTGGATCTGACCATCAACCTCAACCCCAACACCGTCGCGGTGCAGACGGCCGTCACAGCCGAGCTGACGGATTTTTTCAAGCGCGAGAGCGAGCCGGGCGGCACGCTTTACCTGTCGCGCATCAACGAGGCGATCTCGGCGGCCGCCGGTGAATTCGACCATGCCATCGCACTGCTGGACGGCGCGGCGGCCGCCGACGTCGCCCGCAGCTTCGGCGAGCTTTCGACCCTGGGCGACATTACATGGGGCGATCTGTAATGGATAAAAAAACCGCCTATACGGCCATGCTCCAGCGCCTGATGCCGCGCGGCGCGGCATGGACGCGCGAGCCGGACGCGGCGCTGACGAAGATCCTGGCCATCATGGCCGCGCCGCTGGCGCGGGTGGACGACCGCGCTGCCGACCTGCTCAATGAAGCGGACCCGCGCACCACGCTGGAGCTGCTGGACGACTGGGAAGAGACGGCCGGACTGCCCGATACATGCTCCAACATCGCCACGACACTGCAAGAGAGGCACGCGGCGCTACTGGATAAGGTCACCCGCAAGGGCGGGCAGGACAAAGCCTTCTTCATCGCCCTCGCCGACCGCCTCGGTTACGAGATCGAGATCGAGGAATACAAGCCCTTCATCTGCGGGGCGAGCCGCTGCGGCGACGGCCTGAACGGCGGGCCGGAGATCCGTTACGTCTGGCGCGCCCACGTCCTTCATGCGCGCATCACCTATTTCCGCACCGGCGGATCGTCCTGCGGCGACAAGCTCGGCTCCATCCAGCGCGCGAGCGACCTCGAGTGCCTGTTCAACCAATTGAAACCTGCGCATACGCATTTGTATGTCTCTTACGAAGGAGTTTAAACCATGAAGTACAATCCACCCGTCGGCGGCGGCGCGAGCGATCCTTACATCGACGTCGATCCGGCGACCGGCACCGAAGGATCGCCGGTCCCGGCCGCCGCCATCGAAGCGCCGCAGCGCGAGATCGTCAACGTCATCACCTCGGCGGGACTGACGCCTGATGATGCCGACAATACGCAGCTCTACCAGGCCATCGTCGCGCTCGCCAGCGCCGGTGCAAGCATCGTCTGGGGCGGCACGGCGGGCGGCACCGGCGACGCGCTGACCATCACCCCCGCCACCGCCATCAGCGCCTATTCGGCTGGCATGCAGGTGGACGTCATCATCGCGGCCGTCAACACGGTCGGCAACCCGACCGCGAACGTCTCGGGCGTCGGGAATGAGACCATCAAGAAGAGCAACGGCAAGGAGCTGGTCGCCCTCGCGCCCGGCGACCTCGTCGCGGGAACCGTCGCCAGCCTGAAATACGACGGCACTTATTTCGAGCTGATGAACCTGCGGCCCTATGCGCATGGGGCGGACGTCGCCAGCGCGGCCACGCTCGACCTTTCGGCTGTCGCGGGCGACTACGTCGTCGTCACTGGCACGACGGGCATCACGGCCGTCACGCTGGCCGAGGGCGAGGAGATCACCATCAAGTTCGCCTCCGGCCTGACCATCACCAACGGCGCGAACCTTATTTGCTTGACCGGATCTGATATCGCGACCGCCGCAGGCGACATTGCCGTGTTCCGCGGCGAAGCGGCGGGTGTGGTGCGGATGGTCGATTATAGCCGGGCGAGCGGCCTGCCGATCACAGGAACGGCGTTGATCGGATACGACTCCGTGACCAGCACAGCATTTGCGGCATTGACGGCGACCACGCCGCTTGACGACACGAAGCCGCAAATCACGGAAGGCACGCAGATATTGTCCAAGCCATATGCCTGCAAATCCACCACTAGCAAGCTTGTCATTCGCGTCAGCGGAAATGCCGTCAATTCCACCGGTAGCTCGGAGATGATTACTGCACTTCATGACGGGTCAGCAGATGCGCTTGCCGCGATAGTAACCTCGAATGGTGATACAACGAAGCCCTGCGCCGTTTCTCTCACGCATGAAGTCATAGTCGGTTCCAAGGCATCCAAGACATACAGTGTGCGTGGCGGTCCCGCCAGCGGAAGCATGAATATCAACGGCCAAAGCTCTGAAAAGCTCGGCGGCGCGCAGAAGTGGGTCATGACTTTTGAAGAATATGAAGTAGGAGCATAAACATGAAAATTGAAGAGATGACGATTACCGGGGTTGAGGCGCAGAGCGACGAAACCGCGATTTATTTCACTGAAGAGCGGGGAGCCGTCCTCCTCAGCAAAAAAGAAAGCCCCGAAGATTGGCAGTATCTTGTCGATAACAAATTCGACATGACCGTCACCCACGCCTTCTTGCAAATGAAAGCCGCTGCCGAAAGGATCGCCACAGCTCATGCGGGACTGGTGTCATCAGATACGACGTTCAACCGCTGCGGAAAGGCGGGTGTCGCATGGCCGGATGCGTGGAAAGACTACGTCATCGCGCTGCGCGCCTTCCTGGAAACGGATGGCACCGGCGATCTGCCGACCAAGCCCGACTACCCGGAGGGGACTTAAGGATATGGGGGTTTCGCAGTGCGACATGCCAACCGCAGCCCCCACCACTATCCCGCCGCAAGGCGGGGCTTGGGTGCATCAACACCCGAACCGCGAGCGCGAACTCGCATTGACCGAACCGGCCGGACACGGCCAATCCGCCTTCCCTGACAGGGAGTCGGGTTATATACGAGGACTTAAGACCATGTCAATGCAGCCAGTAAAACCCACCAAGCCGGTCGCCGCCTATATCGGCGGCAAGCGGGCGCTCGCCAAGACCATCATCCGCCAGATCGACACCGTGCCGCACGAGGCCTATGCCGAGCCCTTCGTGGGCATGGGCGGCATCTTCCTGCGCCGCGCCAGCCGCCCGAAGACGGAGGTGATCAATGACGCAAAATATGACGTCGCTAACCTGTTCCGCGTTCTCCAGCGCCACTATCAGGCCTTCATCGACCACCTGAAATGGAAGGTCACCAGCCGGGCCGAATTCAATCGGCTGACGGATACCGCGCCGGAGACGCTGACCGACCTCGAAAGGGCGGCGCGGTTCCTGTACCTGCAGCGCGTCGCCTTCGGCGGCAATCCCTCCGGCAAGAATTTCGGCGTCGATGCGCATGGCGGCGGGCGGTTCAATCTCACCCGGCTGGAGCCGATGCTGGAAGAGGTTTACGAGCGGCTGGCGGGTGTCGTCATCGAGTGCCTTGATTATAAAGAGTTCATCGAGCGGTACGACCACAAGGGCGTCCTGTTTTATCTCGACCCGCCTTATTGGGGCAGCGAGGGGGACTACGGAAAGGGCCTTTTCAGCCGCGACGAATTCGCGCAGATGGCGGTGATTTTAAACGGCATTAAAGGGCGCTTTATTCTCTCGCTCAACGACTGCGCGGAGGTGCGCAAAACCTTCGCCGGTTTCCATCTGCTGCCCGTCAAAACCGTCTATACGATCTCCGGCCATGCCCAGCCCAAAAAGGTCGGCGAGCTGCTGATCTCCAACGTCAAGCTGAAAGGATAAGGCCAATGAAGGTGCTGACGCTGAAAGATGACAGGGGGCAAATGTGGCGCGATTTTGCCGTCATCATCGAAGAAGGCGGTCAGTGGTCTGAAGGTTACTATCGCCGCCAGGCGGAAAAGAAGCTTTTTTCCGACTTTGCCGAAGAGTGGTTTGGCCGTCGCTTCCCTCACAAAAGTGACGGCTTCGCCCAAGAGGTCGGAAAAACGCTGCTTTTAAATGGCTGGTCCATCTATGAGCTTGAAGTGCGGCCCTGCAATAAAAACGGCGGCGAAGAAACAGAGAAAAAAGGAGGTGCGTCTTGACGTCGGATTTAAGCCCCTATCCCGAGCTGCTTTGGATCGACCTGCCGCTGCTGCAGATCGACAAGACCTATCAGCGCTCCGTCGAGGGCAAGGCCAGCCAGAAGCTCATCAACGCCGTCGCGGCCGGGTTCGACTGGGCGCTCTTCACCCCGCCGACGATCTGCGCCATCGAGGATGGGAAATTCAACGTGATTGACGGCCAGCACCGCGTCCTGGCGGCGCGCAAGCGTGGCGGCATTCCGAAGCTGCCCTGCTACAAGATCGACGCCGTCAGCACCCAGCAGCAGGCGGCGCATTTTACCGCGCTCAACCAGAACAGAGTGCGGATGCACACCGTGGATATGTATCATGCCCGTCTGGCGGCCGGAGAGAGCCTTGCGCGGAAGGTCGAGTCGGCCTGTCAGGCGGCGGGCGTCAGGATCTGTAAAGCGCCCTTCCAGACCGCCCAGATGCCGCCCGGCATGACGCAGGCCGTCGGCACCCTTGAAAGGGCGCTTCAAAAGCACCCCAGAGATGCCGTAATTCGGTCCCTGAAGGTGCTGAAAGAAGCCCACCCGGAGACCACAGGCCAGCTGCGCAGCCGGATGCTCGAGGCGATGATCCGGCTCTACGCCGTCAACTTCAAGGACGGCCGCGACCTTGACGACCAGAAGCTTGCGGCCGTGGTGGGGGCAAACGACGCCTACGACCTCGAAATGGGGGCCAGAATTCAGCATGAAACCTATGGCGGCGACACGGCGGCCGGGATCATAGATGCGCTGGCCGAAGCCTATAACGAGGACCAGCCTGCCGAGGGGCAGATTTTGGGACAGATTTAAGGGGCTTTAAACCCCCTTAAACAGGGTTATTGAACAGGTGAAAAGAAACTTAAAATAGAGCCCGGCGCGGCTTGCCGAGCCGCTACGCTCTATCCATAATAGAGGCGCTGGGCAGATTACTAAAACCAAGAGACGTTATTACTAAAACCATGCGACGCGCTACACGTTTCAGGCCGTTACCCCCCTCGCGCGCCGCGTTAACGAATGGCCCTTTGCGGGCGCATGGCGTTAACTTTTGATTCCCCGCTTTTTCGCGTGAATCACCGCAACCAAAAAAGCTTTTTAAATCAAATATATACCACAAAAATGACGGCGCGCGGCATGACTTTCCTCCACGCAGAAACCCGAAAAACGCCCCGGAAAACCCCCTCTGCGTTAAGAAACGATAAAGATTTTTAACCGGTTTACCCGCTTCCCAAGTCATTGAAAATTATAGAATTGAAGCGCATTTGGGTAATTTTATTACACAATAATTTAACTTTTTGTTTATAAATGCCCTTGACCGTATTTCTGGAAAATGTTTTACTATTAACATAAGACGTGACGCACCGAGGGTTTCAGAACAAAGGCGTTACCGTCCGGTTACAAAATAGAGTGTGGGGAGTATCTCAAAATGGCACGCATCCTGATCGCAGAACACAACGAAGCAACCGCCACCTACCTGGTGAACACGCTGAAAAAAGCGGGCAACAGCGTCGAGCTGGTGGATAACTGCCTGGACGCATGGCGCATTTCCTCGCGCGACATGTTCGACGTTTTGCTGGTCAACGTCGTCATGCCCGGCATCGACGGTTTCGTTCTGGCGCAAAAAGCGCTGCAGGATAACCCCTCGCTGCAGGTCATCTTCATCACAGGTTTCGCCGGCGTCGCGATGGACACGCACGCCACCCCGGTTTACGCACCGGCCCCGGTCACCACGCGCCCCTTCCACCTGAAGGAAGTCGCCGGCCGCGTCCGTTACATGATGGGCCAGGGCAGCCTGCCCGCCGCCGAAGAGCATGGCGCCGACGAAGGCAACATCATCTACGCGGATTTCGCGAAGAAAACGGTGAACCGCCACGCGTAAGTAAAGTTTAACCCCGACGGAGACTTTTATCCCCCCTCCGTAAACCCCCTGCCCGGAGCGTCCCCCCCGCTCCGGGCAATCCTTTTCATCAAGGCGGCTTCAAGCCCCGCCGCGCAAGAAAAAAAAGCCGCCCGTGAAAGGGCGGCTTTTTTGCGCGTTCGCGCATCCGGCGGGCTTAAAGCCCGGGGCCGTCCGCGCTTTTGTCTTTTTTCGGCTGCGCCGTCTTGAGCGTCCGCGCGCCGCCCAGCGGCTTGACGGCGGAAACCGAAGGCAGCTTCGCCACTTTGTCCGCAAAATCCGCGTCGCATTTCAGCAGAACCTCGCCGTCGCCGAGCAGGCTGATGGAAAAGTCTTTGTAGCTATGGGTGAAGCCGTAGCCGGGCTGCATCCCCTTGCTGTCGAACCAGCCCTTGGATACGCCCTCGGCATTGGCCAGCGTCATGATCTCGCCCGCGAGCTTGTCGCCGGTCTTGTAGCCGGAATAAAGGTCGAAATAGTTTTTCAGCCTCCGGCCGATGCCCGCGGCGGGCCGCGCCGGGCTGACGGTGAAGTCGAAGCCGTGACGGGGGTCCTTCGCCGATTGCAGGTTGAAATAGCCGGCGACGTTTTTGAATGCTTTGCGGAAGTTCATCGGAAAATTCCCTGAAATGGATAACGGCAAGTAAGTAACAACGCGCGGATGCCGCTGCCGCGCATGATTCTCGATGCCGCAAGCTACCCCATATGCCGGATTTATGCAAATAATATTCCACCCGCAGAACGTCCCGCTGCGGGTTCTTCTTTGATTTCAAGGAAATGAAATAAGGGCTTGCCTGAAAACCCGCGGCTATGCTAAATATTGCCACCCTTATGGAGATGTGGACACATAGCTCAGCGGTAGAGCACTATCTTGACATGGTAGGGGTCACAGGTTCAATCCCTGTTGTGTCCACCATTCCCTTGCTTCAAAGAAACCGGAATGATCGCCCGCAGCACCCTGGCGCGGATAAGCTTCAGTTTTTCGGCGCGGGATTTTTCCGTTCCGGCCGGCGGCCCGGCTGTTGCGCGCGGGCTTCGGGGAAGCTGACGATGCTGGTAAGGCCGAAACGCGGGGCGGCGGCCTCCCTGAAATGCGCCGAAAGCGTGAGGATGGAGGGATCTTTTTTATCACGGGACAGCGTAAAGCCTTTAAGGCGGAACGCCTCGGGATAAGCTTCAAGCTCGGGCGTTTCCAAAAACATTTTATCGTCGCCCTTGCCCGACTGCAGCTTGACGAAGGGCATGGACCAGACATTTTCGCTGACGGGATATTCGGGGTTTTCACCGCTGGAAGCCACAGTGACCTGGTAGTAGCTGCCGGCCGATTCATAAGGCGACGGTATTTCCGGCAGGGCCGCCGTGTCTTGTTTTTTCTCGATAATGACGGAAAGCCCGAAAACCTCGGACGCGGCGGCGGGTTTCGCGCCCGTCACTTTGTCGAACAATGCTTGAAGGTATTTTTTGATTTTCATTTCATCCGGCCTTTCCATGCGGTTACCTTGGTCCGCACCCTAGGACAGGATAAGATATATGTCAAATAAAATGCGCCCGTGACGGATGGCAACGCGTCAGATAATGACCTGACGCCCGATCTCGATCACGCGGCCGACGGGCAGCTTGTAGAAGTCCGTGGGCTCGCTCGCGTGCTTGGAAAGCCAGATGTAGAGCACGTCCTGCCACAGCGGCAGGCCGTATTTGGGGTGCGAGCGCAGGGCGCGGCGGGAGATGAAGAGCGAGGCGTGCTCCCAGTCGAAATCGACGCCGCTTTCCTTGTCGCGCAGCAGGCGCATCAGTTCCTGCTGGACGTCCGGGTCGTCCTTGAAGCCGAAGCGCAGGACGATGACGGTGAAGTCGTCGTTGAGATGGGTGATGAGCGCGCGCGCCTCCGGCTCCACATAGGGGAAGGGCTCGATCTTGACGGAAAGAATGATGTTCTTCTCATGCAGCACCTTGTTGTGGCGCACGTTCTGCGTGAGCGAGGAGGGCGTATGGCTCGGGTCCAGCGCGAAGAAGAAGGCAGAGCCCTTGACCCGCTGGATGTCGGGGTAGCGCTCCTTGTATTCCTTGATGAACTTGTCGAGCTTCAAGTCGCGCTTGCGCGCGCGGCTGGTGACGATGAAGGTGCCCTGAATCCACGTCGTCATGATGACCATGAGCGTGGCCGCGATCGACAGCGGCACCCAGCCGCCGCTGGCCAGCTTGGACAGGTTGCAGGTCAGGAACACGGTATCGACGATGAGGAACGGCCCGACCACCCCGATGGTGAGCGGCAGCGACCATTCGCGGATCTGCCAGAGCACGAAGAAGGACATGATGGCGTCCACCACCATCGCCCCCGTCACGGAAATGCCGTAGGTGGCCGCGAGGTTGGTCGAGGACTTGAAGAGCATGACCAGCACGATGACGCCGATCATCAGCGTGTAGTTCACCTGCGGCAGGTAGATCTGGCCCGAGTGCTTGTCGGAGGTATGCTTGATGACCATGCGCGGCAAGAGGCCGAGGTTGACCGCCTGGCGGGTGAGCGAAAACGCGCCGGTGATGACCGCCTGGCTGGCGATGATGGTCGCGCAGGTCGCGATCAGCACCAGCGGGATCTGCCAGTGCTCGGAAACCAGCTTGAAGAAGGGGTTGTCCATGGTGGTGTGGTCGGTCAACACCATCGCGCCCTGCCCCATGTAGTTGAGGATGAGACACGGCAGGATGTACCAGAACCACGCGAGCTGGATGGGCTTGCGCCCGAAGTGTCCGAGGTCGGCGTAAAGCGCCTCCGCGCCCGTCACGGAAAGAAAGACCGCGCCCAAAGTCGCCATGGCGATGCCGAGGTGCCCGGCGAGGAATGTCACCGCATGCGTGGGACTGAGCGCCCAGAGAACCTGCGGATTGTCCATGATGTGGTGGATGCCGCTGATGCCCAGCACGCCGAACCACGTCGTCGTCACCGGCCCGAAAAGCGCGGAGACCTTGGCCGTGCCGTGCGACTGGAACATGAACAGCCCCAATATGATGCCGATGGTGATGGGCAATATATAGGCGTCGAAATGCGGGGCCACGACCTGCATGCCTTCCACGGCGGAGAGGACGGAGATGGCGGGGGTGATGATGCTGTCCCCGAAGAACAGCGCCGTGCCCGCCATGCCGAGGAACAGGAAACCGATGGTGTTGCGGTAGATGACGCTGCGCGCCAGCGCCATGAGCGCGAGCGTGCCGCCCTCGCCCCTGTTGTCGAGGCGCAGCAGGATGCCGACGTATTTGGCCGTCACCACGATCATGATCGCCCAGACGATGAGCGAGAGGATGCCCTGCACGTCAGAAAGCGTCGGCAGCTGGCCTTCGGGCACCACGACGTGCACCGCCTCGCGGAACGCGTAGAGCGGGCTGGTCCCGATATCGCCATAGACGACGCCGATGGCGCCGATGGTCAGCGCCCATGTGCCGCCATGGTGCTCGCCATGGGCTTCAGCCGATTGCGGGGAGGTGGTGGAGGACGTCGTTGCGATTGCCATTCTTGATCTTTTTTATCTTTGATTATGCGAACGGACGCTGCCGCCCGTTTGAAGTTCCCTACTTTTGCACACCTCGACTTTGTTGCGAAGCAAAAGAGTACTCTGAATAGGATTTTGTTTCCGTAACGTCAAGAATTTCCGGTTGAGGGCAAGGCAAGAGCCTGAGGCATAAGGAAAAAACCGGATTATTTCCCGCTGCGTCTTTTCAGCGGGAAACGCCGGGCCGGCGAAGGCGGGCTGCATCTTCCTTATCTTTTCGAGCCGGGGCTTTTCGGGGCCTGACTTTTCGGGATCTGGCCTTGCGGATTCTGCGGCTTGCCGAGAATCTCCTTTTCCAGCCGCTCGCCGAACAACCGCATATCCATGGCGGCGTCGCGCTTGATGAAATTCTCCGCGTCTTTCGGATCGATGCCGAGCGGGTTTTTGAAAAAGCCCGGCGGTCTGTTGATGGCATCGTTGAAGATGCTGATCAACCCGCGGAAGCCTATTCCCAATCCGTCCCGCTTCAGCCCTTCGTCCTGTTTCATCCCGCTGTCCTGCTTCGCGGCGGGTTTCTCTTCAACCGGTTCCTGTTTCGCTTCCTGCTGCTGTACGGGCGGCTCGAACCGGAAGCTCTCGCGGTGCGCGCGCTCGATGGCGGCTTTCAGCGCCTCCGTCTGCTCGATCGGCTTGGTGACGCGGTCTTCCTTCAGCCCCGTCCAGGGACGGTAGAGGACGAGGTGGGGCACCACCAGCTCCTCGCGCACGAAGCGAATCCCGTCCGCATCGTCCTGCGCCGTGCACCAGACGGGCAGGGCCATCGGCTCCGGCTTGTTGGTCACGGCCGCGCATTTGTCCCAGAAGGCCTGCCGCTTCTTGATGTCCGGCTGGCCCGTCACGGGCTCCACCTCCTTGAAGGCGTCCCAGAACATATGGCGCAGGGGCTGGTGGACCTCGAAGGCGCGCTCGAAATATTTCGCGTTGCGCGCGGCGTTGAACACGTCGCGCAGCGTATTCATCAGCATCTCGCCCTTGTTGACATCGACGAGCGGGCCCATCATGGCGGGATCGGTGCTGTTGCCGTACTTCGTCTTGCTGCTTTCCTGCGCCTGAAAGCGCGTCGCGCGCTTTTCCCGCGTCTCGGGCGAGGAGGCGTTGAAGGAATTGTCCGAGTCGAGCAGCATCTTGACCGCGATTTCCTTGCCGTCGTCGTCGAAGACGCGGATGACGCCGCAGTTCGCGGTTGACATGTCCTCCGCGCCCTGCCCCGTGGCGTTCAGGAAGTTCCTGAGGTCCCCGACCAGTTCCGGCTTGCCGGGGCTTTCGTCGTCAAGATAGTGCCGCAACAGCTCGATGCCGGGATAGATGGCGACGGTGCAGGGCACTTCGTGCCCGTCGCTGTAACGGCCCAGCTTGACCGGGTTCTCCTTGTCCTCCAGCCAGCCGAGCGGCTGGACGATGGCGGGGTTCATCAGGTCCTCCACGTCGATGGGGCCGATGCGCACGACCACGCCATGCGTGTTGAGGAACAAAAGGTCGTGGTTGGTGCCGCGGAAGATCTGCTCCTTCTCCGGCGCGGGCAGGCCCAGCTGCTCCAGCATGGCGCGCACGCGGGTCGCATAGGGCTCGTCGTTGAGGTAGTCGGTCTGCCGCCAGTCCTGCCGGATTTCCTTGCCGTCCTTGTGGTCGGTCTTGCACCAGCCGTAATCGAATTCCGGTTTTTCCTGCTGCTGCGGGCCCAGGGTGACGCCCTGCGCGTCCTTGCCCTTCAGGCCGTAGGAGAAGAACAGCTGCTGTTCCATGTCCTTGTCGCGCAGGAGGTCCGCATCGTTTCCCGCCACCATGTCCGCCGCATCCGCCATCCGTGCCTCCGTTCCGTATCCGTTCAGTCTTTATCTTGGCTTGTCTTCAATGCCTTTTGGGCATCAGCCTGTTCAGTATTCCGCGCCCCGCGTTCACCACCGTGCGCACCGGGTGGTCCCTGAAGGCCTGCGCATGGGCGCGGCGGACCGCGTCCTTGAATTCCGGCGTCTGCTTGATGGGCTTGATGATCCGGTCCGCCTCTTCCCCCGTCCAGGGGCGGTAGAGGACGAGGCTGGGCACATGCAGCTCGCGCCTTGAAAGGGAAAGACTGTCCGAAGGGCCGTCCTTCATCTTCCACACCGGCAGGGTGACCGCCGTCGGCCTGTTGGTGACGGCGGCGCATTTCTGCCAGAAGGCGTCGCGCTTTTTCTCGTCCGGCAGGCCGGTCACCGCCTCCACCTTGTCGAAGGCGTCCCAGAACATCTGGCGCAGCGGCTGGTGGACCTCGAAAGCCTTCTCGAAATACTTCACGTCGCTGGCGGCGTTGAAGACCTCGTGCAGGGTGTTCATCAGCGCCTCGCCCTTGTTGGGCACGGCCTTCGTCTCGCTCTCGAACTGGCGGCCGCGTTTTTCCGAAAGCTCCCGCGAGGAGCTGTTCCACTCGTTGTCCGCGTCGAGCAGCATCTTGACCGCGATTTCCTGCCCGTCGTCGTCGAGCACGCGGATGACGCCGAGGTTGTTCTCGTTCAGGTCGCCGTCGCCCTGCTTGGTCACCTTCAGCAGGTTGTTGATGTCGCCCTTGACCGGCGGGCGCGTCTTCTCGTTCTGCGCCTCGTAATGCTTGTTCAGCTCGATGCCGGGGTAGATGGCCACGGTGAAGGGCACCTTGCGCGACCCGTCGTAGTCGTTGCTGAGGGAGATCATGTTCTCTTTATCCTCGATCCAGCCGAGGGGCTGGACGATGCCGGGGTTCATCAGGTCCTCGACGTCGGTCGGGCCGATGCGCACGACGACGCCGTGGCTGTCGAGGAACAAAAGATCGTGGTGGGTGCCGCGGAAGACTTCCTCCGCCTTCGGCTTGGGCAGGCCGAGCTGGTCGAGCATGGCGTGCAGGCGCGTCGCATAGGGCTCGTCGTTCATATAGTCGGTCTGGCGGTAATACTGGCGGATTTCCTTGCCGTCCTTGTGGTCGGTCTTGCACCAGCCGTATTTGAAAGGCGTTTTGGCGTCGGGCGCGACATCCCCGCCGTTTACGGTGCTTATGTCCGCAACTTCAAGGTTCAGGGGGGCTTGGGGCTCTTCAATTTTCATAGCCCATATTATCGCCAAAAAGGGTTAACCCCCGATTAAGCTATGTAAAACAAAACCATGACCGTCGCCCCGTCCGCCCCAAAATCCGTGAAAGCCCTTGAATTTTTTGCAATAACCCTCTGGCTTTTTTGTCATTATGGGATATAATCGCCGCCGGTACAGACGAACCCGGCCGCCTTTCGCCGGCCATATATAATTGAACAGGTAGAGCCATGAACGCCCCCGTCCGCCCCCTGCAGCAGCCCGGCACCGAATCCGTTCCCTCCGGCATCGCCCTGCCCGCGCAGCCCATCGTGATGATTCCGGCCCGCATGGCCTCCACCCGCCTGCCGAACAAGCCGCTGGCCGACATCAACGGGCTGCCGATGATCGTCCACGTCATGAAGCGCGCGGAAGAGGCGAAGCTGGGCCGCGTGGTCATCGCCTGCGCGGAAGAAGAGATCAAGGCCGCCGTCGAGAAAGCCGGCGGCGAGGCCGTGCTGACGGACCCCGGCCTGCCCTCGGGCTCGGACCGCATCCTCGCCGCGCTGCAGACCGTCGATCCGCAGGGCCGCCACGACGCCGTCATCAACGTGCAGGGCGACCTGCCGACGCTGGATGCCGCGCTGGTCAAGACCGCCTTCAGCCTGCTGCTCAACCCCGAGACCGACATCGCCACGCTGGGCGCGATCATCACAAAGCCCGCCGAGGCGACCAACCCCAACGTCGTGAAAGCCGTGGCGGAAATCGATTTTGCGAAAGGCGAGCGTTACGGGCGCGCCCTTTACTTCACCCGCGCGACCGCGCCCGCGGGCGACGGGCCGCTGCTGCACCACATCGGGCTTTACGCCTACAAACGCGCCGCGCTCGAAAAATTCGTGGCTTCCCCGCCCGCCGTGCTGGAAAAGCGCGAGCGGCTGGAGCAATTGCGCGCCCTCGCGCTCGGCATGCGCATCGACATCGCCGTGGCCGATACCGTGCCGCTGGGCGTCGATACGCCGGAAGACCTCGAGACTGCGCGCGAAGCGTTGAAATAAATCCAGAAAAATAAAAAAAGCCGGAATAAATAAAAAAGGGTGTAAACGATGACCGCCGCAAAATCCGCCGCGCCGCAAAAAAGCGCATCCGAAAAAATCGCCTTCCAGGGCAAGCCGGGCGCCTATTCGCACATGGCCTGCAACACGGCCTACCCCAAGATGGAGCCCCTGCCCTGCCCGACCTTCGCCGACGCCTTCGACGCCGTGGACAAGGGCCGCGCGAAATACGCGATGATCCCGATCGACAATTCCATCGCCGGGAGGGTGGCGGACATCCACCAGCTTTTGCCGCGCGCGAAGCTTTCCATCGTCGCGGAGAATTTCATTCCCGTGCATCACTGCCTGCTGGGCGTGCCGGGCGCGAAGCTGGAGGACATCAAGACCGTCTTCAGCCACGTCCACGCCCTGCCGCAATGCCGCGAGTTCATCGCGAAGATGAAGCTGAAACCCGTGGTCTTCGAAGACACGGCCAGCTCCGCGCTGAAAGTCGCCGAGGAAAAGGACAAGACGCAAGCCGCCATCGCCTCCGAGCTGGCGGGCGCGCTTTACGGACTGAAAGTCCTGAAAAAGAACATCGAGGACGAAAGCGGCAATACCACCCGCTTCATCGTGCTCGCGAAGAAGGCCGAGATGCCGGAAAAGAAAAAGGGCCAGCGCTACCTGACCTCGCTTTTGTTTCAGGTGCGCAACATTCCCGCCGCGCTCTACAAGGCGCTGGGCGGGTTTTCGACCAACGGCATCAACATCACCAAGCTGGAAAGCTATCTTGCGGGCAACAAGTTCCACTCCGCGCTGTTCTATTGCGAGTTCGAGGGGCACCCGGACGACGTCGCCTTCCAGCACGCCATCGACGAGCTGCGCTTTTTCGCCGCCGACATCCGCATGCTGGGCACCTATCCGCTGCACAGCTACCGTGGCTAAATAGTCATAAGCCGTAAAAACCCGCATAAATTGCGCGATTGCGGGGAATAATCCGTGTTTTTTCATGGTCGCCCCGCCGCGAAAGTGGTATTTTCAAACGGAATTTGTTCAACGGTTTCAAACAAACAAACTATACAAAGGGGCAAAGACATGGCCACTTACGCGGAAATCGCCGCCAAACTTCTTCGGGACGCCGCCACGTTCTTCCGTAACGTGGGCGCGCAAAACGAGCCCCTGCGCGAAACCATGAACGACAACGCCTCGGTCTATGACCGCGTGGCCGACCTCGTCGAAAAAGACCCCCACGGCATCCTTCAGGAAGGGCCGGAGGGCGGCACCGAACCGCCCGGCGCCGGCGACGGCGGCAAATAAGGCTTTTTCGCCTCCCTCCCCATCATCGTTTTTCGTAATCCGGCTTTCAGCCCCGAAAGGCGTGGAAATCCGCGAAAACTTGCGCGTCCTCCCCGCACC
>WGNE01000070.1 GCA_016124645.1 Alphaproteobacteria bacterium
CGGCATCGAGCTCCTCTCCGCCTCGCTGTCGCAGAGCATCAGCAACAGCGGCACCATCTCGGGCGGCACACGCGGCTTCTTCATCACCAACGGCACGGTCGGCGGCAACGTCGTCAACACCGGCAATATCAAGAACGACAACACGGGCATCGTCATTAACACCGGCGCGGTCGTGACAGGCGATGTGCGAAACGACGCGGGCGGCACCATCAGCGCCGTCAACAACACGGCCATCGAGGTGACCGGCGGCACCGTCGGCGGCAACCTTTCCAACGGCGGCATCATCATGACCGCGAGCAAGGGCATCAACCTCACCGCCTCGGGCAAGGTGTCGGGCGACCTGTCGAACAGCGGCACGATTTCCGCCAGCAAAATCGCCATCAACGTCGTCGCCGGCGGGACGGTGACCGGCGACATCAAGAACTCGGGCACACTGTCCGGCGGCTCCACCGGCATCAGCTTCCAATCCGCCGCCTCGTCAGCCAGCAGCATCCAGAACAGCGGCACGATCAAGAACGAGAAAATCGGCATCTACCTCAAGACCGCAAGCTCTCTCTCCGGCGGCATCACCAACGCCACGGGCGGCGTCATCTCGGCGAGCACGGCGGACATCGATATCCGGCAATCGACCGTCAACGGCTCCATCACCAACAACGGCACGCTTTCCGGCGCCAGCACCGGCATCCTGTTCAAAAGCGGCTCCGCGGCGACCGGCATCCAGAACAGCGGCACCATCTCGGGCGGCGGCCACGGCATTGCCGTCAAAAACATCGGCTCCGCCACGCTGACCAGCGGCATCTCCAACACCTCCACGGGCGCCATCACCGGCGTCAGCAGCGCCGGGATCTACGTCAAGAGCGCAAGCCTCACCGGCGGCATCACGAACGACGGCACGCTCAGCGGCGGCGACTACGGCGTTTACCTCCTCGCGACCAGCTCCGTCGGCGGCAACCTGGCCAACAACGGCACGATCGAAAACGTGTCCACGGGCATCCGCGTCTATGGCGGTTCGAGCATCACCGGCGACCTCACCAACTCCGGCACGATCTCGGCCTCCACCGGCGGCATCGTCCTGAACAACTCTTCCATCGGCGGCACCATCTCCAACAGCGGCACCATCAACGTCAGCGGTTCCTACGGCATCGCCCTCAATGCCGCCACGGCGACCAGCCTGCAGAACAGCGGCACCATCGAAAACGCGAGCACGGGCCTTTACGTCTATAACGTGAATTCCTTCTCCGGCGGCATCACCAACACGTCAACCGGCGTCATCACGAGCGGCAGCGACGGCATCAAAATCGCGAACAGCACGGTGAACGGCGCCATCACCAACGCCGCCGGCGGCACGGTTTCGGGCAGCAACACCGGTATCCACTTTGCGCTCACCAACATCATTAACGGCGCCGTCAGCAACAGCGGCCTCATCAAGGGCGGCTCCTACGGTATCAACAGCAGCACCCCCGGCGCCACCGCGCTGAAAAACGGCATCACCAACAACGCCGGCGGTACGATCTCGGGCGGTACGACGGCCATCAGGCTGGACGGCACGAACCTTTACGCCGCCGTCTCGAACAGCGGCACCATCACCGGCGCGAAGGGGATTGCCCTGAACGGCACGCCGCTCTTTTTCGCCACCCCGGTCATCGTCAACAATGCCGGCGGCACGATCTCCGGCACAGGCGGCACCGCCATCTCCATCAACAATATTTCCGACCCGACCCCGATTCTGGTCAACGGCGGCAGCATCATCGGCGATGTTACGGACACCTATCACTCGCTGTCCGGCTCCAGCCCGGTCGAGATCGCGGCGAATTTCACGACGCAGGGCAATTTCACGGTTTCCAACTTCACGGTGGACAGTGGCAAGACGCTGACGATCGGCTCCGCCGACACCATCACCGCCGACCAAGGTCTGACGCTGACGGGCGCGACGGTGAACGTCGGCGTGGACGGCACCGCCACCTTCGGCAAGATCGTGACCGGCGTCGCCCCTGACCTGAGCAGCACGACCATCACCGTCAACGTCGCCGCCTCCCCCACGCTGACGGACGGCGACGCGCTGAAGATCATCCAGGGCGGCGGCAACATCACCGGCGGCCCCGGCGACGTGACGCCGCAATCCGTCACCGACAACTCCCTGCTCTGGAGCTTCGCGATCGTCGAGGGGAACTACAACGCCCTAAGCTCGGACAGCGACCTCTACCTCGTCGTCAACGCGGCTGCCGGCGGCTGCGGCGGAATGACGACGACATCGGGCAACAATTCCGCCTGCACCGTCTTGCAGGCCAACAGCGGCACGGCCGATCCGCAGCTCTCGCAGGTCATCGCCAACGTCAACGGCGCTTCGACCAACCAGCAGCTGAACAACATCCTCTCCTCCACCCAGCCGGACGTGAACGGCAGCGGGCTGCAGCAGACCATCACCGTTTCCGACGACGCGCTCGACATCAACGGCACGCAGCTTGCCGACCTGCGCGACGGAAGCACGGGCATGGCCGCGGGCAATGGCGCGGCGGGCGGGATGAACGGGCTGCGCGGCTGGCTGCAGACCTTCGGGCAAGCCTCCCACCAGAACGCGCGCGGCGGCATCGCGGGCTATGACGGCCACACGCTGGGACTCGCCGCCGGCATCGACAGCGGCCATAACCTCGACGGCAAGGTCGTCGGCTTCGCCTTCAGCTACGGCCACACCATGGTCGGCTCCGACAACGCCAACAGCACGGATACGGATATCGACAGCTACCAGCTTTCCACCTACGGCAGCTACGACCTGCCGGAAAACAGCTATGTGCAGGGCATGGCCGCGCTGGCATGGAACAACCTCGACACCACGCGCCACAACGTGGGCGGCGGCGGCGGGCCCACGGCGAAGGGCAGCTTCAGCTCCCGCCTGTTCAGCCTGCGCGGGGAATACGGGCGCGACTTCGCCTTCAAGGGCGCGACCGTCACGCCCAAGCTGACCGGCCACTGGACCTTCTACAACGCCGACAGCTACACCGAAACGGGCGCGGGCGGCGCGGACTTGCACGTCCATTACAAGAACTACAACATCCTCGAAATCGGCCCCGCCATCGCCGCGCGCTGGAAGCACAAATACGCGGACGGCTCGGAGCTGGTGCCGCAGCTGAGCATGGCGTATCGCTATGACCTCATCGGCGACAATATCGAGGCGTCCTCCAGCTTCACCGGCGGCACGGGCACCGTGGCCAGCGTGGGCCCCAACCCCGCGCGCGGCAGGCTCAGCCTCGGCGCGAAGGCCACGCTGCTGACGGCTGACAACTGGTCGCTGACGGCGGATTACGACTTCGACTATAAAACCGACTATACCTCGCACGCGGGCTATCTGCGGGCCGGGTACCAGTTCTGACCGTCTTGGACGCACGCCGCATATTCACCGCGCTGGGCGCCCTGTTCCTCGCGCTGGCCATGGCGGCCTGTTCTTCCATTCCCACGCCGCAGGAGCGGGACGCGCTGGCGCAGGACATTGCGGCGCGCGGAAACCTGCAGCGGCACGACATCGACACTTCAGTCTATCCCCTCGCCGCGTGGCAACGGCTGACCGCGCCCGGCAAGCCGCTGCGCGTCTATATAGAGGGCGACGGTTTCGCCTGGCGCACCCGCCACGACCCCTCGCCCGACCCGACGCCGACCGACCCCGTCGCCCTGCGCCTTGCCGCGGCGGATGACGCGCCCAACGTCGCCTACCTCGCGCGGCCCTGCCAGTACCGGCGCGGCGGCGAGTGCAGCGTGGCGGACTGGACGGACGAGCGCTTCGCGCCGCGCATCATCGACAGCTATAATCAGGCGCTGGACGCGCTGGCCGCATCGGCGCATTCTTCCGGGTTCGAGCTGGTCGGTTTTTCCGGCGGCGCGAATGTCGCGGGGCTGCTGGCGGCGCGGCGGCGCGACGTTCTGAACCTGCGCAGCGTGGCGGGCGATATCGACAACCGCGCCTTTCTGGACCTGCACCGCTTAAGCGCCATGCCCCGCTCGCTCGACATGGCGGACGAGGCGCAAAAGCTTGCCGCCCTGCCGCAAATCCACTTCACGGGAGCCAAGGACCGCATCGTGCAGCGCGCCGTGGCCGATTCCTTCCGCGCCAAGGCGGGCGACGACAACTGCATCGCCGTGCGGGAAGTCGCGGGAGCCGAACATGAAAAGGGCTGGGTCGCGCAATGGCCGGAGCTGCTGCGCGCCGCGCCCGCCTGCAAGACAAGAGGAGAGAACGGGCGATGAAAGACCATCTCGGCGTCTATTACGACATGACCAGCGATTTCCAGCAAGAGCAGTTCAACAGCCTGCGCGCGCTGATCGATGAAAAAATTCCCGACCGCGGCGACATCCGCACCCTGCTCGACATCGGCTCGGGCACCGGGGCGCGCACGAAGCAGTGCCTCGACATATTCACGGGCCTTGAAAAAGTGGCGACGGTGGAGCCTGACTGGGAGATGATCTCCGTCGCGCAGGAAAAATACGCCGATCCGCGCATCACCTTCCACAAGATGGGCGCGGAAGACGTCGCGCAGCTCGTGCCCGAGGGCGTGAAATACGACGCCGTCATCTCCAACTGGGCGCTGCACTGGGTGAAGGACAAGGAAAAGATGCTTGCCGGCATCAACGACATGACACCGCCCGGCGCGCGTCTCGTCTTCAGCAGCTGCGAGCGCCTGCCCGCGCTTTTGATGATGATCGACACCTATGTGCGCAACGAGTTCCGCGTCCCGCCCGGCAATTCGCCTTATCACTTCCTGACCTTCGACGAGTGGAAAGACCTGCTGGAAAGGCACGGGTGGGAGATCGCCGCATCGAAAACCTATCCCGTCGCGCGCGAGCTGGACGACGCGAAAGAGTACCTCGACCACTGGTTCACGGCCTCCACCACCAAGTTCCTCTACGGCCGCCACATGGCGGAGCTGAACCCGCTGACCTATGAAGACCTGATCTGGATGATGAATCGCGCTTTTCCGTCAAGGCGTTACGAGGGCGGGCTCGCCTTTCAGGAAGACACGATGTTCGTCATTGCCCGAAAAAAGTGACTGCGGTAAAATAGCATATTGCACGAATAACAAGGAGCCGCATGATGATCCGCGCTTTTCTCGCCACCGCCCTTTTCGCCCTTTTGCTGATGCCCGCCCCCTCTCAGGCGCGCGTAATGATGGCCCAGCAGCGCGCCTTCTTCATCAACCTGAACGACGGCGACACGGTGACGAGCCCCGTGAACGTCAAGTTCGGCTCCACCGGCGTCACCATCGCCCCTGCGGGAACGGAAACGCCGGGCACCGGGCACTTCCACCTGCTCATCGACGTCGCGCTCTCGCCCGGGCAGATGAAGCTGCCCATCCCTTCGGACGCGCAGCACATACACTACGGCAAGGGCCAGACGGAAGACACGGTCACGCTTTCTCCCGGCAAGCATACGCTGCAGCTTATCATCGGCGACGGCCACCACGTGCCGCTCGACCCGCCCGTCGTCTCGGACGTCATCACCGTCACGGTGAAGTAAGCCATGGCACTCGATGACGAAAAGCTGCTCGACCTCGTCCAGCAACAGACGCTGAAATACTTCACGGATTTCGCGCACCCGGACAGCGGCATGGCGCGCGAGCGCACCAACAACATCGAGCAATACGGGCGCGACGCCGTCACCACCGGCGGCACGGGCTTCGGCATCATGGGCATCGTGGCCGGCGCGTCGCGCGGCTGGCTGACGCGCGAGGACGCCCGCGCCCGCATCGAGAAAATCACCGATTTCCTGACCGACAAGGCCGAAAGCTTCGACGGCGTCTTCCCCCACTTCCTCGACGGCACGACGGGCGAGACGCTGGACCTCATGGGGCCGAAGGACAACGGCTCGGACGTGGTCGAGACGTCGTTCCTCTTCATGGGGCTTTTGACGGCGCGGCAGTATTTCGACGGCGACGCGCCAGAAGAAACCCGCCTGCGCGATAAGATCAACAAGCTGTGGGAAGGCTGCGACTGGACGCGCCACGTCAAGCCCGGCGAGGACGCGCTGCGCTGGCACCGTGGCCCCGGGGGCGAATGGGACCTCAACCTGCCGCTGAAGGGCTGGAACGAGGGGCTGGTCACCTATCTGCTCGCCGCGTCCTCCCCCACCCATGCCGTTTCGGAGGCGCACTACAAGAAAGGCTGGGAAGGCGGCACGGAATACAAGAACGGCAAGAGTTACCACGGCATCGAGCTGCCGCTCGGCCCCGAAAAGGGCGGGCCGTTGTTCCTCTCGCAATATTCCTTCCTCGGCATCGATCCGCGCGGCCTGACCGACGGCAAGACGGATTTCCTGCAGCAGAACGTGAACCAGACCCTCATCAACCGCGCGCATTGCATCGACAATCCGCACGGGCACAAAGGCTACGGCGAAAACTGCTGGGGGCTGACGGCGAGCGACGACCCAAAAGGCTATGACGCGCATTCGCCGACCAACGACAACGGCACCATCTCCCCCACCGCCGCGCTTTCCGCCTTCCCCTATACGCCGAAAGAATCCATGGCCGCGCTGCGCCATTTCTTCGAGGACAGGGGCGACAAGATCTGGGGCGAATACGGCTTCGCCGACGCCTTCAACGACGGCGAGGACTGGCAGGCGAGAACCTGTCTTTCCATCGATCAGGGGCCGATCATCGCGATGATAGAGAACCACCGCTCCGGCCTTTTGTGGGATCTGTTCATGAGCTGCCCGGAAGTGAAGCTGGGGCTTGAAAAGCTGGGCATCGACAGCCCGCATCTCGCGCCCGGAAAGGCGCCCGCGCCCGCCAAGCCCGCACCTTTTAAAAAGCCCGGACTTCCTTAAGAAGAAAGTACCCTCACCCTGCCCTCTCCCTATGGGAGAGGGTAAAGCGCTGCGCTCCTTCCCCCTCTGGAAGAAGGTCGGGACGAGGGTACTTTTTCAGCGTTTATAGACCAGCGCCCCCGGCACCTTGCGCAGCTTCGCGCGCAAACCATAGACGCTGCCGATGATGAAAAAATGAAAGACCGGCGGAAGCTCCAGCCCCGCGATGAGCCCCTGCAGCTCCGCATGAACCTCTTTCTTCTTGCGAAACCGCGTCCGCCACGAAGGCTCGATGCCGACCACGATCATCGGCGTTTGCGGCAGGTATTGCACCGCCTTGCGCGCCATATAGATGCGCCCGACGACCTTGTGCGGCTTGAAATGGCCGACGATGCGCAGCACGTATTCCGGCATGACGTTGTGCGGCTGCAGGACGTCGGCCGCGAAAATCGTCTTGCGCTCCTCGTCCGCCGCCTGCTTCTGGTACTGCCATTCGTCGAGGCGGAACTGATAGACCGCCGCTTCCTGCATGCGGTTCTGGGCGGTGAAATAGCGCAGGGCGTAGCGGCAGGCCGCGGGCAGATAGGCGGTGTTCTCCCGCATGATGTCGTCGAGCTTCAACAGCGCGGATTCGTCATGCGCCGTCATCAGCCGCAGGCCCAGCATATTGACCTTGGCGGCAAGGTTGTCGGGTTCGCGCCGCAAAATCTCCTGACAGACGGCAAGCACCACGGCGTCGTCTTCCATGATGTCGGCGGCCTGAAACAGCTCGGTCAGCTCGTCGCGCCCCATCTGCGAGAGCTCGCGGTCCTTCAGCGCGCTGAACTTTTCGCGCCAGCGCTGGTGCTGCTGGTAGGCGGCGCGCCATTCCTGCCGGTTGCGCGCGCGCCAGTGGCGGTCGAAGAGTCCGGCCAGCTCCCCTTCCAGCCCGCCCAGAAACGCCGTCGCGCTGCTTTTCTCCAGCGGCGGCAGCGGCGCGAGGGTTTCGTCGAGCGCGCGGATGCGGTCGATGGTCGCGGGGTGGGTGCTGTCGTAATTCGTCTTCGCCGCCTCGATGATCTTCAGCGCGTCGGCCGGGTCGTGCGGCGCGCGGAAAAAGCTGCCCATCTGGCGATAGGGCGCGATGTCGGGCTCGGGCTGCAGCTTCACCTTGTCCCAGATCGGCTTCCAGAACTCGTGCGAGAGGCGGCGCGTCATGACCTCCATCGCGATCAGCGCCTGCGCGGTGTGCTTCCTGTTCGTCATGCGGGCGGAAAAGGCGTCCGCCTCGTATTCGCACTGGCGGGATAACGTAAAGCTATAGGCGCTGAAAAAGCCGAGAAACCAGCGGTAAAAGCGGTTGAGCCGCAGCGCGTACCACAGCTGCTCCGTCCGCAGCCGGTCGCCGAGCGAGAGCCAGCTGCTGCGGATGCGATAGACCCATTGCCCCAGCGCGTTGTCCTTCGCCGCCACATGGCCGTATTCATGGCCGATGACGGCCTCCATCTGCCCGGGCGACATCGCCTGCATCAGCGGCAGGCCGATGGAAAGCGTGACGGGGCCGAAGCCGAAGAACCCCAGCCAGCCGGTATGGCGCGAGACCATGGCGTTCATCTGCGTGATGATGAAAACGCGCGAGAACGGCGGGCCTTCCGCCTTGTCGCGAATGCGGTCCAGCACGGCGAAGAGCCGCGGCGCCATCTCCCGCGTCACGGGCACGCCCGCGTCCTCGTAGCGCGGGGACAAAAGGGATTTCGCCAGCTTCAGCGCGAAGCCGACCGGCACCATGACGACGACGGCCGCAAGGCCGCCCGCCTTGGTCAGCACCGTCATGACCACGGCAAGCCCCACGCCCAGCAGCACCAGCAACAAGATGCTGCCCCAGATGACGCCGTACCCCAGAAAGGCCAGCAGCACCGTGCGGCGGCGCAGGGCGGCGGGCTTGTCCTTGTAGTCGATTTCAAGGTCGTGGACCTTCTGGCGGAAGGCCTCGTCGCGCTGCCAGCTTTCCTGCGGGCTGGTCACGCGGTTACGGTCCGCGTTCATCCACAGCCAGAACAGCGCGGGCAGCGCGAGGGAGAGAAAGCCCCAGAGCAGGAACTGGTAATTGAACCGCGCCCCGCCTGCGCGCAGGGTCAGCCCCGCGTCGTGCTCCACGTCCCAGCGGGTGACGAAGGGCCGCCATGAAAGCTGCGTCGCATAGACCGGCCCGGTCTCCACCAGCGGCGCGCCGCCCATGGTGCCCGCCCATTCAAGGAAGTCCGCGCTGACCACGATGCGCGGCACGTTTCGTTCCGACGTGATGTTGCCGTAAAGATAAAAGCGCGGGCGGTAGCCTTCGCGCACAATGTCGCGCCCGTCGATGCGCCATTCATAAGGCCCGGAAAGCGCGGTCATCTCCGTCAGCGGCGGGTGGAAGCTGATGTTGCCGCTGGTGAAGGCGGCCACCGGCAGCCAGAGGCTGAAGAAAAACGCGATGAGCAAAAGCCGCGCCACGGGGCGGCCTCACGCTTCCGTTGCGGGCGCCGGGGCTTCGGCAGCGGGTTCTTCGGGGTGGCGGGCTTTTTTGGCGCGCACGCTGGCGGATTTCAGCTGCCCGCAGGCGGCCAGAATGTCACGCCCGCGCGGACGGCGCACCGGCGCGTCGTATCCCGCCTGTTCGAGGATGCGGGCGAAGGAATCGATGCGGTCGGGCGCGGAGCATTCATAGCCGCTGCCCGGCCAGATGTTGAAGGGGATGATGTTGACCTTGCACGGAATGCCGCGCAGCAGCTTGGCGAGCGCGCGGGCCTGATCGTCGCTGTCGTTCACGTCCTTCAGCATCACGTATTCGAAGGTGACGCGGCGCACGTCGGAAAGGCCGGGGTAGTTGCGGCAGGCGTCCAGCAGCTCTTGCAGCGGGTATTTGTTGTTGATGGGCATGATCTCGGAGCGCAGCTTGTCGTCCGGCGCGTGCAGGGAGATGGCGAGGTTGACGTTCAGCTCCTCCCCGCATTGCACGATCTGCGGCACCACACCCGAGGTCGAGAGGGTGATGCGGCGCTTGGAAATGCCCAGCCCCTTCTCGTCCATGCAGATCTTCAGCGCCTTGGCGACGTTGTCGTAGTTGTACAGCGGCTCGCCCATGCCCATCATCACGATGTTGGTGAGGTCGCGCTTTTCATTGCCGGCGCCCTTGCCTTCCGGCCATTCGCCCAGCGCGTCGCGGGCGTGCATGACCTGCTGCAAAATCTCGTGCGGACCGAGGTTGCGCACCAGCGGCTGGGTGCCCGTATGGCAGAATTTGCAGGTCAGCGTACAGCCCACTTGCGAGGAGACGCAGAGCGTGCCGCGCCTGCCGTCGGGGATGAAGACCGCCTCGACCAGCTGGCCGTCGGTCATGGACAGCAGCCATTTTATCGTGCCGTCGGATGATTTCTGCTCCGCCGCCACCTTGGGCCGCGCGATGGAATATTTTTCGGCCAGCAGCGCGCGCAAATCCTTGGGCAGGTTGCCCATGCTTTCGAAGTCCCGCGCGCCGCGGTGATAGATCCAGTGCCAGACCTGCTTGGCGCGAAAGCACGGCAGCTTGTGGATGGCCAGCACCTCTTTCAGCTCTTCGGCGGTCAGGCCGATAAGCGGAATGCGCCCTTCCGCGTCCGTCGGCGGGGCTGAAAACCGGTCTGCATGTGAGGAGAGGCTCATCCGTTCACTCTTAAATCCTTGTTGCGACGCGAATATACACCAAATTATCGAAAAGAGCAAAAAATGACGGCCCCGTCATTCCCGCATGTACAGACCTTGGGCAAAGACATTGTCTTTTCAGCCGAAATCCCCAATAATCGTAATGCATTAGGGTCACTTCCAGCAAAGGATGTTTTCTCCATGAAGAAACACACCGCAGCCAGACTTCTCACGACCGCAGCCGTCGGCGCCCTGCTCACCGTTTACGGCCCCTTCGCCGCCCGCGCTGCGGAGGACGGTGTGAAGGTTAACGGAACGACGCTTGAAATCATCGCCTCGGCCGAGGCGAGCGCGACGCCCGATACGGCCACCATCTCCGCCGGGGTCATCACGCAGGCCCAAAGCGCCGTGACCGCCATGCGCGAAAACGCGAAAAAAATGGCCGCCGTCTTTGCGGCTGTGAAAAAGCTGGAGATCGACGAAAAGGACATCCAGACCGCCAGCATCAGCGTGACGCCGCGGTACGAATACAAAAGCTCCTCCTTCAGCAGCGCCAGCGGCCCGCCGCGCCTGAGCGGCTATCAGGCCAGCAACACCATCACGGTCAAGCTGCGCGGTGCGCGGACGGGCGAGATCGGCCCCGTGCTGGACGCGCTGGCAGCGGCCGGGGTCAATCGCCTCAACGGTCCCGATTTCGGCCTCGATGATTCCGACGCCCTGATCGACAAGGCCCGCGCAGCCGCCGTGGCAAAGGCGCAAAAACGCGCCGCGCTTTACGCGGCGGCTACGGGGCTGCACCTCGGGCGCCTCGTCTCGCTTTCTGAAGAGGGACGCAGCGCAGGGCCACCCCGGCCGATGATGATCATGGCCGCCAAGGGCAGTTCCGCCGTCATGTCGGCGCCCGACACGCAGGTCGCCCCCGGCGTGGTCGAAGCCGGAATTACGCTTGACGTAAAATATGAACTTTCGAATTGAACTGACTGAACTTCGCGGGATTTGCGGCCTTCCATGAAACTGTTTTCCACCACCCGAAAAGAAAAAGGCTTCCTCGCCATCGGCTTCCTTATCGCCGCCGTCATCGTCGGCTACGGCGCCTGGAGCGACATGCACAGGAAAGACGACGCGCAGGCGCGGCCCGGCAGCTATAACCGCATCTATTACGTCGGCAACGAGGGCGACCTCGAACACCTGCCGGACGACAGCTACCCCGTCGCCGCGCTGGCGGGCAGCTTTACGGCCAAGGGCGGGACAAAGGGCGGGGCCGACAGCTTCGCCCCTTCCGACATCAAGCCCGTCAACTTCCCCCAGCGCGAGGCCGATCTTTTCTACCGGCTTGACGGCATTCCCGTGCAGCTCGGCCCCTTTTACGACGCCTTGGACAAAAGCATCGACAAATGGCATTCGGCCAACAACTTCTTCAATACCGTCTATCTGCAGGATACGGATCCGAAAGACAGCCTCGAAGACCTCAGCAACCTCTGCGCGGCCGTGAAAAACCACCTGCAGCACGATTATTCCATCAACGTCTTCATCGACCGCGACGCCCTTGCCGCGCAGAAGGACCCGAAGGTCTTCCTCGGCAACATGACCAAGAACGTCTGGACCATCATCTTCGACGCCGAAACGGCGCAAAAGCCCGGCGAGACGCTGGCGCAGACGATCCTTGCCCTGAACGCCTATGAAAGCCCCTTCCTCGTCGCCGTCCACGAAAAGCCGGACGTCGCCAAGGTTCTGCAGGCCATCCACGGCAAGACCAAGTATTTCATGGGCTTCCTGCTGATGGAGCCCGAAACCGCGAAAGCGCATGAGGAGAAAAAGCCATGAGCCTGAAAACCGGCGACAAAATCCCCGCCTTCAAGGGCGTGACGGCGGACGGCCTCATCTCGGCCAAGGATTTGAAGGGCAGCAATGCCGTCATCTATTTCTACCCCAAGGACAACACGCCGGGCTGCACCATCGAGGCCTGCGCCTTCCGCGACAACCTGCCCAAATTCAAGAAGATGAACGCGAAGGTTTACGGCGTATCCAAAGACGACCTGAAGTCGCATGACAAGTTCACGCAGAAATACGAGCTGCCCTTCACCCTCATCAGCGACGAGGACGGCAGCATCTGCGAAGCCTTCGGCACATGGGTCGAGAAAAACCTTTACGGCAAGAAATACATGGGGATCGAGCGCGCAACCTACCTGATAGATGAAAAAGGCGTCATCCGTCATATCTGGCGCAAGGTCAAAGCCCGCGGCCACGCCGAAGAGGTTTTAGATGAAGTTAAAAAATTAAAATAAAACAAATATTTACATTTATTTATCAAAGCTATTTATTAATGGCATTTCACCTCCCGAAAATATTAAAAAATCATGAACATTTCACTTGCCGAATCGATTCAGTTATGTAATGTTGGAGTCACCTGAAAAGAATTTTCAGAGCTATTTCTGCTTGCTTTTTGAATCACTTGACGCTTAATTGTGTCATCTTTCTTAAAGTCGATTGAAGCGGCAAACAGAAACGAGATTGGTGGACTTCGGTTCGCCAGGGTAATCAAGCAGGCAGCTAACTCCCCTGAAACCCCAAAACCCCACTTGGTTACCCGAAAATTCAAAACCCCCGCGCAACCCGCGGGGGTTTTTCTTTGGCGAAAGCGCCGCCGCCTTATTTCAGCCGCAGGGTATAGGCAGGCGCCATTTCGCAGGGGTGGTATGAATCCTTCGCCTGCCGCAGGCCGGGCAGGTTCATGTCTTCCTCGCGGTTGATGAAGGGAACGTTCTCCACCGCAATCGCCCGCGCCGTTTCCTGGTTGACGACCTGATAGATGCCCTTGTAGCGGCGCAGCCCCTTCTCGAAGGAGATGACCGCCATTTCGGGGCTGATGACCTCGTAGAGCGCGAAACCGGCGGGCTCCCCCTCGACCTCGATGAGCACGCCCTTGTAGCCCAGCGCGCCGAATTGCCCGAGGGCCGTTTCGGCGGCCTGCATTTCCTGCCGCGCGCTGAAGGCGACATCGGGCGACATATCCACCCCTTCCGGCGTTTCCTGCGCGATGCCCGCCAGCACGGCAAGGCATTTTTCCGCATTCGCCGCCGTCACCGGCACGGCGGTCCAGTCGTAAAGCTTGCGCGCCTGCGCGATGAGGTTGCGCTTTTTCGCATAGGCCTTGCCTGCCAGCGTGGCAAGGTCGGGGGTGCGGTAGATGTAATTGGCCTGCCCCGGATCGTTCTCGACCTCGAAATGCCGCGCGATGAAGTCGCGGTGCTCGCCAAGGAATTCCCCGCTGACGTCGAGAACCTTGACCGGGTAACCGCAATCCCGCAGCGCCTGCAGGAAAAGCGCCTGCGCCGCATCGTCGAAAAGCCCGACGGGCTGGATGAAATGCTTCCGCCCGTCCGCGTCCGGCGCGCCCTTGATGATGCAAGTCTCGTCCCCCGCCGTCGCCCATTCATAGGCGAAGGGAGCGTTCCATGCCGTCAGCTCCGAAAACGTATAGCCCGCGATGCGCTGCGGATGGCGGGAAAGGAATTTTTCCAGCACGGGCCTGTCGCCCGCCGTGAGCCGCTTGAAGGAAAGCCCCACCGCCGCAAGCGCAACCTGCGGGCGATGGCGAAGGACGGTCGTTTCATGACAACAAAGACCGCTCATGCCGCACCGCCTTGCCCCGGTTTCTCCGGGTCGAGCAGCATGAGCTGGAAGCCTTTTTTATCGGCAAAACCCTGGCGGCGGTAAAAATCATAGGTGTCCGGCTCCGCCACCACGCCGACCCATAGCAGTTTCTTTTCCACGCAATGGGCGGCAAGGAAGCGCAGCAGCCCCTGCCCCACGCCGCGCCCGCGGCATTCGGGCAGCACGGCGAGATCCTGAATATAGGCGTCGCTCACCCCGTCGGAAATCACCCGCCCCATGCCGATGATGTCGCCTTGCGCGTTTTCGGCCACGGCGAAGGCGAAGCTGTTCTTGATCATCGCGGGAATGGTCTCGCGCCACGCGGGGCTTTCCTGCCACCAGCCGGCCGATTTGTAGAGGGCGACAATGCTCTCCAACGGCGCGGCATCGACCAGCCGGATGCGGGCTTTGTCTGCGTCGTCGTTTTTCTGCCGTGTGGCGGGCGTCATGAAAAGCTCGGTATGTTGCACGCACACGTTATGTGGAGCATGTGCCATACACATGAATATAGACCTGCCGCGGAAAGGTTCAATCGGCGTTTATTTTACGAAAAACAGTATATTAAAGTGTTGTATTTCAGGCCGTTCCGCGCCCCTTGCCCAGCATGCCGGTGATCTTGTCGGCCAGCATGCCGAAATCGACCGGTTTTTCGATATAGGCCGCCGGGTTCAGATGATCGACCGAGGCGCGGTCGCGCGGGTCGGTCAGGGCGGTCAGGAAGACGAAAGGCACGTCCTCGTACTGCGGATGCGCGCCGCGGATGCGTTCCAGCACGTCATAGCCCGACATGCCCGGCATGGCGCGGTCGCAGAGCACGAGGTCCGGCTCCGTCTCCAGAAACTTTTGCAGCCCCTCTTCCCCGTTGGCGGCCTCCACCACCTGATGGCCCTGCACGGTCAGCTCGTCCAGCAGCATCTCGCGCACCGGCGCTTCGTCTTCGATCAGCAGTATTTTTGCCATGTGTTGCTCCATCTTCGCGTACCCCCTTGTTCAGCTGCAAAGAATTTTTAACATAATGTATTTAAGAAAGGGTTAAGCCCGAAAAGAAGTCCGGCGGGCCGCCCTGTCGGAAAGCATCAGCCCCCGCTCCCCCGCGGCAGGCTGACGGTAATCACTGTACCAACGCCGACCTTGCTGCGCAAGCCGACCGTGCCGCCGTGCAGGTCCACGAACTGGCGCACGAGGCTGAGGCCGAGGCCGGACCCCGGAATGCCCGAGGAGGTGCTGGCGCGGTAATATCTTTCGAAAATATGCTCGAGGTCTTTTTCGGGGATGCCGACGCCGTTGTCCTTCACCTCGACCAGCACCCTGTCGCCCTCGCAAAAGCCGCGCACCTCCACCTTCCTGCCGCCGGGCGAATATTTCACGGCGTTGGACAAAAGGTTGGAGAGCATCTGGCGCATGATCTTGGCGTCCAGCATCATGCTTTCCGGCAGCCCGCGCAGCTCGGTCACGATCTCGTGCTCGGGCGAGATTTCCTGCATCTCGGCGCAGACCTCGCGGATGAGCGCGGCAAGGTCGCAGGGCTCGGGCGAAACGGAAAGCTTGCCGCTTTCCATCATATGGGCGGAAAGAATGGTCTCGATGAGCCGCACCAGCCGCTCGACGGCGGAACGGATGACGCCCGCGCGTTTTTCAAGCGCCTCCTTGCCGATGGTGTCGCCGCGTTTCTGGATGATCTGCGCGTTGCCGTCGATGATGGTCAGCGGCGTGCGGAACTCGTGCGAGACCATGGAGATGAAGGTCTTTTGCTGCTCCACCACGTCCTTTTCCTTGGCCAGCGACATGGCCAGCTTCGCCGACTGGTCGGCCAGCAGCGCCTGCTGTCGCTTGTAGTTGGTGATGTTGGTGGTGGAGATGACGGTATCGTTGGTTTCCGTCATGCGGCGCGGCTGCATGCGCAGCCAGACGCCGTTGTCCATCCTGAATTCCTTCGTGCCCTTGGGCCGCTGCCACCATTCCAGCATCTCGGCATGGCGCGGGTCGCTTTCGTCCATGCCCATCTCCTCCATCACCAGCCGGACGGCGTCGCGGATGTGCATGCCCCGCTCCAGTTTCGGCGCGCTTTTCGGGTAGGCGGTATAATAATGGCGGCTGAGGAAGGAGATGCACCCCTTCTCGTCGATGGCGATGAGCGCGTCGGGGCTGGCGGCCAGAACGGTATCGGCGCGCAGGTTGGCTTCCTCGGCCTCGCGCGTGCGCCGCGCCACCAGTTGCTCGAGGTGGCGGCGGTGCTCTTCCAGCTCCTTCTCCGCCTCCGCCAGATCCTTGAAGGCCAGCAGCTTGCCCAGCAGGTGGCGCGCGATGTTCGATTGCAGGTCGGAAAGGCTCATCACCTCGTCCGCCCCCGCCCCGATGAAGCGGTCGCGGGTTTTGTCCGGCGTATCGTCCAGCACCACATATGTCTTGTGCGGGAAAGCGGCCAGCACGGCGGCGATGTCGGATTCTCCCAGCCCGTCGCGGTTTTCGATGAAAATCAGGTCCGGCTCGCGATCGACGGCGGCAAGCTCGTCCACGTCATGGCCCGAAAAGCTGAGGATATGGCCCTCGATATTATTTGACATAATTTCTTCGAGGGTATGAAGCGTCTCCCGCCCCCTTGAAATCACCAGACTATTTAAGACCTGCGACATAGACGCCCCTGTTGCCCGGCACCTACTATATCCTTATTATATGGTCGGTGAAAAACTGAAAAATGTCTTGAAATTTCTTGACATAGTGAGTTTTACGGGTATATTTCGTCATCTCGGGCGACCCGCGGGCCATTGCGCCTGCCCCGTCGCATGCCGCGAATATTAAAGACAAACACTTGAAATGAAACGGTCATAAGCTATGTACGCAGTCATCAAAACCGGTGGTAAACAATACCGCGTCCAGAAGGACGATATTCTGGAAGTCGAGCTTCTCGATGCCAAAGAAGGCGATACCGTCACCCTCGACGAAGTTCTTCTGGTCGGCACCGACGGCAACGCCAAGATCGGCACCCCCACGGTTTCGGGCGCCAGCGTGAAGGCGACCGTTCTGGACCAGAAAAAAGGCGACAAGATCATCGTCTTCAAAAAGAAACGCCGTCAGAACTATCGCCGCAAAAACGGCCATCGCCAGCGTCTGACCGTTTTGAAGATCACGGACATCAAAGGTTAAGACTTCCAAGTATCAGGAGTAATTAAGTCATGGCACATAAAAAAGCCGGTGGTAGTTCCAGAAACGGTCGCGATTCAGCGGCGCAGCGACTTGGCGTGAAGAAATACGGCGGCGAGCAGATCCTCGCCGGCGGCATCATCGTCCGTCAGCGCGGCACCGAATTCCACCCGGGCAAATTCGTCGGCGTCGGTAAGGACCACACCCTCTTCGCCAAGCGCGACGGCGTTGTGAAGTTCCACAGCGGCCTGAAGAACCGCCGCTACGTTTCCATCATTCCGGCGGCGGACGCTGCGGAATAAGGACACGGCGATAAAGAATTGCAAAGCCGGGGGACGCCGTTCCCCGGCTTTTGTTTAGGCAGATTATCAAATGAAGTTCCTCGACGAAGCGAAAATATACCTCGAAAGCGGAAAGGGCGGCGCGGGCTGCGTCGCCTTCCGGCGCGAGAAGTTCATCGAGATGGGCGGCCCCGACGGCGGCAACGGCGGGCGCGGCGGCCATATCATTTTCGAATGCGTGCAGAACCTCAACACCCTCATCGACTTCCGCTACACCCAGCACTTCCGCGCCGGCACCGGCCACCACGGGCGCGGCAGCAACTGCACCGGCAAGGACGGACGGGACATGATCATCAAGGTGCCGATCGGCACCGTCATCCTCGACGAGGACAAGGAAACCGTGCTGCTGGACATGATGACGCCCGGCCAGCGCGTGCTGTTCCTGAAGGGCGGCGACGGCGGATTCGGCAACGCCTATTACAAGTCATCCACCAACCGCGCGCCGCGCAAGGCGCTGCCCGGCTGGCCGGGGGAAGAGCGCGCGGTCTGGCTGCGCCTCAAGCTCATCGCCGACGCGGGGCTGGTCGGGATGCCCAATGCGGGCAAATCGACCTTCCTTTCCGTCGTTTCCCGCGCGCGGCCGAAAATCGCGGATTACCCCTTCACCACCCTCGCCCCCAACCTCGGCGTCGTGAACAGCCACGGGCATGAATTCGTCATCGCCGATATTCCGGGCCTCATCGAGGGCGCGCACGAGGGCCACGGGCTCGGCACCCGCTTCCTCGGCCACGTCGAGCGCACGCGCGTGCTGCTGCATATCATCGACGGCACGGAAGACGACGTCGTCGCCACCTACAAGACCATCCGCGCCGAGCTGAAGGCCTATGGACAAGGGCTCGCGAAAAAGCCCGAGGTCATCGTGCTCAACAAGGCCGACGCGCTGGGGCCGGAGCTGGCCGAAGACCAGCAGAAGACGCTTTCCAAGGCCATCCGCAAGAAAGTCCACCTCATGTCCGCCGTCAGCCACGAAGGCGTGGACAACGTGCTGGCCGAGCTGTGGAAACAAATCGAAAAAGGCCGCGAGAAGGAACTGGAAGCGGCAAGAGGCGTCGTCGGCTATGACAGCCTCGTCTTCGACGAATAAACCTTTTCAATATCAGGGGAGAATGAAATGTCCGACAGCAACGCCCTGCCGCCGTGGGAAGACCTCATCGCCGGAAAGGGCTGCCCTTTCTGCCCGCCCCGGCCGGACGACAATGAATTCTGGCTGAAGGTCGCCTCGCTTTCCGCCGCCACGCTCTACATCGACCGCAATCAGGCCTACCGCGGCTATTGCCTTCTGGTCTTCGACAAGCGGCACGTCACCGGGCTGGAACAGCTGGACGAAGACGAACACCGCGCCCTCACCACCGACCTGCGCCGCGCCGCGCTGGCGATCTCAAAGGCCGTCTCGCCGGACATGATGAACTACGCCTCGCTCGGCAACGTCATTCCGCACCTGCATTTCCACCTCATCCCCCGCTACGAGAACGACCCGCGCTGGGGCGGGCCAATATGGACGACGAAGCTGGAGGACATGCAGTGCGTGACGCCGGAGGAATCCGACCTCCGCGCCCTCGCGCAGGAAATCGCGGGCAATCTTCAGGAATAAATGATTATTATTGCGGACCGGCGGGAATCTGCTGGTCGTCGTCCCCGCCCGGCAGGAAGGCCGGCGGCATCCCATCGCCCGAAGACGGCGGCGCCATGCCCTTGGGAATTTCCACCTTGGTCGCTTTCGGCTGTTGCTTCGCCGGCGCTTCCGTCGCCGTTTGCGCCTTTTGTGGCTTGGGGTGCGGGCGCAGGTGGCTGAAGATCATCACCGCGAGCAAAAGAATGCCCATGACCGCCACCAGAATCAGCTGCGCCTTCGAGCCATAGTCATGCTTGCGCGGCGGCGGCGGCAATTTGCCGTCCTTGTCGCGCAGCCGGTCTTCGGAAAGCTTGGGCCGTTCGTAAGTCTTCTTCGGCGCGGGCTTCGCGGCCTGCTCCGTCTGCGGCGTTTTTTCCGGCGATGTCTTGTCGTCTTCTTCCATACGAAAAAAATAACAGAGCTCCGCAGGAACGTGAAGAAAATTTAAATAATTTTCATATCCCTCGCACCGCCGCCCTTACCGGCACGCCCATGCCAATTGTCTTGCCCGGCCCGGTTTGATAGATTCACAAGATATTGAATTTCAAAGCCGAATATGAGGGTAAGATGAGTGATGCGCTGATTGACCTGTTCGCCGAAGTCCTGCAGGTGGACGCCGCCGAGCTGAGCGACGACACCTCGCCCGACAACCTGCGGCAATGGGACAGCCTGGCCGCCATGCACCTCGTCGCCGCCATCGAGGAAAAATTCTCGACCCGCCTTTCCACCAAGGAAATCATGAAAATGTCCACCATCGGCCTTGCGCGCGAGACGCTGAAAGGAAAAGACATCGACGTCTGATGACAGCGATTGACCCGAAAACCCGCTGGCGGCAGCATCTTGCCGGAACCAAGAACGAGAGCGGAAACGTCCTGCGCGTCGCTATCGGCGGCAGCGTCACGGCGGAACCGCTGGAACCCTACCTCGGCGCGCATCTGCTGGACAAGGGATTTTCGCCCGTCGTCACCATCGCCCCCTTCGGGCAGGTGCACCGGCTGTGCCTCGACCATGAAAGCGTGCTGGAAGGCGAAAAGCCCGACGCCATCGCCGTCATCTGGCGGCTGGAAGACCTGTTCCCCGCCGCGCTGGCGAAAACGCTGGACGATCCGGCCGCGCTGCAAGAGCTTATGCAGGGCGTGCAGACGCTGGCAGACGCGGTGGCGCACCTGCGCAAAAGCTTTGCCGGCACCATCGTCGTTTCCGTGCCGCCCTACCCCGCCATGCCGGGCTTCGAAGTGCAGGAGCTGACCCAGTACGGCGCGGGCATGGCCGCCCATGCCGCCGCCTGCGCCCTGTGGGAGGGCGAGATGCGCAAGCTGGAACACGTGCGCCTGCTCGACCTTCACGGCCTCATGCTTCACCGCGGCGCGGCGCAGGCGCAGGACGCGCGCAAATGGTATCTCTACCGCCAACCCTATGCCGAGGTTTTCTGGCAGGACATCGGCCGCCAGCTGGGCCGCATCATCGCCGCCGAAAAGACAAGCGCGAAGAAATGCGTGGTGCTGGACCTCGACAACACCCTGTGGGGCGGCATCATCGGCGAGGACGGGCTGGAGGGCATCCAGCTGGGACAGGATTTCCCCGGCAGCGCCTTCCGCGACTTCCAGAAATACCTGCTGCACCTGAAAAGCAAGGGCGTTCTGCTGGCCGTGGCCAGCAAGAACAACCCCGAGGACGCCTATGAAGTCTTCGACAAACACGACGCGATGATCCTGACCAAGCGCGACATATCGGTCTTCGAGATCCACTGGGAATCGAAGGTCGAAAGCCTCAGGCGCATCGCGGCGCATATCAACATCGGGCTTGACGCGCTGGTCTTCGTCGATGACAACCCCAAGGAAATCGGCGAGGTGCGCGAGCGCCTGCCGGACGTGACCTGCCTCATGGTGCCGGAGGAACTGGCCGAGCTGCCCGGGCTGCTCGCCGCGACCGACTTTTTCGACATTCCCGTCGTGACCGAGGAGGACCGCCAGCGCACGGAGATGATCGCCGCCGAAACCGCCCGCAAGCAGGTGCAGGGCGACGTGCTGAGCGAGGAGGACTTCCGCAAGGCGCTGGAGCTGAAGATCGACGTCTTCCGCGCGCAGCGCCAGCACCTCGCCCGCATCACCCAGCTCATCAACAAAAGCAACCAGTTCAACCTGACCACCCGCCGCCGCACGCTGGCGGAGGTGGAGGCGCTGTGCGGCAACGACAACGCGCTGGTGCTGGGCATGGACATCCGCGACAAATACGGCGATTACGGGCTGGTCGGCGTCTGCATCGTGCAGAAGGACGGCGGCGCCTGCGACATCGACACGCTGCTGATGAGCTGCCGCGTGCTGGGCCGCGGGGCGGAGGAAACCTTCATCGCCCAGATCGCCGCCGCCGCCCGGCAGATGGGGGCCGAAACCCTGCGCGGCAAATACATCCCCACGCCCAAGAACGCGATGGTGAAAGACCTCTACGCCCGTTTCGGCTTCACCCATGACGCGGCGGGGGATACATGGACCATCCGCGCCGAGGACGTGCAGCCGCCGCCCGCGCATATCGCTGCATCCCTCGCACTAGATGACAACGCCAACCGGAAGGGCTAAAGCAATGAATATGCCGTCCAATGTGCAAAAGCTGATCGACAAGGTGCTGGAGGAAAACCCCATGCACCGCCGCATCCTCACTGCCGCCCTCGAAAAGCTGACAACGGAGGAATTCAGGCTGCTCGACTCCTATCTCTCTTTCTGGCTCGAGAAAGGTCTCACCGTCGATTACCTGGCCGAAGCGTACAACACCCATACCGTCTCGACGGTGCGCGAGCAGTCCTATTTTCAAAAACATGGGAAATACCGTTATTCCAGCTTCGCCGAAGTTGCGGACGAAGTCTATTTCAACAACGAGTTCATGTCCCTGTATATGTACGGGCTGGCCATCGCCACGTTCTTCTGGGCGAACCACATTGAAATGCTGCGCTTCTTTCGCGAGACGATACCGCGCGACCGCAAAGGCTCTTATCTTGAGATCGGCCCCGGGCACGGCTATTACATCGCGGCCGCCATGAACGACTGCGCCTTCGACAGTTATCTCGGTATCGACATCAGCGAGACCAGCATCGAACAGACGCGCCAGCTCGTCGAGCATTACCGCAAGGGCCGGCCTAGCGTGGCATTTTCATTGCAGCAAATGGACTTTCTTGAAACGCCCCTGAACGACAAAAGATTCGATGCCGTCTTCATGGGCGAGGTTCTGGAGCATGTCGAGCAGCCTGGTCTGTTCATGCGTGAAATTCGCCGCGTAGCGAAAGACGACGCATATATCCACGTTTCCACCTGCATCAACGCGGCCGTCATCGACCACATATACCTGTTCAACGACACGAAGGAAATCGAAAACCTGTTTGACGACTGCGGCCTGAAAATTAAGCGCGAACTCATTTTACCCTACGCAGGAATGACGATTGAAGAGACGATGGAAAAGCGCCTGCCCGTCAGCGTATCCTATGTGCTGGAGAAGAACTGATCATGACGGGGCAACAAGCATGACAGGCCGCGCATGAATTTCCAGTACGACAGTTACGCCTATTTCTTCGACCTGCTGGCTTTCGCGCCCGTCCTGCTGCTTTTGTATTTCTCCACTTCCTCGCCGCGCCTGCGCCGGCTGGCCATGACCGCCAGCGGCATGTACCTGATGAGCTTCATCGCGCCGCGGCTGGTGCTGTTCTACCTCGTCTTCTGGCTGCTCGTCTTCTTCGTCCACCGCTGCGCCTTCACGGAGGAAGGGGGCAGGCGACCGTGGCTGCGCGGCGCGCGGCGCTTTCTGGCGCGTTTCTCCATCGTCCTCTTCGCCTTGCCTCTTTTGCTGTGGAAGATATACGGCAACGGCTTCACCCTGATCTTCACGGCGCAGGGCAACGAATTGCTCTCGCTCTTCTCCACCAAGCTGTGGGAGCTGGACATGGCGCGCTCCGTCGTCATTCCGCTGGGCCTGTCCTTCACCACCTTCCGCGCGCTGGACCTCGTCATCAAGACCTACCTCGGGAAAATCGAGAACCTGCGGCTGGACGAGGTGCTGTTCTACGGCTTTTTCCCGCCCGTGCAGGTCTTCGGCCCCATCATCGAATACGAGGACGTGGCGCGGCAGGACCACAACCCGGACGCCGCGCTGTTCCTCTACGGGCTGCTGCGCGTCACCGGCGGTTTCCTCAAGGTCTTCGTCGCGGCCGCCTTCATGCACCCGCATGTCGCCTTTCCCGCCGCGCCCGCCGCCCTGCCCGTCTGGGTTCTCTGGCTGAAGCTGCTGGGCTATTACCTTTATCTCTACCTCAACTTCAGCGGCTATTCCGACGTCGCCGTTGGCGCTTCGGCCCTCTTCGGGTTCCGCATCAAGGAGAACTTCAATTTTCCCCTGTGGCAGACGAACATACAGGATTACTGGAACAGCTGGCACATGAGCCTCACCCACTGGGCGCGGCGCAACGTCTATGTGCCCGCGGGCGGCTATCGCGCCGAAACCCAGTACCTCGCCATTTTCTGCACGATGATGGTCATCGCCCTGTGGCACAAGCTCACCCCGGCCTGCTTCATCTACGGCTTGTACCACGGCGGGCTGATGGCGGGCTACCGCCACCTTTCCGAGGCGCGCGACGGCGCGGCGGAAGGCAAGACGCCCTTATGGCGCCGCCCCGCCGCCGGGCGCGCGCTGACCTATCTGGCCGTCAGCGTCTCCCTGCCGCTTATCTTCATTCCTGAATCGCAACTGCTGCCCTATTACGCGGCCCTGCTGGGGATGGGACGATGAAGGACGGCAAGCCGAAACTCCCCTTCGGATACGAAGCCGGCTGGCAGGGCGTGGCGCGCGCCTGCCTGTGGTGCCTGTTCTTCCTCGTCGTCGCAGGGGGCCTCGCCCCGCATCCGGCGGAGGAAATCCCCTTCACCAAGGCCGCCGCGGGCACGCCCGTGGTGCCGATGGTGACGATTGCCGACGACCACCGCCTCATCCGCGAGGACGTCAAGCGTGACCCTGAAAAGCTGGATATCCTCTGGATTTCGGATTCGAGCGGCGTGCTCATCGCCGCCGACAAAGACTTCGTGACGGCGGGCGAGGACGATACAAGAATACTGCCCGCCTTCGTCGCGCGCGACCTGCAGGACCGCTACGGGCTGAAGAATTTCACCATCCACTTCTACGCCCAGCTGGGCATGCACCCGGTGGACAAGCTGATCTTCACGCTCGAAGCCCTGCGCCGCAAGCCCGACCTCATCGTGATGCCGATCAACCCCTTCTACGACTTCAGCCATTACAAGGTGATGGGCCAGAACGCGCCGCTGCAGCTCGCGCCCCGCGCCTTCGCCGACCGCCCCGCCCTCTGGCCGCTGGGGCTCGCGATTGTGAGCCCGTCCAACGGGCTGCTGACGCTGGCGGGCGACCGGCTGCGCGTCATCTGCGAGGCGGGCCCGATCAAGCGCGAGGTGGAGCGGAACCTGCTGTCGCGCTTCAGCCTGCTGACGCACGGCAACGCCGGAGAGGAGGCGAAGTTCGATTCCCCCCTCAACAACGTCGGCTTCTGGATCGCCTATGAGCTGCTGGGCGGCGACGTTTCGCGCATCACGGGGCGCGACGGCAAGCCCTCGCAGCAAATGCTCAACCAGCGCGTCATGGAAAGCGGCTCGCCCCTGTTGCGCCATTCGCTGGCTACGGAAAGCACCCGGCGCGTCATGGACTACCTGCGGCAAAGCGGCATTCCCGCCCTGCTCTACACCATGCCGCTCGGCGATCCCTATTACCTCTCGCCCTCGAGCGCGAACGCCCTTGGCAACATCCGCGACTATCTGCGGGCGGAAAACCGCGCCCATGAAAAAGGCACGCTGCGCCTCATCCCCGAAATTCCCGCCAATATCCGGCGGACGATCACCTTTCGCCCCGGCGACAACACCCATATAACCGAGCCCGGCGCCTTCGACGATTACCTCGCCCGGCAGATATGGCAGGAAATCGGGAAATACCGGCTGCAGAAAACGGAGGAAAAATGACCCGCAAGTATATTATTGAAATGCTCATCGGCCTCGTCTTCGCCGTCGCCATCATCGCGGCGCAATACGCGACGACCTCGACCACCGCCACCTTCGTCTATCAGCAGTTCTAAGCGGTCTTTATTTGTTAAGGCTTTTCGGGGATAATCATCGACGGACAGCCACACCGCGAAAGGATGACGACGATGAGAACCGAGAACGCCCCGCAGACCAAATTCCTGAAAGACTACCTGGCGCCGGATTTCAGGATAGAGGACATCCACCTCGCCTTCGACCTGCGCGACGGCAAGACGACGGTGACCGCCAAGACCCGCTTCACCCGCCTGAACAAAGATGCGTCCGAACTGGTGCTGGACGGGCAGGAGCTGGACCTCAAGTCCGTCTCCCTCGACGGGGAGCAGCTTTCCGACAACCGCTACACGGTGGATGAAAACCACCTGACCGTCAGCGACGTGCCGGACAGCTTCACGCTGGAAACCGTGGTCGAGATCGCGCCCGAGAACAACACCGCGCTGGAAGGGCTCTACCGTTCCAGCGGCAATTACTGTACGCAATGCGAGCCCGAGGGCTTTCGCAAGATCACCTATTACATCGACCGCCCGGACGTGATGACGAAGTTCACCACCCGCATCGAGGCGGACAAGAAGTCCTGCCCCGTGCTGCTGTCCAACGGCAACTGCATCGACAAGGGCGAGCTGGAGGGCGGCCGCCATTTCGCCGTCTGGGAAGACCCCTTCGTGAAGCCCAGCTACCTCTTCGCGCTGGTCGCGGGCGGGCTCGGCCATATCCACGACACCTTCACCACCATGAGCGGAAGAAAAGTCGATCTCTACATCTACGTCAACCCCGGCAACGAGGACAAATGCCACCACGCCATGGAATCGCTGAAAAAGTCGATGAAATGGGACGAGGAAAAATACGGCCGCGAATACGACCTCGACATCTTCAACATCGTCGCCGTCAACGACTTCAACTTCGGCGCGATGGAGAACAAGAGCCTGAACATCTTCAACGCCCGCCTCGTGCTGGCCAAGCCGGAAACGGCGACGGACGGCGACTACCTCGCCATCGAGGGCGTGGTCGCGCATGAATACTTCCACAACTGGACAGGCAACCGCATTACCTGCCGCGACTGGTTCCAGCTGAGCCTGAAGGAAGGCCTGACCGTCTTTCGCGACCAGTGCTTTTCCAGCGACATGAACGCCCCCGCCGTGCAGCGCATCGACGATGTGGAGCAACTGCGCAATCACCAGTTCCCGCAGGACGCGGGGCCCATGGCGCACCCCATCCGCCCAGACAACTACATCGAGATCAACAACTTCTACACCGCCACCGTCTATGAAAAGGGCGCGGAGGTCATCCGCATGATGCACACGCTGCTGGGGCCGGAAAACTACCGCAAGGGCACCGACCTCTATTTCGAGCGCCACGACGGGCAAGCCGTCACCTGCGACGACTTCGTGCAGTGCATGCAGGACGCCTCGGGCGTGGATCTTTCGCAGTTCCGCCTGTGGTACAGCCAAGCGGGCACCCCCGTCGTCACGTCCTCCGGCGTTTACGACGCCGCGGCGAAAAAATACACCCTGACGCTGGAACAGGCCGTTCCCGACACCCCCGGCCAGACGGGCAAGAAGCCCATGCACATCCCCGTCGCCCTCGGCCTGCTGGGCGCGGACGGCAAGGACCTGCTGCCCGAGGCCACGCGCATCCTGCACCTGAAGGAGGCGAAACAGGAATTCACCTTCGAGAACATCGGGCAAGCCCCCGTGCCTTCCCTGCTGCGCGGCTTTTCCGCGCCGGTGAAGCTGGACAGCGACCTTTCGGCGGACGACCTGCTGTTCCTCATGGCGCATGACAGCGACGGTTTCAACCGCTGGGATTCCGGCCAGACCTACCTGCAGCGCCTCATCCTCGATTTCGCGGGCGGCGCGGAAAAGAAACTGCCCGAGGCCTGCGTCGCCGCCTTCGGCGCGCTCGTCGCCGACAAACAGGCGGACAGGGCGCTGCTGGCCAAGGCGCTCTCCCTGCCCTCCGAAACATATCTCGCGCAATTGATGGAGGTCGTGGACGTGGACGGCATCCACGGCGCGCGCCGCTTCATCACGCAAGAGATCGGCAAAAAATATCTCGACGCCTTCAAGGCGGTCTATGCCGAAAACGCGGACGACGGCCCCTATAGCGTCAGCCCCGAGGCCGTCGGCCGCCGCCGGCTGAAGAGCGTCGCGCTGCGCTACATTCAGGCCGCGGACGAGGCCGCCGCCATCGAACTGGCCGCCGCGCAATACAAAGCGGCGCAGAACATGACGGACAAGACCGCCGCCCTCGCCATCCTGACCGATTCCAAGTCGGACAGCAGCAAGGCCGCCTTCGAGGACTTCTACAAGACGTGGAAAGCCGAGCCGCTGGTGCTCGACAAATGGTTCGGCCTGCAGGCCATCGCCGACCGGCAGGACGCGGTGGAGGACGTGGCCTCGCTCGTCGTCCACCCCGACTTTACGTATAAAAACCCCAACCGCCTGCGCTCGCTCATCGGCGTGTTCAGCGGGGCCAATCCCAAGTGGTTCCACCGCAAGGACGGCGCGGGTTACAAGCTGCTGGCGGATACCGTCATCAGGGTCAACGGCATCAACCCTTCGACCGCCGCGCGGCTGCTGAGCCCCCTCAGCCAGTGGAAACGTTATGACGCCGTTCGCAAGTCCTTGATGGAAAACGAATTAAAGCGCATACTGGCGGAGAAGGATATCTCGAACGATGTTTACGAGATCGCCTCCAAGAGCTTGAGCTGACGACAGGGGCCGCGCGCGGACATGACCGGACAACAAGACGAAGAAAAGAAGTGCAGGCTTTGCCTGCAGCCTTTCGTGCCCTATCCGCTGGGGACGAAGAACGACTATGACCTCGAGGCCTGCAAGGCCTGCGGTTCCGTCATGGCCAACCCCTACCCGACGCAGGAGCTGCTGGACAATTTCTACGGCGAGATCCAGCCGCAGGTCACCCACCTGCCGAACCGCGACAGCGAAGTGCTGCGGATCAAGAAAACCCTGCTGCAAATGCTGCCCGTCACGACGAACAAGCGCTTCCTCGACGTCGCGGCGCGCCAGGGTTACGGCGTGAAGGCCGCCCATATACTGGGCATGAAGGCCTTCGGCATCGACTCGCATTCTTTCTATACCGAGTTCGCCCAGTCCAAATACCCGCCCGACATGTTCCAGAACATCAGCGTGCAGGATTACGCGGCGACCGACCCCGAAAAATACGACATCGTCCTCGCCGAGCTGTGCTTCAACGAACAGCCGGATCTGGAGGCTTATACCGCCTCCCTCGCCAGCCTCGTGAAACCCGGCGGGCTCATCTACATCAACGAAGTGGACGGCAACCACTGGAACCTGCCGCGCAATTTCGACAACTTCCCCTATATCGACCCGCCCATCAGCTTCCTCTTCCCCTCGAAAAGCGGCATGGAAGCCCTGCTGGGCCGCTACAACCTGCGCATCCAGAAGATGTTCTTCACATGGAAGCCGTTTATGCGTATGTTCGTCGAGCGCATACCGTAATCCCCGCATCGCGCGCCCATAAACCGGATTGTCAAGTTCTGCGCGCATGGCCCCGTTAAAGCGAAAAATTTTAAAGCCTGACTTTTTCTTTGAAGACGATTGCGGCGAGCTGTGCTGCGGCATCGACGAGGTCGGGCGCGGGCCGCTGGCCGGGCCCGTGGTCGCGGCGGCCGTCATCATCGACCGCGCGCGCATGCCGAAAAAAATCCTGTCGCAAATCAACGACAGCAAAAAGCTCACTCCGGCAAAAAGAGAAAGCCTCTTCAATATATTGCATGAATATTCTTATATATCGATCGAACAGGCCTCGGTCGCGGAAATCGACGAGATCAACATCTTGCAGGCCTCCCTGCTGGCCATGCGCCGCGCCTGCGACGGGCTGGAAAAACAGACCGGCAAGCGCATCCACACCGCCCTGATCGACGGCAACAAGGCGCCCGCGCTTTCCTGCGCCGTCAAAACCATCGTCGGCGGGGACGGAAAAAGCCTTTCGATTGCCGCCGCCTCCATCGTCGCCAAATATTTTCGCGACAGGCTGATGAAAAATCACGCCGACGACTATCCGCATTACGGCTGGGAACGCAACGCGGGCTACGGCACGGCGGAACATTTGAAAGCCATTGAAATTCATGGGATTACGCCGCTTCACCGCCGCAGTTTTGCCCCCGTTTCTAAACAATTGGTTAAAGAAAATTCTATAATTTACTGATATATTTGATTCTTCCAAGAAGATTTTTGTTGACGCCGACTCGCGAATGAATCATGATTCTTCTTATGAAGACGCTCGAAAAACATAGCGCCAAGGCGCAAAAAGCCGGTCTCCCACGCAATGAAATTCTGTCTGGGGACTGCATCGACACCATGAAATCCCTGCCCGCGCGGTCGATCGACCTGATCTTCGCGGACCCGCCCTACAACCTCCAGCTCGGCGGCGACCTCACCCGCCCCGACAACTCGAAGGTCGAAGGCGTGGACGACGACTGGGACAAGTTTTCCAGCTTTTCGGAATACGACAAGTTCAGCAAGGCCTGGCTGCTCGAAGCGCGCCGCCTGCTGAAGGACGACGGCGCGATCTGGGTCATCGGCAGCTACCACAATATTTTCCGTATCGGCGCGATGCTGCAGGATCTCGGCTTCTGGATCCTCAACGACATCGTCTGGCGCAAAACCAACCCGATGCCCAACTTCCGCGGCCGCCGCTTCACCAACGCGCATGAAACCATGATCTGGGCGTCGAAGTCGGAAAGCGCGAAATACCGCTTCAACTACGATGCGATGAAGGCGCTGAACGAAGACCTGCAGATGCGCTCGGACTGGACGATTCCGCTTTGCACCGGACAGGAACGGCTGAAAAAAGCCGACGGGAAGAAAGCGCATCCCACGCAAAAGCCCGAGGCCCTTCTCCACCGCGTCATTCTTTCCTCTACCGATATCGGCGACGTGGTGCTGGATCCCTTCTTCGGAACCGGCACCACCGGCGCGGTGGCGAAGAAGCTCGGCCGCGACTTCATCGGCATCGAGCGCGACAAGGAATACATCGCCCACGCCACGGCCCGCATCAAGGGCATCAAGGCAGGCGACGACGAAAGCCTGCTGAAGCCCATCGAGAAACGCTCCGAACCGCGCGTGCCCTTCGGCCAGCTCGTCGAAACGGGCATGCTGCAGCCGGGCACGGTGCTCTTCGACCATTCGCGCCGCTATTCGGCCCGCGTGCGCGCGGACGGCAACCTCGTCGCCCGCAACCACACGGGCGACCACAAGGGCTCCATCCACAAGGTCGGCGCGGCGCTGCAAGGCCTGCCCTCCTGCAACGGCTGGACGTTCTGGCATTTCGAGAACAAGGGCAAGGTCTGGCCCATCGACGTGCTGCGCCAGGAAATACGCGCGCAGATACAGCCGCCGCAGTAACGCGGCCACGCTTCACGCAGGAACATTCGGAAGACAGCGCTTATCCCCCTTACTTCAGGGGGAGTCTCATGTAGAACTTGGTCATGTCGTGGTCGAGAAACAGATCGACGCTGGTCAGCTCGCCGTGAAAGCTGCCGCGCGCGCCACGGATGTCAAATCCCTTGCCGAACGGATCGATCTTGTCCACCGTCTGGATGCGGTAGCGAAAACGCACGTAAAGCCTGCGGTCCGTATCGCCCAGCGACGCCAGCTTGTCCAGCAGAGCCTTCGCCTCGTCCTGGCTGACCTTCAGGGCTTTCAGGCTGAAAGGACGGTTCAGTTCGAAAATATACTGATATGGGAACACGCTCGAAAAGTCGTGATCTCCACACAGCCTGTAAGGCAGACTGTCAGGCGATCTAGGGTCCGTCGCAATCAACGCGCCAATATGGTTGATGGCAGAATCCTTGATGAGGGGAAACTGCTGATTTTCAAAGTTGAAGCGGCCAAGGTAGATCGTCCCTTCCAGCTGATACTGCACACGGTAGTAGTCGCGCTTCTGGTTGACCCTTGTAATCAGCTCCGAACGAATCTTGTTCCAGGAGAAGTCGTTGTGGAATTTCTTTTTGTAAAGCGAGCAATAGCTGAGCTTGGCGTATTCGTCTGCGATCTTGTCCTTGTTGATGTCCAGCCCCTGCATCATCAGGAAGGTCTGAACCAAATCGCGATAAGTCGGCGGCGAAAAAGATTCACCCTGCCCCGGCCCGCTCTCGGCCATGGCGCGCGGCGGCACCGCGCAGGCAAGGATTAAAGAGAAAAAAATAACGAAACGAAACAAACCAAGGCTGCGGGTCATGGTGATAATATCCCGAAAAGACTCTGTTACACACGCGTTATCATAAGGCTATCTTGCTGTTTTCTCAAGACGGTTATAGGCCGGCGCAAAGCCCGATGGCTTTTCGCATCAATGTCGGCAGCCCGTAATCGCCGATATTTTCCGAATGAATCCAGCAGGCCTCCTCCAATCCCTTCACCGTCCCCGCGCGCGGGGCTTTCGCGGTCCATATTTCCAAAACAAGGTCGAAATGGGTCAGGCTGTGGCGCACGCTCTCTCCCAAGGGGCACGGCTTTATCGTTTCCTGAAAAGGCGCGGGCAGTTTCGCCGCGGCCTTGCGGTCGGTGATCCACTCGGTCGTCGGCAGCTGGTACATGCCGCCGTAAAGCCCCTGCCCCGCGCGCTTGTGGATGAGGAAACGGCCCTTGCCGTCCGACAGCCAGAAAACCTTGCCGTAGCGCACGGGCTTGGCGGCTTTCGCCAGCTTGCGCGGCAGCTCTTCGGCGTTGCCCTTGCGGCGGGCGGCGCAATCGTCCTTCCACGGGCAGAGCCCGCATTTGGGCTTGCGCGGCGTGCAGACGGTCGCGCCCAGTTCCATGAAGGCCTGCGTGAAGTCGCCGGGGCGGGAAACGCCCTTCGCGAGCTGCGCCGCTTTTTCGCGGATGGTCTTCTTGGACGCCGGCAGCGGTTCCTCGATCGAAAAGAAGCGGCTGACCACGCGCTCGACGTTGCCGTCCACCGCCGTGGCGGGCACGTCGAAGGCGATGGAGGCGATGGCCGCCGCCGTATAGGGGCCGATGCCGGGCAGTTCCAGCAGCCCTTCTTCCGTATCCGGGAAAACCCCGCCGTAATCGTTCGTCACCGCTTGCGCGCATTTGTGCAGGTTGCGCGCCCTTGCGTAATAGCCGAGCCCCGCCCATGCCGCCAGCACCTCGTCCTGCGAGGCGGCGGCGAGCTTTTGCACGCTGGGCCATTTTTTCAGGAATTTCTCGAAATAAGGGCCGACGGTCACGACGGTCGTCTGCTGCAACATGATTTCCGAGAGCCAGACGTGGTAAGGGTCGGGCCGCCGCCCCTTGCGCGCGCGCCACGGCAAGACGCGTTGGTGCCGGTCGAACCAGCCCAGCAGCCGGTCCTGCAAGCCTGCAACGCCGTTCCCGGCTATCTTTTTGACTCTGGACATAAACAGTTAAATAGCGATACTCCTTGGGAATGACAACCTACAAGAACCGCCCGCGCCCGCTTTCGGACCTCGTGCCCGGCCTGACGAAGGACATCTTCGGCCGCAAGAACCTGCTGTTCGGCAAGATGATGGCCGAATGGACGCAGATCGCCGGGCCGGACATCGCCGCGCGCGCCGTGCCGCTCAAGCTGCAATTCTCCCGCAAGAAGGAGACCAGCAACCAGGCGGTGCTGCACCTTGCCGTGCAATCGGCCTTCGCGCTGGAGTTCAGCTACCAGAAAACCCTGCTGATCGAGCGCCTGAACGTCTTTTTCGGCTATCCCGCCATCAAGGACATCAAGATCATCCAGAACTCCGAAATTATGGATAAGAAAAAACCGGCGAAAGCCAAAACCCGCCCCGTCACCCTGCCCGAAGAGCAGGAGATTGACCGTTTGGTGGCCGGAATCCAAGAAAACGATTTACAAACAGCGCTAAAGAATTTAGGAAAAGCCATTGCCTCGCGTCAGGAAAAGAAGCCCTGACTGTCTGCATTAGCAATATGTAAATCATAATTCCAAGGTGAGTAAATGGCCAAAGTCGCTGCAAACACCCTTCGCAAGGGAATGGTTGTCGAATACAACGAAAAGCTCTGGGTGGTGATGGAGAACGAGCTTCGCTCCCCCGGCAAGGGCGCGGCGGTGGCGCAGGTCGTCATGCGCGACATCCAGAACGGCACGAAAATGGACATCCGCTTCGCGACGCAGGACATGGTCGAGCGCGCGCGCGTCGATGAAGAGGAATACCAGTACCTCTTCCAGAACGAAGACGAATACACCTTCATGAACGTCAAGACCTACGACCAGATCATCGTCAACAAGGACGTCATCGGCGACCCCGCCGCCTTCCTGCAGGACGGCATGATCTGCATCGCGCAGATGTACGAAGGCAAGGCGCTGTCCATCACCCTGCCCGACCTCGTCACCATGACGATCGTCGAGGCCGACCCAGTGGTGAAGGGCCAGACGGCCTCCTCCTCCTACAAGCCCGCCGTGCTCGAGAACGGCGTGCGCGTCATGGTGCCGCCGCATATCGAAAGCGGCACGCGCATCGTGGTCAAGACCGGCGACTCCTCCTACGTCGAGCGCGCGAAAGACTAAGCCGAGCCCCATATATCCAGGAAGGACTAAACCCGATGGCCATCGCCCGCAGATCCGCCCATTTGAACGTCATGGTGGAAGCCGCCGAAAAAGCGGCGCGCTCCCTCGTGCGCGACTTCGGCGAGGTCGAGAACCTGCAGGTTTCCAAGAAAGGCCCCGGCGACTTCGTTTCCAACGCCGACCACAAGGCGGAAAAAACCATCCGCGAGGCGCTGACCAAGTCGCGCCCCAACTACAGCCTGCTGATGGAGGAAAGCGGCGCGAAGAAAGGCGCCGACGCCAGCTTCAAGTGGATCGTCGATCCGCTGGACGGCACCACCAACTTCCTGCACGGCATTCCGCACTGGTCCATCTCCATCGCCCTTGAAAAAGACGGCGAAATTCTGGCCGGCGTCGTCTATGACCCGATCAAGGACGAGCTGTTCACCGCCGAAAAAGGCATGGGCGCCTTCCTCAACAACAAGCGCCTGCGCGTTTCCCCGCGCCACATGGCGGACGCGATGATCGCCATCGGCGGCGCGCGCCCCGGCGCGAAGAACTACGAGATTTTCATGGCCGAGATCGACGCCGTCATGCCCCATGTCTCCGGCGTGCGCCGCATGGGTTCCGCCGCGCTCGACATCTGCTACGTCGCGGCGGGGCGTTTCGACGGCTTCTTCGAGCGTCACCTGAGCCCCTGGGACGTCGCGGCGGGCAGCCTCATCGTCAAGGAAGCGGGCGGCTACAGCACCGACATGGAAGGCGGCAAGGACTGCGTCTATGGCAAAAGCTTCCTCACCGGCTCGCCCAACGTGCACGCCGGACTGCTGAAACAACTGAAATCCTGCGCCAAGAAAGCCCCCGAAAAAGTGAAGTCGGCCTCCTGACGCTGGCAAAGGAAGGATTGACCATGAAAAAATCACTCTGGTTCAGCGCCGCCCTTTTCACCGCCCTCATCGGCGTCGCGCAGCCCGCAACGGCGCAGCAGTATCTCGAGCATTACAAGACCACGGAAAAACCCTCGGTCGAGGTGGATTTAAGCGCGCTGGGCGACGCCCCCGCGGCGCAGGCTCCGCAAAACGCTCCCGCAGGCGCGACGGACACTCCCCCCGTCCCCGCCGCGCCCGTTCCCGCCGTCAACGAAGAAGAGCTGATGCGCGCCGCGACGGAGGACGTGCCGGACAAGAAACTCGACAAGCCCTTCTTCAGCACCATGGCGCCGGACAAGGCGGTCATCGCACAGGCGAAAACGCCGGAAATGAAAATGCCGACGCATCATGCCGTCGTCCACGCGAAACACCGCATGACCGTGCCGCCCATCCCGCGCCACAAGCCGCGCGTCGCCACGATTTCGCAGCCCTCTGCCGATGTTCCCGTGAAAACCGCGCAGGCGCAGCAGCACCGTCCTTCTCTCGTCACCATTCCCTATGAAGCTCCCGCCGCGCCCGCAACTCTGTCGCCGCCCGCAAGCGCCGTGCCGGGTTCATCCATGCCGATGCTCTCCCTGCCTTCGCGCATGCCCGCGCTGGCGGTGGATCAGGCGGATATGCCGCCCTTCCCCGAGCAGAAGCACCCGAAGGAAGAGCCCGCGCCCGTCGCTGCGGCTGATACGATGCCGGATATCATCCCGCAAAAATCGCCCGGAGCCGCGCCTGAAGCAACGGCACCGAAAGAAGCGGCTCCCGAGGCCGCCGCACCTGAAACAGCGGCAGCCGAACCCGAACCCGCACCCGCGGAAGCGCCGCCCGCCGCCATGACGCCGCCGGACGAAACCGTGCCCGCCGCCCCCGCGCCGCAGGAAGCCGCCGCGCCGCCGGCGGAGGCAAAAGACCTGCCCGTCGTGCCCACGCTGGCCGACCTGACGCTGGTCTTCAGCGGCAATTCCAGCGACCTTTCGGCGGAAGCGCAGCAAAAGCTCGACATGCTCGTCGGCCAGCTCAACGAGATGACCGAGGGACGCATACAGGTGCGCGGCTTCGCCACCGGCGAGGACGGCAGCCAGTCGAGCGCGCGGCGCATTTCGCTTTCCCGCGTGCTTTCCGTGCGTTCCTACCTGATGGACAAGGGCATCAAGCCCACCCGCGTCGATGTGCGCGCGCAAGGCTCCGACACCGACCGCTCCCCGCTGGACCGCGTCGATCTTCTTTTCGAGCGTTAAGCTTTAAATTAAATCACCCGTTCCCGGCCTTGAGGTCCATCTGCAGCCCGGCAAGATGGGTATAGAGGCTGTCCTGCCCATACAATTCCTTGTGCGAGCCGACGGACATCACGTGGCCGTTGTCGAGCACGATGATCTTGTCCGCGTTCTGCACGGTGGAAAGCCGGTGCGCGATGATGAGCGTGGTGCGCCCTTCCATCAGGTTCTTCAGCGCCTTGTGCACCGCCACCTCGTTCGAGGCGTCGAGGGCGGAGGTCGCCTCGTCCAGCAACAGGATCTTCGCGTCCTTCAAAATCGCGCGCGCGATGGCGATGCGCTGACGCTGCCCGCCGGAAAGACGGCTGCCGCGCTCGCCCACCAGCGTGTCGTATTTTTCCGGCATGTCCATGATGAACTCATGCGCCTGCGCCTGTTCCGCCGCATGGCGCACTTCCTCCTCCGTCGCCTCCGGCTTGCCGATGCGGATATTGTCCGCGACCGACATGGAAAAAATCGCCGGGTCCTGCGCGACGACGCTTAAGTACCCGCGCACGTCGCGCGGGTTCATGGAAAGAATATCCTGCCCCGCGATGCGGATATCGCCCGAGGCGGGGTCGAAGAAACGCTGCAAAAGCTGGAAGACGGTCGATTTGCCCGCCCCGCTGGGCCCGACCAGCGCCGCGACCTCGCCCGCGCTAACGGCGAAGGAAACGCCGTCCAGCGCCAGCTGGTTCGGGCGGGAGGGATAGCTGAAGGAAACATCCTCGAAGACGACGTCCGCCGCGGTGCGCACCGCCGTCACGTCCTTTTCCGCAAGGCGCGGCGCGGCGGCGGATTTGAGGGAGGAGGTCCGCTCCAAAAGCGCGGTGATGCGGTCCGCGGCGCCGCCCGCGCGGCTGAAGTCGCTCATCGCCTCGCCCAGCGCGGTGACGGAGCCCGAGAGGATGGCGGCGTAAAAGATGAAGGCCGAAAGCGCGCCCGCCGTCATCTCGCCCGTCAGCACCCGGTGGCCGCCCACCCAGAGCAGCGAGCCGATGGCGGTGAAGACCATGGCGATGATGAAGGCGACGAGGAAGGAGCGGATGCCGACATAGCGCATCGCCGCCTTGTAGGATTCGTCCGCCAGCCCGCCGAAATGGGCCACGGCTTCTTCTTCGTAACCGAAGGACTGGATGGTCTGCACGCCCTGCAGGGTTTCGAGCCCGTAAGCGCTGATGTCGCCGACGCGGTCCTGCGACTCGCGGGACTTCGCGCGCACCTTGCGGCCGAAGAACATGATGGGCAGGATGACCAGCGCCACCACGCCCAGCACCATCAGGGTCATGGAGGGGCTGACGACGCACAGCAGGATGATGCCGCCCGTCAGCATAAGACTATGACGCACCGCCGTGGGCAGGTTGTTGGTGATGACGAGTTGCAGCACCGTCGTATCCGCGTTGATGCGCGAGACCTGGTCACCGGTCTTGTATTCCTCGAAAAACGCGGGGTCGAGGGTGAGCAGGTGTTCGTAGATCTTCTTGCGAAGGTCGGCGGTGACCCGCTCGGCCACTTTCCAGACCAGCTGCAGGCGGGTGTAGCTGGCCCCCGCCATCAGCAGCACCACGGCCAGCAGGCCGAGCAGCGCGTGGTTGAGGACGGTGGCGTCGTGGCTGGCGAAGGCCTTGTCAACGATGACCTTCAGCCCCCAGCCGATGGCCAGCGTGGTGCCGGAGGAAACCGCCATCGCCAGCAGGCCGCCCGCCAGCTGCAGTTTATAGGGCCGCAGCATGGGCCACAGGAAACGCAGGGGTTTGTCGGGGGATTTGCGGGTTTTGGTCTCTTCCATCTCTCTGGCGCCTTTATAGGGGTTCTCAGAGCGGGTGAAACCGCGCGCCCTCCTTCAAACTATACGGACACACCCGGCTGATATGATTATGTAAAAAATATCCCTGCCCGGATATCGCCTTTATCGACAAATGAACCCATTAGCCACTAAAGTCAATAAATTGCTTGCATAATAAGCGAAATCGCTGTAATTATCACGGCCTGAGAGATTTAGAGATTCATTGAGGAGCATAAGGCCATGAAGGCGAAGATTCATCCCGATTACCATGAAATTACTGTCGTCATGACGGATGGCACCGAATACACCACGCGCAGCACCTGGGGCAAACCCGGCGACGTCATGCGCCTGGACATCGACCCCCTGTCGCACCCCGCCTGGACCGGCGGCCCCGCGAAGGTGATGGAAAAAGGCCGTCTGGCGAAATTCGGCAACAAATACGCCGGCCTCGGCGTTGCGGCTGCCGAAACCGCGAACGCAGGCGCGAAGAAATAAGCGTCACTCCTTGAGACGCATTGAAAACCGCCCGGAGAATATCCGGGCGGTTTTGATTCTCGCGCGCAAAAAAAACTTTTGATTACAATAAAATAACCCCGCATTTATTTGACAGAATAATGCCCCTGTGGGATAATTGTTAATATCAATGACGGCGACGCGGGGGACATAAATGGCAAAGTCGGACAAGGATAGCGAGAACCCTATCGTTCAGCTTATGGTCGAGACGAAGGGCAAGATGTCGAGCGAGGCCTTTTTAAAAGCATCCAAAGGGATCATGCCCTCGGACCAATATCTGGGCATGTGCTGGCGCAAAGCGCAGAAAATAATCAAAAAACAAACCGCGGCACAGAAATCAGCCCCCCGTAAATCAACACCCAAATAAAAAAAGAA
>WGNE01000040.1 GCA_016124645.1 Alphaproteobacteria bacterium
CGCGCTGGATGCCGCCGACGGGCCGGATTTCGTCGTGAATGCGGGAAAAACCGCGCTGCTGGGAAGCTTTTTCTATGTTTTGACCGCGCTGGCGCTCCGGCAGGTCGTGATGTGGCGCATGAAGCGCGAGCCGTTGGGGCTGGGCGACGTGAAGTTCTTCGCCGCCGCCGGTTTCTGGCTGGGCAGCAGCATCGACACCCTGTCCTATTTCATGATGATTTCCGGCATCGCCGGCATCGTTTTCGCGCTGGGCTGGCGGAAAATCCGCAAAGAGGCGCAATTTCCCTTCGGTCCCGCGCTGCTCATCGCCTTCGTCGTGATTCTCCTTTGGCGGGAGCCGTTTTTCTGGGGCGGCTGAAAAAAGGTGAAACGGGGCGATCCAGCAATAAATATGAGATATGAAAACAATAATTTACCTTTTTTTCAGGCTATTTGCGCTATGTTATTAAGGGCGGACCGCCTTTCGGGCGGACTGCGGAAACGGGGGCCGCAAGGCCGGGGATAATGGGGGATTTGCTGTGGAAATTACCGAGCTTTTGAAATTCACGCTGGAAAACGGCGCATCGGACTTGCACCTGAGCGGGAACAACCAGCCGATCGTGCGCATCGACGGCGACCTGCAGCGCATCAAGACGGATGTGCTCAACAGCGACATCATCCGCTCCATGCTTTTTTCCGTCATGACGGAAGAACAGCGGGCGGTCTATGAACGCGACCTTGAGATCGACTTCGCCATCTCCTTCGGCGCCGACGCGCGTTTTCGCGTCAACGCCTTCACCAACCGCGCGGGTTCCGCCGCGGTCTTCCGCGTGATTCCCACCAAGATCCCGACGATGGAGCAGCTCGACCTGCCGCCCGTCATGCGCCGCCTGGCCGAGCTTGAAAAAGGCATCGTGCTGGTCACGGGCCCGACGGGTTCGGGCAAGTCCACCACGCTGGCCTCCATGATCAACCACATCAACGAGACCTTCAGCGCGCATATCCTGACCGTCGAGGATCCGGTGGAATTCTTCCACACCTCGAAGAAGAGCCTCGTCAACCACCGCGAGGTCGGCAACGACACGATGAGCTTCGGGCGCGCGCTGAAAAGCGCCCTGCGCGAAGACCCGGACATCATCCTCGTCGGCGAGATGCGCGACCATGAAACGATCTCCCTCGCGCTCACCGCGGCGGAAACGGGGCACCTTGTCTTCGGCACCCTGCACTCGAACACCGCCGCCAAGACCATCGACCGTATCATCGACGTGTTCCCCGCGGCGGAAAAGGACATGGTCCGCGCCATGCTTTCCAGCTCGATTCAAGGCGTCATCGCGCAAACGCTGCTCAAGCGCGCCGGCGGCGGCCGCGTGGCCGCGCATGAGATCATGGTGGGCACCAACGCGGTGCGCAACCTGATCCGCGAGAACCAGCTGGCGCAGATCTACTCCATGATCCAGACCGGCTCGCGCTACGGCATGCAGACGATGGAAGACAGCGTGAACGACCTTGTCGTTTCGGGCGCGATCACGGAAGAGACCGCCAACGACGCGCTGAAGGACAGCACGGAGAGCGTCGATGACCTGCCCGGAGGCGGTGAAGGCGGCCACGGCGGCGCGAAATCGGCCGCCGCGCCCCAGCAGCCCCCGGCGAAGAAGCCGCTGCTGGGCGGAAAGCCCGCCGCGCCGCCGCCGCCGCCCAAGCCTGCGGCCAAGCCTGCTGCCGCGCCCGGCATCGCCGCGCCCGCCGAAGAACCGCAAGATGACGGAGGGTATTCCTTTTGAGCGGCGTTGCCATTTATGCCTACCTGAACGAAATGATAAAGCAGGAAGCGACCGACCTTTACATCACGGTCGGCGTTCCCCCGCATTTACGCGTTGACAACGACCTTCACCCGCTGGGCGACCAGGCCCTGCAGGAAGAGGACGTGCAGGCGATGCTCAACGAGGTGCTGACGAGCCGCCAGCGCCGCGAGTTCGATTCGAACATGGAGCTCAACCTCGCCTTCGACATGGGCAAGGAGGGGCGCTTTCGCGTCAACGTCATGCGCCAGCGCCAGCATACCGGCATGGTCATCCGCCGCATCACCAGCGAGATCCCGAGCTTCGAAACCCTGCGCCTGCCCAAGATCCTCGAGCGGCTGGCGCTGGAGAAGCGCGGGCTCATCATGATTTCCGGCGTGACCTCCTCGGGGAAATCGACCTCTCTCGCCTCCATGATCGACTACCGCAACCGCACGGCGGGCGGGCATATCATCACCATCGAGGACCCGATCGAGTATTACCACGAGCACAAGAAGGGCGTGGTGACCCAGCGCGAGGTCGGCATCGACACCGCTTCCTACAACATCGCGCTGAAAAACGCGCTGCGCCAGAAGCCCGACGTCATCCTGGTGGGCGAGGTGCGCGATCCCGAGGTCATGGAACAGACGATCACCGCCGCGGAAACCGGGCACCTGTGCCTTGCCACCATCCACACCAACAACGCCGCGCAGGCCATCGAGCGCATGATCAACTTCTTCCCCGAGGAACGCCAGCAGCAGATGCGCATCGCGCTCTCGCTCAACCTTCGGGCCATCATCGCCCAGCGCCTTGTCCGCTCGGTCCGGGGGGACATGGTGGTCGCGCTCGAGATCCTGCTCAACGAGGCGCTGATCAAGGAACTGATCCTGAAGGGCGACACGATCAAGATCAAAGAAGTTATGGCTAATAACAACCCCGCCGGCATGATCACCTTCGACCAGTCGCTCATCAAGCTTTACGCCGACGGAGAGATATCGGAGCAGACGGCGATCGCGGAAGCGGACATCCCGTCGGATATGAAAATGAAGATCCGCCAAATCAACATGAGCGACCGCTCAAAAGGTTCCTCCGACATTGACACGTCCAAACTGTCTCTGTAACAATGTCTTGATATCAAAACCATATCGGCGGTTTTGGGGTGTCAACGCATTCGTGCTTTATATAGAGAGTCGGGATCTGACATGACTTTGAAAAGTCGCTTCGGCCGCATCAGCGGCAATATTGCTGCCATTCTTATTCTCTCGACCATGATGGTCAGTTGCGACCTTGCGAAAAACCAGCTGCAGCTGGACCGCAGCGCCGACCTCAGTCTTCAGGATTACCGCGACGCGCTGGCGCCGATGCCTGTACCGAACGCGGAAAAGGACACGACGCCGGACTTCGCGCCCGTGCTTTCCACCCCGCAGGAGTTACGCCTGCCCACGCCGCTGGTTACGATTTCCGTCAACCAGACGGTCGGTCTTCGCGACCTGCTGTTCCAGCTGGCGCAACAGGCGGGCGTCGATGTCGAGATCGACCCGCAAATCCACGGCTCCATCATCTTCACCGCGAAGGACCGGCCCTTCGACGAGGTCATCGACCGCATCTGCGCGCTGGCCAGCCTGCGCTACAAGTTCAAGAACAACGTGCTGCGCGTGGAGCTCGACCGCCCTTATGTGAAGAACTACATGGTCGATTACATTAATGCCGAGCGCAAGACGGCTTCCAGCATCAAGACAAGCATTTCCCTGTCCAGCGCGGCCGGCGATACGGCCAGCGGTGGTGGCGGCGGCGGGTCCGACACTTCCGTTTCGACCGACATCAAGGGGGATCTCTGGAAAGGCCTGCATGACGGTCTGGAACAGATCCTGACCTCTTCCGACACCTTCATTTCCCTGGCGACGCTTTCCGACCCGGTCGCGGCGCCGGTCAACCCGCTGCCCCCCCTGCCGACGGCGACCAAGACGCCGGACGGCAAGGACATTCCGCCGCCGCCGCCGCCCGCGCCCGGTTCGCCGGAAGTCGCGCCGGTTTCGCCTGCGACCCCCGTTACGCTCAACATCACCACGCCGCCCGGCGCGCCGATGGTGCCCAACCCGCCCGCGACTTTCTCGATCAGCCAGGATTCCGGCATCGTCAGCGTTTTCGCGACCGACCGCCAGCAACGCATCGTCCAGAAGTTCCTGGACGATTTCCGCCGCCGCGCCACCACTCAGGTACTGATCGAGGCGAAGGTCCTGCAGGTCGAGCTGAACGACGAATACGCCGAAGGCATCGACTGGCAGAAAATGAACCTGACCGGGCTTATGAATTTACAGGGCAGTTTCCTCAAGCCCGACTTCGCTACCAGTACAAACAGCAATTTCACCGCGACTTTCGAGCCCGGCACCGACATCAATGCCGTGATGCAGTCCATCAGCCGGTTTGGCTCGGTCCGCGCCCTCTCCAGCCCGCGTGTGACGGTCATGAACAACCAGACTGCCATCGTCAACGTAGCGCAGAACGTCGTCTATTTCACCTTCAACGCGACCCCCGGCACGACGGATTCGAACGGCAACGTGACGGCGACAACGATCACGACGTCGCAGAAATCAGTGCCCGAGGGCGTCCTGCTCAGTGTGGTGCCGACGGCAAACCCGGATACAGGCGAGATTCTGCTGGTCGTGCGCCCGACGGTTTCGAAGATCTCCAGTTATGCGACAGACCCGACGGTGGGGCTGACGCTGGCGCTGAACAATCAGAACCCGAGCCTAGTACCGAACACGCAGGTCCCGCAGGTTTCGGTTCAGGAGATCGATTCCATCCTGCGCCTGCAGTCCGGCCAGATCATGGCGATGGGCGGATTGATGAAGGACAATAACAGCGGTACCGAGGAAGGCATTCCCTTGGCGGCGGATATTCCGCTGGTCGGCAACCTGTTCAAGAACCATGTCGATCACATTCAGAAGTCCGAGCTCGTGATCTTCATCAAGGCCTCGATCGTCGGCGGCAACAACATCGACAACGAAGAACGCAAGGTTTACAAGACCTTCTCGCTGGACCGTCACCCGGCGCGCATGTAATAAGGGACTGACCGAAGAGGTTTGCAGATGATATCCGGCCCGCTCGTAAAATTCGTGCTGACGGCGGCGCGGCGCGACAAGCTTCTGGTGACCCTTTTGCTGATGATCGTCATCGGCGCCGCCCTCTCGGTCTTTCTCGGCGGCGCGGCGATCACGGAGGAGGACAGCTTCGCCCTCGTCTTCGGCGCGGGGGGGCTGCGGTTCCTGGGGGTCATCGGCCTCGTCCTCTTTTCCTGCTTTTACATCCGGCGTTCCTTCGAGACGAAGGAAGTCGAGTTCCTGCTGTCCCGTCCCATCTCGCGCATCGGCTTCCTGTTCAGTCATGCGCTCGCCTTCATGATCCTCGCCTGCGCGGTCTCGGCGGTCATTGCGGGCGCGGTCTTTTTCCTCGGCAAGCCGGACACGGCGGGCTGGATGGTCTGGGGCGTCAGCATCGCCGTCGAAAACATGGTGATGGTGGTGGCGGCGCTGTTCTTTTCCATGGTGCTTTCGAGCGCGGCGGGCTCGGCCCTTGCCACGCTCGGGCTTTACGTGCTGGCGCGGCTCATCGGCACCTTGCTGGGCATCGCTTCGTTGACGCCGGAAAAATGGATATTCGCCGTGCTGGACAACGTAATGAACTTCATCTCGGTCTTCGTGCCGCGGCTGGACATGATGGGGCAGACATCCTGGCTGGTCTATGGCGTTCAGGGCGCGGGCGGCATCGGCTTTCTCGAAACCGCCGGCCCCTATGCGCATATGATGGTCCAGCATCTCCATCTTGCGGGCTTCCTGCTTTTGCAGGGGGGGATATTCGTGCTGCTTTTGCTGGCCGCCGCTTCCTTCGACTTCATCCGCCGCCAGTTCTGATGCAAGGGCGCCTCGACATAAAGACCCGGGTCTATGTGTTCCTTGCCGCGGCCCTCGCGCTGACGGGCGCGGGCTGGGCGGGCAGCCGCTATATGTACGCGAAGTGGGCGGGGGTGCCGCCGGTGCCTTCTCACCGCGGCGCGGTCATGATGACGCTGGGGGATTCGGAGTTTTCCTACCGCTACGGTGCGATCACCTTGCAGAACCTCGGCGATTACGGCGCGGAGACGACGCCGCTGAAGGATTACAACTACAAGAAGCTGGGCAAGTGGTTCTGGCTGCTCGACGGGCTGGACCCGGCCTCCAACCACGTGCCGATGCTGGCGGCCTATTATTTCGGCGGGGTGACGACGCCCAAGGACGTCGCGATCGTGGTCAAGTATCTTGCCTCGGTCGGACAGATCCCGGTCGGCAACAAGTGGCGCTGGCTGGCGCAGGCGATCTTCCTCGCCCAGCACCGCATGAACGATACGTCCCTTGCGCTGGACCTCGCCTACAAGCTCTCGAAGATGAAGCCCGTCGGCGACACGCTGCCCGGCTGGGCGCGGCAGATGCCGGCCTTCGTGCTGAAAGCGCGCGGAGACCATGCGGCCGGCCGGCGCATCATGGAGGATATCCTGCTCAGCGCGCGCTACCTGCACCCGAACGAGGTGAACTTCATGAAGGATTACCTCATCACGCAGCTGGATACGGACCCGCGCGAGGTGGAGCGGGTGCTGCACGAGCGCCAAAGGCGCGGTTTCGACAAGCTGAAGCCCGTGGAGACGCCGCACATGCCGGTGCCAATGCCGAATTGAATGGGCCCAATTGAATGGGCCGAATTGGGCGGGGGATTTTATTTTTTGAACGGAAACATTCGCCGGCATGCATTTCGACTATAAAACGACATTTACCCTGATCGAGTGGCTGTCGATCACGGGCGTTGTGCAAAGCACGCTGATCCTCGTCTATATCATCTTTCGCGTGCGCAACTGGCGGCAGGCTTTCGTCGCGCTGGGGTATTTTCTCTTCCTTGCCCTGTCCTTCGCGCTGCAGTTCGCGCTGCGGCTGGAGGATTTCGAAGCCCCCATCCGACTGTCGCTCTGGTTTTCGCGCACCATGGGGCCGCCGCTTTGCTACCTGCTGGTGCTGCAGGTGGTGCGGCTGACGGATTTGCCGGACAAAAAGCAGTTTCTCATCCTTCTCACGGCTCCGCTTGCTTTTCTCATCGCTGCCGGGCTTTCGGCGGGGCAGGGGGTCTGTTCGCGCGAGGCGTTCTTGTGCGGCAAGTTCTTCGGCCTTCTGTCGTGGACGGGGGCGATGAGCGGGGCGCTGTGCATGCTGGCGTTTTTCGCCCATCGCCATATTTTCTCGCGCCTGTCGAACGTGAAGGGGGGGCGGGAAAGATACTGGCTCGTCATCACGCTCATTGCCGCGAACATCCTGCTCGTCTTCATCGGGCTGCTGCGCTCGACCGACAGCATGGACGTGCATAGCGCGGACGCGCTGCAGGTCACGCTGGGCATGACTTTTTGCTACCTTGCAACGACGACGCTGTTTCGCGTCTATCCGCCGCCCGTCCAGCTGAGCGCGACGTCGCGCACGAAGGTCTTCCTGCTCAGCGAAGAGGAAAAGCGAATCGGCAAGCGCGTGGAAAAGCTGATGGCGCTCGACAAGGTCTATCACGAGCAGGGCTTCAGCCGCGCGGATCTCGCGCGCGAGATCGGCATCTCCGAAAGCAACCTCTCGAAAGTCATCAACGTGACCTTCGGTAAAAGCTTTCCGCGCCTGATCAACGAATACCGGGTGGAAGACGCGAAACGCCTGCTGCACGACCCGGATATCGCGATCCAGGTGCTGGCTTTCGAGGTGGGGTTCAATTCGCTGGCTTCTTTCAACCGCGTTTTCAGGCAGATAACGGGCCAGACGCCTTCCGGCTACCGCGCGGATTACCTTGCGGAAAAAGAAGAAAGAAACATGTAGAAAGATTTTTCGGCGGTTATGCGCGTATGAAACGCGGATGATTCGTTGCCCCTTGAAAAACAGTCTTTTTTCCCTGCTGTCAATTCGTTCAAAAACGAATTGACGGTTTCAGCGGGACGTACGGCGACTTTCCAATTCGTCCAGACTTCTTATCCTGACATTGTTAAGACTGTACGCGCGTACGGCAAAAGAAAATAAAAAACATGAAGATATGGCAAAATGCGCCGCTCAATTTGTCATCTTGGGCAAGAAACAACGCCGTTTTAAGGAATCATTTAACTTTTTTGTTGAATTATAAGGGTTAGGTCACCAGACTGTTATCATGCTTCGCCGCATTCTTTCACTTCAGCGGCATTCTTGAAAGCAGCAGGTGGCGGCACTGGAACCATAGGAACCGAACAAGTGCCGGACACGCCCTTCTCAGGGCAAGGCTTGCAACTCTTCTTGTACAATCTTTGGGGGATAAAAAATGAAAACACTCGACACACAAAAGGGCTTTACGCTCGTGGAATTGGCGATCGTGATGACCATTATCGGTCTTCTGATCGGCGGTATCCTGAAAGGCCAGGAACTGATGGAGAACGCACGCGTCACCTCCACGGTCGCCCAGGTCAAGGCTTACGAAGCGGCCGTCACCAGCTTCCGCGACGAATACCAGTCGTATCCGGGCGACATGTCCGATGCGAATACGCGCATCGTCGGCTGTACGACGACCTGCAACGCTCCCGCGACGTCTGCCGGCAACAATATCGTCGGTTCGCCCACATGGTCTGGTACAGGTACGACGGCAGGTACTTATGCCGTGCAGGGTACGGGTACGACCGTTGCGGCGCCTGCAGTGGGTGATGAAACCTGGTTGTTCTGGCTGCATTTGCTGAAGGCCAACCTGATCGGTGGCGTCACGGACGAAGATATGACCGCGACGACCGCCTATACTTTTGGCAAGACGCACCCTCAGGCGAAAATCGCAGGTGGCTTCGTGGTCGGCTACGGCAACGGCTCCATCGCTCCCGGCTCATCGGCTACGCAAGGCACGGGGCTGAACGGCACGGTTATCGCGCTGACCCTCAACCCTGCGGCAGCACTGTCGACAACGGTCGCCTCTCTGCCGCTGACGCCGCTGCGCGCCGCGCAGATCGACCGTAAAATGGACGATGGCCGTCCCAACACGGGTACGGTTGTCGGCTACGGCCCGGCTGCTGCCGCCGCTTGCTTTACGGCCGCCGCTGCGGATACGACCTACGCTGAAAACGTTGGCGTGAAAAACTGCGGCTTGCTCATCAAGATCGAAAACTAAGCCTTCGTTCAAGAGCAACACTTGACTTCGAAAGGCCCGGGGTTCTCCCGGGCCTTTCCTTATGTATGTTTGCATGTAATTGATATACGGTCGCTGTAGTCATCCTTTTGCGTATCATGAAGCCGCGTCAATCGATGCTTTTGTTTTTTAATCCTTTTTTCAAGGATTGGGGTATATAATGGTAATAGTGCCATCAGGCTTGCGGCTAACCTTTTTCTGTGGGCGTTAGAACGATGACTGTCGGGAAAACTTATAAAGAACATAAAAAGATCAGAGGGTTCACTCTGGTGGAACTTAGCATGGTCATGATCATTTCCGGCTTCGTGCTGGTTGCGGCGCTGCAGGCCTATGCGACGTATATCCAGAAGGCGCGTCACGATGAAATTTACGACGACCTCAGTACGGTACAGTCGAGCATCGCGAGTTACAAATCGGCGCGCGGCTATTATCCGTGTCCCGCGGACCCGGACCTGCCGATGTCCGACCCGAATGCGGGCAAGTCGGATTGCACCCTGCTCGACAACGGTACCTATCCCGTCGGCACCTGCCTCAACGGCATTTGCAAGGTTGGTGGCCGTGATGCCGATGGCGACGGCAACCCGGATGCGGTGCTGATCGGCGCCGTGCCGTATCAGGCCCTGAAAGAAGGGAGCGAGGCGGACATCGCATTGGCGCAGTGCACGGATGTTGTCACTGGCAACCCTCTTTCAACATGCGATGCGAACGGCGATGGCGTTGTCGATGCAAACGCCCGGTTGCTATCCATCGTCAACTACAACAGTAATACGGAAGATACGAGCCTTGATCCATGGTTCTATAAAATGACCTATGCCGTAACCTCGAGTATGGCGGCGCCGATGCCTTTGCCGTCGGGCTGGACGGGGACCTTCGATCCCGCGCATGGCGCGATTTCGATCGAGACACCGGGGCCGAGCCCCGTTTCGACGATTTCCCCGCCCGCCAGTGCGCACTATGTCCTGATTTCCCATGGTGAAAATCATATGGGCGCCTATAACAGGGAGGGGTCGATCACCGTGCCCTGCCAAGCGGGTAGCTATGATTACGAGAACTGCGACAATCTCAACGCGACCTTCGTCAACGGCATATACTCGCGCAACAACAATAACCAGTATTACGACGACCAGATCATGTACAGCGTGTACAGCATCTCGACGCTCTGGGAGTTTTCGGCTAACGGCGTGGATATCCACAACGTCAACAAGGGGAACGTCGGCGTGAGCAAGGATACCCCGGAGGAAGCGCTGGACGTCGCCGGCGACCTTTATGCTGATACGACTTCGCAGATCCAGATTTGCAATACTTCGAAAACGAACTGCTGGAGTCCGGCCTTCATTTCTGGAGATTCGGGAAGTGGTGGCGGCAGTTCCTGCCCTTCGGGCGCGCCTGCAGGGAAGTTCTACGCCGCCAGCGCGATCAGGGGCGGAGCTCTTTATTGCGATACCGCAGCCCCGATCACCCCGCCTTCGGGGTTCGCCGGGAAATCCTGCCCTTCGGGAGAGTTCCTGAGGTCGGTCAATACGGACGGTTCGCTTTCATGCGACACACTGCCTACGCCATAGGATTTTTGTGAAGCGTATGATATCGTTGTATAATGATTGATGAAAGTGGCGGGGGGCTTCTCTTGGCCCTATTCTAAGTGTTTCTTAATCCTTAACGTGTAGAATGGTAAGTGGTGTAGTGCGCAAGAGGGACTTCATGATTCGGGACGTCAGAAAAGATGCGGGTTTCTCGCTGATCGAGCTGGCAATATTGCTGACGATCGTCAGCCTTATGGTTGCGACGGGGCTTCAGTCTTTCAGGCAATACAGCGTTACCAAGCAGCGCAACGACACGCTGGCGCGCGAAGACATCATCACGCAGTCCATGATTCGTTTCATCTATAACTTCCGCCGCATGCCCTGCCCTGCGGACCCGAGTCTGACGCCGGAAGACGCACAGGCCGGATTTGAGCAATGTCTCGATAAGCCCGGACAAAACGCTCCCTTCTATTGCAGCGGCGCGGTATGCAGGATTGACGGAGGGCGCCATTCGCCCGACAACCCGTCCGGCGGTTTCCAGCCCGACAAGGCACTGACGGGCGCCGTGCCTTACGCTACCCTAGGCATTCCGCTGAACGAAACGGTGGACGGATGGGGCACCAAGTTCGCCTACACGGTTTCCGAGTTCCTGACGGTGCAGGGCTCCGGTGCGGCCGGCTCAGGGACCTATAACGACGACTACGGCTGTATAGACATTCAGAAATACGATCCTGCGACGGGGTTGATCGCGCCGATCAAGGAGAAATACCCGGACGGCAGTTTGCGCCCCAACGCCTCTTACATGATGGCGCTGGTTTCCTACGGGGAGAACAGAAAGGGCGGTTACGGTTACGGGGGGAACCAGATCAGCACCTGTACAGGGGCGGGGCGCGACCTCGAGAACTGCGACGGCGATTCCACTTTTCTGCTACGCGGCAACGTCGTCTCGAAGGTGCAGGGGCCGAACTACTATGACGACGCCGTGGTCCTCTACAAGCTGAAGCTGGAGAGCGACAAGTGGCTCTATGCGACGACGAGCGGGATCAAGAACAAGACGGGCGGCAGCGTCGGCATCGGTGTCGATAACCCCTCGTCGCTTCTGGACGTGGATGGCAGCATTCAGCTTAAGGACAGCGGCGCGGCCAGCTTCATGGCGGATACCTATTGCGACGACTCTGGCAACTGCATGCCGATGGCCAACGTGATGACCAGCGGCATGTTCTGCACAGACAACGTTAACGGGGTCGTCTCCAGCGTGGCTGACAACAAATTCACCTGTCCCAACAAGTTGCAGGGGGCGGTGGCGAATTCTTGCGGCGCCGCAGAGTTCGTGGTGGGGTTTGACGCACTGGGCAAGCCGAAGTGCTGTCCGGCGACGGGGTGCCCATAGTCCCGTAAGGGGGAGCGGGGCATTTTTACCGTCTCATATTTTTTGGTTTTTAACCTGGGGAATGAGTATCATGATTGATGATGTGAAAAGCGGGATGCAGCGTAAGGCGCGTTCGGGCTGTCCGCACAAGCAAGAGTGGGGGTACAGTCTTGTCGAGATGGCGATTGTCATCGGCGTCGTTGGCCTTTTGACCGCCGGTTTTTTCAGCGTCTATAACGTATACGTCAAAACGCAGCAGCGCCAGACGACGGACAATAACTCCAGCGCCGTGACCAGTGCGCTGACCAACTACCTGATTCAGAACGGGCATTACCCCTGTCCGGCGCGCAGCGATGCCAAGCGCAGCGATGCCGATTATGGCGTCGAGACCGAATGCGATTCGACGAAGCCGGGCTATCCGGCGCTCGCCGTGGGCACCTGCGCCAACGGGTTGTGCGAGGAACAGGGGCAAACCCAGTCGGCCGACTACCAGAACGTCAAATACGTGTGCACGAAAATCAATTCCGGCTTGGTGCCGCTGGATATGATTGTCACGGCCGGACGAGAGATCGTGGACGTCACTTTCGCTTCCTACGGTCAGCCGTCGGGGGATTTCACAGGTTCGCCGAACGACTGCAGCCCCACTTTTACGGAAGCGCCGACCTGTAACGCGCTTGACAGCGTCAAGGTGCTCAGGGACAAATTCAAGGGAGAGACCGGGTTCAGCATGAGATCACTTAGCGTCAACGATTCGACCTTCGGCGGCGACCCTTGCCCCACGGTTCTGCCGGCGGGACCGGGGCAGCGCTGGCTTTACGCGGTATTCAAGGAAGCGGATGCCGGTGCCTCGGTCGTGACGGAAAAAGTACGTCGTGGCATGGTCCCTTTCCGCACGCTGGGGCTTCCCGAGACTTTGGCGGAAGACGGGTACGGACAGCGCTTCGAATACGCAGTGACGGAACCGCTGGCGACTGATCAGTATAAGCAGGAAAACGGCGCGATCACCGTCGTTGACAGCGCGCATACCATCGCACAATACGTTCACTACGTCATATTCAGTCCCGGTCAGGACCATAACGGCGCCTACACCGCGCATGGTGTGCAGATGCAGCCCTGCAAGAGCGGTCGCCTGGACACCGAGAACTGCAACACGACAACGGATTCGAACGCGGTTTACCGCTATACGGCCTTTAGTACGGCGCAGGGGCCGACGCACTTTGACGATTACCTGAAATATTATACCTCGACCGAGACGCCGCTGTGGCGCGTGTCCAACAACACGAATTTCTCTATCGAGCAAATGAACAGCGGCAAGGTCGGTATCGGTATGGACCCGACGGCGTCGAGTGCGGTTCTGCAGGTCGCCGGTACCGTGCATACGAACCAGGATGCGCTGGCGGACCGGATTTGCGATAAGGCGGGCAACTGCATTCCTGCGGACGCTATGGGCAGGGGGGACGCGACGACCCCGAACAGCTACGCGGATCTTGAATGTCCGGCGGGAGAATACATTACGGGCCTCAAGGACGGCAAGGTGCAATGTGGATCGGCACCTGCATCCGGCTGCAACGAGTACGGCAAGTTCGTCAGCGGCGTGGATGCTAGCGGCAACGTGATTTGTTCTTCCGTTGTCGGTTGCGGGAAGAAGAAGCGGGTGCAATGCGGCGAAACCAAGTGGTTGCCCGGGGTGCAGCCGGGTACGACGAGCGCGCAGAATTCCGCCCTTACCCTCGGCCCGTTCGGGGATTCGTACCAGGAGGTCTGGGAATGCACCACAGACGGCGCATGGAAACTGGACAGTACCAGCGGCTATTGCGATTGCACGCCCGGCCCATCGACGACGACTTGGTCCTGCAATTCGGGGCATCCGCAAGTGGGGTCGTCTGCAGGCAGTTATAACAACTACGGCAGAGGCTGGTGGACGGGCAACTATACGAAAACCGTGACGACCAGCTGCGGCTCGACGATAACGACGACGTCGTCAACGACGAACGATTGCGCATGTCAGGACAAGACTTTTACGAAACCCGTTTCCTGCGGCACCGGCATGACCGGCAGCCAGAGCCAGACACAAGACTGGACCTGCAGCGGCACCACGACGGGAAGCTACGGCTCGTGGTCAGGCGTTACGGGCACCTGCACTTGCGATAGCAGCTATACGCTTTCGGACGAGGTGAAGAGCTGCTCGATCTCACTGCTCAACGGCACAGGGCCGGGTAACTACGGCCCGGGCTATAACAGCGGGAACGTGAAAAGGACGCGGACCTGGATATGCGATTCGGCGACAAGCGGCCATATCGAATACGGCACGCCGGTGGATACTTGCACATGTCAGGCCATCAAGGGCACGCCCTGCCAGACGGGCTGCGTCTCGCCTTACGCTGGCACGCAAACCCATCAGCAGACCTTCGACTGCTCGACCAACAGCTGGGATCCGCCGCAGTGCAAGGACGCCCCTGTGGTCGTCGATAACTGCGGTCTGCAGAACTTCGTCTGGACCCCGCAGACGGGCACGACCGTGGCGCAGAGCAACCAGCCAGTCGGCCATGCTGCAGGCGTCTCCTGCACGACTCAGGGCCAGACGTCGCCCTGCTACAAGCCGAAGACGGGCGGCGACTACGACAACTACGCAAGCTGTGAATGCGAATAACCGCAGCGCGTAGCGGAAAAGGATAGGACGGGGAAAAGGTTCAGGCGAACCATTCCGCGAGGATATCGCGATAAATGCGGGCGAGCGCGTGCATGTCGGAAACGGCCACGCGCTCGTCCGTTTTATGCATGGTCTGGCCGACGATGCCGAATTCCATGACGGGGCAGTAATCGCGGATGAAGCGCGCGTCCGAGGTGCCGCCGGAGGTGCTGAGTTCCGCATCGCGTCCGGTCACGTTTTTAATGGCCTTCACGACCATGTCCGAGAATTCCCCGGGGGCGGTGTAGAAGCATTCCCCGCCGACGGTGACGTCCAACTTGTAATCCAGCTTCGCCGCATCCAGCGCGTCCCGCAGGCGCTTTTCGAGGGCTTTTCCGGTATGGCTGTCGTTGAAGCGCACGTTGAAGGCGGCCTTCGCCTGCGCGGGAATGACGTTGGTCGCCTTGTTGCCGACGTCGATGTTCACGATTTCGAGGTTCGAGGGCTGGAAATGCGTGGTGCCCTTGTCCAGCTCCAGCCCGTCCAGCACGGAGAGCAGCTTCACCAGCTTGGGCACCGGGTTGTCAGCCAGATGCGGATAGGCCACGTGCCCCTGCGTGCCGGTCACGGTGAGGTATCCCGTCAGCGTGCCGCGCCGGCCGATCTTCACCATGTCGCCCAGCATGTCGCGCGAGGTCGGTTCGCCCACGAGACAGAAGTCAATCTTCTCCCCGCGCCCGTCAAGCCATTGCAAAACTTTCTTGGTGCCGTTGATGCCGGGCCCTTCCTCGTCCCCGGTGATGAGGAAGCTGACGGAGCCTTTTTTGACGCCGCCCGCCTTGATGTGGCCCAGCGCGGCGGCGGTGAAGCAGGCGATGGCGCCCTTCATGTCGGCCGCGCCGCGTCCGCAGACCTCGTCGTTGATGATCTCCCCGCCGAAGGGGTCGAAGCTCCAGCCATTTTCGTCGCCCACCGGCACCACGTCAGTATGGCCGGCGAAGCACAGGTGCGGCGCGCCGTCGCCATAACGGGCATAGAGGTTCTCGACGTCGGGCGTATCCTTGTCCGAAAATGTCAGGCGGTGGCACACGAATCCGTTCGCCGTCAGCATCTTTTCAAGGAAGTCGAGCGCGCCGCCTTCTTCGGGCGTCACGCTCTTGCAGCGGATGAGCTCTTGCAGCAGGGCGACGCAATCCGTTTCGTGTGCGGTCTCGGGGGCGGCGGTCATCTCACGCCCGCAGCAATTCGTTGATGGAGGTCTTGGAGCGGGTTTTTTCGTCCACGCGCTTGACGATGACCGCGCAGTAAAGGTTCGGCCCCGGGCTGCCGTCGGGCAGGGGCTTGCCGGGCGTGGTGCCCGCGACGACGACGGAATAGGCGGGCACGCGGCCCATGAAGACTTCGCCCGTCTGGCGGTCGATGACCTTGGTCGAGGCGCCGAGATAGACGCCCATGGAAAGAACCGAGCCTTCCTCCACGATCACGCCTTCCGCGACTTCGGAACGCGCGCCGATGAAGCAATTGTCCTCGATGATGACCGGGTTCGCCTGCAGGGGTTCCAGCACGCCGCCGATGCCGACCCCACCCGAGATATGGCAGTTCTTGCCGACTTGCGCGCAGGAGCCGATGGTCACCCATGTATCGACCATCGTGCCCTCATCGACATAGGCGCCGACGTTGACGAAGGAAGGCATCAAAACGACTTTCGGCGCGATATAGGCCGAGGGGCGCACGGTGCAGTTGGGCACGGCGCGGAAACCCGCTTCGGCGAAGGCTTTTTCGTCCATGCCCTCGAACTTCGAGCCCATCTTGTCGAACCAGCTGCTGCCCGCGACGCCGCCCGGCACGGGCGCGTTGTCGTTCATGCGGAAGGACAGCAGAACGGCTTTCTTCAGCCATTGGTGCGTCATCCATGCGCTGTCTTTTTTCTCGCAGATGCGCAGCTTTCCCGCGCCCAGCAAGGCCATCGCGTCATCGACGGATTTCTTGCCGAGGATTTTCGTTTTGTCGGTCAGCTGGTCGCGCTGCTCCCAGATGTTGTCGATGCTCTTTTCGAGTTCGGCGTATTCGCTCATGGTCTTCCCTCTCGCGGTTGAAGCAGCCTGCGTCATTTGACGAGCTTTACGTGTGTTTGCAGCCAATCCGGCAGGCGCGGCGCGCTGTGCTGGACGTGGTCGTGGACGGTCTCCGGCTTTTCCGTCCCGTGCAGCCAGACGGTGGTCATGCCAAGGTCGCGCGCGGGCTTTAAGTTCACCGCCATGTCTTCGAACATGCAGGCGCGCGCGGGGTCGATGCCGTGCTTCTTCAGGAAGACGTGATAGGTGTCGGCATGGGGCTTGGGCCAGTAATCCGCATCCTCGATGCCGAAGATGCCGTCGAAGAGGTGGTCGATGCCCAGCTGCGCCGTCATCTCGCGCGCGAAGCCGTTCGGCGCGTTGGTGAAGACCACGCGGCGGCCGGGCAGGGCGGCAAGGTGGTCGCGCGTGATCTTGCAGGGCGGCACGCGGGTGATGTCGATGTCGTGGATCGCGTCCAGGAAATCGTCCGGGTGCACGCCGTGCTCGGTCATCAGCCCGCGCAGGGTGGTGCCGTATTTCCTGAAATAGCCGTGGCGCACGCCGTCCGCCTCGTCGAGCGGGATGTTGAGCCGCTCGGCCACGAAGCCGTTCATCTTCTTGCCCATCTCGACGAAGATATAGGCCTCCGCGTCGTAAAGCGTGTTGTCGAGGTCGAACACCCATGTGTCGATGTGGGAAAAACGCGTGTCCATGTCTTGGGGTATCCTATATGGCCTTTCTGGATTTCAGGGCCGTGGCCAGCGTGCCGTCGTCGAGGTAGTCGATCTGCCCGCCGATCGGCACGCCGTGGGCGAGCTGGGTGACGGAAACGTTGCAGGCCTGCAGGCAGTCGGAAATGTAATGCGCCGTCGTCTGCCCGTCGATGGTGGCGTTGAGCGCGATGATGACTTCCCGCACCCGCTCGTCCCCCGCGCGGCGGGCGAGGTGGGGGATGGAAAGATCGTCCGGCCCCACGCCGTCGAGCGCGGAAAGGGTGCCGCCCAGCACGTGGTAATAGCCGCGGTAGGAGCCGGTCTTTTCGAGCGCCCAGAGGTCGGCGATGTCTTCCACCACGCAAAGGATGCCGCGGTCGCGCGCGGGGCTGGCGCAGATGGAACAGGGGCTGGCGGTGTCGAGGTTGTGGCACTCCGGGCATTCCACGATGACCTCCGCCGCCTTGCCCAGCGCCTGCGAGAGCGGCAGCATCAGGCTTTCGCGGTTTTTCAACAGGTGCAGCGCGGCCCGCCGCGCCGAGCGGGGGCCGAGGCCGGGAAGCTTTGAAATGAGCTTGATGAGATGTTCGATTTCCGTGCCGATCATGTCCCGATTATACAGGCGCGGGCCCCCTTTTTGCCAGCGCAATTATAGGGAAATGAAGGGCGGCGGCTTCAGGCGCCGAAGGCGTCGCTGTAAATGAATTCCCGCTCCGCGCCTTTTTCCAGCAGGCGGGGCAGCGTGGCGTCCACCATCGCGGCGGGGCCGGCCATATAGACGGCGCAACCGGTCAGGTTGGGAAAATCGACCGCCAGCGCATCCCCCACCGTGCCGGTGCGCAGGGGCGAGCGGCCGCCCGGCGGGTCGCTGAGCAGGGGGGTGTAGTGGAAACGGGGGTATTGCTCGGCCAGGCGGCGGAAGTAGCTGTCGAGATAGAGCTGCTTGGCCGTTTTCACGCCCCAGTAAAGCCAGACGGGCGCGGCGGCGTCCTCCAGCAGGTGCGTTTCGATAATGGCCTTCAGCGGCGCGATGCCCACGCCGCCCGCCAGCGCCAGCAGCGGCTTTTGCAGGGGCCGCCAGTAATGCCGGCCGAAGGGAGCTTCCAGCGTGACCTCCGCGCCGCGCGTCAGGGCGCTGAAGATATAGGCGCTGATGCCGCGCCCGGAGTTCTTGACGTGGAATTCCAGCTCCGGGTCATGCGGGGAAGAGGCGATGGAAAAGGCGCGCGGCTCCATGCCCGGGGCGTGGATATTGGCATATTGCCCGGCGCGGAACTTCAAGGGCTCGGCGCTGTCCAGCGTGACGCGCAGGATGCGGGTGTCGGGCGAGGAATCCTCGATGCCGGTGACGCGGCCGGTGTAAAGGCGCGGCGTGGCGGTCTTGCCTGTGGCGGCGGTCTTGTTGCTGGGGGGTGTCGTCAACGGCTTGTCCTTGAAACGGGCTCTTTTCCGGGCTTTCGGGCGGCTCGCCGGCCCCCTGAAGCCCTAAAATACATCGGGCCCATCCGCCTGACAAGGCCGGGATGAGCCCGCGTGTATGCTTTCAGCCCCCGCTTACATGCTGTTGGACGAGGGCGGGATTTTCCTTTGGGTGCGGACGACGACCTTTTCGTCATCCGTTTCCTTGACATGCACCGCGATATGGCCCGGGGTCATGCCGTCGATGCCCTTGCTTTCGGGGGCCTTGCTTTCGGGACCTTTCGCGGTATTGATGTCCGTCTTGACCGCGGCGTCGTTGACCAGCGGGTTCTTCACGTTGTCGGAGAGAACCTTGCGGATGACCGAAGCTTCCTGCGCCAGGCCGAGGCCGTTGGTCTTCTCGCGCATCAGGTCGTTCATGTCGAGGCTTTCCGACACGATCGTGCCCGAGCGCAGCTCGTCCTTGATCGCCTGCCAGCCCTGCTTGATCTCGGGCGTGGTGTCGGGGGAGTTCAGCTTGCGATCGACGTATTCCTCGAAGCTTTCGTCGCCGTGCGGGCCGGTATCCGCCGGCTCGGGCTTCTTCATCGCGGCGATCCGGCTGATGGATTGCGCTTCGGTGGCGCCGACGACCTTGTTTTCGTCCAGCACCGCGGGTTCTTCCTGCGCGACGTCCGGTGTTTCCGGCGTTTCGGGCGTTTCGGGAACGATCGGCGTTTCGCCTTCCGGCGTTTGCACCGCCGTCTCCAGCGTCACGGGCGTCTCGCTCTCCGGCGTGACAGGAGTCTCGCCTTCCGGCGTCACGGGCGTTTCGCCTTCCGGTGCGGCGGGGGTCTCGCTTTCGGGCGTTTGCGGCTTCTCGCCTTCCGGCGCCTTCGCATCGACATCCGCTTCGGCATCGACGCCGTTGATTTCCCCGGGGGAGTTGTCGAGCGCCTTCTTCTCTTCTTCCTTCAGGGCGATGACGCCGTCCTCGCCGGGATTGGCGCCCGCAAGGCGGTTATCGGCCTCTTTCTGCCGCCGCTCGGCATCTTCCTTCTGCCATTGTTCCATGACTTCAGGGCTGGCCGTATAGTTGCGCACGGGCATGCCGGCGCGCTGGGCTTCCAGCCACATCATGTCCTTTTGCTTGACGCTGCCGTGAACGTTCATCGACTGCCAGCCGCGCATCTGGGCGAGGGCGACGATGGCCTTCGCGTCCGTTTCGTCGAATTTGGCGAAGCGGGACCGGCCGATGAATTCGCCCCTGGCCTGTCCCAATTGGGGATACCAGGCGACCTTGCGGTCGTTTTTCAGGTGAAACTTGATGCCCTGATAGGCCAGAAGCGGCGTGACCGTTCTCGTGATGGGCTTTTGTTCCCTCAAGAGGTCGGCCATATCGGCGCTGAGGTTGATGCCATGGCCCCAATGCTTGTTTTTCTGCAGCACGTCTAGGCTTTCGCGATCGACGTGGATGAAGCGCGAGGGTTTTTCGGGCTTTACGTCATCATCGGGAGCCTTGGGCTTGTCGTTTTTGGGGGCTTCCGCCGTTTGCTGGGGCTGCATGGCGTCGGGCTTGTCCGCGGGCTTGTCGTCGGCGGGTTTGCCGGAGCCCTGTTCGGTGCTTTGCTGCAGCATCTGCGCATCGCGTTCCTGCTGTTCCTGCAGGCGGCGGCGCTTGGATTCCTCGTCGTCCTTCGCGGCGGCCTGAACCATTTCAACGCTGTTGTCGGCCGGTTTCGGATCGACGGTCTCCGGCTTCTCCTTGCCGGGAGTCGCGCCGACGGCGTTTTTCAGTTCCTGTTCCTGAGGATCTTCGCTGGTGTTGACTGGATCTGCCATGTAAAACCTCATCCCGCTACGTAAAAGTTAACGTTTTTTAAGATTCATATTTAGATGTTTCTATTATACCGATATTTTCGTAATGTATCAACATTCCGTTATTTGTCTTTTAAAATCAGAAGCTTGCTGGTTTGCATCATTTGTTGAGATGCTCTTTCTGGCGCTTCGGGTCGTAATAATGGAACAGGCCGCCGTCGAGGGCGATTCCCGTCATCTGGTTGGTGAGGGCCACCTCGGTCGTCGCGCCGCTCGCATCGACCACGCGCCAGCCCTGCAGCGTCATCGGCTTTTCGCTCATGACGAGGGTGAGCGCGCCAGATTTCGGCTCCTTCGTCTGGACGAGACGGATCTGCGCCATGCCGTCGCGGTGGCCGACATGCACGACGGTGATGTCGCCCGAGAGGCTGAGGTCCTTGCGCAGGAAGAAATTGGCCAGCGAGTGGCTGATGAGCGCGTTGCTTTGCTGTTTCATCTCGCCGTCGTAATAATAGATGAAGGTGCCGTCCGCGACGATGAAGTCGGTCGAGGGCGGGTCGTACTGGAAGCGCATGCGCCCCGGCCGCTTGAGCATGAAGTCGCCCGTCATCTTCGATCCGTCGTTGGCGGTCTGCACGAAGCGGGCCTGAAGCGTGACGAGGGAAGAGAGGTATTTTTCCGCCGCCTTCACCGTGGCTTCGTCGCGCCGGCTGAGATTTGGCGCCGCCGCCGGGGCGGAGACGGAAGAAGAAGCGGCCCTGGCCGGCGCGGGCATCAGCAGCGCCGCCGCCAGCAGGAGGGCGAGGGCGGCGGGCGCGGATTTGCGCTTCGTTATGCGCGCGGAAAAAAGCGGCATGTCGGGGCTTTCCAAAAAAAAGATCGCTTGTGCCTTCCGCGCGGATTACTCGCGGTTCAGCATTTGCTGCTGCGCCATGAAGGTGTCCATCACCGCGTAGAGGTCGTCCAGGCTCTTGCCGTCGCCGGAGCCGAACTTTCCGTCGTTGGTGTAGTCGAGGGACACGTCGATCGGCATGCGGCGCAGCAGGGTGGTCGCGTTCACGGTCGCCACCTTGATCTTGTTGTAGGCGATTTCGGTATTGACGGTATGGCCCGCCGCCACGCTGTCGGCGGTGCGGTGGACGTTCTTGTCGTATTTGTAATCGTCCCGGTTCAGAAGATAACCGGTGCCGACGGCACGGCTGCTCACGGACATGCTTTTCTTGTTGTGGCCGTTGCCGTCGTTTTCGCCGAGGCCCGCCGGGGGCACGGGCCCGCCATGGCTTTTGATCACCCGGAGGTAGCCGGCCTCGCGCATGTCGAGGTAATCCGACAGGTCAAGCTTCGAAGGGCCGCTGTTGCCGGGCGTCCTGTCCCAGAAAATGGTGCCCTTGTACTGCAGGCCGTTGGGCGAGCTGTTCTCGGTGCCGAGGTTCGCGATCTCGTCGCAGTCGGCGAAAATCGCCATCGCCGTGCCGCGGGACTGGCTCAGGCTTTGCGCCATCTTCAGCATGGCGTTCTGCAGGTAGTCCGACTGGTCGAGGAAGCACATGCCGACCGGCGCCTCGAAGACCAGTTCCTTCTGGCCGAAGGCGATGAACAGCGTGCGGCGGTAGTCATAGGCGGGGTCGGCGGCCCGCGCCGCCATGGGGGCGAGGACGGCGGCGGCCAGCAGGGCCGAGATGCCGAGGCGGGCAAGCAGGTTTGCGGCTTTCGGCGTTTTTTGGGTCTTGGCTTTTTTCATTGTCTTACGTCCCGTAATTATCTACCAGAATTTCACGTTTGCCGACATGGTTGGCGGCGCTGACAAGTCCTTCTTTTTCCATGCGCTCGATGATGCGCGCGGCGCGGTTGTAGCCGATCTGCAGGTGGCGCTGGATGAAGCTGGTGGAAGCCTTGCGCTCCCGCAGCACCAGCGCGCAGGCCTCGTCGTAAAGGCTGTCGCCGTCCCCGTCGCCGCCGGAGCCGAATCCGGCCGCGCCGCCTTCGTCCTCGTCGCCGTCGGTGACCCCATCAATGTAGTTTGGAACGCCCTGCGAACGCAAGAAGCTTGCGACCTGCTCGACCTCGTCGTCGGCGACGAAGGGGCCGTGGACGCGCTGGATGCGTCCGCCGGATGCCATATAAAGCATGTCGCCCTGCCCCAGCAGGGTTTCGGCGCCGCCTTCCCCTAATATCGTGCGGCTGTCGATCTTGCTGGTGACCTGGAAGCTGATGCGGGTGGGGAAGTTGGCCTTGACCACGCCGGTGATGACATCGACCGAGGGACGCTGGGTAGCCATAATCAGGTGGATGCCCGCCGCGCGCGCCATCTGGGCGAGACGCTGGATGGCGTTTTCCACTTCCTTGCCCGCGACGAGCATGAGGTCCGCGAACTCGTCCACCACGACCACGATGTAGGGCAGGTCGATGAGCGGAATGGGCTGTTCTTCATAGACTGGCTTGCCGGTGTCGGCGTCGAAGCCGGTCTGCACCTTGTGCATCAGCACTTCGCCCTTGGCGCGCGCGTCGCGCACGCGCTCGTTGAAGCCCTCGATGTTGCGCACGCCGAGTTTCGACATCGCGCGGTAGCGGTCTTCCATCTCGCGCACCGCCCACTTCAGCGAGGTCACGGCCTTGTGCGCTTCCGTCACCACGGGGGTGAGCAGGTGGGGAATGTCGTCATAGACCGACAGTTCCAGCATCTTGGGGTCGATCATGATGAAGCGGCACTGCTCGGGCGTCAGGCGGTAGAGCAAAGACAAAATCATGGTGTTGATGGCGACCGACTTGCCCGAGCCCGTCGTCCCCGCGACCAGCAGGTGCGGCATGCGCGCGAGATCCGCGATCACCGCGTCCCCGCCGATGTTCTTGCCCAGCACCAGCGGCAGCTTCGCCGTCGTCTTGTCGTACTCGCGCGAGGAGAGCAGTTCCTTCAGGTAAACGGTTTCGCGTTTGGCATTCGGCAGCTCGATGCCGATGGCGTTCTTGCCGGGCACGACCGCGACGCGCACGGAAATCGCGCTCATGGAACGCGCGATGTCGTCCGAGAGGCCGATGACGCGCGAGGTCTTGGTGCCGGGCGCGGGCTCCATCTCGTAAAGCGTGACGATGGGGCCGGGGCTGACCTTCAGGATGTCGCCCTGCACGCCGAAATCGCCGAGGGTGGATTGCAGCATCTCCGCGTTCTTTTGCAGCGCGTCCTCGTCCATCGCGGTGCCGTGGCTGACCGGGCGCTCGTCCAGCAGGTCGAGCCCGGGCATCGCCCATTCGTCGTCGGCGCTGCGCAGGTTGAGCTGCTTTTGCTTGTCGTCTTTCTGCGCCGGCTTCGGCTTTTCCGCGCGCGGGGTCACCACGGGCTTGCGGCGCGGGGCGACCAGCGTGTCGTCTTCCTTGGCGTCGTCCGAATTCGCGGGGGCGGGCGCGTCCTCGCTCAGGCTGATGCGGCGGCGCACGACGGGCGCGTCGCCCGCGCCGGGCGTCGAATATTTTTCATGCCAGCGGCGGAAGGCGGCGATCATCCCGCCGGTTTTCTGCGCGGCGACGGCGGTGGCCTCGCGCGTCTGGCGCAGGCCGGAAATCCATTCGCGCACGGGAATGCCCAGCGCCATCAGGTAGCTGACGGTGAAGATCATCCCGGAAGACAGGGCGACGAACAAGAAGGCCATCGCGCCCAGCCAGCCCTTCAGGTGGTTGCCGATGGCGGAAAAAATCAGCGCGCCCGCGCTGCCGCCCATATAGGCGCCCAGCCCCCAGCTCTCGAAGCTCGGCACACGCGCCAGCGCGATCGCCCCCGTCATGACGGCGAGCAGCAAAAGCGGCACGCGCCCGCCGAGGTTGGGCAGCGGACGGCGGCGGATGATGCGGTAGCCCCAGACCAGGAAGGCCACGGCGAAAAGATAGGCCGCCATGCCCAGCGTCTGGAGCAGCAGGTCGGCGGCATAGGAGCCCGCCGCGCCCAGCAGGTTGTGGACGCCGTGCGCGGCGTCGCTGCCTGCGGTGTTGAGCGAGGGGTCTTTCGGGTTATAGGTGAAAAGGGCGAGGAACAGCACGCCGCCCGCCATGGCGAAACCCGCGCCCGCCCCGTCCGTCAGCCGGTGGGCGAGGAAGCTTTGCAGCCTTGCGGGCAGCAAGGGCGGCTTGCTCCGGCGCGATTTGGCGGAAAGCTTGCGTGACGAAGAGCGTGTGAAGAGCCCCATTAAAAACCTCGAAAACCGGAAAAACCGGCGGTTAGACAGCTAAAAGTAAACCCCTTACCATTCTAGCCGAAACGGGGGGCTTTTCTCAAGCGGTGCGGGGAGGACGCG
>WGNE01000016.1 GCA_016124645.1 Alphaproteobacteria bacterium
GATGCGGACTTTTTCCGGCCAGCCGTCCATGGTCTTCAGCGCGTCCAGCAGCTCGTCCGCGAATTCGGTAATCTTGAGGAACCATTGGGTGAGCTTGCGCCGCTCGACGATGGCGCCCGAACGCCAGCCGCGCCCGTCCACCACCTGCTCGTTCGCCAGCACGGTGTTCTCGACGGGGTCCCAGTTCACGAAGGCCTCTTTTTGGTAGGCAAGGCCGTTTTCGAGGAAGTCGAGGAAGAATTTCTGCTCATGGCGGTAATATTCCGGCCCGCAGGTCGCGACTTCGCGCGACCAGTCGATGGCGAGGCCCATCATGTTCATCTGGTCCTTCATGACCTCGATGTTCTGGTAGGTCCATTTGGCGGGGTGGGTCTGGTTCTCGATCGCCGCGTTCTCCGCGGGCAGGCCGAAGGCGTCCCAGCCCATGGGGTTCAGCACGTTGAAACCCTGCGCCCGCTTGAAGCGCGCCACCACGTCCGACAGCGTATAGTTGCGCACATGGCCCATGTGCAGCCGGCCGGAGGGATAGGGGAACATCGCCAGCGCGTAGAACTTCTTTTTCGAAGGGTCCTCGGCAACCTCGAAACAGCGCTCCTCGCGCCATTTTTGCTGCCAGCGGCTTTCGGTTTCCTTGACGTTGTAACGGTCCTGCATGTCGGCCTGCCATACTATATATATACGGCGGAAAAATTCCCGCCGGGTTTCACGGAATAAGCGGGGGTCAGTCTAGCAGGCCGCGCGGCGGGCGCAAAGCCCTGCGGGGCGTGATTCAGGCAAAAGCGTCATTCCCGCTTTCGCGGGAATGACGGGAGAACGAAGATATTTGGTGAGGCAGGGGGTTATACGGCTAACCCTCTCCCCCGCCCTCTCCCGTCTGCGGGAGAGGGTCAGGGAGAGGGAAAACTTTAAAGAGGGATTTTTATTCGCCCAGCGGCCCGGCCTGCGCCACCCGCAGCTCGCGCGCGCGGGTCAGGATGGCGTTTTCGATATCCGTCGCCATTTGGGTGGGCACCTTGTCGTCGTGCCAGCCGCCGGTCTTGTCCTTGCTTTGCTTGAAGACGGCCACGCGCACGCCGTCGGCGCGCAGGTGGCGGTCGAGGATATAGACGTTGACCTTGAAGCGTTCGCCCAGCTGGTCGGGGTTTTCATACCAGTCGGTCAGGATGACGCCGCCGAAGGGGTCGGCCTGCGCGATGGGCATGAAGGAAACGGTATCGAGCGAAGCGCGCCACAGGAAGCTGTTGACGCCGATGCCCGCCGCGCCCGCGCCCTTGTCTTCGTCGTCGCGGCCGAAAAGCTTGTCGCCCAGCGTCTTGCCCTCGCCCCATACGGTGTCGGGCTTCTGGTCGCTGTAAAGGATTTTATCCGTGCCGTGCTGGCGGGTCGGGTAGCTGGCCTCTTTCTTGATCTTTTCGCCGCAGGCGCCCAGCGAAAGCGCGACGGCGCAAAGCAGCAGGGCGGAAAGGGTGGCGCGGAACATGTTCTTCATTTTTCCAGACCTCTTGTGAAAGGCTTTTTTTGACGGTTGTTTTTATTGTTGCCGTGTTCTGGTGTAGCACGGCGCGGGGGTTGCCGACAACGGTGAAGAGCCGCGAAAACGCGATGCGGCGGCGGCGTTTTTCCTGAGTCGCCCGGGGCGCTTCGCGGGGCGGAATCCGCCGGTTCGCGGCAAAAACACGCCGTTATTATGTTTATAGAAACAATATGGTAAAATGAAGAGGCTTCCCGCCTTCCGCAATCCGCCGAAACCCGAGGAAAACCGCCAAAAAATGAAAACCGCGCCGCAGGACATATCGCCGGAAACGGGAATATTACGAAAAAACGCTGTTGCACGGGCGCAACACACGGCCCCGTTTGTCGCGCCAAAGGCCCCGCCATCGTTGACCGATGAGGCGTTTCGAAGTTATTTCTCAATGTGTAACGGCGTCTTTCGTCCATTCCGGGCGGTCGCCTGTATCAAGAACGCCTCAAGGACAAGCGGCATGGCCGTCAAAAATCCGGGGCAATTTGGAGGAAGATAGAATGAAAAAAGTACTTCTCGCAGGTACGGCTATCGTGGGCGCAGCTTTCGTTGCATCCCCCGCGCATGCTGACGGCCTGAAACTGGACCTCGGTGGCTACTTCCGTGGCTACGCGGTCTATTCGGACAACGACGAGCAAACCGGTAGCTCTGATCGCAACTTCGACTTCAAAAAAGACGCCGAAGTTTCTTTCGGCGGTGAAACCACCACCGACAGCGGCCTGACCGTTGGTGTCCACAGCGAACTGAAATTGGGTTCCTATGACTACACGAACGCTTCGGTGTTCAACCCCGCCAACGCAGTCTTCTCGGCGCCTGGAACAAGCTACTCCGGCGCGAACACCAGCGCTTCCAACAGCCAGACGGATGAAGCTTACGCTTACTTCTCCGGCGGCTGGGGCCGCGTGAACTTCGGTCAGGAAGACGGCGCAGCTTACCTGCTGCAAGTTGCCGCTCCCTCGGCTGACAGCAACGTCGATGGCCTGCGCGTTTCGGTTCAGTCCTTCGACACCAAGCAGTGGACCAGCATCACCACGCTGTCCAACATCGTTCTGGGCTACGACAACGCTGACTTCCGTCAAGTTGATCGCATCACCTACCTGACGCCGAAATTCAACGGCTTCCAGGCAGGCCTGTCCTACGCACCCAAAGCCATCACCAGCGGCTGGAACTGGAGCACGGCTTCGGCTCCCTCCGACCTGGGTTCGACGACGGCTGCTGACTTCGAAAACCTCTGGGAACTGTCCGCACGTTGGGACGGCGAATTCCAGGGCTTCGGCATCAGCGTCGGCGGTGGCTATGCAGACGCATCGACCATCAAGGACACCGGTACCGGCACCATGGGTTCCGACGACCTGCAGACCTGGGATGCAGGCCTGAACGTCGCGTTCCAAGGCTTCAGCCTCGGTGCTGCATACAAGCAAACCAACACGGCTGTTGACAACAACGGCGACATCAAGACTTGGGTTGTCGGCGCTGGCTGGGATAACGGTCCCTACCACGTTGGCGCAAGCTGGATGAACATGGATCTGGACTCGAACGTTTACGGTATCGGCTTTGCTGATAGCGTGAAGCTGAACCGCTACACGGTTGGCGGCGGTTACACCTTCGGCCCCGGCATGACCTTCCGCGGCGCTGTTGGCGTTCTTGACGTTGACAACGGTACGGACACGACGCCGGAACCCAACCAGTACGAAGTTACTGTTGGTACCGACATCAACTTCTAATATCCGCCCGGTCTAACCACCGGACAGATATGTTGATAAAGAGGGGCGCCCCGCCAAGGGGCGCCCTTTCTTTTGGGCGTCCCTCATCAAAAACATGCGCCCTTTCTTTTGCGCCCCTCATACAAAAACATGCGCCCTTTCTTTTGGGGCTTTTATCCCCTCTCCCTTCGGGAGAGGGTCAGGGAGAGGGGCGGGCCAAAGGCCCGCGAGACAGCTGGCAAACAAGATGCCTGACCGTTCCCGCTTTCCCTCTCCCCCCGCCCTCTCCCGCTTGCGGGAGAGGGAGCTGCGGGTCTTGCACGGTAAAGCCTTCAAATCCCTTTTGAAAAGCCGCGCGCCGCGCCGTATCATGTAGTGCCGCGCGATTCTCCGGTTGCTTTCGTCGCCCGGCATGATTAAATCAATAGCGAATATTTGTGCAGTGCCCCATGGCGTCCGTGACCATAAAGGCCTGCGCCCCCCGTGCGGCAGCCGCCGCCCCGTATAACAGCGTGTAACAGAAAAGGAATTTATTATGTCCAACCAGCAAGATCCCATCGTCATCGTCGGCATGGCCCGCACCCCCATGGGGGCGTTTCAGGGCGAGCTGTCCGGCTTTTCCGCTTCCGACCTCGGGGAGGTCGCGATCAAGGGCGCGCTCGAGCGCTCGACCCTGAAGCCCGAGGACATCGACGACGTCATCATGGGCTGCGTCCTCTCGGCGGGGCAAGGCCAGGCGCCCGCGCGTCAGGCCGCCATCAAGGCGGGGCTGCCCGAATCCACCGGGGCCACCACGGTCAATAAGATGTGCGGCTCCGGCATGAAGGCCGTGATGTTCGCGCATGACAACATCCTCGCCGGCACCGCCTCCATCATGGTCGCGGGCGGCATGGAAAGCATGACCAACGCCCCCTACCTGCTCGACAAGGCGCGCGGCGGCTACCGCATGGGCCACGGCCGCGTCATGGACCACATGTTCCTCGACGGCCTCGAGGACGCCTACAACAAGGGCACCCTGATGGGCGTCTATGCCGACCAGACCGCGACCAAGTGCCAGCTGACCCGCGAGGATCAGGACAATTTCGCGCTGGCGTCGCTGACCCGCGCGCAGGACGCGACCAAGAAAGGCGATTTCACCGGCGAGATCGTGCCGGTCACCGTCAAGAGCCGCAAGGGCGAAACCGTGGTGAGCGAGGACGAAGGCCCGAAGCGCGCCATGCCGGAAAAAATTCCGCAACTCAAACCCGCCTTCACGCCCGACGGCACGGTGACGGCGGCCAACGCCAGCTCCATCTCCGACGGCGCGGCCGCGCTGGTGCTGATGCGCAAGTCCGAGGCCGAAAAGCGCGGCCTGAAGGTGCTGGCCGAGATCAAGGCCCACGCCACCCACGCGCAGACCCCGGCGGAATTCACGCTGGCCCCCATCGGCGCCACCAAGAAGGTGCTGGAAAAAGCGGGCTGGGCGGCGAAAGACGTCGATCTCTTCGAAATCAACGAGGCTTTCGCCGTCGTCACGCTGGCGGCGATGAAGGAACTGAACCTGCCGCATGACAAGGTCAACGTCAATGGCGGCGCCTGCGCCCTCGGCCATCCCATCGGCGCTTCGGGCGCGCGCATCCTCGTCACCCTGCTGGCGGCGATGGAAAAGCGCGGCGTGACGCGCGGCGTCGCCTCGCTCTGCATCGGCGGCGGCGAAGGCACGGCGGTCGCGCTGGAAAGGGCCGCATAAAAGGCCTTGGCACCGCGCAAGAAGAAAACCACGAACAAGAAGAAGACCGGAAGAAGCCGCGCCGCGCCCAAAAGCGCGGGCGGCTCTTCCTCTTTCCTCGGCGCGTTTTTCGGGCGCGTCTTCCGCTTCCTCTTCGTGCTGGGTCTTCTGGCGGGGCTTGCGCTCACCGCTTTCGTCGGCTGGTGCGCCTGGGGGCTGCCGAACGCCGACCAGGTCAACCCGGTCGATGCGCAGCCCAGCATCACCATCCTCGCCGACGACGGCAGCGTGGTCGCGCGCTACGGCGGGCTGACGGGCAACCTCGTGGACGTGAAGAAGCTTCCGCCCTATGTCTCGCAAGCCGTGCTGGCGATCGAGGACAGGCGGTTCTACGAGCATTTCGGCATCGACCCCTTGGGCCTCGCGCGGGCCATGTGGGTGAACATCCGCGCGCGCCACTGGGTGCAGGGCGGTTCCACCATCACCCAGCAGCTGGCGAAAAACCTTTTCCTCACGCCGGACAAGACCCTGCGCCGCAAGGTGCAGGAAGCGCTGCTCGCGCTCTGGATCGAGCATAAATTCACCAAGGCGCAAATTCTTTCCGCCTACCTCAACCGCGTCTATTACGGCGCGGGGGCTTACGGGGTGGACGCCGCCGCGCGCACCTATTTCGGCAAGCCGGCGCATGACCTTTCCATCTGGGAAAGCGCGGTGCTGGCGGGGCTTTTGAAGGCGCCCTCGCGCTATTCGCCGGCCTCCAACCCCAAGCTGGCCGCCGCGCGCGCCAAGACCGTCATCAAGACCATGCGCGAGGCGGGGTTCATCTCCGCCCAGCAGGAAAAGCAGGAGATGCGCCACAAAACGATCGCGGTCACCGGCAGTTCCGAATCCGACATCGGGCATTATTTCGCCGACTGGGTCATCGACCAGATCGACAGCTACGTCACCAACAACGACCGCGACCTCGTCATCCGCACCACCTTCGACCCGCAGCTGCAAACGCTGGCGGAACAGAAGGAGAAGGCACTTTTCGCCAAGATGGACAAGCGCGACAAATCGGCGCAGATCGCGCTCGTCACCCTGTCCAAGGACGGCGCGGTGCTGGCGATGATCGGCGGGCGCGACTACGCGAAAAGCCAGTTCAACCGCGCGACGCAGGCCATGCGCCAGCCCGGTTCCTCCTTCAAGCCCTTCGTCTATCTCGCCGCGCTGGAATCGGGCTATACGCCGAACGACATGCTGCTCGACGCGCCCTTCACCGAAGGCAAGTACCGGCCCGAAAATTACGACCACGAATACATGGGCGCGGTGAGCCTGACGCAGGCGCTGGCCCATTCGCTCAATACCGCCACGGTGCGGCTGCTGCAAAGCGTGGGCATTCCGCGGCTGATGGACGTGACGCGCAGGCTCGGCTTTTCCCATGCCTTCAAGCCCGAGCTTTCGACGGGTCTGGGCGCGAGCGAGGCGAATTTGCTGGAGATGACAAACGCCTACGCCACGATCGCCAACGGCGGCTATGCCGTCTGGCCCTATGCCGTGCTCTCGATCGAGGACAAGAACGGCTCCGTCCTCTACCAGCGCGACCACATGCAGCACGAGCGGGTGTTCTCCCCGCGCGACATCGCGAACCTCGACGGCATGATGGTGCAGGTCATCGCGCAGGGAACGGGGCAGGCGGCGCAGCTTTCAAAAGGCCATACCGCGGGCAAGACCGGCACCTCGCAGGATTACCGCGACGCGTGGTTCATCGGCTATACCAATACGCTGGTGACGGGCGTCTGGATGGGCAAGGACGACGACACGCCCATGCGCTGCGTGACGGGCGGAAAATACCCCGCGCGGCTCTGGCACGACTACATGAACGAGGCCATCGACGTCACCCTGCCGCCGCAGCCTTCCTTCATGCCCTATGGCGACAGCGGGGACAGCTTTTCGAAGATGCTGGGACGCTGGTCCGAGGGCGATTTTTCCGGTCCGCACAACAGCGGCGGCGGCATCAACCTGCGCGAGTTCAAGGGCAGCACCGCGCCGCCGCAGTACAACAGGTAATATAAAAGGTGATCGTTACGCCCTGTGGCGTCTGCGGCGCGGGGGTTGGCGCGCCGGGCGTTTTTGCGGCGGCGGCGCGTTTTCTTTCCACTGCGCGACCAGTTCGGCCTGCTGCGGGGTGAGCCCCGCGATGTTCCAGCTGGGCGCGGGCTTGCTGTTCTCGATCGCGGAAACGAAGGCCTGCGGGAAAGACTCTTTGCCCGCGCGAAGGCCGCTGTCCACCAGCGTCTTCGCCACCGTCTCGGGCGGCGCGCCGGTTTTTTGCCCGGTGAGGACGATGGCGTGATAAACGCGCTGCTGCGTATCGCTCTCGCGCCGCGACTGGAAGGCATGCATGAATTCCGCGTGGAAGTGGCGGGTCAGCGTGTCGGCGGTGGCGGCAAGGACGGGCAGGGAGAAATCTTCTTGTCCGGGTGAAAGAAGCTTCATGGCGCGGGCCTCCTGTGCTGCGTTGAGACGGGTTAAAGCCGGTCAGGTGCAGGCCGGGCATGTCATCCCCGGGCCAGAGTCCATGATGCGCCCGAACAGGCTAACATTCCCTTAACGAAAACCTATTCAGGAAGAAAAAACAGCGGGTTAGCGGTGAATTCAGGCGGAATCGTCACCCGTTTGATACAGTTCGGCTTCCTCTGGCAGCGTGTCGCCCTTGGGGATGCCGGCGCGGGCCAGCGCGTCCACCCGCTCGTTCTCCGCATGGCCGGAATGGCCCTTGATCCAGACCCAGTCGATCTTGTGCAGGGGCAAAAGCTCGTCCAGCTTCTGCCAGAGATCCTGATTTTTCACCGGCTTCTTGGTCGATGTCTTCCAGCCCTTGGCTTTCCAGCCCGCAAGGTATTTCGTCACCCCGTCCATCACGTATTTGCTGTCCGTGTGCACCGTGACGTGGCAGGGCGGGGCGATGGCGGACAGCCCTTCGATCACCGCCTGCATTTCCATGCGGTTGTTGGTGGTGGCCTCGTCCCCGCCGGAAAGCTCTTTTTCATGCGCGCCGTAGCGCAGCAGCGCGCCCCAGCCGCCGGGGCCGGGGTTGCCGGAACACGCGCCGTCGGTGAAAAGGTCCACGCGCTTCATGCCGGTTCCTCCACCCCGTAGTCCGCGGCGAGACGCGCGTCCTGCGCGGCTTTCCGGTGGTAGCGCAGGATGCGCACGTGCTCCATCGGGTCCTTGGGCGTGACCATCGCGCCCTCGGCGGGGTTGAGCATGTCGTAAAGCCGTGTCGCGATGATGCGCATGGCCGCCGCGCGGCCGAAGAAGGGCAGGGCTTTTTTCTCCGCCGCGCTCAGGGGCCGCACTTCCTGGTACCCCTCGAAAAAGGCGCGGGCGCGCAGGCTGCTGAGATGCCCGTCCGCATCGAAGCACCAGGGGTTGAAGGTCAGCATCAGGTCATAGGCCAGCGTGTCCCAGCAGGCGAAGTAGAAGTCGATGACGCCCGAAAGATGCGCGTCCTTGAAAAACACGTTGTCCGGGAAGAGATCGGCATGGACCGCGCCGTGGGGCAGGTACTTGGGCCAGCTTTTTTTGAGATAGGCGAGCTCTTCCTCCAGCATCGCGGTCAGGCCTTGCTCCAGCGCGTCGGGTTTCGCGCCGCAGGCCTGCACGAGGCTTTGCCACGCGGGCAGGCCCATGCTGTTGTGACGCTTCATGGAAAAGCTTTGCCCCGCGATGTGCATGCGCGCCAGCACCCGCCCGACCTCGAGGCAATGGGCGGGCAGAATCTCGCGCGGCCATGCGCCCTCGAGGAAGGTGGTCAGCAGCGCGGACTTGCCCGCGACGTTGAAGATGGCGCCGCCCTTGCGCGCGGCCACGACGTCGGGGCAGGGGATGCCCTCCGCGCGCAGCCACGACATGAAGCCGGTGTAGAACGGCAGCTCTTCCGTCTTGGTGCGTTTTTCGATGAGGGTGAGGATGTATTTGCCCTTGGCGGTCACGACGAGGTAGTTGGTGTTCTCCACGCCTTCCGCGATGCCCTCGAAGGACACCAGCTTGCCGACGTCGAACTGCGCCAGCGCGTCTTTGAGGACGCTTTCCTCTATTTTGGTATAGACAGCCATTTTACCGGCTCAAGATTAGCCGAAAGCCGTTTTTCCCGCCAGTGCTTTAAGGGCGGGGGCCGGAAGGTTTTTTGCGGGCATGTCTTTTCGGCGCAGGTTTTTCCGGCACGGATTCTTGCGTAAAGGGGAAATCGCGCGCGGCGGGGATGCAACCCGTATGCCCGTGCGCGGTGATCTTCAGGTCCGGCGCGGGGCCGTAATGGGCCTTGGTGCGTTTTCGCACGGTGAAATGCCCGTCCTTGCCGGTGAAGTCGATGTCGATGCGCGGATCGTAGTAATTGCTGGAGCGCACCTGCACGGCGGGCAGCCCGTCCCCGCCGCCGATCTGGATGGCGTGGCAGGCGTTTAATGCGGCCAGCTCGTTCATCAGCTCGGCCACGGCCAGCTTGGCGGCATAGGGGTCCGCGTCGAAAAGCTTGTCGCCCGCGCGCAGCACGGCGTGCGTCACGTCGCGCCGCCAGTCGTCGAAACCGGCCGCCTGCTGCGGGGTTTGCGCGCCAGCGGGCAGGGTGAAACCGATCATGTAGCCAAGACCGTTCTCGATGGCCTCGCTTTCCACTTCGACCGTCAGGCAATAGCGGGTCGTCATACGCAGGTTCCTTTCGTCCTGTGTTGGCGTCACCCTCATGACCACAGTTCTTTTGTTGTGCGGTAGAATCAAAATACGAAAGTATCTGACTATAGATTTTCGCATGATGGAAAATCAAGCCCTAAACGTGCGGGGACGCACGGCGGCAAAGATAAGGAAAAAATGTTTTAAATCAGCCTGCTGCGCTCAAAATGCGGGGGATCTTGAAGGTCAGGGTCTCCTTGGCGACCGTGGTGGTCTGCAAGGTGACCGCGTAGCGGGCCCGCGCTTCCTCGATGACGCGCTGCACGAGGATTTCCGGCGCGCTGGCCCCGGCGGTGAGGCCGAGGGTGGAAATGCCCGAAAGCGCGTCCCACGGAATATCCTCCGCCGCGTCCGCCAGCAGCGCGCGTTTCGCGCCATAGGCCTTCGCGACCTCCACCAGACGGTTGGAGTTGGAGGAATTTTTGGAGCCGATGACGACGACGACGTCGGCGCGCGGCGCGATATCCTTCACCGCCAGCTGGCGGTTGGTGGTGGCATAGCAAATGTCTTCTTTGCGCGGCGCGGTCACGGCGGGAAAACGCTTCATCAGCGCGGCCACGATCTCCTGCGTGTCATCGACCGACAGCGTCGTCTGCGTGACATAGGCGATCTTTTCGGGGTCGGCGACTTCTATCTTTTCGACGTCCTCGACGCTTTCGACCAGCAGCACCCGTCCTTCGGGCAATTGCCCCATGGTGCCGATGACCTCGGGGTGGCCGGCGTGGCCGATGAGTATGATCTGGTGGCCGGTCTTCGCGTGCATCTCCGCCTCGCGGTGGACCTTGCTGACGAGGGGGCAGGTGGCATCGACATAGATCATCTCGCGCCGCTGCGCTTCTTCGGGCACGCGCTTGGGCACGCCGTGGGCGGAGAAGATGACGGGCGCGCCTTGCGGCACCTCGTCCAGTTCCTTCACGAAGACCGCGCCCTTGGCGCGCAGGTCTTCGAGGACGTGCTTGTTGTGCACGATTTCATGGCGCACATAGACGGGCGCGCCGAACTTCTCCAGCGATTTTTCCACGATTTCGATCGCGCGGTCCACCCCGGCGCAAAAGCCGCGCGGGCTGGCGAGCAGGATGGTCAGCGGGGGTTTCGTTTCCTGTACGGTTTCACCTGTCATGGGCGGACTATATCGCTCTCAAAGCCCTTGAGTCGAGTGCTCAAGAGGTCTATTTTTGGCAAAAAGGTGAATGCATGAAAAAATCCACGCCGCTTGCCGCTTTTGCGCTCTGCGCCCTGTTTTTAGGGGGCTGCAGCATGTTCGGCCACAAGGACGACAGCGTCGCCTGTCCCGATACCGGCATCATCAAGGAGGCCTCCCGCCTGCCCGTCACGGGCGCGGCAACGGGCAAGGAAAAGGCGTCGCTGAAGGTTGACGCGCGAATCGTCGATTTCTCCGGCGGCTGCCGCGAAAAGACCCCGGGGCAGGTGGACATGGACCTCAACGTCGTCTTCGCGGGACGCACGACCGCGGCGGGCAAGGACATCACGACGCAGGATTTACCATATTTTATCGCCGTGCTCTCGCCGGACAACGACATCTTGCAACGCACGGGCTTTTCCACTAGCCTCGCTTTCGATAATGCGGCCGCGCCCGCGCCGGAGCCGAAAAGCGCGGCGGACGCCGAGCCCGGCCCGAAAGCGGGAGAAGCTCCGCAAGGCCCGCAGGGCGTGACGACCGAGCAGCATACCATCCGCCTGCCGCTGGCGGAGGGGACGAACCCCGCGGATTATAAAGTCGTGATCGGCTTCGCCCTCACGCCCGAGCAACTTCAATACGACAGGGAACAGGAACAAAATGACCGTTGACGTCAACCAATTCTGGGATTTCGAATTTTCCGAGCATGAGGACGTGACCGCGCGCACGCGCAAGCAGCTCGCCGCGCCCTTCGCCAAATTGCTGCAGGTCTCGACCGACAGCATTCAGGCGGGCGGCAAGATCATGTTCTTCGGCAACGGCGGCAGCGCGGCGGATTCGCAGCACCTCGCGACCGAGCTTGCCGTGCGCTACAAGAAGGACCGCGCCCCCATCGCCGCCGTCGCGCTCACCACGGACACTTCCGCGCTTTCCGCCATCGGCAACGACTTCGGCTTCGAGCATCTTTTCGCGCGGCAGGTCGCCGCCATCGGCAAGAAGGGCGACGTCGCCATCGGCATCACCACCTCGGGCAACAGCGCGAACGTCATCAAGGCCTTCGAGGAATGCCGCAGGCTGGGCATCACCACCGTCGGCTTCACCGGGGAGACGGGCGGCAAGATCGCGCCCTTGTGCGATATCCTTTTGAACGTACCCTCCACCACCACGGCGCGGATTCAGGAAATGCACATCACGCTGGGCCAGATGTTCTGCGGCGCGCTGGAGCTGAACCTCGGCCTGCTGGACGCTAAAGAGGACGCAGCGCAAAAAACCGCTGCCGTCGGCTAGGGAGGAATTTATGGCAAAGCAGGAAGCCGCCGCCGCGACGGCGGGCATCGAAAAACTGAGCTTCGAGGAAGCACTGACCGAGCTCGAGAAAATCGTCCGCCAGCTGGAAACCGGCGCGGCGGACCTCAAGACCCCCATCGATTCCTACGAGCGCGGCATGGCGCTGCGCCAGTACTGCGATTCCAAGCTGAAGGAAGCGCAGGGCCGCATCGAGAAAATCACCGTTTCGGCGGACGGCAAGGCCTCGACCGAAGACTTCAAGATTTCCGAATAATCCCCGCGCGGCGCATCCCCCGCCAAAAACGTAAAAAAGGTGACTTTTTTCGGTCACTTAGGGTATAACTGTGGGCAGTTGAATTTCCACAGAACCTAACCTTCGAGGGCACGCATATGGCGCCGTCACCAAGAGAGGCCTCCCCCAAACTCAGTCAGGCAATGGAAGACTGCCGCGAGAAGGTCAACAAGACCATCTCCAGCCTCTTGCCGCAGACCGATCTGGCGGAAGCCCCGCTGTTCGACGCGATGCGCTACGCGGCGCTGGGCGGCGGCAAGCGGCTGCGCCCCTTCATGGTGCTGGAAGGCGCGCGGGTTTTCGGCGTGGACGCGGGGCGCGCAAGGCGCGTGGCGGCGGCGGCGGAATTCGTGCATTGCTATTCGCTGGTGCACGACGACCTGCCCGCGATGGACAACGCGGACCTGCGCCGCGGCAAGCCCTCCCTGCACAAGGCCTATGGCGAGGCGACCGCGCTGCTCGCGGGCGACGCGCTTTTGACCCTCGCTTTTGAAATTTTGTCCGACACCGAAACCCATGAAGACCCGCGCGTGCGCATCGAGCTCGTCTCCAACCTCGCGGGCGCGATCGGCATGCACGGCATGGTCGGCGGGCAGATGCTCGACCTCATCGGCGAGAAGCAGGAATTCGACGTCGGCACCATCAGCCGCCTGCAGCGCCTGAAGACCGGCAAGCTCATCGCTTTTTGCTGCGAGGCGGGGGCGATATTGGGCAAGGCGAACCCGGCGCACCGCCAGTCGCTGCGCAACTACGCGCATGACCTCGGCCTCGCCTTTCAGGTCACGGACGACCTGCTGGATGTCGAGGGCGATGCCAAGGACCTCGGCAAGCCCACGGGACAGGACGCGAAAAAAGCCACCTTCGTTTCCGCCATGGGCCGCGACCAGGCCCGCGCGCGCGCCGAAATGCTGGTCGAGCAGGCCATCTCCCACCTGCGCGTCTTCGACGAAGGCCGCGTGGACCTCCTGAAAGACCTCGCGCATTACGTGCTGGAACGGCGCGTCTGATTTTTTCCGTCCCCGCGTCATGCCCGCGAAGGCGGGCATCCATCTTGCAGTCCGTGTTGAAAGTTTTTGGATTCCCGCTTTCGCGGGAATGACGAGAAAAGAAAAACGTCCCGCCATAAGGCCGGGGCGTTTTTCGTTCCGGCGAATGGCTCCCTCTCCCGCTTGCGGAAGAGGGCGGGGGGAGAGGGAAAAGCATGGGTCAAACAAACAAACCCCCTCCTGCAAGAAGGGGGTTTTGCTTGTTAAAAAGTTTTCATTACTTCGCCGCCGCCGCTTTCGCTTTCCTGCGCGCGGGGGCTTTGCGTTTTTTCGGTTTCTTGTCCGCGACGGCTTTTTCCAGCAGGCGCAGCACGGCCTTGGCCTCGTATTGTTTCGCAAGGTCGATGGCGGTGCGGCCTTTCACGTCCTTCATCAGCGGGTCGGCGCCGGCTTTCAAAAGCGCCTTGGCGACTTCGGTGTCCTTCATCGCGGCGGCGGCGCCCAGCGGCGTCCAGTTCCCGCCCATGCTGCGCACGTTGGGGTCGAAGCCGCCCGCGTTGATCTCGCGCAGGGCGGCGATGTGCTGGCCGGTCAGGATGATGTTGACGAGCTGCATCCCCTTCACGATGGATTCGCGCGCGGCGCGGTCGGCGAAGGTATCCACCAGCGAGGCGCGGTAGAAATTGTTTTGCTCGGTCGTGCTCATGGGCGTTCTCCCTTCGTCGTCTGGCGGTATTCCATGACAAAGGGTAGCGCAAAAGGGTAAAGAATATGTAAACCTGTACTAGAGCCCGAAGCCGTCGCGCCGCGGCGGGGTGATGAGCGGCTTGGCCACGGTTTTTTCCGGCGCATCCGGCTTTTCCTGCTGCGCGGCCTCGGCGAAGGCGCGGGCCACTGCGATCTTCAGTTCCGGCCGCCAGCGCAGCATGTCCTCGAAGGATTTGCTTTTTGCCAGCTCGGCGATGTTCTTTTCCTCGATATCGGCAAGGGCCGTTTCCGCCGCGGCGGCATAGTGGTCGATCAACGCGTAATCCGCCGCCATCGCGGCCATGACCTTTTTCTTGCCGAAGCTGCTTTTTTGCAGTTCAGAAGAGATGATCGGCGCGGGCGTATAGGCGATGACCCCCGTCCAGAGCGTCTTGCCCACGGCGGCCAGCGTCAGGCTCCAGCTGACGGGCTCGAGACAGATGAGCCCCGCGGCCAGCGGCGTCGCGTAAAGCAGGCCGGATTTCGTGCACTCCTTCCGGCGGCGGTTTTCCGCGTCCATATCCAGATCCATGCGGGCCGAGCGCAGCTCGGTACGGCAATTGATGAGGCGAAGGTAACGCAGTTCCGCCGTCGGCTCCTTCAGCGCGGCGTCCAGCCGTCCCTGCCACCGGTCTTTCGTGGCCTGCACTTCCTGCGCGCGCTTGTCGGCCTTCGCCTGCCGCCTTTTGGCCAGCTGCTTCTTTATGTTGAGTTTTTCGAACATGGTTTCCCTCATCACCCGGGTGGAGGGCGCACAATATAATATGAAAAAGAAAGAGTCAATGAAATACGCATTATTCCTTATCTGTCGGCAAGACTCTGGATTTATGTAAATAATTGCACGATAACGTCACCGAAACATAGCAAATCCGGCATTTAAAATTTTACGGAACAGGGGTATAAAGAATCCAAAAAGGAAAAAACATGACCAAGATCCCCCTGCTGGACAGCGTGACCGTCCCGGCCGAGCTTCGCCAACTGGACAGGAAAGACCTCCAGCCCTTCGCGGACGAGTTGCGGCAGGAAATGGTGGACGCGGTGTCGATCACCGGCGGGCACCTCGGCGCGGGTCTGGGCGTGGTCGAGCTCACCACCGCCATCCATTACGTTTTCAATACGCCGGAAGACAAGCTCATCTGGGACGTCGGGCATCAGGCCTATCCGCATAAAATCCTGACCGGAAGGCGCGATCGCATCCGCACCCTGCGTCAGGGCGGCGGGCTTTCCGGTTTCACCAAGCGCAGCGAGAGCGAATACGACCCCTTCGGCGCGGCGCACAGCTCCACCTCCATCTCCGCCGGGCTCGGCATGGCGGTCGCGCGCGATTTTTCGGAGGGCGACAACAACGTCGTCTGCGTCATCGGCGACGGCGCGATGAGCGCGGGCATGGCCTATGAAGCCATGAACAACGCGGGCGCGCTGAAGAGCCGCCTCATCGTCATCCTGAACGACAACGACATGTCCATCGCCCCGCCCGTGGGCGCGATGAGCGCGTATCTCTCCCGCCTCATTTCCTCCAAGCCGTACCTGACGATGCGCGAGATCGGCAAGAAATTCTCCGGCAAGCTGCCAGCCCCGCTGCAAAAGGCGGCGCAGCGCGCGGAGGAATACGCGCGCGGCATGGTCACCGGCGGCACGCTGTTCGAGGAGCTGGGTTTTTACTACGTCGGCCCCATCGACGGCCACAACCTCGACCACCTTCTGCCCGTGCTGGAAAACGTGCGCGACAGCGCCTATGACGGCCCCTTCCTCGTCCACGTCGTGACCCGCAAGGGCTACGGCTATTCCCCCGCCGAGACCGCAGCGGACAAGATGCACGGGGTTGCGAAATTCGACGTGCTGACCGGCGCGCAGAACAAGCCCAAGCCCGCCGCCCCCGCCTATACCAAGGTTTTCGCGCAAAGCCTGATTTCCGAGGCCAAGGCGGACGACAAGATCGTCGCCGTCACCGCGGCCATGCCGTCGGGCACCGGGCTTGACTTGTTTGAGAAGGAATTCCCCGCGCGCATGTTCGACGTCGGCATCGCCGAGCAGCACGCCGTGACCTTCGCCGCCGGCATGGCGGCCGAAGGCATGAAGCCTTTCGTCGCCATCTATTCCACTTTCCTGCAGCGTGCCTACGATCAGGTCGTGCATGACGTGGCCATTCAAAATCTTCCCGTGCGCTTCGCGATGGACCGCGCGGGGCTGGTCGGCGCGGATGGCGCGACCCACGCGGGGGCCTTCGACGTCGCCTATCTCGGCTGTCTGCCCAACATGGTGCTGATGGCCGCCGCCGACGAAGCCGAACTGCAGGACATGACCGCGACCATGGCCGTGCATGACGCCGGCCCCATCGCCCTGCGCTACCCGCGCGGCGAAGGCACGGGCGCGGCTTTGAAGCAACGCGGCGCACCGCTGCAAATCGGCCGCGGACGCATTCTGCGCGAAGGCGCGAAGATCGCCCTGCTCAGCTACGGCACCCGCCTTGGCGAAGCCTTGAAGGCGGCGGAGCAATTGAACGCCCTCGGCCTTTCGACCACGGTGGCGGACGCGCGTTTCGCCAAGCCGCTGGACGAAGACCTCGTCCTGCGCCTCGCCCGCGAACATGAAGCGCTGGTCACCGTCGAGGAAGGTTCCGCCTGCGGCTTCGGCGCGCTGGTGCTGCACCTGCTGGCGGAAAAGGGCGCGCTGGACGCGGGGCTGCGCATCCGCACCATGACGCTGCCGGATCTCTACCTCGACCACGACGCGCCGCAGAAGCAATACGACGCAGCGGGGCTGAACGCGCCGCATATCGTTTCCCGCGCGCTCGAGGCGCTGGGCATGCCGCAGGAGCTTGCCGCGCGCAAGTCCGTCGCGGTTTAAGGGGCGCGCGGTTTGTCGGCCCCGAAAAAGAAAAAGCCCTCCTTCGGCGAGCGGCTGGATACGCGCATCGAAAAACTTTCCGATGCCTTCGACGACATGCGCGTGCAGCTGAAGAACGGGCGGCACAAGAAACGCCTGAAACGCATCCTCTCGCATATCGAGACCATGCCGGGCGGCGCGAAGATGCTGGAAACCGCGCGGAAGAACGGCGTCGCCATACAGGTTTTGCGCCCGCAGGCCATGAAGGGCGCGGCGGGCAAGCTGACCCGCTACAGCAAGTCGCCCTCCACCGTCAGCATCGCCAACAACGGCGACGACGTGCAGATGGCCCTGACCCTCTGGCACGAATTGCGCCACGTGCAGCAGATGCACGACTGGGGCCGGCTCGACCCCGGCAATACCGGGCGCATCAAGGACACGAAGCGCATGCACGTGCTTTCCATGATGATCGAGGCGGACGCCTATACCTCCCAGACCCTCATGGCCCTGAAAGCCAAAGAGCAGGGCCAGGGCGAATACCTCGATGCGCTCATGCGCCGCAGGACCCGCGCCTTCAACGCCATCAAGGGATTTCTTGAAAAGAACCCCTACGACCCGAAAGGGGACGAGGGCGCTTTTTCCCGCGCGCTTTTCGCGGAGGTCATGAAAAAAGGCCTTTCCGGCTACAGCGTCAGTTATCAAAAGAATTACGCGCAGGTCTTCAACGCCGCCGCCTCGGCAAAAAGCTTCCACGGCAGCGTGAAGCGCGTGAGGGAGCCGCCGGCCTTCAAGCCTTCCAACCTTATCCTGCAGGTCTATCGCTCCGACGCGCTGGGCGAAATCTCGCTCGACGATCTGGTGCTCAAGCATTTTCAGGCCCAGCCGGAAGAACTGCAAAAAACGCTGGAGCTCATCGACATGACGGTGAACGCCGCGCCGAGGCTGGACGAAGAGCTCTACCAGAAATCACGCAAGTTCATCCTCTCCCGCCTGCCCAAACCTGATGAGAAGGAAGAGGAAAAGACGCCGCGCCAGAAACTCGCGGATGCCTTCAACCGCGCGGTGCGAAAACTCAACCCCGCCAACCTCTGGCGCAAGAAGGCCCCGCCGCAGGATCCTAAAAACCGCAAGCCCGCGCCGTGAGCGGCGGGAAGCCTTCCAAAAAACGTCTCGGCGTGCTGCTGGTCGAAAGGGGGCTCGCCGAAAGCCGCACCCGCGCGCAGGAAATGGTGCGCGAAGGCCTTGTCAGCGTCGAGGGGCGCACCGTCACCAAGCCCGCGACCGCCGTTCCCGTCACCGCCGCGCTGGAAGTTTCGGGCGAGGTCTTCCCATGGGTCAGCCGCGGCGGGATAAAGCTCGACCACGCCTTGCAGGAATTCAGCATATCGGTGAAGGGCGCCGCCTGCCTCGACCTCGGCGCGTCCACCGGCGGATTTACGGACGTGCTCTTGCAGTGCGGTGCGAAAAAAATCTATGCCGTGGACGTCGGGCGCGGCCAGCTGCACCCGCGCCTACAGGAAGATGCGCGCGTCATCAGCCTCGAAGGGCTGCACGCGAAAGACATCAATGAAGAAAACGTGCCGGAGGCGGTGGATATCATCACCTGCGACGTCAGCTTCATCAGCCTGACGAAAGTCCTTCCCCATGCGCTGGCGCGGGCGGCGGCGCAGGCGGACCTCGTCGCGCTCATCAAGCCGCAGTTCGAGGTCGGCAAGGGCAATCTCGGCAAGGGCGGGCTGGTGAAGGACGAAGACCTGCAAAGGCAGGTCTGCGAAGACATCCGCCGCTTCATCGAGGAAGACGCGCGCTGGTACGTGCAGGGAATCATCAAGAGCCCGATCGAAGGCGGGGACGGCAACCGCGAATTCCTCATCGCCGCGCGCAATTACTGACTTGCAAGTTATTGATATATTTCAATAGGTGATTCTTATATATTGACATAATACATATATATCCGCTATAAAGGCAGACTTCGCAACAAAAAGGCAGGCCTTCGGATGAAACGCGCCGAACCCTACAGGAAACCCGCAAAAGACGAAACCGCGCCGAAAAGCTTCTGGCGGCGGCAGGGCGGGCGCGCCTGGTCGGGCATCAAGCGCGGCGCGACGGCGACGGCGGGCGCGTTCCAGCGGGCCCTGTTCGGCGACAAGGAGACACGCCGCATCGAAATCCTGCAGCGCCTTTCCGCCATGCCGGAGGGAAAGGAACTTTTGGAGGTCGCGGCGGAAAACGATATCGGCTTGCGCATCACGGGCTGGAACCCGCTGAGCGGAATCGCGGGCTATGTCGGTCGCGATGAGGGCGCGGCGGAATCCCACGTCGGCGTGATGAACGACGGCAAGGTGCCGGCGATGGTGATGACCCTGTTCCACGAGCTGCGCCATGTCGCCCAGCAGGCGGACAACGGCACGCTGAAGGATGCGGAATACGACACGCTCATGCCCGGCACGAAGGGCTATATAGAAATGCTGCTGACCGAGGCCGACGCCTTCACGGCGGAAATCCTGCAGGCCAAGCGGCTTGAAAAGCGGGGGCAGCCGGAATATTTCTCCGCCCTGCGCCAGCGCGGCGGGGGCGTGATGCGCGAGGCGGAAAAGTTCCTGCGCCGCCAGCCCTATGAAATATTCCACGACGACGCGGAATTTTCCCGCGCGCTTTTCACCCACCTCATGCTCGACGGGCTGAACTCCTACGCCGGGCTTTACCTGCACCAGATCGAAAAGGATTTCCGGCAGGCGCATACGCTGGAGGAATTCAAAAAACTGGCGAAGGAAATCACCGCGCCCCCGCCCTATGAGAGCATGGGCGAAATCCTGGGCGCGCAATACGGCAAGGATTACGCGGCGGGCGTGTCGATGACGGGGATCGCCACCGTCTTCATGCACACGCGCCCCGACGCCGAGCAAAGGCTGATGAGGGACATCGACAAGGTGGTGAAACAGGCTGTCGCGGACGTCATGACGACCGAGGGTTTCGCGCGCGCCTGCGCGAAAATCGAGGCCGGGCTGTCGGGCGTGATGGAGCAACTGCCCGAGCTTTCCGACTGGCAGGAATACGAGGAGGATTTCGGGGCGGAAAAGATCTACAGCGACAAGACCAAGGCGCTGCGCCAGACCGTCCGAATCGCCTCCCACGGCACGAAACCCATGCTGCGCGACTCTTTCCGCAAGGCCGCCGCGGACCGCCGCGCGGGCGAAAAACGGCGCGGGACGACGGCAGGCAAGCGAATGAAAAACAAGAATAAAGGCCCGGACGCGGCCCCATGATACCGCTTTTCCGTAAAAATTAAGACTCTGTTAAGATTTATTCCCATATAATGCACATAGTCTAATGTTTATGGGAACAATAAAAACAATGTCAAAACAAGATCCCGAAAAAAAGGACGAAACCCTTTCCGAAACCTTCGGCAGCGCGGGCAAGCGCAAGCCGCTGGTTCATTTCTCGGCGCGGCCCATGCTGCCCAGCTGCGACATGAAAGTGTCGCGCGAATCGGGAAACTGGCTGACCCGCGCGATCTCTCCCGTCAAAAAGGCGCTGAAGATCTTCGGCAGAAAAGCGCGCGCGGCCAAGAACGCCTTCGCTCGCGCGGCGGTCAAGGTCGGCAAATTCGCGGTCTCCACCCTTTCGGGCGAGGCGCTGTATGAGAAGATTCAGGAAGTCAGCGCAAACCTGCGCGACCATAAATTCGCTTCCGCCGTCGCCCTCACGCTGGCGGCAGGGGTCGAGGTCGCGGGGATGCTTACGGGCCAGCACCTTCTGGGCTTCGCGCTCAGCACCGGCATCGTGGTTGCGACCCACGCGCTTTTGCAGGAAGACGAAAAGCCCAAGCTCAAACCGGCTTACGCTTTCGCGCGGCCTTAACCCTTCGATTCATGAATGAAGACGCTTACGCCGTTTCCTTGAACAGCTCGCGGCCGATGAGCATGCGGCGGATCTCGCTCGTGCCCGCGCCGATCTCGTAAAGCTTCGCGTCGCGCAGGAAGCGGCCGGTCGGGTACTCGTTGATATAGCCGTTGCCGCCAAGGCACTGGATGGCCTCGAGCGCCATCCAGGTCGCTTTTTCAGCCGCGTACAAAATCGCGCCCGCCGCATCCTTGCGGGTGATCTCCTTGCGGTCGCAGGCCTGACCCACGGCATAGACATAGGCGCGCGCGGTATTGAGCGCGACGTACATGTCCGCAAGCTTTCCCTGCATCAGCTGGAATTCGCCGATGCTCTGGCCGAACTGCTTGCGTTCGTGCAGGTAGGGCACCACGACGTCCATGCAGGCCTGCATGATGCCGAGCGGCCCGGCGGCCAGCACCGCGCGCTCGTAATCCAGCCCGCTCATCAAGACGTTCACGCCCTTGCCGACCGCGCCCAGCACGTTTTCTTCCGGCACTTCGCAGTCCTGAAAGACCAGCTCGCAGGTGTTGGAGCCGCGCATGCCCAGCTTGTCCAGCTTCTGCGCGGTCGAAAACCCTTTGAAGCCTTTTTCGATGATGAAGGCGGTGATGCCTTTCGGGCCCGCGGCGGGATCGGTCTTGGCATAGACGACGAGAACGTCGGCGTCCGGCCCGTTGGTGATCCACATCTTGTTGCCGTTGAGCACGTATTTGTCGCCCTTCTTCTCCGCCTTCAGCTTCATGGAGACGACGTCTGAGCCCGCGCCCGGCTCGCTCATGGCGAGCGCGCCGATCTTCGTGCCCCCACAAAGTTCGGGCAGGTATTTTTTCTTCTGCGCTTCCGTGCCGTTGAGGTGGATCTGGTTGACGCAGAGGTTCGAAAACGCGCCGTAGGAAAGCCCGATGCTGGCCGAAGCGCGGGAGATTTCCTCCATCGCGATGATGTGCTCGATATAGCCAAGGCCGGAGCCGCCGTATTCTTCCGCCACCGTCATGCCCAGCAGGCCCAGCTTGCCGAATTCGGGCCAGAGGTCGTTGGGGAATTCGTTCGCCCGGTCCACCTCGGCGGCGATGGGGGTGATGTTGTCCTGCGCGAAGCGGCGCACCGTCTCGCGGATCATCTCGGCATGCTCGCCGAGGCTGAACTTCAGCGTCGGGTAGTCAAGCGCCACGGGGGTGTAGGACTCGTTGCTCATCACGGTTTCTTTCGTCTGGGTGTTGGTTTTCATCGGCGATTCTCCTTGCAGGAAAAGTAGCGGAAATGAGCGCGCAGGGCGATATTTTAGGCGATGTTTCCGCTTCTTTGCGGGATTTTATTGACATAAATCGGCAAAGCGGGCATAAAAGGGCGGCACAAACCGCAAAGGGGCATCCGTGGCAATCGTAGAAGACGACATGATGATTCCGGGCGAGATCCGGCAGGCCTTCACCGCCGCCGCCGCACGCGGGGACCGCTACCTGCTTTTAATCACGGAAAACGTCAACGATGTCTATGTGTGCCGTTCAACGCAGTTCACGCGCGGCGTGAAAGCGCAATCCGCCATCGTGCCCCTGCTGCGCGAAAGGCAATTCGGCTACAAATCGACCTTCCTGACGGCCGTTTTCGACACGGCGGCGGATATCGACGCCCAGCTGAAAATGACCCATGACGAAACGCTGGCCAGAAACCTCTGCGCGCAAACGAAAAGCGAGCTGACCGCGCATTACGCCGCCGTTGCCGCGGAAGACGAGCGCCGCAAGCAGGCGCGGGCGGAAGAAGAAAAAGCCGCAAAGCAGGGCATTTTCGGAAGGCTCTTCAGGCGCAAGCCCTGAGAACCATCTTTCAAGGTTATTCATTTCATCGTCTCATCGTCATTCCCGCGAAAGCGGGAATCCAAAGGCCGGCAGCGGGACTTGCCGCAGGCATGGATGCCCGTTTTCGCGGGAATGATGAAGTCAGGGCGTGATTGTCAGGGTTTGCGCGGCGCGACCTTCAGCGGCTTCTTGTTCACGGCGATGTCGCGGCCGAGGCCTTTGCCGATTTTTTCCGCCTCCTGCAGCCGCGCCGCGCGCGCGCGGTCGGCCTGCGCCTGCCGTTCCTTTTCCTCGCGCTCCATCCGTCTTGCGCGGTAATGCGCCGCATCCGCAATCATATCGACGACGGGCGCGAAGTTTTGCCGCGCGGCCTGCTGCGCGGCGGTGTAGCCCGCGCCGTCTTTTATATCCGTGCGCGCGCCGCGTTCCAAAAGCAGCTCCACCGCGCCCGTCTGCGCCCAGCTCGCCGCGTGGTGCAGCGGCGTCCAGCCCGCTTCGTCCGCGGTGTCCAGCAGCGCGGGTTCGGCGGTCAGGATTTTTTCCATCGTCCCGGTGTCGCCCGCATCGCAGGCCTCGAACAGCCGCGCCTGCGCTTCGGCATCGGAGCCGGTCGCGGCGGGCGTCTGTTTCGGGAATTTCTTGCTGAGGGACATGGGGGGCATACAGGCTGGTTTTCAGGTGCCCTCCAGTATAGGCCGCTGTCGCATTATGTCTATTTATAAAAAATAAAAATATTTATATCAATAGAATAGGTTACATCAGGAACAGCGTCGCCAAGCCGAGGAAGGCGAAGAACCCCACGATGTCGGTGACGGTGGTCAAAAAGACCGCGCCGGAATGCGCGGGGTCGAAGCCCGCGCGGTCGAGCCAGATGGGGATGACCGCGCCGGTGAAGCCCGCGGCGGCGAGGTTGAAGATCATGGCCGCCGCCATGACGAGGCCCAGCCGCAGGTCATGGTACCAGAACATGATGATGCCGATCATCGCCGCCCCGAACAAAAGCCCGTTGATGCTGCCGACCAAAAGCTCCTTGCCGATGATGCGCCAGGCGTTGGCGGCGGTCAGTTCCTTGGTCGCGATACCGCGCACGGCGACGGCGAGGGTCTGTGTGCCCGCGTTCCCGCCCATGGAGGCGACGACGGGCATGAGGGCGGCCAGCGCGATGACTTTTTCGATGGTGTTGGAGAAAAGATTGATGACGAAGGTATCGGCGAAGGCGGTGAAAAGGTTGATGCACAGCCACCAAAAGCGCGAGCGCACCGTGGCGACGGTCGGGCGGAAGATGTCCGAATCCGTCACGCCCCCCAGTTTCAGGAAGTCTTCCTCCGCCAGTTCGTCGATGACATCGACGATGTCATCGACCGTGATCATCCCGATCAGCCGCCCGTCCGCGTCGATGACGGGGGCGGAAAGCAAGTCCTTGCGGCGGAAGAGGTGCGCGACCTGCTCGCGGTCCATATCGACGGGGATGGTCACGTGTTCCTCGCCCACCAGCGTGTCGATCTTCACGGGCCGCTGCGCGCAGAGCAGGTCGTTCAGCATCACCGCGCCGGTGAAGCGGTGCATGGTATCCACGATGAAGATGTCGTAGAAACGGTCCGGCAGGGCATGGGCGGCGACGCGCAGGTAATCGACCGTCTTGCCCACCGTCCAGAACTGCGGGATGGCGACGAACTCGCGCTGCATCATGCGGCCCGCGCTTTCCTCGGGGAAGGTCAGGCCTTCCTCCACCGCCGCGCGCACCTTGCGCGAGAGGTGGCGCATGATGCCGTCGCGCCGGTCCTCGTCGAGGTCTTCCACCATGCGGATGGCGTCGTCGCTTTCCAGCGCGCCGACGATGGCGGCGATCTGCGGGTCGGGCATGTGGCTGAACAAATCGTTCAGCACCTCGTAATCTAGGTAGGAAAAGGTCTCGGGGTCCAGCTGGTCTTCGAGGATATGCACCAGCTCGCGCCGGTCCTCCTTGTCCGCCTTGACCAGCAGGTCGGCGGCGTCGGGCGCGGAGATGTCGCGGCACAGCTCCTGTATCCGGTCGGTGTAGTTGTTCTCCAGAAGCTCGAGGATCTCGCGGATGAAGGCGTCGGAAGGGCCCACGCCGTCCGCATCGTCGCTGTCGCCCTGTTGCTGGATGATAGCGTCGTCGAACTGGAGCGCGTGCTGTACTTCCTTTTCTTCTTCCATGTCTTCTCGTCAGCGGCGGGGGTGCGGGTTGCCGCGCGGGCGGGTTTCAGGTTTATTTTTTCGCGGCGCGCTTCTTCTTGGCCGCGGTTCCCTTTTTCGTTTTTGCTTTCGCCTTCGCTTTCGCGCCGATCTTCTTCGCGGCCTTCTTCGCCGTTTCCAGCGCGGCCTTCGCCGCCGCTTTCCCGCTTTGCTGGCTCATGACCTGCGCGCAGACGCAGGCATAGGCGGCGGCGTTGACGATGCCGCGCGCGGTGACGGAGGGGATGAGGATATGCACCGGCTTGCGCGCGCCCAGAAGCAGCGGGCCCACGGTGATGCCGTCGCCCAGCGTCTTGAACATGTGGAAGGTGATGTTGGCGGCGTCGATGTTGGGCATGATCAGCAGGTTCGCGCTGCCCTTCAGGTCCGAATCCGGGAACATGATGTCGCGCACCTCCTGCGAAAGCGCGGCGGCGGCGGTCATTTCGCCTTCCACCCGAAGGCCGGGGGCGGCTTCCTTCACCAGCCTTGTCGCTTCGCGCATCTTCACGGTTTCGGGGCGGTCGATGCTGCCGAAGTCGGAATGCGAGAGCAGGGCGATGCGCGGCTCGATGCCGAAGCGCTTCACTTCCTCCGCCGCCATCAGGGTGATGTCGCAGATCTCCTGCGCGGTCGGGTTCGGGTTGACGAAGGTGTCGCAGATGAAGAAGGTGCCCTTGTCGAGGATCATCACGTTCATCGCGGCGAAGGTCTTGCTGCCTTCCGTCGGGCCGTCGGCGGGGCCGATGACGTCGGTCACGTATTTGAAGTGCCGGTCATAGCGGCCGACGATGCCGCAGATCAGCGCGTCCGCGTCGCCCTTGTGCACCATGAGCGAGGCGATGGCCGAGTTGCGCGTGCGCACCATCTGCTTGGCGATGGCGGGGGTCACGCCCTTGCGGCCCATCAGGCCGTGGTAGGTCGTCCAGTAGTCATGGTAGCGCGGGTCGCGCTGGGGGTTGACCAGTTCGAAGTTGACGTCCTTCTTCAGCCGCAGGCCCAGCTGCTTGATGCGGCGCAGGACGACTTCCTCACGCCCGATGAGGATGGGCTTGGCCAGCCCGTCGTCCAGCAGCGTCTGCGCGGCGTGCAGCACGCGCGTGTCCTCCCCCTCGGCGAAGGCGATGCGCTTGGGGTCGGCCGCGGCGCGGTCGTAGATCGGGCGCATGAACTGGCCGGAGCGATAGACGAATTTTTCCAGCCGCTGCTGGTAATCCTCGAAATCCGTGATCGGGCGGGTGGCGACGCCGCTGTCCATCGCCGCCTTGGCGACGGCGGGCGGCAGGCGCAGGATGAGCCGCGCATCGAAGGGCTTGGGGATGAGGTAGTCGGGGCCGAAGCGCAGCGGCTCGTCGCCATAGACGGCGGTCACCTCCGCGGTCGGCTCCTCCATCGTCAGCGCGGCCAGCGCGTGCACGCAGGCCAGCTTCATGTCCTCGTTGATCGCCGTCGCGCCGACGTCGAGCGCGCCGCGGAACAGGAAGGGGAAGCACAGCGCGTTGTTGACCTGGTTGGGATAGTCCGAGCGCCCGGTGCAGATGACGGCGTCGGGCTTGGCCTCGCGCGCTTCCTCGGGCATGATCTCGGGCGTGGGGTTGGCCAGCGCCATGATGAGCGGGGCGCGCGCCATGCTTTTGACCATGTCCTTGTCCAGCACGCCGGGGGCGGAGAGGCCGAGGAAGACGTCCGCGCCCTTCACCGCCTCTTTCAGCGTGCGGGCCTTGGTCTCCACGGCGAAGCATTTTTTGACTTCATCCATCTGCTCGTTGCGGCCCTTCCAGACCACGCCGTGGCGGTCGGTCAGCAGGATGTTCTTTTTCGGCAGGCCGAGGGCGACGAGCAGGTTGACGCAGGCCATGGCCGCCGCGCCCGCGCCGGAGGTCACGAGCTTCACGTCCTTCATCTTGCGGTTCGCGTATTTCAGCCAGTTGACGAAGGCCGCGCCGACGATGATGGCGGTGCCGTGCTGGTCGTCGTGGAAGACGGGGATCTTCATGCGCTCTTTCAGGCGCTTTTCGACCTCGAAGCATTCGGGCGCCTTGATGTCCTCGAGGTTGATCGCGCCGAAGGAAGGCTCCAGCGCGGCGATGACCTCGACCAGCTTGTCCACGTCTTTCTCCGCCACCTCGATGTCGATGGCGTCGATGCCGGCGAATTTCTTGAACAAGACGGCCTTGCCTTCCATCACCGGCTTGGCGGCCAGCGGGCCGATGTCGCCGAGGCCCAGCACGGCGGTGCCGTTGGTGATGACGGCGACGAGGTTGCCGCGCGCGGTGTATTCGGACGCGCAGCCGGGATCCGCCTCGATCTCGAGGCAGGGGGCGGCCACGCCCGGCGAATAGGCGAGCGCAAGGTCGCGCTGCGAAACCAGCGATTTGGTCGGGGTGATGGAAATTTTGCCGGGGCCGTTCGGCGCGCGGTGATATTCCAGCGCGTCCTTGTACAGCTGATCCTTCTTGAAAGCCATGATGCGAAAAAAACTCCTGACGGTGCCTTGCGTGCGGGGCGGTGGCGCGGCGGGGCTTTTCCTTCGCGGAAAAGCCCGTCATTGACCGTCAACCCCTTGCCGCAAAGGGTAACACGGTTTTTTCAAAATGGGGATTTCAAAAAGAAAAGGATTTCAAAATGGTGCGGCCAAGAAGACTCGAACTTCCACGGGAGTTACCCCACAACGACCTCAACGTTGCGCGTCTACCAATTCCGCCATGGCCGCACGGTATTTTGATGGTAGCGTTTCGACGGGCGAACCCGTCAAATCGAGGTATTTCAATAACAGATAGCGCGATGCCGCGCAAGTGGAGTCTGGAGGCGTCTCCGCGGCATTATTTGCATAATATGCAAAACACCCGCCCGTCGGCGCGGCGGGCGGGTGCATGGCATATCGCTGTCGCCCGGACGGGAGCCGCCCGGAACCTTTTATTTCGGGGATTGCCCTGCGGAAGGCTTTCTGCGCGGCTTTTTCCGGGGGGCCGCTTTTTTCGGCGCGGCGGGCTTTTCGGTCGCGACGGCGGCGGGCGCGGGTTCCTGCCTGGGCAGGAATGCGTCGTTGACGACGCGGCCGAGATCCTGACGGAGTTTTTTCTCCATGTCGTGAATTTCCTTGCGGCCTTCGTTCAGCCGGGTCGCGCCGGCGATGACGGCCTTCAGCTGCGCGTGGCTCATGTTGTCGATGATGCGGTCGTGGGACAGGGAAAATTCCTTGCCGTCCAACGCAGGCAGCGCATCGACGACGGCTTGCGCGGGCTTGAAGGCGCTGCTGTCCTCGACCGGTTTATAGCCCTCGTGGAAGAAATGCACTTTCAGGCGGTGTTGCGCAGAGTCGAGTTCGTGCGGGAAGGCGACGGCAAAACGGTCCGTCTTCTTGTCCCAGATGACGACGGCATAGGGCAGGACATCCGACTCATCCTCGAACCCCAGATCGACGAGGCAGCTGTATTTGTCGGCATAGGGGCTTTTCTCGCTGTTGCCCAGCGGCCGGTCGCAAAGCTTCCTGAAATCCGTTTCAGGGGCCGCCGTGCCATAGAAAACTGCGCCGAGGTTGCTCATGTCCGTTGTCCTTTCTGACGTCGAATGTATTTTTTGAAATCTTTCCGGTCGCTTCATCCGCGCGCTTGCAAAGGTCGCGTGAGGAACCATGGCACCGAGTTTTATACCCCTTCTGACATTATGTCAAGTATGCCATGCGGAAAACAGCCGGGGCCGCATCAAAAGCATCGTTAATACACTGTTATATATGAATATTTATTATTTTACGGGCGCGTTCAGGCAGTCGCTGTTCACAAAGCCGACGAGGTCGGCTGCAGTGGACGTTTCGGCGCGGACGTCGATTTTCAGGGGGGCCGTCGCGCCGCCAAGACAGACGAGCGCCTGCGCCGTCCTGGTCTTGCCCGTGAAATCGCAGATGCCGCCGAAGCCGTGGGCGGTTTTCCCGCCGCCCGCACTGTCCGCAGGCGCGAGGTCGATGACGCGGCTGCAGGAACCGATATGCCCGCCGTTGGAGGCTTGCAGCGCCTTGTTGAAGCCCGCGATCTGCGCTTGAGCCGCCGCGTCCTTCAGGAACAGCAGGTCGTAGCGCTTGCCTTCCACCAGCACGGAGCCGGAGATGTCGTGTTTTTGCGCGGGGTTTTTCGCGGGCGTATCGGCGGCATAGGCGGCGCCCGCCAGCGCGAGCGCGGACAAGACCACGCAAGTGATGAGCTTCGTTCTCAAAGCCTGTCTCCTATAAGCTGGGAAGTTCCATCGGTTCGCAGGACCGGAACTTTTAATTCGCGGGTCCGCCGCGGCCCTTGAAGGCGCCCGGCTGCGGTTTCGCTTCCGGCTGCGCGCGCGGCTTGGGCTCCATCAGGCGGCCCTTCAGCTCCGTGCGCTTGAACAGCAGATCGTCCAGCCCCTCGCGGAACTGCTTGGGCAGCAGGCGGTAGGCGTGCATGAAATGGTGTTTCGGCTCGTCGCCGGGCGTGGTGCCGGTGCGCGACAGCAGGCTGTCTTCCATGTCTTTCAAAATCAGGAAGGCGGTGTCGAAGTTCATGCTGAAGCTGTCGCCGGGGCTCAGCTTGCGGTCCGCGTGCTTTTCCGCCGCCTTGTGGTAGGCGCGGCTGACGGACTGGAAGCCCGCGGTGATATTCGTCATGTTGTGCTTGCTGGAAATGGTCCAGTAGCCGTCCTTGCCGCGCTGGGCGGTGAACTGCACGTATTTCTTGGTGCCTTCCAGATCGGGCACGGGCAGCTTGCGCGTGACCATCCAGTTGACCTTGTCGAAAGAATCGGCGACGCGGTTGAAAATTCTTCTCAGCATGAAAACCTGCTTTCCAGTTTACAGAAGCCTGTAATTTTCTAATATAATGAGGTAGATGCAGCGTTTTTTTTAATCTTGCGGCACGGATATGTCAAGAGGGGCTTTTCACGGGTTTCGCTCTGTATTATGTTACGCCCATTCATTACGCATATATCAGAAAGTGATTTTCATGGGCCTCGCACAAAAAGTTGCGCCGACGAAGAAGGCCGTGCCCGCCAAAACGGCGGCCGCCAAACCCGTTTCCGCAAAACGCATTCCTTACAAGAAAGTCGATTGGCATATCGACGACCGTCCCGTTCCCTACGACCGCGCGCTCGCCTTCATGGAAGCGAAGGTCGGGCTCATCCGCGAGAAGAACGAGAACGATTACGTCTGGCTGCTCGAACACCCGCCGGTCTATACCGCGGGCACCAGCGCCGACCCGAAGGATCTGCTGGACGCGCGCTTTCCCGTCTATAACGCGGGGCGCGGCGGGCAATACACCTACCACGGCCCGGGCCAGCGCGTGGCCTACGTCATGATGGACCTGCAAAAACGCCAGCGCGAGACGGGGCCGGACCTTCGCGCCTATGTCCACCAGCTCGAGCAATGGGCGATCGAGACGCTGTCGCATTTCGACGTCAAGGGCGAGCGCCGCAAGGACCGCGTCGGCATCTGGATCGACATGAAGAAACACGGCGGCAAGAAGGGCGAGGAAGCCAAAATCGCCGCCATCGGCGTGCGCGTGCGCAAATGGGTCGCCTTCCACGGGATCTCTTTAAACGTGAACCCGGACCTTTCGCATTTCGCGGGCATCGTGCCCTGCGGCATTTCGCAGCACGGCGTGACCTCGCTTTCCGCGCTCGGCATCGCCGCGCCGATGGGCGAAGTGGACAAGGCGCTGAAACTTTCCTGGCAAAAAGTTTTCGGCTGAACGGCGCAAGACCGAATCGGCGTGAAAAACGGAACGGGAAATGCGGGGGAGAATCGCGCGCGGCGATGGGCGCGAAACCCGTTTATAGCATAATAATTTTCCCTGTCCGCGGTTATCGCGCCGGTTTTCGGCGAAAAATCATTTTTTATAACAATGATATAAATCTAATGATTTGAAAGTAATAATCTTACCTATTTTCCACATTGATTTTACAAAAATTATACAGTAGTGTTTCCTCGTGTTCAAAAAGCAAGACGGAGTATCACGCTGGTGAAACGGGTTTCCGCCGAGACGATCACTGAAATAACCTCTGCCGCAGGGTTTTTCGATCCTGCCCACCCGCCATCGCCCGCCACCCCGCCTTCCGTCGAAGACATCTGCGACATGATCCGCGCCGACCTTAAGCAAAGGCTGGAAGATACCCGCGCCCGCGAAGCCGCCGGGCAGCCGCCCGTCAAATACGCGCCGACGGCCGCGCAGCTTGAAAAACAGCAGCAAGAATTCGAAGAGCTTATCAAGGACATTCCCGAGGGCTTCGCCCTCGCCCCCGTGCTCTATTCGCGCATCAGCCGCGAGGAGAATGCGGAGATTCACAGCGAATACCAGTTCATCGCCCGCCCGCGCTTCCTGCGCTTCCTGGGCGAGAACCACGCCGACGACCTGCGCGCGCTGGGCATCGCCGAGCACGGTATCGAGCGGATGAAGAACGGCCTCGACCCCGCCGACGAGAACGGGCGGATGTACGACGTCAACATCGACCATATCACCGAGCGCGCGGGCAGCGGCCTCTGGGGCAAGAGCAAGGAAGTCGATCCCGACCAGCCGGACGGCCCCGCGGTTTCCCACGCCAACCATTTCGGCAACTTCATCTTGCTGCCCAAGCAGGTGCACGAATACAAGAACAAGCTGAACGACATCCAGCACATCACCCGCACCGAGCCGGGCGAATGCATGTGGACCATCATGATCGTGCCCGAGCGCAACGATCTGCACGCGGGCTTCGTCTGCCAACCCCAGCCGGACGGCCACGTCTATTCCGGCCTCGCCCGCCGCAAGGACGAGGCGCAGAACCAGATCAACCACGGCATCTTCCTGTTCTCGACCGTGGCGGAGGAAATCGCGCAGGTCAGCAAAACGCCGGGTCTTTCCACCGTGCTTGTGGACTTCAAGAAAGCCGCGGCGCAGGAAGGCAAGAGCGTTTCCAAGGCCGCGAACGACGACATACGCGATAACAAGGCGCCCGGCTTGCGGCGCCTTTTTAATGACGCGGTTTCGAAATACCCCGAAGCGCAGCGCGACCTCGACACGCTGGTGCGCCCCGGTCTTGTCGATACCGCCAGCCACATGGGCAAGCTCTTCGACCGCGTGGCGAAGAACCGCCACAACGGCAAGCGCGGCCGCGAGGCGTGGGAGCGTTTCGTGCGCACCATGAAGGGGCGCAACATGCGCGACTTCCGCGAGAAGGCCGAAAGCCTGCCCCTGAGGGAATCGACCGATCTTTACTTCGCCCTGCGCCGCATCGATATGGGTATCCGCGACGCGCGCCAGCAGGACGGGATCGGCAAGGTCCAGCCCGGCCAGCCCGCCAACGCAAACGGCCAGCAGCCCTGGCAAAAGAAGCAGGACGCAAAACAGGATAAAAACCGGGGCAAAGGCAAGAAAAAGCACCGTCGCCACGGCGGCTGAGCGCCGCCTGTTTTAAGAAGCCGTTTTTAGAAGTTGGAAAACGCGCGAAAATGCCCGAAAATGGGCGGGCATGAAAACGGCCTGACGGGAATATTCCATTGTCTTCCATCATCACATACCTCTGGATCGGCCTCGGCAGCGCGCTGGGCGGCATGATGCGCCACGGCGTGGGGGTGAGCGTCGCGCGGGCGGCGGGCGAAACATTTCCCTGGGGGACGATGGTCGCGAACGTCACCGGCTCCTTCATCATCGGTTTCCTCGCCGCCGTCATGGGGCCGGACGGGCGGCTGCTCGTCAGCCCGAACGTGCGCCAGTGCCTGCTGGTCGGCTTTTGCGGCGGCTACACGACCTTTTCATCCTTCAGCCTGCAGACCCAGAACCTCGCGCGGCAGGGGGATTATCTTTACGCGGGCGGCAACGTCGTTCTTTCCGTCGTGCTCTGCCTTGTCTCCGTCTGGCTGGGCACCGCCGCCGCCGCCGCGTTCAATCATTTAAAAGGAGCCTGACGCCATGACGCTTCCCGAAAAATGCCTTTCCCTGCGCATCTTCATCGGCGAAAAGCGCCGCTTTTCCGGCAAGCCGCTGTTCGAGGCCATCGTGCTCTCCGCGCGCGAAAACCACCTCGCGGGCGCGACGGTCCTGCGCGGGCCGATGGGCTACGGCCACGCCAGCCTTTTGCACACCTCCAACATCCTCGACCTTTCCGACGACTTGCCGATGCTGGTCGAGATCGTCGATACGGAAGAAAAGATCAACGCCTTCCTGCCCGTGCTCGACAAGATGATGGAAGGCGGCGGCCTCGTCGTCATCGAGGACGTGCTGGTCAAGCGCTACGGTAAACCGGCGGAAGCGGGATAAGCTTTTTCTTTATTTCATTGCCGCCACCCCGGCGAAGGCCGGGGTCCGGTCCGTGCGCGTTAGCGCACAGATATTTATTTATGTGACGCGCCGACGCGCTGCCGGACTCCCGCGTAATATGCTTTGCATGATAGACATGCTGCGGGGGCGGCGGGTTTGTTTTCCGGGGATTTCTTAAAACTCAGAAGAAGAACCCCGGCCCGCGCGGTTTCCTGGGCGCGGGTTTTTTCGGGTCCGGGTTTTTGGGCGGCGAGGCCGGGCTGGGGCTCGAAGGCGCGGTGAAGTATTTCTTGATGCGCGCGTTGCGCTCGGTTTCCAGTGTGCCGGAGGTTTCCTCCACGCTTTTCACGCCGGACATCTTTTTTATTTGCTCCAGCAAGACGTCGCCGCATTCGACCATGATGACGGGCGCACCCGCGACGGGGTCTTTATAGTCGTGGAACCAGACGCCCACGCCATGCGCTTCGGCCAGCTTGGCGATGGCGCGGCCCAGCGTGTCGCGCCGCGCCACGGTTTCGAAGATGCTGCCGCTTTGTTCGGGGGTGACGGTATAGGTTTTCATGACGGCTCCTGTGCTTTGCGGCCCCCTTTGTCGGGGTCTTTATAAATTCGGTCAAAAATGGATTTCTATAGACATAACAGGTTTGACGGGCGCGGAAAAGCCCCCATGCGGAATGCGCTTTTCGCGGCCCATTTCCGACTTTGCTTTCATTTCAGGGCTATGTTAAAAAGCGGAAGACTTTGAAACCCCGTCAGGAGCCGTCCCATGACCGCCCAGCCGCAAAAACCGCAAGCCGCCGATGCCTCGCCGGAAGCCGATATCGACGCCCTTTGCCAGGCCTTCATCAAGCGCAAGGCGAAGATCGGCATCATCGGCCTCGGCTACGTCGGGCTGCCGCTGGCCTGCGCAACCTGCGCGGCGGAATTCTCCACCACGGGTTTCGACATCGACCTCTCGAAGATCGAGAAGCTCTCGCGCGGGCAGAGCTATATCGGCAACATCCACAACGACAAGGTCGCGGAATTCGTGAAAAGCGGCAAGCTGCGCCCGACCAGCGATTTCGGCCTGCTGGGCGAGATGGACGCCATCATCATGTGCGTGCCCACCCCGCTCAACCGCAACCGCGAGCCGGACATGACTTACGTGGTTGAGACGACCAAGTCCATCGCCCGCCACCTGCGTCCCGGCCAGCTCGTCGTGCTGGAATCGACGACCTACCCCGGCACCACGCGCGACCTCATCATCCCCATCCTCGAAGAGGCGAGCGAGCTGACCTCGGGGCAGGATTTCTTCGTGGCTTTCTCGCCCGAGCGCGAGGACCCCGGCAACCCCAAATACCACACCGCCATCATCCCGAAGGTCGTGGGCGGCGACGGGCCGGCGGCCCTGCGCCTCGCGCAGACCATGTACAGCCAGTTTTTATCGGCCGTCGTCACGGTGTCTTCCCCCGAAACGGCGGAGGCGGTGAAGCTGACGGAAAACATCTTCCGCTCCGTCAACATCGCGCTGGTGAACGAGCTGAAGGTGATCTATGACGCCATGGGCATCGACATCTGGGAGGTCATCGAGGCCGCCAAGACCAAGCCCTTCGGCTACATGCCCTTCTATCCCGGCCCCGGCCTTGGCGGGCATTGCATTCCCATCGACCCTTTCTACCTGACCTGGCGCGCGCGCGAGTTCAACATCTCCACCAAGTTCATCGAGCTGGCGGGGGAGATCAACGTCTCCATGCCGCGCCACGTGGTGAACAAGCTTTCCGAGGCGCTGGACGCGCGCTTCGCCAAATCCCTGAACGGCGCGAAAATCCTCATCATCGGCATGGCCTACAAGAAGAACGTGGCGGATATCCGCGAAAGCCCGTCCTTCGCCGTCATGGAGCTTTTGCAAAAGCGCAACGCCGACGTCTCCTTCCACGACCCCTATGTGGAAACCATTCCGCCGACGCGCGAGCATGCCGCCTTCAACGGCATGGCCTCCGCCGCGCTCACGCCGGAGATGCTGGCGGCGCAGGACGCCGTGGTCATCGTCACCGACCACGACAATATCGACTACGCCATGATTTCCGATAATGCGCAGCTCATCGTCGATACCCGCAACGCCATGGCGGGCATCGCCCGGCCGGAAATCGTGGTCAAGGCCTAGGCGCGCGCGTTACGGCAATCCCCTTTCCATTTACGCGCTTCTTTTTTGCCGCGGGCTTCGTTACACTGATAGACGGAGTGTAACGGGCTGAAAGGACTGGGGATGGGGATATTCAGCAAGAAGGAACAGGCGCCGACGCGGGTCGGGGCCAAGGAAAAGATCGCCAAGGCGCGCGCCCTGCACGGCGGCCCGGCGGCGCAGATCGAATCGCAGCGCGAGGGCGGCAAGGGCAAGACCTCGCCCACCGTCGTCGTCGTCACCTATTACGTCATGGCCAGCGCGCTCGCCTTCGTGCTGATGCAGGGGCCGTTGAAGGACGGGTTGCAGGGGGTCAGCATCGGCGTTGACGGGCTGGATACCGTTTTCTTCGGCGGCAGCAACCAGAACTTCTTCGGCGACCCGCTCATCGATTCCATCATCCTCAGCATGATCCGTGGCATCCCGATCCTGTTCGTCGCGGGCGTTTTGCCGCTTCTCGCGATTCTCTGGACGAAGGTGCGCGACAACCCGAACATGAACCCCTATATGACCGTCTGGGGCGTGTCGATCGGCACGGTGCTGCTGTTCTTCGCATCCAAGATGTACATCTTCCCGTTCCTGGGGGATATTTTCACGCAAATCACGTCCTGACCGAAACCCACACGGCGCCCCGGGCAGGCGGGCGGCATGGCGCAGGCATAACCTGAGGGGAAAAACCGCGATGGCACCATTATGGATGTGGGCTGTTTTCTTCGTCGTCGTTTTCGCGCTGCTGGTCTTCGACCTCGGCATCCTGAACAAGAACGACCATGAAATGGGCATTCGCGAAAGCCTGCGGATGAGCGCGGGCTACGCCTTCCTGGCCGTGCTCTTCGGCGGCTGGGTCTGGTACGAGCTGGGCCCGCAACAGGGCAGCCTGTTCTACACCGGCTACCTTGTGGAACAATCGCTTTCGCTCGACAACATTTTCGTCATCTCCCTCGTGCTCAACTATTTCATGATACCGCGGCAATACCAGCACCGCGTGCTGTTCTGGGGCATCATCGGCGTGCTGGCGCTGCGCGGCCTCATGATCGGCCTCGGCGCCAGCATCGTCGCGGAGGTGCATCAGGTGCTCTACTTCTTCGCCGCCTTCCTCGTCTATACCGGCGCGAAGATGATGTTCATCGAGGAGGACGAGGAACAGGACATCGAGAACAACGCGGTGCTCAAGTTCTTCAAGAAGCGCGTGCACGTGACCCCGCAGATCCACGGCAACGCCTTCTTCGTCATGCAGACCGACCCCGAGACGCAAAAGCCGGCGCGCTATTTCACGCCGCTCATGCTTGCGCTCATCGTCGTCGAATGCGTGGACCTCATCTTCGCGGTGGACAGCATTCCCGCCGTGCTCTCCATCACGCAGGACACCTTCATCGTCTATACCAGCAACCTTTTCGCCATCATGGGGCTGCGCTCTCTCTACTTCACGCTCAGCGTCATGCTCGACCGCTTCAAGTACCTGAAATACTCGCTCTCCCTCGTGCTGGTCTTCATCGGCGCGAAGGTCTTCGCCAACGGCTTCATCGAGCCCGACCCGTTCCCGCCCGTGACCTCTCTGCTCGTGACCGTCGGGCTTTTGGCGGGGGGCGTGCTGTTTTCGCTGCACCGCACCAAGGCGGAGCTGCGCAAGGAGGTCGAGGAGCACGGTGCGGCGGAAAAGCGCGAAGACAAAGAAGATAAAAAGGACGACGAAGACGCGGACGCGGCGTAAAAACCCGCGCAGATTCGCGCCGTTTTATATGGAATCCGCCAAAGCGCGCGAAGCCCCGCCGTTATTGGACATATACACGTAATATCATTTTTAAAATATGAAAACCGTTTGCTGCGAAGCCGCAGAAAACAAGGCCTCGCGAAAATCATAAAAATTTCATTTTCAAACTTTACGGCAAGGGTTCAATCCTTCATACTCATCGCGAAACCAACAAAAGCATAATAAAAGCGTAAAAGGTTTTCCGGGATTTCGTTCGAAGTCCCGTAAGGGGTGTGGCCGAATTCAACCGTTCAACAGTGAGGCTCGAATTATGACTGAATCGAAAAAAGTAGTGATCGCCGGCTACGTGCGTTCCCCCTTCACGCCTGCGGGCAAGGGCGAGCTGGCTTCCGTGCGCCCCGACGACCTGGTGGCGCAAACCGTCTCGGGCCTCGTCGAAAAGACCGGCGTCGATCCCAAGCTCATCGACGACCTGAAGCTGGGCTGCGCGATGCCGGAAGGCGAGCAGGGCCTGAACATGGCGCGCCTCGTCGTTTTCGAGGCCGGCCTGCCCGAGGAAGTGGGCGGCGTGACCATCAACCGTTTCTGCGGCTCTTCCATGCAGGCCATTCACGACGCCGCCGGCGCCGTTTCGATGGGCATGTCGGATGCCGTGATCTGCGCGGGCGTCGAAAGCATGACCCGCGTGCCGATGGGCGGCTTCAACCCGCAGCCCAACCCCGAGCTCTACAAAGCCGTTCCCGGCGCCTACATGGGCATGGGCGAAACGGCGGAGAACGTGGCCGACAAATACAAGGTCACCCGCAAGGAGCAGGAAGAATTCTCCTTGAAATCGCAATTCAAGGCCGCGGCCGCGAAGAAGGAAGGCCGCTTCGACAATGAAATCGTGCCGATCAAGACCCCCTCGGGCAAGATCGTCAGCGAAGACGGCTGCCCGCGCCCGGACAGCACGGCCGAAGGCCTCGCCAAGCTGAAGACCGCGTTCAAGTCGGACGGTTCGGTCACCGCCGGCACCTCCTCCCCCGTCACGGACGGCGCGGCGGCGGTTCTGGTCTGCTCCGAGGAATTCGCGCTCAAGCACGGTCTGGAAATTCTGGCGGAAGTGAAATCCTTCGCCGTCACCGGCCTCGACCCCACCATCATGGGCATGGGCCCCGTTCCCTCGACCCTGAAGGCGATGGACAAGGCCGGCATCACGATGGACGACGTCGCCGTCGTGGAGATGAACGAGGCTTTCGCCTCCCAATCCATCGCCAGCCAGCGCGAGCTGGGCATCCCCGAGGAAAAGCTCAACAAGGACGGCGGCGCCATCGCGCTCGGCCACCCGCTGGGCGCTTCGGGCGCGCGCATCACCGGCAAGGCGGCGCAGCTGCTGCACGACGACAAGTCGGAAAGCGAATACGCCGTTTCCACCATGTGCATCGGCCAGGGGCAGGGCATCGCGACCGTGTTGAAGAAATACACGCCGCCGGCGCCTTCCAAAAAACCCGCCGCCGCGCCCGCGACCCCCAAGCAGTAATCAAGGGGCCGCAAGGCACGACGCATTGACGATATTTTCCTGAAAGGATGAAAAGCCATGACGATTAAAAAAGCAGCCGTGATCGGCGCCGGCGTGATGGGGGCGGGCATTGCGGCCCAGCTCGCCAACGCGGGCATCGAGGTCGAGCTTCTCGACCGCGTGGACCCCAAAAATCCCGACAACCGCAGCGCCATCGCCGAAGGGGCGATCGCGAAGCTGCTGAAGAACAAGCCCGCGTCCTTCATGCACAAGAAATTCGCCAAGCGCGTGCGCCCCGGCAATACCGAGGACGATATCGCAAGGCTGAAGGACTGCGACATCATCATCGAGGCCGTGTTCGAGGACCCCAAGGTCAAGCACGACATCTTCAAGAAGATCGACGCGAACCGCAAGCCGGGCGCGGTCGTCGCCTCCAACACCTCGACCATTCCGTTGCACGATTTGCTGGACGGCCAGTCGGACGCGCTGAAGAAGGACTTCGTCATCACCCACTTCTTCAACCCGCCGCGCTACATGCGCCTTCTGGAGCTCATCACCTCCCAGCACAACAGCCAGGAAACCATCGACACCGTCACGCGCTTCATGGACGAGACCGTGGGCAAGGGCGTGGTGCATTGCCACGACACCCCGGGCTTCATCGCCAACCGCATCGGCACCTTCTGGATCCAGTGCTCGATCAACGAAGCCATCGACCGCGACCTCACCGTCGAAGAGGCGGACGCCATCGTCGGCAAGCCGATGGGCGTGCCCAAGACCGGCATCTTCGGCCTCGTCGATCTCGTCGGCCTCGACCTCATGCCGCACATCAGCGCCAGCCTGCTCTCCAAGCTGCCGCCCGAGGACGGCTACGTGAAGATCGAGAAGACCTATCCCGTCATCGAGAAGATGATCGCCGACGGCTATACCGGCCGCAAGGGCAAGGGCGGCTTCTACCGCCTGAACGACAAGCGCGAGAAAATGGCCGTCGATCTCAAGACCGGCGCCGTGCGCCCGTCGAAAAAGGCGAAGATGCAGGCCGCCGAAAACTCCAAGAAGAGCGGCATCAAGGCCCTCGTCGAAACCAAGGACAAGGGCGGCGATTACGCCTGGGCCGTCTTGAAGCAGACCCTCGCCTATACCGCCGAGCACGCGCATGAAATCGCGGCGGACATCAACGCCGTCGATGAAGCCATGAAGCTCGGCTACAACTGGGAAAAAGGCCCGTTTGAACTCATCGACGCGCTGGGCGTGGACTACGTCATCAAGCGCATGAAGCAGGACGGCGACAAGATCCCCGACCTGCTGCAAAAAGCGGCGGGCAAATCCTTCTACAAGGTCGATAACGGCAAGCTGCACTGCATGAACGCGGCGGGCGGCTATGACGAGGTCAAGCGCCCCGAAGGCGTTTTGCTGCTCTCCGACATCAAGCGCGGCTCCAAGCCGCTCGCCTCCAACGCCCGGACCATCAAGATCCCCGGCGTGGGCAAGATGGACATGGGCGCCCGCATCTGGGACATCGGCGACGGCGTGCTCTGCGTCGAGTTCGCATCGACCGGGAACTCGCTGGAGTTCCTGACGATGAAGATGCTCAACAAGGCGGCCGACATGATCGAGAACGGCAACGGCAAGTACAAGGCCATGGTCATCCACAACGAAGGGGAAAACTTCTCCGTCGGCGCCAACCTGAAACTGGCGTCCATGGCCGTGAAGGCCAAGCAGTACTGGATCGTCGATAAGCTTCTCAACAAGGGCCAGGAAACCCTGAAACGCCTGAAATACGCGAAGTTCCCCGTCGTCTCCGCCCCCTCGGGCATGGCGCTGGGCGGCGGCTGCGAGATTTTGCTGCACAGCCACCACGTTCAGGCCCATGCGGAAACCTATGCGGGCCTCGTCGAGGCCGGCGTCGGCCTGCTGCCCGCCTGGGGCGGCACGACCGAGCTGCTGACCCGCGCGACGCAGAACCCGAAACTTCCCAAGGGTCCGATGCCCCCGGTGGCGACGGTCTTCGAAACTATCTCGACCGCCAAGGTCGCGACCTCCGCCTTTGAGGCCAAGGACCTCATGTATCTCCGTCAGTCCGACGGCGTGACCATGAACAAGGCCCGCCTGCTCTCCGACGCCAAGACCAAGGCGCTGGAAATGGTGAAGGACCTCAAGCCCGAGCTGCCGCACGACATGGTGCTGCCGGGTCCCTCCGGCGCGGCCGCGCTCAACATGGCGGTGGACGGCTTCTTCCTGAAAGGCGCCGCGACCTCCTACGACGTCGTCGTTTCGGACAAGATGGCAAAGGTCATGACCGGCGGCGACAAGGCCGGGCCGGGCATCATCATCACGCAGGACTACCTGCGCAGCCTCGAGCGCGAGAACTTCATGGCCCTCGTGCACGACAAGCGCACGCTGGCGCGCATCGACAAGATGATCACCACCAACAAGCCCCTGCGCGAGCCGCCGATGACCGGCGTTCCCGCGCAAAAGCTGCGCGACGACGCCGACAAGAAGGGCTTCGTCGCCCGCGCCTTCGCGCCGGTGAAGAACGTCTTCAACAAGGTCTGCCATCGCAAGCCCTCGAACGACAACAAGAACAAGGGCCTGACGAAAGATACGAAAGCCAAGGTCAACTGGCCGAATATCAAGAAAGGCTGATACCTTATCATTCCTGACTTACACACAGGAAAACAAAAGCCCGCCGGAAACGGCGGGCTTTTTAATGCGCGCGCCGTCCTACGGTTTTCGCAGGGTGGAGCTGAAAAAATCCCAGATGATCTCTCCCGCATCGACGTCGTTGGACGAGCCGCCCAGAAACCGTAAAATGAACCCGCCGCGCTTCATGCCGGGCCATGTATGCCCGTCGCCGTGCAATATATACTGCAATGATTGCGTGCCGCCATCGCAGCCCTTGCGCCTGCGTTCCTCCGCCCAGTCGTCCCCGCCGCCGCCGTTCAACTGGCGCCAGTCGTATTCCTTTGCGCAGCCCGCGCGGTCGGCCATGAAATTGAAGGTCTCCGTCGCGCTCATCAATGCGGGCTGGGGCTTGCCGTGCTTCACCGTGCCTTCCGCCTGCCCGTTAAAGGGCATCAGCGGGTCTTCCGTGCCGTTCACGCTCATCCACGGCATTTTGGCGTCCATGTTGCAGTCCTTCGCGGTCTTGACCGGAAGATCGGCGATGACCGCCGCCGCCGCGCGTAAATCGCCCGCGTATTTGCCGCAGGCATAGCTGATGGTCATGAGCCCGCCGTTCGACGCACCCGTCATGAAGACCGCGCGCGCATCGCCGTTGTCGTTTTTCACGACCTGCCCGATGAGCGCGTGCAGGAAACCAATGTCGTCCGCCGTCGAGGGCCCTTGGCTCGAGATCGTCGTGCCGCGCCCGTCGTTCCAGTGGTTGTTCTCCCCCTCGGGCGCGACGAGGATGAATTTATTCTCCCGCGCCAGCGCGGGCAAATCCGTCTGCCCCCATGTCTTCTCCGCCGTGCCCGTGCCCCCGTGCAGCAGGATGACGACGGGATGCCGCGCGCCGTCCCCGACCGGCTGGATGAGGTAGCGGCGCGTCTGCCCGTCCACCGCCATTTGCCGCTTCTGCGCGCCCTGCGGTACGGCGCTTTCCCCGCGCCCGAACGCGTATGCGGGCGCAGCAAGGGTGAGGCAGCACAGTAAAAGCGCGGTCAGAATCGTGAAGTGTTTCATGGTCTTCTCCCGTATCGGCACCCGTATATGATACACGGCGCGCCGCCCGAATCCTTCGCGGGCGGCGTTCGGACGGTGAAAAATTTTTACAAGCTGTTGAAATTCAATGATATAATAAAGGGGTGAAACGGGCGCGGCGGCTTTTCAGCCTGCTTGACAAGCTTCGTGAAATGCAATATCCATAGTTTCACCCCGCAGGAAGGCAGATTCTCTGCTTTTTCGCGGCGTCTCGATAATGAGATGCGGATGTAGCTCAGGGGTAGAGCGCAACCTTGCCAAGGTTGAAGTCGAGGGTTCAAATCCCTTCATCCGCTCCATTCTCCCACGGGTTTTCAGGCCTTCCGGTTGCGGAAGGCTTTTTTATTGCGCGCGGCGGGCGCGGCTGCGGCGGGGGGGCTTAAAGCGTAAACCCGTCCCCGCCCTTTTTCTTTTCGGGAGATTTCCGTTCCGGTTCCGCCGCGTCGTTGGCGGGTTTTTGGGGTGCGGGGGGTTTTTGTTCCGGGTCTTTTTGCTGCTTTTGATAGACCTCGGCGAAACGCTCGCTCAAGCCCGGCACGCTTTCAAGCGCGGCGCCGAAGCTGGAGGATTTCATGACGCCGGCGATGTCCTGATGAATCGTTTTCGCGATCGCGGCGGCGGCTTTTTTCTGGGTGGCCTGCAGCGCGTCGAAATAGGGGGCGATTTCCGCCTGCGCTTCCTTCACCGCTTCCTCGACCTTCATCCCGGCATAGGGAATGGCCGCGGCGATGACGGGCAGGGCCAGAACGGCGATGACGGGCACATGCAGCGCGATGGCGATGCCGACCGCGCCGACCGTGCCGCCGCCGCCCATCTTGGCGAAGGAGGCGACCCATTCGTCGCGCATCGCGTCGGGCGATATCCCGGCCTTTTTCTCCTCGATCAGCATCTCGATCTTGCGGTCGATCTTCTGCAGTTCCAGCAGGCGTTTCGCCGGGTCTTCCATCTGCGCGGCGGTTTCGACCTGCAGCGCGAAAGCGTCCGCCACGGCCTGCTGCTCGTCGCTCATGCGCCGGGCAGGGGATTGTGACGCGGGTTTGGATTTCCTGAAAAGACCCATGATCTTGATACCTTGCTCCTGAAAAAAACGGCGGCGCTCCCGCGCCTTTCAGCGCGGGGAGAACCTGTCCGGTATATAAGACGGATTCCTGATTTATGTCAATAAAAACCGGACAGGCGGGGATTTTTACTTGACATAAAAACAAAAGAAGCTATTGTGACGGCCTTGGATTATATTTACGAGAAAATGGAACTAAAAAATGCAGGAAAAACAAGAAGATGCTTTGAGCCAGCCCGTCGTCGCGGAAATGCGCGCGGCCAGCCGCGGCGAATACCTGAAAAAAGCGCGCGGCGGCAAATGGATGACCGGCATGGAAATTGCCGGGCTTGCGCTTTTCGCCATCGGCCTTGCCGGGCTGGTCGGCACGATGGCTTTCGTCGCAATTCCCGTGGCGGCCATGGCCGTGCCCACGGTCGTAATCGCGGCGGGCATGGCGACGATGTCCCATGCGGAGAAGAAGGTCGGGCAAAAAGCCGATGCGCTTTTCACGGAAGACCTGAAAAAGGGAACGATGCTGGAAGAATACAAGACCACGGCGGTTTCCGCCCTGAAATCGAAGCTGGCGCAGGTCAGGAAGCTGAAAGAAGCTTTCCGCCTTTCCGCGCCGCGCAAGACGGCCGATACCGCCCCCGCCCCGGACGCGGTTCCCGCCGTCGCCAAGGCGCCGGACGCGAAGCCGCAGGGCTGACCGCAAGAACCGCAGGGCCTTCTTTAAAGGCCCGCGCGCCGAAAAACGCCCCGTGCGAAAGCCGGGGCGTTTTTTTTCGTTCCGTCTCAGGTTTCCGGTACGGCCACGGCAGCGATATGGATGGCGGGCGCCTCTTTCAGCGCCGGCGGCTCGAGCTTGCGCAGGATGACGCAGTTGCGGCCCGCGTCCTTGGCCTGATAGAGGCATTCATCCGCCTGGATGAGCAGGTTGTCGAGCGTCCAGCCCTTCGCGCTCACCGCGACAACGCCGAAGCTGGAGGTATAGCGCAGGAACTGGTTGCGTCCTTCCTTGTCCACATAGGGGCAGGGGGTTTCCATCACCGACTTGCGCAGCCGGTTGATGATGCCCTGCGCCTGTTCCGCGGTGGTCTGGGGCAGGAAGATGGCGAATTCCTCCCCGCCGACGCGGCCGATGATGTCATAGCCGCGCAGGGATTCAAGCACGATGGTCGCGTAATGCTGCAGCACGAGGTCGCCCACCTTGTGCCCGTAGGTGTCGTTGACCGACTTGAACTTGTCCAGATCCGCCAGCACCAGCGCGAAGGGCTTTTCGTGACGCGAGAATTCCGACATCTCCGCCCCCGCCAGCTGCATGAAGGCGCGGCGGTTCTTCAGCCCCGTCAGCTCGTCCATGAGCGCGAGGCGCAAAAGCCTTTCATGGTAGCCGCCCATGCGCCGCACCATCGGGCGGAAGATGAACAGCGCCTCCGTCAAAAGCGCGGAGAGCACGAGGATGCTGCTCATGTATTGAAATTCGGAGGCCAGCGCGATGTGCTGCGTCACCTCCGCGCGGTATTTTTCCAGCGCGAGGTCGATGTTGAGGTCGAGCAGCTTGGCGCTCTTCGACAGGTCGGCGAAGGCTTGCGCCTGCAGGTCCGGGTTCATCGTGTCGGCGAATTTGTCGGCGGCGGCGGTGAAATTGTCCATCATCTTGCCGAGGCGGAAGGGCGGTTCCTCGAAGATGGCGGAAAGGTTGCCGTTCAGCCGTCCCTTGATGCCGAGGCTGGTCTTCTTCATCTGGTCGAGGCTGAGGCCCAGCATGTTCAGGTCCAGCTTGTTCTGCGAGGCGTGGTAGGCGGAAGCGCGCGAGACGATGACGTCCGCCTGCGAGCGCAGGTCGGTCATGGTGAAGGTGACGGCGGTGTTTTCCTTTTGCACGTTGATGGTATAGACCGCCAGCAGGTGGCCGATGACGACCAGCGCGGCGATGATGCCGAGCGCGGCGATATAGGCGCGGGTCAGCGCCTTTTGCGGGTTTTCCTGCAGCAGCGTATTGAAACGCGCATGGGCCTTGCGGATTTTGTCGAGGAAGTTTCTCAAGGGCGGGCCGATCAATATAAACAATAAAAAACGCGCCCGCGCCGAGGCGGATGCGTCTTCATTGTCGCACCCGCGCGGGTTTTTCTCAACATGACTTATTCCTTTTTCCGAATATTCGGGGCGGGGATATTCATGGCAGGGCGTTCACGAACCGCCACGCTTCATCCGGCCTGTCTCTGTGCCGGCCTGTCTCTGTGTTTGTCTCCGGCGCGCGCTTTGGCTAGACTGTTGCCAGCGGGCGGCGCGCCGCCCTTCGTTCATTTTTCCTTTCATAAGGGGGTTCACCATGATTTCACTCGTCAGCGGCTTCAGCGGCAATATCGTCGGGGTTTCGGCCAAGGGCCGGCTCACGCGCGAGGATTACGAGGGCGTGCTCATCCCCGCCGTCGAAAAAGCGCTGGCCGACCATGAAAAAGTCCGCCTCTACTACGAGCTGGGCGCGGAATTCGCGGGCGTCGATGTCGGCGCGATGTGGGAGGATTTCAAGGTCGGCATGGCCCATTACTCCAAGTGGGAGCGCATCGCCATCGTCACCGACGTCGAATGGCTGGCCCATTCCGTCAACGCCTTCGCCTTCATGATGCCTTGCCCGGTCAAGGTGTTCAAAAACGGCGAAGCCTCGGCCGCGAAGGAATGGATTGCCGAAGCCTGACGCATATCTGCCCATAATCTTGTTCGAAAGTTTTGCGGCAGTGCAAAACAGCGCATAAAACATGGCTTCAGGGCGATTGGGCCATTGACAGAAACTGGCGGAATCTGGATGATGGGGCCCGTCAAAGATTCTTGAAAAATAACCGGATAAACCGGAACCGGAGCGGCACTCCGGCGCGGCGCGTGTAGTAAAGGGTGTCTGTACGAAATGCACACGCAAAGGATGATCTGATTATGGGTATTCTCAAGAAGTTTCAGGAAATGAAGCAGGAAATGACGCGCTGGCGCCAGCGCCTGCACGCCGAGCCCGAGCTCGCCTTCGACGAGACCAAGACCTCGCGCTTCCTCGTGCGCCAGCTGAAGTCCTTCGGCATCAAGGATTCCGACATCCACGTGATGGCCAAGACCGGTCTCGTCGTCGAGCTGCACGGCAAGAACGGGCCGGGCGGCAAGGGCATCATGCTGCGCGCCGACATGGACGCGCTGCCCATTACCGAGGACACGGGCGTGCTTCATTCCTCGCGCAATCCCGGCGTCCACCACGCCTGCGGCCACGACGGCCACATGGCCATGCTGCTGGGCGCGGCCAAGCATCTTTCCCAGACGCGCGAATTCGACGGCACCGTCTATTTCGTCTTCCAGCCGGCCGAGGAGCATATCGGCGGCGCGAAGGAGATGATCAAGGAAGGCATCTTCACCAAGTTCAAGATCGACGAGGTCTATGGCATGCACAACTTCCCCGGCCTGCCGCTGGGGATGATGGCGACCGGCCCGGGGCCCATGCTCGCCGCCTCCGACGAGTTCGAGATCGTCATGACCGGCACCGGCGGCCATACCGCCCGGCCCGAGAACACCAACGACGTGCTGGGCGCGGCGGCGGAAGCCATCGTGCGCATCAAGCAAATGGCGGGCAAGGAGATCCCCGAGGACGAGGTCGCGGCGCTCACCGTCTGCTCCCTGCAGACCAAGGGCGAGGCGCCCAACGTGCTGGCGGACGAGGCCCGCTTCAACGGTTCCATCCGCAGCTTCGACGAAAAACTGCATGAAAAGCTGAAGGACGAGATCGATAAAATCCTCGTCGATATGGAGGACAAATACGGCGTGGTCGTCACCATCGACTACAGGAACGGCTACCCCATGCTGGAAAACAGCCAGACGGAGACGAATTTCGCGCTGGACGTCGCGCGCGACACGGTCGGCCCGCAGCATGTCGTCACCCCCATCCCCCGCACGCTGGGGACGGAGGATTTCGCGGAATTCCTGCAGCACAAGCCCGGCAACTACATCGCCCTCGGCACGGGCGACCCCGCCGCGAAGACGCCGCAGCCCGACATCCACAGCGCGAAATACGACTTCAACGACGCAGCCCTGCCCGTCGGGGCGAGCTACTGGGTCAACCTCGTCGAGCGCGCGCTGCCCGTCCTGCCGGGCGCGCCCGCCGCCAATGACGACAACGACGGGCCCGACGGACATACCGGCGCTTCGCCGAAAAGCGCCGCCCCGCGCGCGCCGAAACGGTAACGACGAAGGGGGTCTTGGGGGTTTGAAGGTTATCGAGCAGTTCACGCAGGGGAAAACCGGCGACGAAAACCTGAACGAAGACCGCATCGTGGTGACGGATGACTTCGTCGCCGTCATCGACGGGGTCACCCCCTGCGCGGACGTCACCCTGCAGGGTATGAGCACGGGGCGCTTCGCCGCCATCGTGCTGCTCGAAGGGGTGAAGGAGCTGCACCCGCTCATCACCGCCCGCGACGCCGTCACCCGCCTGACCTCCCGCATGGAAGACCACACCACCGCCGCCGCCGAAAAGGAAGGCAAGGAAAAGGAATTTTCCGACACCGCCGTCTGGCCGGGGGCGGGCCTGCTCATCTATTCGCACCGCCTTGCCGAGATCTGGCGTCTGGGCGGCTACGGCTTTTCGCTGGACGGCGGCCCCGCCGATACCTTCACCACCCCGCAGGAGGAAAGCTGGCGGCAATTGCGCAGCAGCTACCTGCAGGCGCAACTCGAAAAAGGCGTCAGCGAGCGAGACCTGCTGGCCGGCGACCCCAGCATGAAGAAATTCGCCGAAACCGTGGTCGAGATGCGCGCGCTGGCCAACAGCGACGCGCCCGCGGGCTACGGGGTGCTCAACGGCACGCCGGTGCCAGACCGTCATATCGAGGTCATCGACATCGACGAGATCGAGGAGATCACGCTGGCCAGCGACGGCTACCCCGAGATCCTGCCCACGCTGGAAGCGAGCGAGGCGCGCCTGAAACAGCTCATCGCGCAAGACCCGCTGATGTACAAGGCCTGCCCGCAGACCAGGGGCGTGACACCCGGCGCGGTGTCATTCGACGATCGCAGCTACATCCGTTTCAAGCTGTAAGGGGATTTGAATTGACCATGGCGCAAAACAGCCCACAGGAAGACGAGATCACCCCCGAGGTGGTGCCCACGCCCGAGCCGCTGGCTTCCGCCTTCGCCGCGCTCGGCATCGAGGCCGTGACCTACGCGCATCCGGCCGTCTTCACCGTGGAGCAGGGGCGCGGCTTCAAGGACAAGATGCCGGGCGGCCATACCAAGAACCTGTTCCTGAAAGACAAGAAGGGACAGGTCTGGCTCGTCACCGCGCTGTGGGATACGGATATCGACCTCAAATGGCTGCCGAAAAGGATTGATGCGGGCCGCCTGTCCTTCGGCAATGCGGAGCTCATGCAGCGGCTTCTGGGCGTCACCCCGGGCGCGGTCACGGCGCTGGGGCTCGTCAACGATACGGACCGGCAGGTGCGCTTCGTGCTGGATTCGCGAATGTTGCAATGCAGCATCGTGAACTGCCATCCGCTGACCAACGACATGACCACCGGGCTTTCGCCGCAGGATCTGCTGAAATTCATCAAAAACATGGGGTATGAGCCCATTATTGTTGATTTCGCGGGCGGTTAGCTTATCTCATTCATAATATAAAGCCGGACCCGCGCGAAAAAGCGCGCCGAGAAACAAGACAAGAAACAAGACAAGAAGAAATCAGGACGACCATGCTGGACCTTTCCGCCCCCAAGAAGCCGAACGGCTCTTCCGCTCCCTCCGCCTTCATCAGCGATACCGATACCGCGGGCTTCGAGAAAGACGTGCTCGCCCTCTCCCTGCAAAAGCCGGTCATCGTCGATTTCTGGGCGCCGTGGTGCGGCCCCTGCAAGCAGCTGATGCCCGTGCTGGAAAAGCTGGTCGCGGCGCAGGGCGGGGCGGTGCAGCTGGTCAAGGTCAACGTGGATGAAAACCCCGAGCTCTCCCAGATGCTGCGCGTGCAGTCCGTGCCCACGGTCTATGCCTTCTTTCAGGGCCAGCCGGTCGATGGCTTCATGGGCGCGAAGCCCGAAAGCGAGCTGAAGGCCTTCATCGACAAGCTGGTGAAAATGGCCCCCGAAGGGGCGGGAGAAGGCGCGGGCGCGCCGGACGCCCTGCCGCCCGAAGCGCTGGAAAAGATGATGGCGCAGGCCGAAGGCTTCTTCGCCGAGGGGCAATACATGGACGCCATGGGCGTCTATGGCACGATCATGGAGGCCGCGCCCGAGAACATGGACGCGCTTTCCGGCATCGGCTGGTGCCTGCTGGCCACGGGCGACGGCGAAGGCCTTTCCGAGCTGCTGGGCCAGCTGACCCCGGAGCAAAAGCAACATCCGCGCCTGCAAGGGCTGCAAAAGCTGGTCGAGATGGGCGAAGCGGCTCAGGGGCTGGAAGATGCCGCCGCGCTGGAAGGCAAAATCGCGCAAAACCCCAAGGATTTACAGGCTTATTACGACCTCGCGCGGCAAAAGATCGCCCGCGCGGACCTGGAAGGCGCGGTGGACGCGCTGGTGACGCTGACCCAAAAGGACCGCGAATGGGAGGAGCAAAAGGCCCGCCGCCTGCTGCTCGACCTTTTCGAGGCCATGGGCCCGCAGCACCCGCTGACCGCGCAGGGCCGCCGCCGGCTGTCCGCGATATTGTTTTCATGAGGCGGCGTTAAAAGGATACGGGGCGAAAAAATGGGCGACGCGTTCGAAACCGCATTGCAAGGCCTGCCGGGTGAAATCCCGGTTTTCCCGCTGCCGCGCGTCATCCTGCTGCCCCGCGTGCAGCTTCCCCTCAATATTTTCGAGCCGCGCTACGTCGCGATGACGCAGGCCGCGCTCGCCTGCCCCGAAAGGCTCATCGGCATGATCCAGCCGCGCCCGGACGGGGACGGGGAGGCGCTGTTCAACACCGGCTGCGCCGGGCGCATCACCGCCTTCGAGGAAACGCCGGACGGGCGCTACCTCATCACCCTCACGGGGGTCTGCCGCTTTAACGTGGCGCAGGAAATTCCGGCGGACAACAAGGGGTTTCGCAAGGTCAGGGCCGACTGGCAGCCCTATGCCGGCGACCTTCAGCCCGACACTCTCACCGACGTCTGCCGCGACGGGATGATGGCGCGGCTGCGCGTCTATCTCGACAAGATGAACATGTCCTGCGACCGCTGGGACGCCATCCGCAACATCGAATGCGAGAAGCTGATCTCGACCTTAAGTGTCGTCTGCCCCTTCGACTGCGACGAAAAACAGGCGCTTTTGGAGGCGAAAACCCTGCCCGACCGCGTGCAGATCCTGCAAGCCCTGCTGGATCTGGCGGCAAGGGAAGGCGATTGCGCCGATACCTGCCACTAGCGCGTTTCCCCCCTTTTTTCACCTGAAAGAGAGTATCCCATGGCCATCAGCCCCAAGCGCGCCGACCCGAAACTGCTGGAAATCCTCGTCTGCCCCGTCACCAAGGCGCCGCTGGAATACGACGCGGACAAGCAAGAGCTCATCAGCCGCCAGGCCGGGCTCGCCTTCCCCATCCGCGAGGGCATTCCCGTCATGCTGGTGGACGAGGCGCGCAAGCTTTAAGGAACGCTTGCTTCTCTTTCCCTCTCCCGCTCTCGGGAGAGGGGCAGGGAGAGGGGTGGGCCGAAGGCCCGCTGGCGACAGCGCGGGAACGATGGCCTGCGATATCCGCATTCCCTCTCCCCCCGCCCTCTCCCGCAAGCGGGAGAGGGAGCCTTTCAAGCCTTCTCCCGAAGGGGGAGGTCGAAGACGGGAAAATGCTGCGGCGCGAAAGCCCAATAATCGCTGTTCAACGCGCCCCGCCGTGGTAAAATGAATTATAGGATAACCAAAGGAAGATCGAGATATGTCCGACCGCGTATGGCTTTTTGACACCACCCTTCGTGACGGCGAGCAGTCTCCCGGCTATTCCATGACGCTGGACGAAAAGCTGCGCATGGCCGCGATGCTCGACGACATGGGGCTGGATATCATCGAAGCCGGTTTCCCCGCCGCCTCCCGCGGGGATTTCGAGGCGGTCTATAAAGTGTCCGAGCAGACCCAGAACGCCATCGTCGCGGGGCTGTGCCGCGCGGTGCAAAAAGACATCGAGGCGGTGATCGAGGCGACCAAGCCCGCGACGCGCAAGCGCATCCATACCTTCATCTCCACCTCCGAACTGCACATGAAACATAAACTCCAAGCCACGCCCGAGCGCGTGCTGGAGCTCATCCACGAAAGCGTGTCCTTCGCCCGCAACCATTGCGAGGACGTGGAATGGAGCGCGGAAGACGCGACCCGCACCAGCCACGACTACCTTTGCAAGGCGGTCGAGACCGCCATCGCCGCGGGCGCGTCCACCGTCAACATCCCCGACACCGTCGGCTATACCGTGCCGGAGGAATATTTCGCGCTGATTAAAATGCTCAAAGACCGCGTGCCCAACATCGACCGCGCCGTCATCTCCACCCATTGCCACAACGACCTCGGCCTCGCCGTCGCCAACTCGCTGGCGGGCATCCGCGCGGGGGCGCGGCAGATCGAATGCACCATCAACGGCATCGGCGAGCGCGCGGGCAACGCCTCCATGGAAGAGATCGTCATGACCTGCCGCACAAGGCAGGACGTGATGCCTTATGAAACCGGCATCAAGACCGAGATGATCATGCCCGCGTCCAGGCTGCTGACCGACATCACCGGCTTTTCCGTGCAGCCGAACAAGGCCGTGGTGGGGGCCAACGCTTTCGCCCATGAAAGCGGCATCCATCAGGACGGCATGCTGAAGAACGCGCAGACCTACGAGATCATGACGCCGGAATCGGTCGGGCGCGACCGCTCGGACCTCGTGCTCGGCAAGCATTCGGGCCGCAACGCGTTCCGCACCAAGCTGCAGGCGTTGGGCTACAACCTCGACGATGCCGCGCTCAATGCCGCCTTCGACCGCTTCAAGGATTTCGCCGACCGCAAGAAAAAGGTCTCGGACGACGACCTCATCCTCATCGTCACCTCCAAGGACGGGCTGCCGGAAGAGCGGGTGGAGTTCATCTCGCTGGGCGTGAAGTCCGGCTCCTACGGCCCGCAGGAGGCCGAGCTGACGGTCAAGATCGACGGCGCGAAGAAAACCGCCAAGGCCACGGGCAAGGGTCCGGTCGATGCCTGTTTCAAGGCGATGCGCGTGCTGGTGCCGCATGACGCCGCGATGCTCTCCAACTACGAGCTGCGCGCGCTCACCCACGGCTCCGACGCGAAGGGCGAGGTCAATATCCGCCTGACCGAGAACGGGCAGAATTTCAACGGCACCGGCATCGACACCGACGTCATCGTCGCGTCCTGCCGCGCCTATATCGATGCGCTCAACCGGATGCTTTCCGCGCGCGACGCCGCGCCGCGAAAAGCGACGGCGAACTAAACGGCGAGAGATGATGACTGTACCAGCGTCCTAACCCTTTACATGCGGGTCTTGCGGGCCATGATTTTGAATCTGCTGCAAAAGAACAAAAAGAAAAAAGCCAAAAAACCTTCCGCCGACAAGAAGCGCCCGCGCGCGACCATTCCGGCCGTCATCGGGGGCCTGCGCGTCAAGCCCAGCGCAAGGGCGCATTACCTCAACCTGCGGCTCGACGCGCGCACGAGCGAGATCGTGCTGACATGGCCGCTGCGCCGCCGCGTCTCTCTCTCCAAGGCCGAGCGCTTCATCGCCGAGAACCGCGAATGGATCGCCCGCCAGCAGCGCGACCTGCCCAAGGCGCGCGTCTTCGCGCCCGGCAGCAAGCTGAGAGTGGCGGGCCGCGAATACGTCATCGAGCACGCGCCAGGCCGCGGCATCACCCGCTTCGAAGGCGGGCGGCTCATCGTCCACGGCGGGCGCGAGCACCTGCCGCGCCGCGTGCGCGATTTCCTGAAGCAGGAAGCGCTGCGCATCATGAAGGCGCTGGCCGACGAAAAGGCGGAGATGCTGGGCCTGCGCTCTTCCGAGGTGCGCATCCTCGACCCCAAGACGCGCTGGGGCTCCTGCGGGCCCGACGGCAAGATCATGTTCTCATGGCGGCTCATCCTCGCCCCGCCGGAAGTCATGGACTACCTCGTCGCGCATGAGGTCGCCCACCGCATCCACATGAACCACAGCAACCGTTTTTGGAAGCTTTGCGGCCAGCTGACGGAAAACGTCGCCGACTGCCGCCGCTGGCTGCACGAGAACGGCAAGGAGCTGATGGTCTGGAACTAAGGGCGGTTTTACCCCGCCCCGGCGCGCGAAAAAAAGTCACCCCCGACCAGACTTCCGGGAAGGGGGCTGGTCGGGGGCACCGCGCGGTATATATAAAACTTTATAAAAGACGTTATCGCTTGTTTTGCGGCCCGGGCAGGGCAGCCGCCATTCTTGGACCCGTTGAGACGGAAGAACCATTGTTCTTCTCCCGTCCGGTCGGTGTCGCGCGTGCGGCGCCGTTTGCCGGAAGGAGCCGGGGAGCGCCGGAAAAGAACGGTTCCGGCCCCCGCGCCAGCGCCTGCATCCCGATAAATTGTAATGGGATATATCCCATATCGTCAAGCAGCATTGGGATACATCACGACTACTCAAGCCTGTGTTGCCTGAATAGTGTACGGGGCTGAAATGTCCAAACTGAAGCAGAATCTGGAAAAGCTGATGCGACAAAAAGGCCTGTCGCAGAAAGGGCTTGCGGTCAAAGCCGGTCTCAACGAGACGGCTGTGCGCGATATTTTGCGCGGGCGTTCAAAAGACCCGCAGCTCAGCACCCTGCGCGCGCTGGCCAATGTTTTGCAGTGCAATGTGGAAGATTTCTACCGCGACCTTCCGCTGCCCGGCGCGGGCGAAAAACCCGGCGTGCGCGACAGCATCTGGCCGCCCGACATCTGCGCGGCGGCGGAAACGCTTTTGCCCTCCGCCGCCAGCGAGATGGTGGTCATCGACGAGGTCGATATCGACAACGCGCACGGCATCGAAGCGCTGCGCGCCGGCCGCAAGCACGTGGTGCTGCGCCGCTGGTGCCTGCCGCCCGACTTCCTGCGCCAGCGCAGCACGGCGGATTTTTCCAAGCTGAAGATCGTCAGCGTCGAAGGCGACGCGATGACGCCCGAATTCCAGCCCGGCGACCGGGTGATGGTGGATACCTCCGACGTTCTGCCGACGCCGCCCGGCGTCTTCATCGTCTGGGACGGCATGGGCCTCTCCCTGCGCCGCTGCGAGGTCAGGCCGGGCAGCAGCCCCTCGCGGCTGGTCTTAAGCGCGGGCAATCCCGACTACGAAAGCCACGAAGTCCCCTTCCGCGAAAGCGTCATCGGCGGCCGCGTCATCGCCAAGTGGCAGTGGCTGTGATGCGCTGAAGCGCGCCGTCACTCGTCGCGGCGGCGGTCTTCCTGTTCTCTTGCAACCCGTTCCTGCGCAATTCTTTCCTGACGGCGCGCTTCCTCTATCTCGCGCTGCAGGTCGCTTTCCGTTTTTTCCGCGGGAACGGCCTCGCGGCTGTCGCCGCCGTTTCCGCTGCCGTTTCCGTTGTTGTCGGGCGGCGGGGCGGGCGGTTTCTTGGGGGGCTTCGGGGGCGGTTTGGGATCGTCCTCGTAAAGCCCGGTGAAATGCCCCGTGCCGATGACGTCGCCGCCCTTCACGCGCTCGCTCTCCGGCTTTTCCTGTGGCGGCGCGGCCATGCCGAAATACATGACGGGCCCCACCAGCGGGGTCAGCAGCACAACCAGCGTCCAGGCGGCCTGCCAGGCCGCGCCGTCTTCATTGTCCGGGCGCCAGATGCGGCGCACCGCCGCGATGCAGAGCAGGATATGGATGACGAGAACGACGGTGAATTGCGTCATGAAAGGAAAACCCCCCGGCTTTCGGCATATTACGGCCCCCAGCATACCACAGGCGGCTGTCGTGAAAAAAGCCGCCCGGTGAGGGGCGGCTTCTTTCCTGCGGCGGGAAACCCCGCGGGGGCGTGAGGCTTAGGCCTCGTCCCCGTCGGCGTCGTCTTCCGCGGTCTCTTCGTCCTTCTTGGACTTCTTGGCTTTCTTGGGAGCTTCCTCAGCTTCGTCGGAGGCTTGCGCCCCTTTCTTCTGAAGAGCCGCGCCCAGGATGTCGCCAAGGCTCGCGCCCGAGTCGGAGGAACCGTATTCGGCCATGGCCTTCTTGTCCTCGTCGATCTCGCGCTGCTTGATGGAGAGTTCCAGCTTGCGGCCGGAGCGGTCCACCTTGGTGACTTTCGCATCCACCTTCTCGCCCACGGCGAAGCGGTCGGGGCGTTGCTCCGAACGTTCGCGCGACAGGTCGCTCTTGCGGATGAAGCCGTGGATGCCGTCGTTGACGGAAACCTCGATGCCCTTGTCGGTCACCGCGGTCACCGTGCAGGTGACGATCGCGCCCTTGCCAAGGCCGCCCAGCGCGTCCGCGAAGGGATCGCTGTCCAGCTGCTTGATGCCGAGGGAGACGCGCTCCTTGTCGGCATCGATCTCGAGGATCTTGACCTTGACCATGTCGCCTTTCTTGTAGTTCTTGATCGCGTCCTCGCCGGACTCGCTCCAGGAAAGGTCGGACATGTGGACCATGCCGTCGATCTGGTCGCCGACGCCGACGAAAAGGCCGAACTCGGTGACGTTGCGGATCTCGCCTTCCAGCACGGTGCCGGGCTTGAAATCGACGGCGAATTTGTCCCACGGGTTCTCCGTGCACTGCTTCAGGCCGAGGCTGATGCGGCGCTTGGTGAGATCGACGTCGAGAACCTGCACTTCCACTTCCTGGCTGGTCGAGACGATCTTGCCGGGGTGGACGTTCTTCTTGGTCCAGGACATTTCCGAGACGTGGACGAGGCCTTCGATGCCCTCGGCCAGCTCGACGAACGCGCCGTAGTCCGCGATGTTGGTGACGCGGCCGGTGTAGCGCTGGCCGACGATGAACTTGCCGTCAACCTCTTCCCACGGGTCGCTTTCCAGCTGCTTCATGCCGAGGCTGATGCGCTGGCTTTCCTCGTTGAAGCGGATGATCTTCACGTTCACGGTCTGGCCGACGGAAAGCACTTCGGTGGGGTGGTTGATGCGCTTCCACGAGATGTCGGTCACGTGCAGCAACCCGTCCACGCCGCCGAGGTCGATGAAGGCGCCGTAGTCGGTGATGTTCTTGACCACGCCTTGCAGCTCCTGGCCTTCCTTCAGGTTGGAAACCAGTTCCGAGCGGGCCTCGGCGCGGCTTTCTTCCAGAACGGCGCGGCGCGAGACGACGATGTTGCCGCGCGCGCGGTCCATTTTCAGGATCAGGAAGGGCTGCGGGGTGCCGAACAGCGGGGAGATGTCGCGCACGGGGCGGATATCCACCTGCGAGCCGGGCAGGAAGGCCACGGCGCCGTTGAGATCGACCGTGAAGCCGCCCTTGACGCGGCCGAAGATGACGCCGGTGACGCGTTCGTTGGCCTTGTGCTGCTTTTCCAGCTGGACCCAGCTTTCCTCGCGGCGGGCTTTCTCGCGCGAGAGAACGGCTTCGCCGTCCTTGTTTTCCATGCGTTCGACATAGACTTCGACCTTGTCGCCCATCTTGATCTCGGCGCGCGCGCCGGCGGCGCCGAATTCGCGCAGGGGAACGCGGCCTTCGGATTTCAGGCCGACGTCGAGGGTGACGAAGTCGTCGTCGAGGCCGACGACGGTGCCTTCGACGACGGCGCCTTCGAAGGATTTGATATCCTTCAGGGTCTCGTCGAGCATGTTTTCGAAGCTGTCGCTTTCGCCCGTGATCTCTTTCACGGAAATATCATCGATAATTTTTGCGGCTACTTTTGCCATGGGTAGGTTCTCACTTTCGTCAGGCATGCCGCATCCGGTCATTGCGGGGCGGTCATGCGCTGTTTTGTAAAATACGGAAAGGGGGCTGCCATGCGGCACCCGGGCCCCGGTTCCGTTGACTGCAAGTGATAGGGGGGATGGGGGCAAGAGTCAACCTGAATCAGGCCCGAAACGGCCTGAAAGAGGCTGAAAACACAGGAAAACTTCTAAAAACGGGGGTAAAACGGGCGAAAAGGGGGAAAAACGGCCTCAGACCGCCATTTTTTCGGCCTTGGTCGCGGCCGCGCCGCCGCTGCCGCCGCCCGAAGACGAACCCGCCGTACCGGCGGTTTCCGCCGTCTCGGCGAGGAACTGGGCGCGGATGACGCCGATCGCCTCTTCCAGCGTTTCGGCGGGGGTGAGGCCCGTGGTGTCGAGGATATAGGCGTCATCGGCCGCCAGCGTGGGGGCGATGCTGCGGGTCTGGTCGCGCTGGTCGCGGCGCTTGATGTCTTCCAGCACGGTCTCGAAACTGGTGGTCTCGAAGCCCTGCTGCAGCTCGATGAAGCGGCGGCGGGCGCGCTCATCGACCGAAGCGGTGATGAAGAACTTGATGTCGGCGTCAGGGCAGACCACGGAGCCGATGTCGCGCCCGTCCAGCACCGCGCCGCCGACGTAGCCGGGCGGGTTGACGGCGAAGGCGCGCTGGTATTCCAGCAGGGCCTGGCGTACTTGCGGCAGGGCGGCGACCTTGGAGGCGCCTTCGGAAACTTCGGGGGTGCGCAGCAGGGGGTTGGACAAAAGCTCGGGCGTCAGGTTGCGCTTGATGATGTTGATGGCGGGCTCCACATCCGTCCATTGCGCGGGGTCGCCGCCGATTTCAAGGGTCGCCATGGCGACGGCGCGGTAGAGCGCGCCCGTGTCGAGATAGGCATAGCCGAGACGGTCGGCGAGGCGCTTGGCGAGCGTGCCCTTGCCCGAAGCGGCGGGGCCGTCCACCGCGATCACGATGCGACGCGCGCCGGGCACGGCATCCGTATTGGAGGAGGGCAGGAAATCGGTTTTGCGGAAACTGATGATGGACATGTGAAGATACCCCCGAAATACGCGCTGCTTTACTGTGATGTCCCGTGCAAAATAGCAAAAACAAACGTTAATAATCCATTACTTAATTATTAACATAATATTAAAAAAGGAACAAGATGAAAAATAAGTATTTGTAATTAAAGCGTAAATCAGGACGTGGGGACGGCAAAAGTTAACGATTTTTCCCGGAACCCGTCACGAATCGCCGCGCGGGCGGGATTTCGCGGGATGCAGGCTTTTCGTAAATTGACAGGGCGTGCTCTTTTCTATAATTGTCTTTTTCATCCGTTTTTCATGCCGCCGCGCCCTCAAGTACGAGGGGACGGCTTTTCAATGAAAGGTTTTTTCATGCCCCGGCAAGACGCCCCCGAACACAACACGGCCAAAAACGATAACGTCAAAAATGGCAAGGGCCGCCTCATCCTCGTCAGCGGCTTGTCCGGCGCGGGCAAATCGACGCTGGCGCGCAGCCTTGCGGCGGCGCTGCCGGACGCCGTGCTGCTCGACAGCGACGTGATGCGCAAGGAGCTTTACGGCGTGCCCCCGACGCAGAAACTGCCCGAGGAAGCCTATGCCTGGGAATTCACCAAAAAGCTCATCGCCGAAACCGAGCGCCGCATCGCGCAAGCCGTGGGCGAAGGCAAGACCGTGGTGCAGACCGTCGTCCTCGTGCGCGAGGAGCAGCGCGAAAGGCAGGAGGAATTCGCCCGTTCCCTCGGCGCGGATTTTCAGGGGCTCTGGCTGCAGGCCGAGGTCGCCACGCTTTTCAAGCGCGTGAGCGCGCGCAAGAACGACGCTTCGGATGCGGGGGTCGAGATGGTGGAACGCCAGTCCGACGGTTTTTCCGGTTCCTTCGGCGGCTCATGGGCCGTGCTGGATGCCGCAGGCACGCCGGACGAGGTGCTGCAGCAGGCGCTGGACGTCGTTTCCCCCGTCAAAAAACCCGTGCAAAAAACGCCCAAAACCGCCGGCCCTTCCTCCCCGTAAGGGTTCGACTTGTATCTATTACAAACAGGCTTCGCACCGCGCACGCCCGAAAAGTGGTAGAATATAAGGAAGATCAGGCTTTTCATCAGGGGGAGAGATGGAACAGCAGGCCAGGCCGCATCTGAAACCCTATCTTTGGGCCGCCGTGTTTTCCGGCGGGGTCATCGGCCTTGCGCTGTTCTGGTTTTTGCGCGCGGGCGACAAGGCGGTCTTCGCCAGTATCCTCTACAGCACCGTCGCCCTCTTTCTTTCCGGCTTGCTTGTCTTTTTCGCCGGGGTTTTCACGAAGGGCGCGGCGCGCGAGAAATACCGCCGGCTCGGCATCGGCCTCATGGTCGCGGCGGCCATGCCCTTTCCGGTCGCGTGGTTCATCGCGCAGGCGGGGTTTTTCCTCTCGCGGTGAAAAGGCTCAGGCAGGCTCTTGCAGTTGCGCGCCCAGCGCGTTCATCAACGCCGCGAAGTTCGGGAAGCTGGTGGCGATGGGTTCGGCGTCGTCCACCATCACCGGCTCGCGCGTCGCCATGCCCATGACGAGGAAGCTCATGGCGATGCGGTGGTCGAGCCCGGTCTCGATGCCGCAGCCGCCCGCGGGTTTCTCCTTGCCCGCCGTGCCGTGGACCGTCAAATCGTCCTCCCCCATCTCCGCCAGCACGCCCGCGGCGGTGAGGCCTTTCGCGATGGCCAGCAGCCGGTCGCTTTCCTTCACGCGCAGTTCGGCGAGGTCGGACATATGGGTGTTGCCCTCCGCGAAGCTGGCGGCGACGGATAAAATCGGAAACTCGTCGATCATCGAGGGCACGCGCGCGGGCGGCACGGTCACGCCTTTCAACGCGCTGGAGCGCGCGCGGATATCCGCCACCGGCTCGCCCGAAACTTCGCGGAAATTCTCGAAGGCCAGATCCGCGCCCATTTCCTTCAGCGTGTCGTAAAGCCCGGTGCGCGCGGGATTGACCAGCACATTGGGCGCCAGTACGTCCGATTCCGGCGTGATGAGCGCGGCCACGACGATGAAAGCGGCGGAGCTGGGGTCCGCCGGCACCGCGATGTCCTGCGCGGTCAGTTTCGGGAACCCCTCCAGTGTGATGGCGTTGCAGCCCTCCGGCGTTTTTTGCGTGTCGATTTTTGCGCCGAAATAGGCCAGCAGCCGCTCCGTATGGTCGCGGGTGGGCTTGTGTTCGATGACGGTGGTCTTGCCTTCCGCATGCAGGCCCGCCAGAAGAATGGCGGATTTCACCTGCGCCGAGGCGACGGGCAATGTGTATTCGATGCCGCGCAGCTTCGCGCCACCCGTGATGCGGATGGGCATCTTGTCGCCGTTGGTCGCCTCGAACTGGCCGCCCATTTGCGAGAGCGGCTTGATGACCCGCCCCATCGGGCGGCGGCTCAGGGAATCGTCCCCCGTGAAGGTGACGGTGAGCGGATAGCCCGACACGACGCCCATCAACAACCGCGCCGAGGTGCCGCTGTTGCCGAGATAGACGGTATTGCGCGGGCTTTGCAGCGGCGCGTCCCCCATGCCGGTGATGCGCCACGCGCCGCCGGGCGCTGAAGGCCGCTCGATCTTCGCGCCCATGGCTTCGAGCGCGCCCGCGGTGCAGATGACGTCCTCCCCCTCCAGCAAACCGGTCACGGTGGTGACGCCATGCGCCAGCGCGCCGAACATCAGCGAGCGGTGGGAGATGGATTTGTCGCCCGGCACGCGGGCCTGCCCCTTCAGCCCGGGCGCGGGGCGGGATACGAGACTTGTCATGCCGCCATCATAGCCCAAGCCGGGGCGGGCGCGCCAGAGGCGCGAGGCGACCTAGCGCCTGTAAATGATGTCCTGCGCCCAGCCCTTGATCTTTTTTCCGGCGGCGGCGACGGGACCGCGCGTCTTGTCCAGCCGCGCCTTGGTTTCGTCGTTGGTCTCGATGCGGGCGACGAAGGGCAGGGCCAGCAGCTTGCCGCGCAGGCTGTCCGTCAGCGTGCCGCTCATGTTCCAGGCCTGCGGGCGGCCGGATATGCCGGCGACGAGATCCTTCGGCGCTTCCTCGTGCACGACTTGTTCGACTTTTTCGCGGCATTCCTCGTTGTAGCGCGCGGCCGCGCCGGTGAAAATGCGGCGCAGGCCCGCGCTCTTGAAATGAACCGTATAGCCTTCCATGTGGTTGCTTCCTTATAAGAAAACGACGTGCGTGCGCGGAAAACGCCCCGCGTTCGGGCCGGTGTTGTTGTTCGATGTATGTCGGGGAGTTGTGCCGGTTTGCGCCATGTGCCTTGTCCTTGCGAAAGCAGCCGCCGTCAAGACAAGCGGTGAACCATTCACCTTATCCGCGGGGCTGTTTTTGCAGGTTGTGCCGGTTGAGATGACAGGGCGTGAAACCAGAATTGGGAAAACCGCCCGGTCCCGTTCATGCACATTGCATATGCATTTTATAGACGATTCTCGATAGTTATGTCAAGCGAAACAGCGGACGGCTTGAGAAGCGGGGGGGAAGGGAAGTCACGCCTTGTTCGCGCCCTCGACGACGGAGAGCTTGGATTTCTTCGCGTGCTCGCGGAAATGCTCGACGACGAATTCCTCGAACTTGTCGGCGGGCAGGGGCTTGGTGTACTTGAAGCCCTGCACCTCGTCGCAGCCTTCTTCCTTCAGGAAGTCCTCGTGCTCGACGGTCTCCACGCCTTCCGCGATGACCTTCAGGTTCAGGCTGTGGCCGAGGCTGATGATGGTCTTGGTGATCATCCGGTCGTCCTGGTTGACCAGCGCGTTGCGGATGAAGCTCTGGTCGATCTTCAGGCGGTCGATGGGGAACTGGCGCAGGTAGCTCAGAGAAGAATAGCCCGTGCCGAAATCGTCGATCGCCAGCTCCACGCCGAGGCGGTGCAGCAGGTTGAGCGTGTCGATCGCCATCTGCATGTTTTCCATGAACACGCTTTCCGTGACCTCCAGCTCCAGCAGGTGCGGCTGCATCTGGGTTTCTTGCAGCACTTCGCCCACCAGCCCCACGATGTCCGCCTTGTGGAACTGCACGCCCGAAAGGTTGACGGCGAGGCGGAAGGGCGGCAGCCCTTTTTCCTGCCATTCGCGCCCGGCGGCGCAGGCGGTGCGCAGCACCCATTCGCCGATCGGCACGATGAGACCCGATTGCTCGGCCACCGGGATGAATTCGGCAGGGGAGACGAAATAGCCGCCGTCGCGGCTGTTGTCGGGCAGCCACCAGCGCAAGAGCGCCTCCGCCCCGATGAGCATGCCGGTCTTCAGGTCGAACTGCGGGTGGTAGTAAAGCTGCAGCTGGTTCTGGTCGAGCGCGGCGCGCAGGTCGCGCAGCAGCTGGAAGCGCTGCTGCACGGCGAGGTCGAAGTCCTGCGAGTAATAACGCACCGTGTCGCGCCCTTCCTCCTTCGCGCGGTTGAGGGCGATGTCGGCGTTCTTCATGATCTGCCGCGCCTCCGCCCCGTCGTCCGGGCATTGCGAGACGCCGATGGAGACGCGCACCTGGAAGCGTTCCTGCAAGATGCTCACCGGCTCGGAAACGGCGGAGAACACGCGATCGACCAGCGCCTCGCTCTCCGGGTATTCGGGGCGCAGCACGGCCATGATGGTGAATTCGTCCGCCGAGGCGCGGGAGATGACCGCGTCGTCCGGCAAGGCCTTCACGAGGCGCTTGCCGATGGCTTCGAGCAGCTTGTCGCCGAACTCGTGGCCCATGGTGTCGTTGATGTCCTTGAAATGGTCGAGATCGACGGACATGACGACGAGGTGGCGGTCTTCCTCCACCACCTTGTGGCGGATGGCGTCGTCCAGCTTCTCGAGGAAATAGGTGCGGTTGGGCAGGCCCGTCAGCCCGTCGTAATAGGCGAGGCGGTGGATCTTGTCCTCCGCCTGCGAGCGCAGCCTGCGAAGGTTGCTCGCGTTCTGGCGAATGAGGTCGTTGGCGATGCGCACGGCGATGCCGACCTCGTCGCGGGTTTCGCTCTCAAGCCTTTTCAGGTCCGGCTTCTCGGGGTTCTTGGCGGCGGAAAGCAGGTTGTCCTGCAAAAGCATGATAGGCTCCAGCAGCCACTTGCCGAGAATGAGCATCAAGACCGCCGTCACGAAGCAGGCGCGCAGCAAAAGCAGGGTGACGAGCTGCCGGACCTGCGCGTTGGTCATCGTGTCGATCATGCTCGCGTTCATGCGCGCGACGATATAATAGGGCTGGTTCAAATCGTCCGGCGTGAAGAGAAGGTCGAGATGCATCCCGTTTGGCGAGCGCAGCGCGCTCACCCTTTCCTCCGGGTCCTTCGAGGGCACGAGCGTGGCGAGCTGCCCGAAGCTGGAAAGCAGCCTGCTGCCCTTGTCATAGACGGAGAATCCCTCGACCGAGGTGCCGGCGAACATGTGCCGCGCCTGCTTGGCGGAAATCGGCGATTTCTGGTCGCCGGCGTCGTCGTTGATGGCGGCGATGACGGCGGTGCGCGCGATCTGCCGCAGCCCGTTCAGGATGTCGCCCCGGTAGGTCTGGATGGTGAAGAACATCATCGCGCCCTGCACGATGATCAGGGTGGCGAAGACGGTGAGCGCGATGCGCCAGCTGATGCGCGAACGCCAGATATGCGCCCGGCCGATTTTCGGCTGCGTGGGCGATGCGCCCTCCCAAGCGACCTGCGCATGGTACGCGTCGCTTGCGACGGCAGGGTCTTTCGTGCCCGAAGGCGCCCCTGCGCTGTCTTGCCGGTCTGTCAAACGATCTCCCCCCAGGGCCTGTGCCGACCCCTCCCATAGTTAGCTACAATTTTACACAAATTCGTTTAATAATTTATGTAAGTCGCGGCGCTGGATTTCACGCTTCGTTAAAAAATGTGAAAACCCCGTATAACCCCTTCATAAAAAAGAATAGATTATTTTTCAGCAGCAGTCCATACGCGGTACATGGGGAAGCTCTTCGTGGAAGATAGTTGCGTCTGTCAACAATTCCATGAAGGAAACAGGACGTCCGGGCGGGTACGGGCGTATGCCCGAATCGAGAATCTCGTCGTCCCACATCACGGGCAGGCCGCGCAAAATCGTGCCCTGCACCCAGCCTTTGGCCGTCATGCCGTCAAAGGGCGTCCAGCCGCATTTGCTTTTTATCCACTTGTTCGTGATGGCTTTTTCGCGCGCGAGGTCGATCAGGCAGAAATCCGCGTCCCAGCCCGCCGCGATGCGGCCCTTGCGGGCAATCTGGTAAATGCGCTGCGGGCCGTGGGCCAGCAGATCGACCAGCCTTTCAAGCGAGAGCCGCCCCGCGTTCACATGGGTCAGCATCACGGGCAGCATGGTCTGCACCCCCGTCATGCCGCTGGGGGAGGCGGGGTATTCCTTGCCCTTTTCCTCCAGCGTGTGCGGCGCGTGGTCCGAGCCCAGCACATCGACGACGCCCGTCCGCACCGCGCGCCACAGCGCGTCCTGATGGTCCTTGGTGCGGATGGGCGGGTTCATCTGCGCGCGCGTGCCGAGGCGGTCGTAGCAGTCGGGCGCGAATAACGTCAGGTGCTGCGGCGTGGTTTCCACTGTCGCGACGTCCTTGTGGTCTTTCAGGTAAGTCATTTCCCCGGCCGAGGTCACGTGCAGCAAATGGATGCGCCGCCCCGCCTGCCGCGCCAGCGTCACCGCGCGTTTCACCGCCAGCAGCGCGCATTCGGGATCGCGCCAGACGGGATGGTCGTGAACATTGTGACTTTCTTCGGCGATGTGCTTGCGCGCCTTCAGCCGTTCCTCGTCCTCCGCATGCAGGGCGACGCGGCGGTAGCCGTTTTGCAGTATCTTGAGAATGACTTCGTCCTTGTCCGCCAGCAGCGAACCGGTGGAGGACCCCATGAAGATCTTCACCCCGCAGCAGCCCTGCATCCGCTCGAGGTCGCCGACGATATGCGCGTTCTCCGCGCAGCCCCCGGCGAAGAAGGCGTAGTCGCAAAAGGCGCGCTCCTTCGCACGCTCCAGCTTGTCGCGCAGCGCGTCCGCCGTGATGGTCAGCGGGTCGGTGTTCGGCATCTCGAAAACCGTGGTCACGCCCCCCGCGATGGCGGAAAGCGTGCCGGTGGAAAGATCTTCCTTGTGGGTGAGCCCCGGCTCGCGAAAATGCACCTGCGTGTCGATGGCGCCGGGCAGCACGTGCAGGCCTTTGCAATCAATGACGTCCTTCGCGCTTTCGGCGGCGAAATCGCCAAGGTCGGCGATGCGCCCGTCTTTCACCGCCACATCGGTCTCCGCGATGCCGCCGGGGGTTGCAACCCGCCCGTTTTTCAGCAGCAAATCAAATAAAACCGTCATTTTTGGACTCCCCCGCGCTTGAAATATTGTTATATTACTACTCCGAAAGCGAAGGGAATTCATGAGTTTTTTTGAGCAAATGGCCAACCGCCCCGATCTCGACCCGCAAGGGGCGGAGGTCAAGCTCGATCTTTGCGGCATGGACCGGCAGGACGCGCTGCACACGCTCGACCATACCGTGAAGCATTGCAAGCGCATGTCCACGCAAACCCTTTTCGTCAGCTTCGACCCCGCCAAGCCCGGCGCGGGCGAAACGCTCTTCCAGCCCGTCGCGCGCTATTTCAAGTTCGAGAAGCTGAACGGCTATGTTTTGCACGCCCAGCCGGTGCTGACGAAAAAGACGGCGGGCATCTTCGTCACCTTCAAGCTTTAAGGGGGCAAGATGTCGAGGCCGCTTTACATCTACAACACCCTTTCCCGCGAGAAAGAGGAATTCAAGCCCATCGACCGCAAGAACGTGCGGCTCTACGCCTGCGGGCCGACGGTCTATAACTACGCGCATATCGGCAACGCGCGCCCGGCGGTGGTCTTCGACCTGCTGGCGAAGGTGCTGCGCTACATCTACGGCAGGCGCCACGTCACCTATACGCGCAACATCACCGACATCGACGACAAGATCATCGCCGCCGCCAAGGAAACGGGCGCGGAGATTTCGGCCATCACCGAAAAATACGCGAAGATTTACGATGAAGACATGGCCGCCCTCGGCGTCGAAAAGCCCGACCACCAGCCCAAGGCGACAGATTACATCGGCCCCATGGTGCGGATGATAAAAAAGCTCATCGACGCGGGCCACGCTTACGAGGCCGAGGGCCACGTGCTGTTCAACGTCCCCTCATGGCCGGACTACGGCAGGCTCTCGCGCCGCAACCGCGACGACATGGTGGCGGGCGCGCGCGTCGAAGTCGCGCCGTACAAGAAGGACCCCGCGGATTTCGTGCTGTGGAAACCCTCCACCGGCGACCAGCCCGGATGGGACAGCCCCTGGGGGCGCGGGCGGCCCGGCTGGCACCTCGAATGCTCGGCCATGAACGAAAGCATCAACGGCGATCATTTCGACATCCACGCGGGCGGCGAAGACCTCATCTTCCCCCACCATGAAAACGAGATCGCGCAAAGCGTCTGCGCGCACGGCGGCGAAGCCTATGTGAACTACTGGATGCACAACGGCTACCTGATGGCCGAGGGCGAAAAGATGTCGAAGTCGCTTGGCAACTTCTACACCGTGCATGAACTGCTCGACGAATTCCCCGGCGAGGCGATCCGCCTTTTGCTCTTGAAGACCCACTACCGCCAGCCGCTCGACTTCACCAAGGAGGGCCTTGCGGAAGCGAAGCGCGAACTGGACGGATGGTATCGTCTCAAGGCCGATGCCGGCCATGTCCCGCCCGCCTTGATCGAGACGCTCTGCGACGATTTGAACACACCGGGCGCGATTGCCGCCCTGCATAAACTGAGCGGCAATCCGGGCGCCCTGACGGCGGGCGCGAATTTCATCGGCCTCTTGCAGCAGGACCCGGAAGACTGGTTCAAATGGCAGCCGAAAGCGGCGGCCGGCGGGCTCACCGACGCCGACATCGACGCCAAGATCGAAGCCCGCACGAATGCCCGCAAGAACAAGGACTTCGCCACATCCGACGCGATCCGCGACGAACTGGCGGCGGCGGGGGTGATCTTGGAAGACGGCGCCGGCGGCACCACCTGGCGGCGGGGGTAGTTCCCCACCTTCGTCACCCCGGGCGCAGACCCGGGGCCTATGCTCAACCAAGCAACAATATTGCGGCGTGAAAAATAGGGCCCGGATCAAGTCCGGGCCGACGAAATAAATCTTACCCGAACGCCCGGTAACGGCGGACGATTTCCTCTTCCGACAAGTCGGCCTCGATACCGCTCAGGCGGTGGGCTTCGGCCTTGGTGCGTGGCCGCCCGGTCCAAACCTCGCCACTGAGCGACAGGGGCGTATCGTCGGTCGCCAAATACCGGGCGTAGTCGGCGAACATCTGCGCGATCGTCGCATAGGACAGCTTTTCGAGATCCTGGAACTTGGCGTTTTCCGGAACCGCAAAGCGCCTTACC
>WGNE01000038.1 GCA_016124645.1 Alphaproteobacteria bacterium
ACCATGGGCTGGATGTCGCGGCTGCTGTCGCTTCCCGTGGTCGCATAGCGCGTATGGCCGATGGCCATGTCGCCGCGCAGCTTGGCGATTTTTTCTTCGGTGAAGACATTGGCGACGAGGCCGAGATCTTTTTCCATAGCGAACATGCGCGTGTCGCTGTCGTAGGAAAGGATGCCGGCGGCGTCCTGCCCGCGGTGCTGGAGCGCCAGCAGGCCGCGATAGGCCTCGTAAGCGGCGGAACAGGGCGCAACTCGCCCCTGATTTTTTTCAGGGCCGATAATACCGATAATACCGCACATTCAGGAATCACCCGGAATCAGGAAGGCTTGAGAAATTGCCACCCGAATATGGCGGTTTTCGCATCGTTTATCCAGTGATTTTTGTGGCGCAGCATTGCATGGAAAATAACGCACGGCGGTTTTGGGAAAAACCGTTCATTATCAAAGTGCCGCTTAAAAACATAAGACCTATCCCGCGCGCGGCTTGCGGGCCTTGTCTTTTTTCGCGCCCGCATCGGCGTCGTTTCCGGCGTTGGCGTTGGCGGCTTTCAGGCGCCATTCGGCGGCCTGCGCGAAGATTTTTCCCATCGGCGTTTCGGCGTCGAAAGCATCGAAGCCCTGCGACTTGATCGCGGCGTAAAGCGTGCCGATCTTCATCTTGCGTCCGTCACTCGCGCCCGGCGTCCACATCTTGCGGGTAAGCGCGCTGGCGAAATCCTCGTCCATCAGCACGCGCTTGGAAAGGGCCGAAAGCGTCTGCCCGCCCGTCAGTTTCTCGAAGCTGGAGCCGTCGCGCGTCGCCATCTGGTCGAGGGCGAAAAGCGCCATCTGCGCCAGCTCCGGCCTGTGGAAGGAGCCGGTGTTGGGCGTGCGCAGGGATGACTGGTGGTCGATGTTCTTGCCGTAGGTGGCGGCGATGGGGCTGCCGTGCACCTTGAACTGCGCATGGGCCCATTTCTCGTAGGACAGGCGGATGCGGTCGTGCAGCGTCTCGATATCGTCGCCTTTGAAGGCCGGATGTTCCGCGCATTTCAGGAAAACTTCTATCGGGTTGTTCTTGCGCTCGTGCTGCTCGATGGGGCGGTCGTAGAGCATGAAGTTGGATATCACGTCCATCTGCGTGAAGCTGCGGCCCAGCTGGTCCTCGTCGAACTGCGTGACCTTGCCGTCTTTGGACAGCGGCTGCAATTCGGCGGAGGGGCGGTTCTTCAGCGCCCAGTAGAAACCGGCGACCGGTTCCGCGCCGCCTTCCAGCCCGTGCTGGAACAGCAGCTGCATGTGGTCGAGCTGGCGTTGCTTGCCCTTGTGCGCGTTGCCGCTGATCATCCCGCCGTGCAAATCGCCTCCCCATGTGGCGTAGGAGTTGCGGCCCTCGTCGAGGTTGGGGTTGGCGATGGCGATCTTGTTCTCGACGTTGGAGAACAGCATGATGAGCACCTGCCGCAGCCGCGCCTGAATGTTCTCGTAGGCGATGGAATGCTCGTCGCGCGCGACGCACAGAACGTCGCCCGCCACTTCCTCGAAGGTGGATTTCAGGACGTGCACGCGGCGATCCAGCTCCTCGGGCGTGGTTTCGTCCTTGCGGGTGCGCAGGATGGCGGCGATTTCCTTGCGGATTTCCGCGTCGCGCTCGTCGCCCAGCTTGCTCGGATTCACGCCCGCGTAAATCTCGGCATAGACATCGACCAGCCTTTGCACGTTGCGATACTGGAACTTGCCGCCGATGCCCTCGAAAGCCTTGCCTTCGGCGGTCTTGCCGCCCTCGACCAGCGTTTTCGCGGCGCGCAGCGTGTCTTCGGAGGAATTGTCCGTGCCCATATAGACGCAGGTGAGCATATTGTCCATGATGGCGCCGATGGCCGCCTTCTCTCCGCCTTCCGTGTAGGCTTCCCGCACGGCGTCCTTGTATTTCAGGTGCTTCATGGCCTGCAAAAAGCCTTCCACGCCCCGTTCGCGGCAGGCGAGCTCGACCATCAGCCGCACCTTGGCGGCGTTATAGGCGGAATCCGCCCCGCCGGAGAGCGCCTGCGTGACGCCCTGCAGCTTGTTCTTGCGCATGTAGTCGAAAAGCCAGAGAAGCTCGTTGCGCATCTCTTCCTCAAACTCGCGGCGCGGGCCGTGCTCCCATGCGGCGGGGCCGTCCTGCACGGGCGCGCTGTAGCTTTGCGCGAATTCATGGGGGATGATTGCATGGGGCGCATGGCCCTTGTCGATCGGCGTGCCGACCGTCACGATCTTGCTGGTATAGGCGACGTCCTGCAGGCTGCAGCGCACGCCTTCGGAGATGATTTCCCCGTCCTGCGCCATCAGCCGGTTGCCGAACTGCGCGAAGGTGGAGCCGGAGCTGCCCAGCCCGTCGGTATGCACCAGCACGCCGCAATGCTTCGATGCCAGCTTGCTCAGCTCGTAATGCTTGTCGATTTTGCCCGCCACGGGCGGCGAGGCGTTGGGGTTGAGCGCGACGGTGATGTCGAAGCGCCGCGCCTTTTGCGCCAGCGGGTTGTCGCGGTCGAAATCCGCATTGTCCTTCGCGCCGTCGTAGCGCGAGCCGACCCAGTATTCCTCGCAGATGACATGGGTGAGGTTGGCCTTCTTGCCTTCCGGTCCCGCCACCTGCACCACCGGGCTGCCGAAGGGAATGACTTTCGCGGGCAATTGCGTGCCGTCTTCATAGGTCATGCCCGGCAGGTCGATCATGATGGTGCCGTCGCGGCCCTTGCCGTGCGCGTTCTCGTAGCGGTCGGCCAGCAGGTCGCTCCATTCCTCGAAGTGGCGCTTTTCGTAGCCGCGCTCGTAGTTGAAGAGATAGCGCTTGGCGGACATGGCCACGATCTCGCCGCCCGACAGCAGGGTCTGGACGTTGAAGTTGTTGTTGATGCGGTTGAAAATGGGGTTCTTGCGCCGCTCGGTCTGGTCGGGGATGTCCTTGTCCGCGAAATACCACGGGTGGCCGATGGAGATGACGAGGTTCGGGTCTTTCGCCGCCGCGTAATCGGCGACGAGCTGCAGCATCTCGCGCGTCTTGGCGTTGTCGGAGTAGAAAAAATCATCCCCGCGCTCGTAGCCCGTCAGCCCCAGTTCCTCGAGGCCGAGGATATCCGCGCCGTCCTCCACGGCCTTGTCGATGGCGGCGCAGATGTTGGCGAGGTTGCGCGGCCAGTCGCCGCCGGTCTGGTTGCAGCTGGCCGAGGCGATTTTGATGTCGATTTTCTGTGACATGCTGCGTTCCTTTTCAAGATAGCTTTCGCGCGCCAGCGCGGTCGCGGCGGCGGCGAGTTCGGGCAGTTCCGTCCCCGGCGCGGCGTCGATAACGGATTTGGTCGAGACCCCCGCCTCGCGCCGCAAGCGGGCGAGCGTGAGGTCGAAGACGGTGAGCGGTATTTTCTTTTCTTCCAGCAGCGCCCTGTCCGGGTTTTCCGCGCGGGCCTTGCGGGCGAGCTCGATGATATAGTCCGGCGCGGCCATTTCCGCGCGCTGTCCGGCGGTCAGGTTTTCAAGGTCGAAGGAGCGGATGTCGGTCGCGTTCACCGCGTCATCCGCCGGGTCGCGGTTGGCGGATTCCCACGCGGGCACGCCGCGCCTTGAAAAGCCCTGCATATAGTCGCTCAGGGGGCGGATGGCGGCGTCTTTCGCCTGCGCGTCCGCCGCCTTGGTGCGGTAATGGACGACGGATTTGCCCTTGAAGGGCGTGCCGTCGAACATCTCGAAAAAGCCGTTGAACCATTTTTCGGCGTTGCCCATGTCGTCGAGGGTGAGGATGCACGCGGCGTCATAGTAGTCGGGAACGGCCAGCTTCAGCTGTTCCTTTTGCTGTTCCAGCGTCAGCGGATTTTTGACCGGGTCGAACCACGCGCTTTCCGCGCCGTTGGTGGAGCCAATGAAGATGACGGGCTTCAGCCCCGCTTCCGCGATTTCGCGGATGCAATCGACGTGCATGCGGTGCATGGGCGCGCGACGACCGATGGAAACGCCGTATTCGACGCCGTCCTTCGCCAGATCTTCGCGTATCTCTTCGCTATGGCCGCGGTAGATGCCCTTCATGGCTTTCGCCTTCCTTTACTTTCCACCAAGCCCCGGGAATTTGCGCGCGGGCGCCTGTTTGCCGGGCGCGGTCTGCGCCAGAATGGCCTGCACGTCCGTGACGCCGATATGGCGGGAATTTTTAAGCCGCTCTTCGACGCCCGCAAGGCTGAAGGGCGTTTCCGCCCCGCCCGGCACGGGAATGCCGCGGCTGATTTCGGGCACGTAATTGACCTGCGTTTCCATGCCGCGCATCTTGAAGTGGCCGGCCAGAAAATCCGCGACGTTGTTGGCGGAAAACTCGACGCAGAAATTGCTGGCGAGGCCGCCGATGTTGATCTCCACGCTCTCGCATCCCTGCTGCTTCAGCTTTTGCGCCACGGCCTTGAAGACCTCCCAGGCGGGCGTTAATGTCTCGCCGTCGTTCTCGACGCCGATGCCGTAGCTGTCCACCTCCGACTGCGCGCCCTTGCGCACGATGTAGAACTCGTTTCCGCTGTGCGCGTCGCGGTGGTAGATGGAGCGGCTCATCAAATCGCCTTCCAGCTTGCCCTGCAGCTCGGCGGGCAGGTTCATGTCTTCGGGGTAAAGGCTGCTTTGCGTTCCCTGCACGCAATGCTTGGTCCAGAGCGTCTGGGTGCTGAGCAGCCGGCCTTCGGCGCGCAGCGCGTCGAAGGTCTTGGGCAGATATTCGTCCAGCACCCCGGTCACGCGGCCGCGGTCCTTTTCGGAAGGCGGCAGGCCGGTCGCGGTTTCGACCGTCACCTTGCGGATGCGCCCGTCTTCTTCCTTGAGCCCGATGATGTTGCGGTCCTCGTCCAGCACGATTTCCTCGAAGGGGAAGCTTTCGGGCGGATTGTCGAAGCCGTTGAAGAAATGCACCGGCTGCTGCGCCTGTTGCTTCAGCGCGTCTTCCGCGGGCGCGCTCTGGCCGTGCTGCGTCAGGAAATCGCGGAATTTCTCCACGCGGTAGTCCATCACGCCCGGGTGGTTGACCATGAAGCTGATGTGGTTGGCGGGGTGGTAGTCCTGCGCGATGATGAAGACCGTATCGCGGCTCTGCGCGATGATCTCACCCATCTTCGGCGTCACCTCCTCGCCCTGCGGGACGTAGAGCGCGCCGCCCTCGGCATCGGTCAGCGCGGGGTCCATGAAGCCGCGCTCGGGGTCAATGAAGACGTTGATGACGGCTTTTTTGCTGTTCGCGTTGCTGGCTTTCATTTCATATCTTCCTTATTTCCCAGGGCCCTGCGGCGGCTTGAAGGCAGGGGCGTTGCCGCCCTCGAAACGTTCCTTGTAGGCCGCGACGCCCTTGTTCGCGCTGGCGTGGCCGAGGTGCTTTTTCTCGCATTCCATGCGCTGTTCGTAAAGATCGAGGTCGAGATAGACCGGCACATGCGCCGCTTCGGACGGCAGCGATTTCTCGATCGCCGCGATGTCGAGGGCGAGCGACGTGCCGCCGGCCTTCTTCGCCTCGTTGAAGGCGGAAACCAGCGCGGCCTTCAGGGCCTCGTCGCGCGGGCGCTGCACCTGCCGCACGGCTTCGGGCAGGGTTTCAAGCTGCGCCTTCACCACTTTCGTCAGCTCGGCGAGGTCGGTCGTGTATTTGCCGGAGCCGGGGAAGGTTTCCTTCTGCACGGGCGCGTGATAGACGCAGGCGCCGCTCTCGTCGAACACGGGCACGAGCAGGTCTTGCGAAACCCATTCCGTCGGTGCGGAAGTCTTGTCCGAAAAATCGCGCAGGTTGACCATGCCGCCCTTCGCGTTCAAGCCCAGCGTCTCGTCAAAGATGACCACGCGCTCCAGCACGCCGTCTTCGTCGTAGTAGCGACGGGAGTTGATGACGCCGGGGTTGGAGGATTTCACCGGCGCGTTGGAGGCGACCTTCATGATCGGCGTCATTTGCGCGCCTTCGGGCAGCGGCTTGCCGTCCAGCACGTCCATATAGACCGACGCGCCCTTGTAAACGAGGCCCAGCGGCGGCACGTGCGAGCCCGCGGTGCCAATGCCCCATGACTTGAAGAAAGCGCCCTGCGCGCGCATGTCCTTGGCGACGTATTCGTCGATGCCGTCGGCGGCGGCGCAGAAGACGCTGCATTTGTCCGCGTGTTTCAAAAGCTCCGCGTCGCTCATCTCCGGCACTTGGGCGGGGTCGAGGCCTTCGACGAAGCCCTCTTCCGCAAAGCGGCGCAGCGCGTGCTTGGAGTATTTCACGATGTCGCCGCTGTCGAAGCGCACGCCGTAGCTCTGGCCGAGGCCGAGCGCGCGCAGCTCCTTGATGGTGGTGATGGCGTTCTCAAGCCCTTGGATCGGGTCATAGGTATCCACCAGCAATATCCCGCTTTCGGGATGGGCGAAGGCGAAGCTGCGAAAAGCGTCGCCCGTCAGCGCGGCCTGCATCTCCGCCTTGCGGCCCGCGTCGCGCAGGGCGAAAATATCCGCCAGCGTCACGTCGCCCAGCTCGTTTTTATGCGTCATGACCCATGCGTGGTCCATGGTGCCGGCGAAGGGCTGGCCGAAATCCTTCGCCGCCGTGCCGGTGGAGGTCGTGGTATAACCGCCAAGGCCGAGCGAGCGCGACGCCTCGATCAGCGCGCCGAGCCCGGGGCCGCGGCGCATGCCCTGCACGCTGGCGCCGCCGGTCGGCGAGCCGTTGTCCAGTTCCGCTTCCACCACCGCGCTCTGGCGCGCGCCCTGCGTCGCATAGGCGCTGTGGCCGTTGATGATGCCGAGCGCGACCGATTCCAGCATCTTCACCTGCGCCAGCGGACCGGAAACGCGCATCACCGGTTCCTGCGGAAAGAAAACGCTGCCTTCCGGCGCGGCGTCGATCTTCAGCTTGAATTCCATCTTGGAAAGGTAATCGACGAAGGCCTCGGGGAACTGGCGCGCGCCGCTTCTGGTTTTCAGGCTGCGCAGGTAGGAAAGGTCGTTGTCGGTGAAGCCGTGCTCCTGCCAGCGCTTGACGATGTCGATGACGCCTTCCAGCCCCGCCGCCACGGTATAGCCCGCGCCTAGCGCTTCCTTGCGCCCGAACATATAGAATGTGGCGGGATTGTCCGCGCGGCCCTCGAGCCAGTAGCCATAGGCGGTTGTGAAGTGATATTTGTCCGTCGCCAGCGGGCTGGTCTGCTCGATTCCGTAGTTATCTGCGATGAAACCCATTGTATTGCCACCATTTTATTTAATTATATCAGATATTTGACTTATGCTCAAGAAATATATAATACCCTTATGACAAGGTCAAGCGAAATGTGTTACGATGAAGCCGTGCCGCCGATTCAGGCGCGGATTTTCACGTGCTCCGTCAGCCTAGGGTTAACATAGTTATTTAACATATCAAAGAGAAAACAATGGCCGCCGCGAAAAAACCTATCCTCTTGATCGGCAACAGTATTTCGCCCGAAACCCTGAACGGGCTGACCGCTGACGACAGGTTCGAGGTCATCACCGCCAGCATCGGCAAATTCGGCAGCGGGGAACCCTTCGCGGAATTGATGCGCGGGCAGGAAGACGCCTTCGCCGAGAACCTCGAAAAGCTGAAGGGCCGCAAGGTCTATATCCTGCAATCGACGGCGGAACCGGTGGCGGACAATACCCAGCATCTTCTGCTCATGGCCCATACGCTCAAGCAATACGGCGCGGGGGAGGTTACGGCCATCATGCCCTTCGCCGCCTTCATGCGGCAGGACCGCGCCTTCGAAAACCGTTTCACCTCCATCGCGGCGGATTTGTTCGCGCATCAGCTCAAATCCGCGGGCGTGGACGCCGTCATCACCCTCACCCCGCATTCCAGGGGCGCCATCGCGCTCTACGAAAACGTCTTCGGCAAGGATTTCACCGCGCTTGCCACGACCGGCCTTTTCGCGGCGGACATCAAAAAACGCTTCGGCGCCGATGCCGCCACGCTCTCCGTCGGCGCGCCCGACGGCGCGGACAAGCAGCAGGACGAAGGCCAGATGCGCGCGCGCGAACTGGCCAAATCCGTCTTCGGCGCGGCGGATGACGAACACATGTTCCGCATCGCCAAGACCCACACGGGCGTGAGCGACACGAAAATCACCAGTTTCGACGGCGACGTGAAGGGCAAGCACTGCGTCATCATCGACGACATGATCGACGGCGGCTCCACCATGATCAACGCCGCAAACCTTTTAAAGGCGCAGGGCGCGGCCAGCGTTTCGTGCTACGCGACGCACGGCATCCTGTCCGGCAAGGCGCTCGAGCGGCTCTTGTCCGCCAAGCACGACGGCATGAACGCCTCCATCGACCGGCTGGCGCTGGCCGATACGATACCGGAAACGCAAAACAAGCTGGACGCGCTGCTCGAAAGCCAGCCCGCGCTGGGCGGACGGGTGGATATCCTCTCCGCCGGTGCCCTCATCGCCGCCGAAATCGACCGCCGCCAGAAACCCGCGCCCGCCGCGCAACCCGCCAAACGCCGCCAGCACCGCGCGCCCTGACGACATGAAAGAACCTGAACCCGCCAGCAATGAGGACGGCCAGGAACGGCGTGCCCCCGTTCTCTCACGCATAGGAACTGCACTTGCCCGTCTGCTCATCGCCTTCTTCGCCTGCCTGATTCTGGCCGGAATAGCGCTCGCCGCCACCGCGCCCGACCTTTCACGCCTGCCGCCGTTGCGCAACGGCGATATTATTTTCCGCTCGGCCAGCGGCATGGGGGACCTGCCCATCATGCTCGCATCGCAAAGCTTCATTGCCCATACCGGCATCGTCATGATCACGCCGAAAGGAAAAATCACCGTCGTCGGCGCGGGAAGCACAGTGGGGGAACGGTCGCTCGGCCCCTGGATCGACCGCGCTTTCGGCCGCCGCATCGTCATCGCCCGCGTCAAAAACCTGCCGAAGGAAAAAGCGCGGCGCGCGCTCGAATGGGCAAAGAAACAATACGGCAAGCGCTATGATTTCTTCTATCTCCCCGACGAAAAGCAGTTTTACTGCAGCGAGCTTGTCTATGACGCCTTCAAGGAAGGGGCGGGCGTCACCCTTGGGAGAATGACCCCGGTCGCCTCCCTGCCGCATGTCGATTCCACCCCCGTGCAAACTCTCATCCGCCAGCGCTGGCGGCGTGACCCGCTCTGCGCGGGCCAAAAAGGCATGACCTTTGAAAAATGCAGGGCCCGCATCATGGCGCAAAAGCTCATCACCCCCGCCAGCATCGCGCGGGACCCGAAGCTGGAGGTCATTTACTCGAACTATCCCGGCTTTTCGCCATAAATGACCGCCCGCCGTCTTTACAGCGCGGCGGGTTGGGCGTACATAATGGGGCCTGTCCCGCCGATTAGCGAAAAGAAGGCCGTCAAATGCCCAAAATGTCCGTCGCCGTCCTGCGCCTGCGCGATTTCAGGTTCCTGTTGTTCACGCGCATCTTCACCACCCTCGCCCTGCAATGCCAGTCCGTCATCGTCGGCTGGCAGATCTACGAGATCACGAAGGACACCTTCCTTCTCGGCCTGACCGGGCTGGCGGAGGCGGTGCCCGCCATCGGCTGCGCGCTCATCGCGGGGCATGTGGTGGACAACGGCAAGCCGCACAAGATCTACCTGCTCTGCGTGGGCGCGCTCGTGCTCAACACGTTCATGCTCTTCCTCATCGCGGGCCGCATCGTCCCCGCGCCGGGCGGCAGCCTGCTGCCGTGGATTTACGGCGGCATTTTCATCTCCGGCCTCGCGCGCAGCTTCATCGTGTCTTCCTCCTTCACCATCCTCTCGCTCATCGTGCCCAAGAACGAGATGGCGGCCGCGACCGCGTGGCGTTCCAGCGGTTTCCAGACCGCGGCCATCGCCGGCCCCGCCCTTGCGGGCATCATCTACGGCGGCTACGGCGCGCGGCAGGCGTGGATGATGACGGCGGGCTTCATGCTCGTCTCCTTCATCTTCCTCTGCGCGCTGAAGGTGCCGCATACCAAGCGGGCCGAGGCGCGGCGCGAAAGCGCAATCAAGAGCATCAAGGCGGGCTGGAAGTTCATTTCCGGCCATCAGGTGCTGCTGTCGATGATGGGGCTGGACATGCTGGCGGTGCTCTTCGGCGGTGCGGTCGCCATGCTGCCCGCCTATGCGGACCAGGTCCTGCACGTCGGATCGGAAGGGCTGGGCGCGCTGCGCGCCGCGCCCGCGCTGGGGGCGGTGGCGACGACGCTGGCCATGGCGCTGGTGCCGATGAAGCGCGTCTCCGCCGTGCGGATGCTCTGGGTGGTGACGGGCTTCGGCTTTTGCATGGTCGGCTTCGGGCTCAGCCGCATCTTCTGGCTGTCGATGTTGTTCCTGATTTTCAGCGGTGTCTTCGACAGCGTGAGCATGGTCATCCGCGGCACGCTCACGCAATTGCTCACGCCGGACGACATGCGCGGGCGCGTCTCTTCCATCGGCAGCATGTTCATCATCTCCTCGAACGAGATCGGCGCGTTCGAATCCGGCACGGCGGCGAAGTTCCTGGGCCTCGTGCCCTCGGTCGTCATCGGCGGCATCGGCACGCTGGTCGTGACCGCGCTGGTCGCGGCGAGGTTCCCCAAGCTGCGCCGCACCGTCATCGACGTTGACGGAAAATAGAAGCGCGTTTGTGCACTGCAATATTCCGAAACTCTTGACGCAACGCAGCAAAACCCGCGTCACAGCGCAATAAAATGACTTTTTATTATTTGTAAATTCCGCGCGGGGCGAAATCGGCGCGCGGTTTTCCGCATTCTGTTTTTCACGGAATCTTTCTGTGCTAGGGTTTTCCATCTTTAGACAACAGGATGATACCCCTCGATGGATGCTGACAAGCTGACCATGACGGCGGGGACGCCCGACAAACTCGGCGCGACACCCGATTCAAGCGGCGTGAACTTCGCGATTTTCTCGAAGCACGGGCAAAAGGTCGAGCTCTGCCTTTTCGACGAAGACGGCGTGACGGAAACCGCGCGCATCGAGCTGACGCAGAAAACCGGCGATATCTTCCACGGCCACATCAAGGGACTGAAGCCGGGCCAGCTCTACGGCTACCGCGTCCACGGCCCGAACGACCCCGCCAACGGCCACCGCTTCAACGCCAACAAGCTTTTGCTCGACCCCTATGCGACCGAGGTCGCGGGTCACGTGCAGTGGAAGCCGGAGCAGAACGACCCGAAGGCCGACAACGCCGCCGTGACGGTGAAGGCGCGCGTGACCGGGCCGGTGAAGAAAGCCGCGACGAAAAAACCCGCCACCGCGATGAAGGACAGCATCATCTACGAGATGCACGTGAAGGGCTATTCCATCGCCGACGACAAGATACCCCAAGCCCTGCGCGGCACCTATGCCGGCGTGGCCAGCCAGCCTTCCATCGATTACCTGAAGGAGCTGGGCGTGACGGCGGTGGAGCTGCTGCCCGTGCACGCGACGCTGGACGACGAGTTCCTCGCCGAGGACGGGAAGAAAAATTACTGGGCGTACAACACGCTGGGCTTTTTCGCGCCCAACAACGATTATGCGGCCGACAAGAAAAACCCGCGGCAAGAATTCCGCGACATGGTGGACACGCTGCACGACAACGGGCTGGAGGTCATTCTCGACGTCGTCTATAACCACTCGGCCGAGGGCAACCCCGAAAAGGGCCCCACGCTTTCCATGCGCGGCATCGACAACGCCAGCTATTACAAGCTGGAGCCGAACGACAAGTCGAAGAACATCAACGACACCGGCTGCGGCAATACGCTGGACATTTCCACCCCCGCCCTTCGCAAGCTGGTCATCGACAGCCTGCGCCACTGGGTGGAGGAATACGGGGTGGACGGCTTCCGCTTCGACCTCGCGACCGTGCTGGCGCGCGACCCCTACGCCTTCAACAACGCCGCCGCCTTTTTCGACGAGGTGGAGAAAGACCCCGTGCTCTCCAAGGTCAAGCTCATCGCCGAGCCGTGGGACCCCGGCCCGGGCGGCTACCACCTCGGCGCCTTCCCCAAGCTCTGGAGCGAGTGGAACGACAAGTTCCGCGACGACATCCGCCGCTTCTGGAAGCAGGACGGCGGCATGATCACGTCGCTGGCCGCGCGCCTCGCCGGTTCCAGCCCGCAGTTCGAGCACAACGGCCGCCCGCCGCAGGCCAGCGTCAACTTCCTCGCCTGTCACGACGGCTTCACGCTGAACGACGCCGTCAGCTACGCCTTCAAGCACAACGAGGCCAACGGCGAAGACAATCGCGACGGTTCCGGCGACAACCACAGCATGAACCACGGCCACGAGGGAGAGACGAAGATCCCCCGCATCGTCGCCGCGCGCGAACGCCACAAGCGCAACATGCTGGCCACGCTCTTCCTCGCGCAAGGCACGCCCATGCTGCTGTCCGGCGACGAGCACGGCAACAGCCAGAAGGGCAACAACAACGCCTATTGCCAGGACAACGAAACCAGCTGGCTGAACTGGAAGGACATCACCGCCGAGGGCCGGGAGCTGACGGCGTTCACGAAAAAACTCATCGCCTTTCGCAAGGCGCACAGCGTGCTGACCACGCCGAAATACCTGCACGGCAATGTGAAGGACGCGGACGGCGTGAAGGACATCAGCTGGCACAACCCCGAAGGGCGCGAACAGAACAACGGCGACTGGAGCAAACCGCACGACAAATGCATGGGCATGATGCTCAACGAACGCGCGATAGAGCCCGCCGCGAAGAACCCGAAGAAGGGCGAGCGGCTGCTGGCCGTGTTCAACGCCGCCTCCAACTACGTGAACTTCAAGCTGCCCGAAGCGCCGGGCGGCGGCGAATGGGAGCGCGTGCTGGACACCACCGCGCCGGAACTGGGCGAGGACGGCGCGGCGCCCGACAGCCATGCGCAGAAGTCAAACTTCTCCGCCCCGCCGCAATCGGTCGTGGTTTTCAGGCAGAAACCCTAGAAATTCTCATTCATCCGCCGCCCCCGCGCAGGCGGGGGTCCGGCCCGCGGCGCAAGCCGCTTTTATAAATATCTTTTCTGCACGAATATGAGCCGGATGCCCGCCTGCGCGGGCATGGCGTTTTGTGGGCCCCTATGACGGCTTAACGAAAATTCTCATGACGGCTTGACGCCGTGCGGCAGCTCGGGCAGCAGCACGACGCAGCGCAGGCCGGGCGCGTTGTCTTCCAGCAAAAGCTTGCCGCGGTGCAGCCGCACCACCGCATCCGCGAGGTTGAGGCCGAGGCCGAGACCGGGGGAGTTGCGGCTGGCGTCCATGCGGAAGAACCGCTCCTTCACCCGCTCGCGGAATTCGGCGGGAATGCCGGGCCCCTTGTCGGAGACCGTCATTTCCACCATGCCCTTCTGCCGCGCGGAGGGCTTGAGCGACAGGGAAATCCGCCCCCCCGCCCCGCCGTATTTCGAGGCGTTGCCGATGAGGTTCGCCATGCCCTGCGAGAGCAGGTGGCGGTCGCCCAGCGCATAAAGCGGATGCGCTGGCAAATCGAGCGCGATGCCCTGCCCCTCCCCTTCCAGATAGGCGCCGTAGTAATCGGCGAGGTCTTCGAGCATCCGGCGCAAATCCACCGCGTCGAACTCGCGCGCGATGCTGAGGTCTTCTGCCTTGGCGATGCGCAGGATGCCGTTGAAAATATCGGTGAGCTGGTCGATGTCCTCGATGCACTCGGCGAGCGCGGCGTGGCGCGCGGCGTCCAGCCCCGGCTGCTGCTCCATCTGCTGCAACCGCAACCGCATGCGCGCCAGCGGGGTGCGCAGGTCGTGCGCGATGCTGTTTGTCGAATCCTGCAGGGTGGAGATGAGGCTGGCGACCCAGTCCATCATGTCATTGAAGTTCTGCGAGAGCTGGGCGAATTCGTCGCGGCTGCCGTCGTCCTTCACGCGGAAGTCGATTTCCCCCGCCATGACGTGGCGGTAGGCCTCGTTCACCGTTTCCAGCCGCCGGCTGATGAGGAAGAGCAGCAAGAGCGTGAGCAACAGGGCGGCGAAGACGGAAATCCAGACGTCGCGGATCAGCGCGGGCACAAGCGCCTTCTTCGTCGCTTCCAGCCGCGCAAGGTCGTAGCCGACCAGCAGCCGGTGCCCGCCCTTGAAGTGCCTGAGCAGCACCAGCGCATCGACGGCGCGCGTGCGGCGGCCGAAGAGGACCTTCGCCTCGTACCAGCCGTCCGCCTTGCCGATGGCGGCGGGCCATTGCTTCAGGTTGCCGTGCAGCTTGCCGCCCGACTTCATGGCGAGGATGAGGTGTTTGTCGTCCGGCTGGCCGGTCAGCGCATCGACGAGATAGGTGGCGTAGCGCTGGCCGTCGCGGTCGATGCCGTGCTCGATCTCGTCCTCATGCGCCTGGATGATCTGGCGGATCTCCTGTTCCTCGGTCACGATGGTCTGCTGGTAGGAAAAGATGCGCAGCCCCATCAAGAGCGCGGCGGACAGCGCGAAGAACAGCAAGCCGATGCGGAAGGAGAATGACTTAAGCATCTGGCGCGCCCGTTTCCCGCATCAGGCGGAAATCTTGTATCCGGCGCCGCGGATGGTATGGATGAGCGGCTTGCCAAAGCCCTTATCGACCTTGTTGCGCAGCTTGCTCATCTGCGCGTCGATGAGGTTGGTCTGCGGATCGAAGTGGAAATCCCACACGCCTTCCAGCAGCATGGTGCGCGTCACCACCTCCCCCGGGCGGCGCATGAGGAATTCGAGCAGGCGGAACTCGCGGTTCTGCAATTCGATATTTTCCCCGGCACGCACCACCTCGCGGGTGATGAGGTTCATCTCGAGGTCGCCGACCGACAGGCGGGTCTTTTCCGCCTCATGCGCGTTGCGGCGCGACAGCGCCTCGACCCGCGCCAGCAATTCGTCGAAGGAAAAGGGCTTGGTCAGGTAATCGTCCCCGCCGGCGCGCAGGCCTTCCACTTTTTCCTCGACCTTGGCGAGCGAGCTCAAGACCAGCACGGGAATGCTCTTCTTGCTCGTGCGCAGCGCCTGAATGACCGCCAGCCCGTCCAGCTTGGGCAGCATGCGGTCGATGATGAGCACGTCGTAGCTTTCCTGCGTGGCGAGGCCGAGGCCTTCCAGCCCGTCCTGCGCGAGGTCGGGGTTGTGGCCGGCCTGCTTTAAGCCGTCCAGGATGTATTTGCCGAGGCTGGCATCGTCTTCAACAACGAGAATACGCATGTTTTTCTCCTGCCGTTTTATACCACCCCGGCGGGTTGAATGAAAAGACCCGGAAAAAATGCGCCCGAAAAGAAAATGGGAGAGAAGCCGTTAGAGGGGATGGCTTCTCTCCCGCACCTCTCGGGGCAGCGAGGGGTGTTCTCGAAGGACGGCCCTACCTCTGTGCGAGGGACAGGCTATCCAATTGTTTTTTCAGGCCTGAAACGGCGTTTTCGGGCATTTTCACCTTGGTGAGCCGCCCGGCCCTGATGTCCGTATTCAAATCGCCCAGCCCCTGCACGAGGCGGCCGACGTCGCCCGCCCGGTCCTTCAGGCTGGCGTCCTCGCTTGCCGCTGCGACCATGGCTTGACGCGCATGGTCCACAGCGAAGGAGGCTGCCTTGAAACTCTTGTCCTTCAGCAACAAGCCCGCAAGCTGCAGGTTGTCGCGCGCGTCGTTCACCGGCGTCGCCTTGTCGGAAACGCCCGTCACCGCGCCGCTGACGATGGCGCTCAGCACCTCCATCGCCTTGTCCTGCCGCCCGTCGCGCAGGTAGGTCTTCGCCTGCAACAGCGCCGCGTGCAGGGCGGGGCCCTGCAGGGCGACGCGGGCGTGGACGATCTGCGCGTCCTTCATCTCCACGTCGGGCGCGCTGCTGCGCAAAAGCTTGTCGTCGAAAACGCGGGCGGAAAACACGCGGTTGACCATGGGGATGTAGAAATCCTGCTCGCCGCTCACGGTCTTGTAGCTCAGCCGGCCCAGCGCGACCGGCGCGTCCGGGTTGAAGGCGGTGTTGCGGGCGTTGAGCCCGGCGGAGGTGTCGAGCGCGGATTCGATGCCGGCCATCGCCTCGCCCTTCAGCCCGTGAACCAGCGCGATCTGCGTCACGCCGATGCGGCCCAGCACGAAGGCGTTGTCGGCCATGTCCTGCTGCGCGGTCCTGGAGGGAACGGAGGCGGCGGTGGCGGCGGGCGCCTTCTGAGGGGGGGAAGATGCTGCGTAGGAAACGCCCGCCGCCATCATGCCGGCGGCCACGCCTGTGACGATCATGGCTGTTGCCAGATATGTCGTGGCCGCTCTCATCTCGCGAAAAACTCCCAAGTGACGAAGGATCAGGAAAAATTGCTATCTACACCTCCAGTCTATCCCCCGCGACCTGATGACAGTTTTACGGGGGCATTAATTATTTGCAATGTTGCAGGGGGCAGATTTTCCTTTGTTTACAAAGGTTTTTTTCGCAGCCCGCACCATACTTTGCCCTGCGCGGCGGATGCTGGCAAAATGACGGGACAATGGCCCGCTATGGGCGCGAGGGGAAATCATGCGGCGCAACCGTTTCATGAAAAGATTGCCGGGGAACCTGCTTATCCTCGCGGTGCTCGCGACGCTGGTGATGCGCGGCATGTACCAACGCCACGCGACGCCCTCGCCCACCGGCCACGCCCCCGTGCTGGACGCACAGCACCGCCGGCATATCCTTTACGGTGACGCGCATGGCGGCGGGCATCTGCACGGCATGGGCAAGCCTTGCAAATCCGAATTTCCGGCGAGCTGGAGCGCGGATGTCGTCATCGCCACCGTCACGCGCGACGCGGCGAACGACAACCTGCCCTGGCGGCTTGAAGACAACGGTTATGAGGTCGCGGATGTGAACGAGGGCGGCGTGGTGATACGCATCGTCATCGACCGCGGCGAAAATGAAATCATCACCGCCTATCCGGTCAATATGCCGCGCAACGCCTGCCCGGGGCGTCGCGGCTATCATTAAGCCCTATTCTTTTCCGGGAAGCGCGCAGTCGTATTGATGGGTGCGGCCCCGGTAATCGGTGACCGTATAGCCGCCTTCGGGATTCTTGCGGATCCAGCCGGGCTCGACCGGCACCTTGCCGAAGCCGCCCGGAATGTCCAGCACATAGGCGGGCAGCGCATGGCCGGAGATGCGGCCGCGCAGGGAACGCATGATGCCCTGCCCTTCTTCTATGCTCAGGCGGAAATGCCCTGTGCCGGGGGCGAGGTCGGGGTGGTGCAGGTAATAGGGCTTCACCTTCATCGCGGCAAGCGCGCGGAACAGCTCTTCCAGCACGGCGGCGTCGTTGTTCACGCCCTTCAGCAGAACGGATTGCGAGAGAAGCGCGATTCCCGCGCGGATGAATTTGCGCGCGGCGGTCTTGACGTTCTCCGTCAGCTCGCGCGCGTGGTTGACGTGCAGCACGACATAGACGGCCTTTTCGCTTTCCAGCGCGACCGCCAGTTCGTCCGTCACGCGCGCGGGGTCGGCGATGGGCACGCGGGTGTGAAAGCGGATGAGCTGCACATGCGGGATTTCTTCCAGCGCGCGCATGATGCCGCGCAGCCGGCGGGGGGAGAGAATGAAGGGATCGCCCCCCGTCAAGATCACTTCGGATATTTCCGGCGTGTTGCGGATATAGGCGAGCGCCTTGTTCAGCTCTTCCGCGGAAAGCATCTCGCTGCCCGGCCCGACTTTTTCGCGCCTGAAGCAAAAGCGGCAATAGACGGCGCAGACATGCACGGCCTTCAAAAGCACGCGGTCGGGGTAGCGGTGGACGATGCCCTTGACCGGCGCATGGGCGTCGTCGCCGATGGGGTCGATGCGCTCTTGCGGCATGACGTCGAGCTCGCGCGCGTCGGGCAGGTATTGCAGGGCGATGGGGTCTTGCGTATCGCCGGGGTCGATGAGCGACATGACCTCATCCGTCACCGCCACGGCATAGCGTTCCTTCACCGCCTCCAGCTTGCTCTGGGCGGGCGCGGCAGGGCGGGATTGCTTGGCGCGGGCGGGCATGTTCTGTGGCTATCCGTTATTCGTTGCGGCTGTTTTATGTACACCAAACGGCGGGCATTCTCAAAATGATTGCGCAAAACCCCTTGTTTTCGACAATTCTCTTTACATAAATTGGCAAATTTGCTATCCCCGAAACGCAGAAACGGCCACAATGGGCCGAAAAGAACCTCGCGCGGAGAATCCATGTCCACGGCCAAAACGACCAAGACCAAAAAGAAGAACACCAAGGCGCAGGAAGCGCCCACCGTCGGTGTGGTGAGCCTCGGCTGCCCCAAGGCGCTGGTGGATACGGAGCGGATTTTGACCCAGCTGCGCTCCGAAGGCTACGAGCTGAGCCCGTCTTACGAGGACGCGAACGTCGTCATCGTCAATACCTGCGGCTTCCTCGACAGCGCGAAGGAGGAATCGCTGGAGGCGATCGGCGAGGCGATGGACGCCAACGGCCGCGTCATCGTGACCGGCTGCATGGGCGCGGAGCCCGAGCAGATCACGAAAAAATTTCCCAAGGTGCTGGCCGTGACCGGCCCGCAGCAATACGAAGCCGTGGTGGGCGAAGTGCACAAGGCCGCCCCCGCGCCGCACGACCCCTATGTCGATCTCGTCCCGCCGCAGGGGATAAAACTCACTCCGCGCCACTACGCCTACCTGAAGATTTCCGAAGGCTGCAACAACCGCTGCACCTTCTGCATCATCCCCAAGCTGCGCGGCGACCTCGTCAGCCGCCCGGTCATACAGGTGCTGGCGGAAGCCGAGCGTTTGGTGAAGGCGGGGGTGAAGGAGCTGCTGGTCATCTCGCAGGATACCTCGGCCTACGGCATCGACACCAAGTACAAGCAATACCCCTATAAAGACCGCAGCGTGCGCACCAAGTTCATCGACCTCTGCCGCGAGCTGGGCGAATTGTCCGCCGCGCACGGCATCTGGACGCGTCTGCACTACGTCTATCCCTATCCGCATGTGGACGAGGTTTTCCCGCTGATGAACGAGGGCAAGATCCTGCCCTATATCGACATTCCCTTCCAGCACGCGAGCCCCGCGGTGCTGAAGAACATGCGCCGCCCCGCGCATCAGGCCAGGACGCTGGACCGCATCCACGAATGGCGCAAGCTCTGCCCCGACCTCGCCGTGCGCTCGACCTTCATCGTCGGCTTTCCCGGCGAGACGGACGAAGACTTCGAGATGCTGCTGGACTGGATGGAGGAAGCGCGCCTCGACCGCGTCGGCTGCTTCAAGTACGAAGCCGTGGAGGGCGCGGAGGCCAACAAGATCGCCCCCGCCGTGCCCGAGGAAGTGAAGGAAGAACGCTGGCACCGCTTCATGCAGCTGCAGCAGGAGATCAGCGCGGAAAAGCTTCAGGAAAAAATCGGCAGGACCATTCCGGTCATCATCGACAGTGTCGGCAAGGAAGGCGCGCTGGGCCGCACCAGCGCCGACGCGCCCGAGATCGACGGCAACATCACCGTGACCGGCAAGGGGTTAAGCCCCGGCGACATCGTGCAGGTGAAAGTGACCGGCGCGGACGAATACGACCTGACCGGCACGCTCGCCGCGTAAAATTCCATTCTTTGTTTCTGGTTATTTTCCGGGGATGCGCGGCATCAGCCGGCCCTTTTTCAGCGGCTGGAAGAAGACATCTTCCTCTGAAATCTTCCCGCCTTTTTCGCGGTAGTCGTCGAAGGCGCGGCGCAGGGCGGTCTTGTCCGCCAGCTCGGCGAAGCTTTCGCGGTTCATGACCTCCACCATGCCGCCCGGCCCGCGCCGGAGGAGGGAGACGCGCTCGCGCCTTGCGAAGTTGAAGATTTCCTGCAGCACGCGGTTGTCGAGCTTGTGGCTGTAGCTGATCTCCTCTTTCGATACTTCGGGCCCGTCGGGCGGCAGCGACGTCAGCTTCTTTTTCTTTCCGGCGAGAAGATCGGCGATGTCCTGATACTTCTGAATGGCGGCGTAGCCGCCCGCCGTTTCATTGTGTTCGTTGACCAGCGTGCGGTCCGCGCCCATTTCGGCCAGAAACTCGACCGCCGCGTAACGACCGTGATAGGCCGCGACCATCAGGGCGGTGGAATTCTTGCTGTTGCGCCCGTCGATGAGCGCGCCCAGTTCCAGCAAACAGCGCAGGCTTTCGACCTGCCCCGCCTGCGCGGCCTGGATGAGCGGGCCGTCCTTTCCGCCGGGGCGGCCGTTGACGTCCGCGCCTTCCGCGACCAGCTTGCGGATTTTTCCGCAATCGCCGTTCACGGCGGCGTCGCAAAGCGCCTGAAGTTTTTCATCCGGCGTCATGGCTGGCCCCCGCGCGGCGACAGGGACGATTTTTGCAGCAGGCCCGGAAAGACGTGGCTTTCAGGCAGCGTGCCGCCCTTTTCGACATATTGCCGGTAAGCCGCGCGAATAACCGAGGGGTCCGCCACGCGGTCGAAGGATTCGCGCGTCAGCGCCTCCACCGGTCCCGTCTCGCCCTTGCGGATGAGGGAGATGCGCTCGCGCGCGCGGAAATTGAAGATTTCTTCCAGCGTGCGGTCGCCCAAGGCGCGGCGGGTGGTCACCTCGTCCTCGCCTTCCGGCGCGGGGGTTTCCGCTTCCTCAAGCCCGCGCTGCATCAGCACGACGGTCTCGGCGCTGCCGCTCAGCATCGCCCAGCCCAGCGCGTCGCGGTCGCGCCCGACCAGATTGCGGTCGGCGCCCGCCTCCAGCGAGAGGCGCGCGCATACCGGGTTGCCCTTGTTGGCCGCGCCCATCAGCGGCGTGCAATTGACGCTGTTGCGGATATCGACCTCCGCCCCGCGCGCGAGCAGCAGGCGGATGACGGCATGGTGCGAGGGGGAATCCTTGGCGTAGGCGGCGGAAAACAGCGGGCCGTCCGTGCGGGGCTGGTTGATCTCGGCGCCCTGCTCCAGCAGTTCCTCGACCTTTTGCACGTCGCCCGCCGTCGCGGCCTTGCACAGCCGCTTGTTCAGGCTTTTTTGCTTGTCGGTGAAGGGAAGCTTCATTTGCCCCCGCCTTTCGGCGCGGGGGGAATGCCCGGCCTGTCAAGATTCGGTTTTTCGAGAACGGGCTTGTCGAGCGCCTGCGTAAAAATCTCTTCTTCCGGTATCTTCCCGCCGTTCTGCGCGTATTGCGCGAAGGCCGCGCGGATGCAGGTCTTGTCGTCGATCTCGGAGAAGTTCTGGCGCACCATGCCCTCGATGGGCCCGTCCTTTTCCTTGCGGATGAGCGTGATGCGCTCGCGCCCGGCGAAGTTGAAGATTTCTTGCAGCACGCGATCGCCCAGCTTGTGAAAGACCGTGACGGTGTCGGGCATTTCGGGCGTTTTCGGCTCGGCCAGCTTTCGCGCGCGCAGTTCGGCCTGCGCGCGGCGGCGGGCAAGGCTCTCCTTCAGGGTTTTTTCGTCCTCGTGCCGGCGCAGGATATCGACGATCTCCGCCGTGCGGTTGAACATGGCAAGCGAAAGCGCGTTGCGGCCTTCGTAATTGCGCGCCTGCGTATTGGCCCCGTGCTTCAAGAGCAGCTTGACCATCGAGGCCTTCTTGTTTTCCACCGCTTCGAGCAGCGGCGTCTTGTAAAGCTCGCTCTCGGGGTCGATCTTCGCGCCTTTCAACAGCAAAAACTCGACCGCCTTTTCATGGCCCTTGACGGAGGCCTTGTGCAGCGGCGTGCGGCCCATGCCGATGAGGCTGTTGGTGCGGGTCTCGATATACGCGCCCTCGTCCAGCAGCTTTTCGATCTGCGCCACGTCGCCCGCGGCGGCGGCTTTCAGCAGCAGCTTGTCGAGCTTCTTTTCTTCGGGGCTTCTGTTGGTCATTCTTCTTCCTGTGCGGCTTCGCGCTGCGCGGGTGAAAACGGGGCTTTTATTTGCCATAGTCTATAGCACTTGCGGCAAATATATGTCAATCATTACGCCCCTGCCTTTGCGCGTCCCCCTCGTATCTTGTTTTTGTATTATGTAAATATAAGCTTTCCTTTTTCTTTCAGCCGTCTATGTTGGTAGCGGTTCGAACACATCCCAAGGAGCCCACCATGATGTCCCGCCTCGCCGCCCCCCTCCTCGCCTTCGCCGTTTTTCTCGCCGCCGCGCCCGCGCAGGCCGCGCTGGTGAAAAAAGAGATTCGATACAAGGACGGGGAGACGGCGCTGACCGGCTACCTCGTCTATGACGACGCCGCGAAAACGCCCGCGCCCGGCGTGCTCGTCGCGCATGAATGGTGGGGCTACAACGATTACGCGAAAACCCGCGCGGACGACCTGGCGAAGCTGGGCTACGTCGCCTTCGCGCTCGACATGTACGGCACGGGCAAGGAAGGCGCGACGCCGGACGAGGCCTCCGCCCTCTCGAAACCTTTTTACGAGGACCGCGCGCTCATGCGCCGCCGCGCCATGGCGGGGCTGAAAGTGCTGGAAGACCAGCCGCAGGTGGACAAGACGCGCCTTGGCGCGGTGGGCTATTGCTTCGGCGGGGCGGTGGTGCTGGAACTGGCGCGCGCGGGCGCGGACCTGAAGGGCGTGGTCAGCTTCCACGGCAATCTTTCCACCCCCCTGCCCGCGCAAAAAGGCGCGGTGAAGGCGGAGGTTCTCGAGCTCGGCGGGGCGGAGGACAAATTCGTCTCGCAGGACGAAAAGCAGGCTTTCGCGCAGGAAATGAAAAACGCCGGCGTCGCCTTCGCCATGAAGGATTACAAGGGCGCGACGCACGCCTTCACCAACCCCGCCGCCACGGCCATGGGCGAGAAGTTCAACCTGCCCATCGCCTATAACGCGAAGGCGGATGAAGAATCATGGCAGGCGATGAAGGCATTCTTCGCCCGGCTTTTCGGGCGGTAATTACTTCTTCAGAAGATCGCGGATTTCCTCCAGCAACACTTCCGCGCGCGGGGGGGCGGGCGGCGCGGCTTCTTTCGCGTCTTCCTTCGCCTTCAGCTTGTTGATCGGCTTGACGATGAAGAAGAAAATGGCGAAGGCGACCAGCAGGAACTGGAAGAGCACGTTGCCGAACTGCCCGATGTTCCAGGTCACGACCCCCGCGGCCTTGGCTTGAGCGATGGTGTCGTAATGCTTGTCGGTCAGCGTCAGGGGGATGAAAATATTGCTGAAATCCACCTTGCCGATGAGCAGGCCCAGCGGCGGCATGATGATGTCGTCCACCAGCGAGGACACGATCTTGCCGAAAGCCCCCCCGATGATGACGCCGACGGCGAGGTCGATGACGTTGCCGCGCATGATGAATTTCTTGAATTCCTGGATCATAGTCGTGCCTTCCTTCCGGCCGGGGGTGAGTCGATGTGGGCTCATAGTAGTGCCAAAAAGCCCACACGGATGCAAGTCCGGCGGGGAGCCATCCACTTTTTTATTATCCCTTTGATTTAAATAGATAAACACATTCCGGTTATTTTCCGAAAAGTGTTTGCATAAATAAGCCCGGCATGGTACATTTCCTGCGAATATTAACAAACCCAAGGATTTCCCCCCGATGGCCGACCAATCCCCATCGAACGCTGCGTTCAGATTGCCCGAAAACATCGACACGCTCGCGCGGATGCGCGACGAACTCAGCGATTACCTGAATACCCTTGAGCGGAACACCGATTCCGTGAACGCCTGGCTGGACGCCAACCGCAACGACGTCATCGTCGGCCACCACCAGCTGATGCGCGCCATCGTGCAGGACAAGGACGAGCAAAAAGCCCTCGCGGTCGTGAAAAACCTCGGCGACCTCGCCGGTTTCGTGCTGAGCATGCAGGATTTTTCCGCCATGGCCGAAAAATCCCTCGGCAAGGACAGCGGGCTGCAAAAAACCATCGCCGCCATCTCCCCCGGCATTCCCGCGAAGATTCTCGAAGAGCTGCCCTCCCTGCGCCCGCCGACCGATGAAGAACTGAAGGCGCGCGAGATCGAGCGCATCGAGCCCACGGAAGAGGAACTGGAAGCCGCCCGCCGCAAGTGGTGGAACCCCGGCTCGTGGTTCGGCAAGACCGAGGAAGAGCTGAAAGCCGAGGCGGACGCCGAAAGCCAGCGCAAGATCGACGCCATCAAGCGCCACTGGGGTCTCGTCAAGACCGAGCTGGTCGCCCTGCAAAGCGAGCGCCACTATTATATCGACAGCTTCATGGACTGGATCGCCGACACGATGCAGCCCGTCGAGTTCGACAAGAGCGAGGCGGAAGTCGCCCGCGCGATGGACAGCTACCAGAGCCCGCAATACGTCATCGACCTCGCGCATGAGGACTACGGCAAGGTCATCCACGGCAAGGCGCTGGCCCTGCGCGAACAGGCGCTGGACTATTCCAAGACCGCCGCCTTCATCGACGAGCAGAAGATTGGCGATTTCATCAAGATCCTGCCCTCCCTGTTCCCCGAGACCGAGACGGTCGAAACCCAGCTGGCCAAACAACTGCTGCTGAAGGACTTCGGCGTCGTCAGCTTCGCCGAGATGGCGCTGGAAAAAGTCAAGGACCGCAAGGACCAGCTCGCGCTGCTGGAAACCGCGCTGAAGCTGGAGCCCGCCTTCAAGCTGACGAATGAAAAGACCGAAGCGCAGATCTTCAACCGCATCCTGAACGAAGTGACCGCGCAAAAAGACCCGCTGGACAGCCGCGCGCTGACCGTCACGCTCGACAAGTTCCGCCCCGCCAAGGGCTTCAAGGACGGCCAGACGGCCCAGATCACCGGCCTTGCCGCGGGCGGCGAGACGGTCTTCACCACGCTGGCGAAACGCTTTGATTCGAAGCTGCCCGAATTCAAGAAAGCCCTTGCCGACCTGCTGCGCGGCATGCAAGACGGCTCAGCCGACCGCCGCGCCGCGCAACTGACGGGTTTCGCCGAAGCCGTGCGCGAACAGGACGACGCCGCGATGCGCAAGGTGCTGCGCGGCATGACCGCCGCGGGCGACAGCCGCGACTTCCAGGCGCTCTGGGCCATGACCTATCCCAAGTCCTCCTTCGTGGAGGAAATCACCAAGACCGCGAAAGACACCGCCGCGCTGGCCGGCATGGTTGACGATGCGCTTTCCGCCGGCCTGCTGGACGAGCTGCGCATCAACACCGGCGCCGCGCAGGAAAAAACCGGCGCCTTCGCGAAGTTCATGGAAGCCAGCGTGCTGCCGGTGCAAAAGGACTTCCCCCTCGCCGTCGCGCGCAAGCTCATCGCCGCGGCCTACGCCAACGGCGGCATGGACGGACTGCGCCGCGACCTGGCGCGACCGGGCGGCTGGCTGGAAAGGACCTTCGCGGGCGACATGGGCGACGCGCAGAAAACCGAATGGACCGCGGCCTTGCTGGAACCCTTTGCCTCCGGCATCGTGAAGTCGAACATCCTGAACGACGCGGCCAAGATGGCGAAAGACCCCGCCGCCGCGAAAGCGCTGAAGCAGATGGAAGAGAACTTCGCGGGCGCCGACGTGCGCCTCGACGACGGCAAGATCATGACCAACCTCGACCGCATCGCCAACATCTGGTACAACGCGGACGCCAAGGTCATGCATTACACCTCCAACGGCACCGGCCATATCTTCATGGAAGACGTCTCGCCCGTGATGGCGAAGGAAGTGCTCTCGCACATCCAGCGCAAGGGCGGGTTCCTCAGCGAATACGACGGCATCTTCAAGCCCGAGAACATCGACCGCATCGCGACCGACCGCCAGGGCTCGAAAGTCACATGGTACCGCCACAGCGGCAACCTGAACGTGGTCGGCCCCGAGCTCGACGCGCTGCACGCGCGCAAGGACTTCATGCACGAGACCGACGCCGCCAACGGCCGCACGCTCAGCGTCAACCAGAAGAGCATCGCCCTGCTCCAGCCGCTGGAAGACGGCAGCTGGCTGCTGGTCGATCGCTACGGTTCGGTCCAGTTCCTCGACGGCAAGGTCGATATCGACCCGCAGGCGCCCCTGCTGGACCTCGGCGGCACTTATTTCAACCCGGAAAACGCCTCCATCCTCTCGCTCGACGGCGACAAGAACCGGCTGGACTTCCGCCTTGAAAGCCGCGATTTCGACGACCTGCTGGAGCGCGCCGCGCCCGGCGAATATTTCTACAGCGTCGAGCTTCCCGGCGCGGACGCGTTCAAGACGCTCGAAAAGGCCGTGAAGAAAGCCCAAGGCGTGGCCGCGCCCGACGACAAGACGCTGGGCAACATGTACTTCAACTTGAAGAAACTGGGCTACATGATGTTCACCGACGAGCGCGAAACCGGCTTCAACTGCCACAAGTTCGGCCCCGCGAAAAAGCCGGGCTTCATCAACACCGAGGACGAGATGGCCCGCAGCATCTTCGCAGGGCTTGCCGCGAAGAGCGACATGATCACGGTCGGCAGCCTCGTCACCCACAAGGACAATATCGACGACGCCTATTACAACGTCGAGAAGGGCCGCTTCTACATGGTTGTCGGCAGCGACCTTTTGCAGGTCGATTGCGACGAGAAGGAGGCCTATGCCGCGCTGAAAAAGCTTTCGGCCGAGGAAGGCTTCGCCGTCGTGGGCGCGAACTACGTGAAGAACCCGAACGGCGCCGGCACGGTCGAGCTGCCCGCCGACGTCATCAACCTGAACAACGCCACGCTGATCTTCAGCGCGCCCTCGCAGGACCGCACCTTCGTCATCTGCGACAACGAGAAGTTCCACATCAGCCTCGACGAACAGCAGTCGAAGGAGCTGATGGACGTGATCGAGGCGCAGGGACTGGAAGGCGCGCGCAAGGCGACGCCGAAAAATGCCGCCTGGACGCAGAACCTCGCCGATACGCTGAACAAACTGCCGGAGGTTTCCGTGCCGCTCACCCCGGTGCTGACCCTCTACGCAAACGCATCCGACAAGACCGAGCTGCTCTCGGTCGCGCTGCAGCAAGAAAAAGGCGGCTTCCCGGCCCTGCCGACCCCGCAGGCGGATTTCAGCATCGCCGCCGAGCCTTCGGTGCGCCTGAAAACGGGCAAGGACTTTTGCTATCCCGCAAAGCGGAAAGCCTCCGCCAAGCCGCCCAGCCCGTAAGCGGGAAGCGAGAACGAAAAAACAGCCGCATCGCCTGCGGCTGTTTTTTTATTCCGATAGCGCCGTATCGCCGGACGCTTAATACCCCTTCGTCTTTTCCGCCGCGCTGCTGATGGCGCCGCCGGCGGCCTGCGCGTCCTTGCCGATGCCCTCGACCGTGTTGCAGGCCGCAAGCGGCCCCGCCAGAAAAGCCAGCAGTCCAAGACACAGGACCAGTTTTGCCCGTCTCGACATGATCGGTCTCCAGTGCTGAAAAGGGTTGGCTTACTTGTTGAGCGTGCCCGGGCCGTTGTCGGGCGTCACTTCCATCGAATGGCCGCCGCCGCCGTTCGACATCGCGCTCATGTCGTTCTTCATGCCCTGCCAGGTGTTGGAACAGCCCGCCAGAGGCAGCGCCGTCACGGCGAGAAGGGCGGTCAGGACGATGGTTTTTTGCATGAATTTCACGGAAAGGCACTCCCTGTTAGACCTGTTGAAAATCGAATGTCCAAGGATATCAGGTGGCCGGGTGAAATCAAGGCCGCAAGTGGCCCCTTCCGCCATCCTCAAGGCGCGGGCGGCGCATCTTCGTCGCGTTCTGGCAAATCATCCCCCGGCGGCGGTTCCGGCGGCGGGCCGTCGCGCAGGAAAGGGCGGTCCGAATTCTCGATCGCGCCGGGGCGGTCGCCGCCGTCGCGTTGTTGCCGCTCCATCCGCCGCTCGCGGAACCGGTCGCGCAGCGTCCTGTCGTCCGGCCTGTCGCCGGGGCCGCCGCGCCGGTCGTCGTCATGCCCGCGCCGCCCGTCCAGCCGGCGCGCGTTCATGTGGCTGAAGGGGCCGGTCTTTTCCAGCACCGCGCGCCCCTCGGGGGAGACCTTTTGCAGCAGCGCGTCGCGCACGCCGTGCATTTTTTCCAGCACGGCCAGCTTGGCCCGCTGCTCTTCGCCCATCGCGGCGGAAAGCGCGTCCTTGTCGAAGGGCTGGGCGTTGAGCGTTTCCTGCACCTGCTGCTGCGCGTCCTTCAGTTTCTGGCGCAGGCCCTGGAACTGGTCGCGGTTGGCCTGCATGGTTTCACGCAGCACGCGGCGGTCGCCTTCGGAAAGCTTCTTGCGCAGTTCCTCGTCGCGCTTGCGCCAGTTGGCGTGGTCCTGATCGCGGTCGTCGTCGCCCGCCTGCTGCATCGCGTGGCGCGGCGTGAAGTTATGGCCCAGCATCAGCCCGCCCATGAACAGGTTGGCCGACATCGAAATGAACAGCCCCGCGCCCAGGATGGTGACGATTTTTTCCAGTTTCATTTAGAAAAGGCCTCCGTTCAAAAGATCGCTGTCGTTGTCGATGATCTGGTCCTGCGCGTAATAGACCGGATCGACAAGGTAATCCGTGCCGTTATGCGCATGGGGCAGCACGCCGATGATGAAGCCCAGCACAGCCGCCGCGATGAGCCCGCCGCCCGGCGCGAAGATATAGGCGGGCCGCCACTTGAAGCCGGACGGTTTTTGCGACGCCGTCGCCGCATCCGCCTGCTGCGCGCTCGTCAGAAGTTTCGAGAATGGCGCATCCTCTTCCGCCCCGTCCTGAACGGGATCCGCCGCGATGGCCGCCATGATGCGGCTTTCCAGCGCGGTGGTGTCGGCGGGCAGCGGGTCGTAGGCGCGCAATGCCTCTTCCGCCGCGCGCGCGGCCTCGAAATATTCCTTGGCCGCTTCGTCGGCATTGACCAGCGCCAAGGCTTCCTTCACCTTGCCTTCCGGCCAGCGCGAGAGGTCGGCGGAATAAAGATCCACTTGGTCCCTGAACTCTTCGAGCGTCATCATGGCGTCATCTCCTATGGCTTTTCCGCCGCCAGACTGTCGCGCAGCGTGCGGCGCGAGCGGACCAGCAGGGATTCGAGCGCCTTGACGCTGATGCCCAGCGCCTCGGCGGCTTCCTTGTTCGAGTAATCCTCGTAAAAACAGAGGACGAAGGCGCTGCGCTGGCGTTCGGGCAGCTCGGCGAGGGCCAGCTGCACCCGCTTCGACTGCTCGCGCCGGGCGATGCCGGTTTCGGCGTTGGGCGTCTCGTCTTCCAGCTCGGGTATCTTTTCGATATCCGCAAAACGGTTCTTGCGTTTTTCGTCGATCGACAGGTTGAGGACGATGCGGTAAAGCCAGGTGGTGAACTTGGCCCCCGCCTTGTCGGGACTCTCCCAGTTCTTCGCATGCTTCCAGACGCGGATAAAAGCCTCCTGCGCCACGTCCTCCGCGGCGCCGGTGCTGCCGAGGATGCGGGTGGCGAGGCGGACGGTACGGGCCAGATGGCGCTGCATGAGCTGCCGGAAAGCCCTTTGGTCTCCCTTCGCAATGCGGCGCATGAGTTCGGCATCGTCTTTTGCCTCGTCTGTGCTGTGGCCTATGGTCTGAGCCTGTTCCTGCATCCGTTTCCCTGAAAGGCGGTTTGACGTGATGATCACCCTGTCCTTCTGAAGTTAAACGGTTTTCCTGCGTTTTGCACCTTTGTCACGGCCCGGCGGGGGAAACCCTGCGGTTTCTTTTAAAATTTTTCATATTTTTAACCTCCCTGCAGGGTTTTCACGGATTGAGCGCCGTTGTCATGCGGGTGGCATTCGGGCAAAAGATTGAATAGAATAGGGTTTCGGAAAGAGAAATCGGCAGTTTTTTCTTTTAATTCAGCACTATAGGGGTAGTCATCATGGGCCGCACAAGCCGGCGTCATCGCTTCCGCAACGGCCGCGGGCAGGAACTGGCCGGCACCTTCGACCTGCCCGAGGGCGTGCCGCTGCTGGGCTACGGCGTTTTCGCCCCCTGCTTCACCTGCACGAAGGATTCCCATGCGGCGGCCAAGGTCTGCCGCGCGCTGGCCGAGCGGGGCATCGGCATGCTGCGCTTCGACATCACCGGACTGGGCGAGAGCGAAGGCAGCTTCGCCGAGACCAATTTCACCACCCGCCGGCTGGACATCATGGCCGCCGTCAGCACCGTGATCGCGACTTTCGAGCCGCCGAAACTGCTCATCGGCCACAGCATCGGGGGCACGGCGGCGCTTTCGGCCGCGCCCTATCTCGACGACATAAAATTGCTGGCGACCATCGGCGCGCCGGATGAGCCCTCGCATATCATCGACAAGCTGCGCGGACGCGGCGAGCTGACCGAAAAGGGCGAAATGGTGGAACTCATCGTGGCCGGGAGGCCGATCCTGTTCAAAAAGAGCTTCGTCGCCGACATGATGGAGCAGGACGTGGCGGCGGAAACGGAGAAAATAACCGCGCGCCTGCTGGTCTTCCATGCGCCCTATGACGATACGGTGGATTTCGAAAACGCGCGGATTATTTTCGACCGCGCGAATTGCGAAAAAGACCTCGTCCCCCTCGACGCGGAAGCGACCCACCTGTTCGAGAACCGGACGGAGGACGCGGAACTCGTCGCCGACACCATCCGCGACGCCTTTCCTGCCTGACTGCCCACAGCAACGCCCGTAAAATTCATCAGGATGCCGCCACCCCGGACTTGATCCGGGGTCCAAAAGCCCGTCAGGGCGTCACATGATTCATATGCGCGGCGGACGCCGCGTGATGGACCCCGGATCAAGTCCGGGGTGGCGTGAATTTATTAGGGTGAGAACGCCCTTAAAGGTCGAAGCTCTGCCCGCCGCCGTCTTTTTTGCGCGGGGGCAGTTTCGGCGGCGCGGGCTTTTTCGCCGCGGGTTTTTTCGAATTGTCGTTATCCGCTTTCGGCGCTGCGCCGCCGGTGTCGTTTTTCGGCGCTGCGCCGCCGTTGTCATTTTTCGGCGCTGCGCCGCCGGTACGCGCGTCGATCGCCGCGTCGCGGAAGATGCGCTTGAGACCCGTCATCTCCGGCTCGCGCTTGGGCGCGCTGTCTTTCATGATGCGCACGTTCGCCTTCATCTCGCGGAGCTGGTCGGGCGTTTTCGTCATCGGCAGGTCTTCCGCCGGCAAGTAGTTGCGGATGCTGTCCATGTAACGCTTGCAGCAATCGAGCACCGCGGGCGATTCCGTCTCCGCGCCGGTCTTCGCGACCGTCATCATGTAGTCCATGACCTTGTCGCCGTCCGGCGTCTTGTTCTTTTTCGCCAGCATCGTCACGCGCACGGTGGCGGAAAGCGCCTGCTGCATGTTGTGCTCGGCGTCCGCCGACAGCCCCTGACGCGCGGCGATCTCGACCGCGAGGTCGCGGGCCTCCGCCGGACTCAGGTTTTTCAGCGCGCCTTTCTTGTTCAGCGCGATCACCTCGTCCAGCGCGCGGCTGGTCCAGTGGGCGACATCGCCCTTTTGCACCGCGTTCATGTTGCGGATGTCGCGGATGTATTCGGGGAAGGTGCTGTCCTCGCCGTAACGCTGGTAGTGGCGGATCATCGAATAGGCGTCCGCCTCGCACTCGCGGTGGTTGACGACGCTGATGCTCTTGCCGCGCCTTGCGTCTTCTTCCATCATCGTGACGGCGTGGCCCAGCTCGTGGTCGAGCACGTAGCGTTGCCACATTTCGGTGTTGTTGTACTCGTCCTTCATCACGGGGTACTGCGTGTTGGGGATCGGGTCGTCGGAGACGAAGATGGACTTCATCACCCGCGCGGTGAACTCTTCGCCCGCCGGAATGACGATGCGCGCGTAGATCTGCATGTCGGGCTTGTTGCTGAAGGGGCTGTCGGAAACGCTGACGCTGCAGGGCAGCTTGCCCTCGAACATGCCCAGCGCCATCGACTTGCTCATGCCGAGCGAGGCGGCGGGGTTGTCCTCCTTCACCTTGTCGAGCGCGGGGGCGATGCTGGCGACCGCTTCCTTGCCGGTTTCGAATTGCTGGTGGTTGAGAATGAAGACGTCCTTGCGGTGCTCGGGGAAGTCCTTGTAGAACTCCGCGATCGCCTTGCCAAGGTCCAGCGCGGGGCCTGCTGCGTCGTCCTCGGGCGTGCGCGTGATGCCAAGTTTCATTCTTTATCTCCTGCAATATATATGTGTTCGGAGAGTTATCTTATGGATTTAAAGCGGCGCTGTACACCGCCCGTGTCATAAAACAGGTTTCATTTAACGGATTGTTTTAATGATATGGAAAGATGCTACTTGAGTTTCGCCATGACTTTGCGGAATTTTTCCAGAATAACGTCTTCGCGCTTGTGCCGGTGGTTTTTCACCACCCAGCGTCCGCCCGCCATGACGTCGCGCACGGGGTTTTGATTCGCGGCGAAGATGGCGGCGTCGAGGATATGGTCGCGCAGCTTTCCGGTCATGACGGGGATCTGCGAATCCAGCACCACGAAATCCGCGCGATGGCCGATTTCGATGCGCCCCGTCTTGCGCCCCAGCGCCCGCGCCCCGCCCGAAAGCGCGCGGTCGTAAAGCGTCGCGCCGACGGAGGCGATGTCGTGCCCCTTGATGAGCGTGCGTTCCCGGCGCACGAGCCGCTGGACGTATTCCAGCCAGCGCAGTTCCTCCATCACGCTCACCGTCACGTGGCTGTCGGAGCCGATGGCGAAGATGCCGCCCGCCTGAAAATATTCCACCAGCGGGAAGATGCCGTCGCCGAGGTTCGCCTCGGTCGTGGGGCAAAGCCCGGCCACCGCCCCCGCCTGCGCGAGGCGGCCGATCTCGCCTTCCGTCACATGGGTGCAGTGCACGAGGCACCATTTGCTGTCGATATTCGCGTTTTCCATCAGCCATTCGACCGGGCGCAGGCCCGACCATTCGACGCAGCCTTCCACCTCCCCCATCTGCTCGGCGGCGTGGATGTGGATGGGCGCGTCGGGCAGCAGTTCGCGCACGGCAGCGGTGCCTTCGCGCAGCATCTCCGGCGAGACGGCGCGCAGCGAGTGATGGGCCAGCCCCACCGTCACCTGCGGCGTGTTGTGGTATTCGCCGTGGATTTCCTCCACGATGCGCATGATCTGCGGCACGGTGTTGATGAAGCGCTTCTGCCCTTCGGAGGGCGGCTTTTCGCCGAAGCCGCCATAGGCGTAGAGCACGGGCATATGGGTGATGCCGATGCCGGTTTCGAGCGCGGCGCGGATGATCTGGCGCGAGAGCAACGCGCGGTCTTCATAGGGGTGGCCGTCGCGCTGGTGATGGATGTAGTGGAATTCGCCGACGGAGGTATAACCGGCTTTCAGCATATCCACATAGACCTGCGCCGCCAGCGCCTCCATCTCCTCCGGCCCGATTTGCGAGAGGAAGCGGTACATCGTCTCCCGCCAGTTCCAGAAGTTGTCCTTGTGGCCGCTCGCGCGCTCGGTCAGCCCGGCCATGGCCCGCTGGAAGGCGTGGGAATGGATGTTCGGCATGCCCGGCACCAGCGGCCCGGCGGCGATTTCGGCCTCCGGGTTCTCCGCCGGGCGGGCCTTGAAGGCGTCCACGCCGACGATCCAGCCGTCCCTGTCGTATTCGATCAGGACGTTGTCGGCCCAGCCGTCGGGCAGCAAGGCGGTTTCGGCGAAAAGCGTGGTCATCAAGTCCCCTGTTGCGCGCGTCAAAAAACGTTTATAAATAGTAGAGCGTTCAAGTGAAAAGGCAAATACTCTATGGCTCCTGCGGCTCCTGCACATTTCGACAGCCTCTGGCTCAACCTTGACGCCGCGACCATGACGGAAGACGGTGGTTATGGCATCATCGAGGACGCCGCCATCGGCATCAAGGACGGCAAGATCGCCTTCATCGGCCCCGCCGACGAATTGCCGGGCGATACCGACGCGCTGACCGATTACGCCTATGACGCGGACGGGCGCGTGGCCACCCCCGGGCTCATCGACTGCCACACCCATCTCGCCTATGCCGGCAATCGCGCCGCCGAGTTCGAGCAAAGACTGCAAGGCGTCTCCTACGAGGAAATCGCGAAAAAGGGCGGCGGCATCCTTTCCACCGTCGCCGCCACGCGCGAAGCGGACGAGGAGGAGATCGGCGAGAAGACCCTCGCGCGGCTCACCGCCCTGTTCCAGCAGGGGGTGACGACGCTGGAGATCAAATCCGGCTACGGGCTGGACCTCGAAACGGAAAGAAAACTTCTCACCGTCGCCACCATCCTGCGCGACGAAACCGGCCTTCGCATCCAGCGCACGTTTCTGGGCGCGCACGCGCTGCCGCCGGAATACAAGGGCAAGGCGGACGATTACATCACCCTCGTCTGCGATGAAATGCTGCCCGCGCTGGCGGAAGAAGGCCTCATCGACGCCGTCGATGCCTTTTGCGAGCACATCGGATTTTCAACCGGACAGACCGCGCGCGTTTTCGACGCCGCGCAAAAACTCGGCCTGCCCGTGAAGCTTCATGCGGAGCAGCTTTCCAACCAGCACGGCGCGGCGCTGGCCGCGAAATACAAGGCGCTTTCCGCCGACCATCTCGAATACCTCGACGAGGACGGGGTGAAGGCCATGGCGCAGGCGGGCATGACCGCCGTCTTGCTGCCCGGCGCCTATTACTACCTGCGCGAAACGCAATTGCCGCCGGTCGATCTTTTGCGCAAGCACAAGGTGCCGATGGCGATTGCGACGGACCACAACCCCGGCACCTCCCCCGTTCTCGCGCCCATTCTCATGCTCAACATGGCCTGCACGCTCTTTCGCATGACGCCGGCCGAGGCGCTGGCAGGCATGACGCGCAACGCCGCACGCGCGCTGGGCTGGCAGGCGGACTGCGGCACGCTGGAACTCGGCAAATCCGCCGACGTCGCGCTGTGGGACATCGACCACCCGCGCGACCTCGCCTACCGCTTCGGCCACAACCCCTGCCGGGGCGTCTTGCTGGCGGGCGAATGGCACGCTTTCGAGGAAGGCCACTGACGAAAAAGAGGTGCAGATGTTCGTAAAAAGAAAAACCGCCGCAAGCCTTTTCGCCCTCTGCGTCCTCTTTTACGCGACCGTTCCCGCCCGCGCCGCCGATACGCCGCCCCAGCCGAAAGCCGAAGCGAATACGCCCGCAAAAGACGTACCGGACACGGAGAGCCCCGCCGAGAAAGCCTATTTCGCGCTCGTCGATCAGGCGGTGCAGGACCCCGACCACGCCGATTGGTGCAAGATACGCGAGCTTTACGCCGATACGCCCTTCTACCGCGCCCACGGCGCGGCCAACCTGCGGCGCGACACGGCGAAGGCCGCAGAGCCCGTCATCACCGACAACACGCGCGAAAACGAGGTCGCCTTCAACGTCTATCTGCGCCAGAACTTCGGCAGCGTCGGCAGTCATGTCTATGCCGACACGCTTTACAAGCTCAATACTTACGGCTTCATCGACGACGCGCTGCACCTGAAGGCGCAGCGCGGGCTGATGGACTGCATCATCAATACCGGCGATTCAAAGACGCCGGAAACCGCCCTGCACGTCATCAGCACGGAGGAAATGGAGACCGTCGCCGCCGACGTCTTCGACATGAACCCCCGCGCCGCGCAGCTCATGAAGAAAGGCGGCAAGGTCTATCTCGAGCTCATGATGAAGAACGAGGCCGGCACCAAGCGGCACGACGCCTATTTCGTGCTGGACGACAGGCTGGTCCGCCTGATCGAGAAGGAAAAACGCGCCCACCTCGGCGCGCCCTGAAAAACTCACCCGCCGTAACGCGCCGCGCCCCAGTCCAAAAGCGACTGCAGCACAGGTTTCAGCACGGCCTGCAGCTTTTCCGCGAGGTCGGGGGCATAAGCATAAGGCAGATCCTCGCCCATGTAATTGGCCCAGATAAGCTCCATCTGGATGGCATGAACGTCGTTCGCGGGGTCGCCGTAGTGGCGGGTGATGTGCCCGCCGACGAAGCGCTTGTTCAAGACCGCGCTGTAGGAACCCGATGAGGCCGCCGCCAGCGCAGCCTGCGCCATCTCCGGCGCGCAGCTCGCGTTATTGGCGGAGCCGAGGTTGAGATCCCAGAGCTTGCCCTCGAACAGGCGCGGCACCTCGGACTTGATGGAATGGGAATCGTATAAAATCGCATAACCGAAGCGTTCCTTCAGCCGCGCGAGTTCCGCCGCCAGCGCCTCGTGATAGGGCAGCCAGTAGGCGGCGACGCGGTTGATCTTCTCGATATTGTCGGGCTCCTCGTCCTCGAGGTAGATTTTCTCCCCCGCGAAAGTCTCCATCGGGCAGAGCCCGGTCTTGAGCTGGCCGGGATAGAGGTCGCCGTCGTCCATCGGGCGGTTGAGATCGACGACGTAGCGCGAATGCGTCGCCATCAGCATGCTCGCGCCCATATCCTCGGCGAAGCGGTAGAGCTTGTCGAGGTGCCAGTCGGTATCCGGCAGCTTCAGCGCGGCGGGAGTCATGCGCCGCTTCACGTCCGGCGGCAAAAACGTGCCCATGTGCGGAATGCTGACGAGCAGCGGCAGGTTTCCCTGTATCAGGCGGCGCAATTGCATGAAACCCTCCTACATATGCAGCGAGGGCAAAAGCTTGCGCCCGACGAAGGGAAGAAAACTGCCCGCCTCCACCAGCCTTGCGGCGGCGCGGATATCGGGGGAGAAGTAATGGTCCTGCTCGTAATGGCCGACATGCTCGCGCAGCAGCTTCATCGCGTCCTGCAGCGGCTTCGACGTCTTCAGCGGCGCGAGGAACTCGACGCCCTGCGCGGCGGCCAGCAGCTCGATGCCGACGATGTTCGCGGTATTGGCCGCCATCTCGTTCAGCCGGCGCGCGGCGTAGGTCGCCATGCTGACGTGGTCTTCCTGGTTGGCGGAGGTCGGCAGGCTGTCGACCGACGACGGGGTGGCGAGCTGCTTGTTCTCGCTGGTGAGCGCCGCCGCGGTCACATGGGCGATCATGAAGCCCGAGTTCACCCCCGCGTCCTTCACGAGGAAGGGCGGCAGCCCGCTGATCTTGTGGTCGATAAGCATGGCGATGCGCCGTTCGCTCATCGAGCCGGTCTCGGCGATGGCGAGCGCGAGCGTGTCGGAGGCCATGGCGACGGGCTCGGCGTGGAAGTTGCCGCCCGATTTCACGTCCCCGCTTTCGAGGATCACCAGCGGGTTGTCCGTCACGGCGTTGACCTCGTTCAGAAAGATTCCAGCGGAAAAGCGGATGTGGTCGAGGCAGGCGCCCATCACCTGCGGCATGCAGCGCACGCAATAGGGGTCTTGCACCTTCGGGTCGTGGTCGTGCTTGTGCGACTGGCGGATGGCGCTGCCCTTGAGCAGGTTGAGATAGACCTTGGCGACGTCGATCTGCCCCTGCTGGCGGCGGATTTTCTGGATTTCGGGGTCGAAGGGCGTGGTGCTGCCGAGCGAGGCATCGACGGTAAGCGCGCCCGAAACGCAGGCGGCGGCGAAGCAGTCTTCCGCGCGGAACAGCCCGCGCAGCGCGAGCGCGGTCGAGACCTGCGTACCGTTGAGCAGCGCGAGCCCTTCCTTGGGCGCGAGCTCCAGCGGCTTCAGCCCGTGCTTTTTCAGCGCGGCGCGCGCATCGCAAAGAACGCCGTTCACCCGCACCTGCCCCGCGCCGATGATGGGCAGCGCAAGATGGGCCAGCGGCGCAAGGTCGCCCGAGGCGCCGACCGAGCCCTTTTCGGGGATGCAGGGGTAAAGCTCGTTGTTGTAAAGCGCGATCAGGAAATCCACCAGCTCCCGCCGCGCGCCGGAATAGCCTTGGGAGAGCGCGTTGATCTTCAACAGCAGGATAAGCCGGACGACGTCGTCCTCCAGAAACCTGCCGACCCCCGCCGCGTGGGAGAGGACGAGGTTTTTCTGCAATTGCCCAAACATGTCGGGCGGGATTTTCACCTTCGCCAACGCGCCGAAGCCGGTGTTGATGCTGTACATCACCCGCCCGTCGTCGATGAGGTCATCGACGAGTTTCTTGCTGGCGTCTATTCGTTTATACGCCGCGGGGTCGAGCGCGACCGGGATATGGTGCCGGGCAACGGTGCGCAAGGTCGAAAGCTTCATCGTCCCGGGCTTGATGAGAAGTTTTTGCATGTAACACCTTAAAATGCCTTGTTTGCGGGCGTTTTACCCGATCATCGGCAGTTTCAAATCCTTTTCGCGCGCGCAATCGACGGCTTCCTGATAGCCCGCGTCGGCGTGGCGCATGACGCCGGTGGCGGGGTCGTTGGTCAGCACGCGCGCCAGCCGGGCGGCGGCCTCGTCCGTGCCGTCGGCCACGACGACCATGCCGGAATGCTGGGAAAAGCCCATGCCCACGCCGCCGCCGTGGTGCAGCGACACCCATGTCGCCCCGCTGGCGGTGTTGAGCAGCGCGTTCAAAAGCGGCCAGTCGGAAACGGCGTCGGAACCGTCCTTCATCCCTTCCGTCTCGCGGTTGGGGCTGGCGACGGAGCCGCTGTCGAGGTGGTCGCGGCCGATGACGACGGGGGCGGAAAGCTCGCCGGAAGCCACCATCTCGTTGAAGGCGAGCCCCAGCCTTGCGCGGTCGCCGAGCCCGACCCAGCAGATGCGCGCGGGCAGCCCCTGGAACTGGATGCGCTCGCGCGCCATGTCGAGCCAGTTGTGCAGATGCGCGTCGTCCGGCATCAGCTCCTTCACCTTGGCGTCGGTTTTGTAGATATCCTCGGGGTCGCCAGAAAGCGCGGCCCAGCGGAAGGGCCCGACGCCGCGGCAGAACAGCGGGCGGATATAGGCGGGCACGAAGCCCGGGAAGTCGAAGGCGTTTTGAACGCCCTCTTCCTGCGCCATCTGGCGGATGTTGTTGCCGTAGTCGAAGGTAGGAATGCCCATTTCGGCAAGCTCCAGCATCGCGCGGACATGCACGGCGATGGATTTTTTGGCGGCGACGACCACGGCTTCCGGCTCGCTTTCGCGCTTGCGGATCGCTTCTTCCCACGTCCAGCCCGCGGGCAGGTAGCCGTTGAGCGGGTCGTGCGCGCTGGTCTGGTCCGTCACCATGTCGGGGCGGAAACGCGGGTCTTCCTTCGCGCGTTTGGCGATTTCGGGGAAGATCTCCGCCGCGTTGCCCAGCAGCCCGACGGAAACCGCCTCGCTTTTTTCATGCGCGGCATGGATGATGTCGATGGCTTCCTCCAGCGTCTGCGCCTTCCGATCGAGGTAGCGCGTGGCAAGGCGGCGCTCGATGCGGCTCATCTGGCATTCGACGCCCAGCAGGGACGCCCCCGCCATGGTCGCCGCCAGCGGCTGCGCGCCGCCCATGCCGCCGAGCCCGCCGGTCAAAATCCACTTGCCCTTCAAATCGCCCGCGTAATGCTTGCGCCCCGCCTCGGCGAAAGTCTCATAGGTGCCCTGAATGATGCCCTGCGTGCCGATGTAGATCCAGGAACCCGCGGTCATCTGCCCGTACATCATCAGGCCTTTCGCGTCGAGTTCGCGGAACTTCTCCCACGTCGCCCAGTGGGGGACGAGGTTGGAATTGGCGATGAGAACGCGCGGCGCGTTTTCATGCGTCTTGAACACGCCCACGGGCTTGCCCGACTGCACCAGCATGGTCTCGTCCGCTTCCAGCTGTTTCAGGGTTTCGACAATCTTGTCGAAGCATTCCCAGTTGCGCGCGGCCTTGCCGATGCCGCCATAGACCACCAGCTCGTCCGGGTTTTCCGCGACGTCGGGGTCGAGGTTGTTCATCAGCATCCGCATCGGCGCCTCGGTCAGCCAGCTTTTCGCGGAAAGCTCCGTGCCCCGCGCGGCGCGGATGACGCGCTTGTTGGCCAGCGTTTTCTTGTCGGCGGGTTGTGCGGACATTGGATGCTCCCTTACGTTTCCCTCTCCCTGCCCTCTCCCGGAGGGAGAGGGAATTGCAGCTTTCTTGCCGTCGCCCCCCTCTCCCCCCGGGAGAGGGATGGGGAGAGGGTATGCGGGCGGCGTTAGATATGAATCGGCCGCCCGTCCACCGCCAGCGCGGCTTCCTTGACGGTTTCGTTCAGCGTCGGGTGGGCGTGGCAGGTGCGGGCGATGTCCTCGCTCGACGCGCCGAATTCGATGGCGAGAGCGAGCTCGGCGATGAGCGTGCCTGCCTCCGCGCCCACGATGTGACAGCCCAGTACGCGGTCGGTCTTGGCGTCCGCCAGAATTTTCACGAAACCGTCGGTCGCGTTCATGGCGCGCGCGCGGCCGTTGGCCATGAAGGGAAACTTGCCGACCTTGTATTCGACGCCCGCGTCCTTCAATTGCTCTTCCGTCTGGCCGACGGCGGCGACCTCGGGGAAGGTATAGACGACGCTGGGGATCGCATCATAGTTGATATGCCCGGACTGGCCCGCGATGATCTCGGCCACCACCACGCCTTCGTCTTCCGCCTTGTGCGCCAGCATGGGGCCGCGGATGACGTCGCCGATGGCGTAGATGCCCTTGATGTCGGTCTGGAAGTGGTCGTCCACCACCACGCGCCCGCGGTTATCGACGATGACCCCCGCCTTTTCCAGCCCCAGCCCCGCGGTATAGGGGCGGCGGCCGATGGCGAGCAGCACGGTTTCGACCTCCAGCTTTTCCGCATCGCCGCCGTTGGCGGGTTCCAGCGTCAGCGTAACCTTGCCCTTCGCGGTTTCCGCGCCAGTGACCTTGGTCGAAAGCTTGAATTCCATGCCCTGCTTGGTGAGGATTTTCTTCATCTCCTTGGAAACTTCCATGTCCATGCCGGGCATCAGGCGGTCCATGAACTCGATGACAGTGACCTTCGCGCCGAGGCGCTGCCAGACCGTGCCCATCTCCAGCCCGATGACCCCGCCGCCGATGACGGCCAGCGACTTGGGCACCTTGGGCAGCGCGAGCGCGCCGGTGGAGGTGACGATCTGCCGCTCGTCCACGGTGATGCCGGGCAACGGCGTGCTTTCGGAGCCGGTGGCGATGACGATGTTCTTCGCTTCCAGCGTGGTCTTGCCGTCCTTGCCCGAAACTTCCACCGTATTGGGCCCGGTGATGGCGCCGGTGCCGACGATATGGTCCACCTTGTTCTTCTTGAACAGGAAGGCGATGCCCTGCGTGTTCGCGCCGACCACCTTGTCCTTGTGCGCCATCATCTTCTTCAGATCGATCTTGGGCGTGCCGACGCCGATGCCGAGGCCCTCGAAGTCATGCGCCGCCTGCGCGTATTTCTCGGACACGCTCAGCAGCGCCTTGGAGGGGATGCAGCCCACGTTCAGGCAGGTGCCGCCCAGGGTATCGTCCTTTTCCACGCAGGCCGTCTTCAGCCCCAGCTGCGCCGCGCGAATCGCGCAGACATAGCCGCCGGGGCCGGAACCGATTACCACCACATCATATTGCTCTGCCGCCATGATTTTTTCCTTCTTGCAAGTGCGGGCCTTCGGGGGCCTTTTTGACGGTTTTCAATCTATCCCAAAGCCCCTGTTATATCGAGTCTATTTCCGGTTTTCGCCCGCCCCCTGCCGAAGACGGATTTCAGGTTTTTTTGCTGAATATTTTCCGTAACAAATTTGACACGAATCTCTATCTTTGATATTCGGGAGTCTTCGACAAATTTCATCTCCGAGTTGTTGAAGAGTTTCTGAACGAAAAAGTACTAGAGAGTGTGTTGGAGGAGCAGGGCCCGTAACCCCTGCTCCTCTTTTTTTTGTTTTTTATCATATACGTAAAATCAATGACTTAGGGCGTGGCGCACAAAAAAGATTCACATAAAACTTGACCCGAATCATGAATCTTTGATATTCGGGAATCTTCGACACAAGCTTATCTCCGAGTTGTTGAAGAGTTTCTACTAGAGGACAAACGCTCTAGAGGGTGTAACAAGGAGGGGCCGGTGCCGTAACGCCGGACCCCTCCATTTTTTTGGCCGGCTCTTCTCCGCCTTTCCCCTGAAAAACTTTCCGTTTTATGAAATCCGCACTTGTTCGCGCGGCCCGTTTGCGTTATGGTAATCGCAAATTTTCAGGCGCGGCAGCCGCGCACGACAGATAAAGGATAAGACAGATGAAAAAAGCCCGTCTCGACGACGGCCAGGTGGTTCTGGCGCACCAATACAACAAGGCGGTCCACGGCGACCATCTCAACTGCGCGGACCCCGAATGCGGCGCCCCCATGATCTTCCGGCGCGAGGCGCTGACCCATGGCGCCGCCGCGCTGCGCTCCGCCTCCTTCGTTTCCAAATCCGTGAGCGACCATATCTCGACCTGCACCGCGCATGAGGATTTCGCCATCATGGCCAAGCGCAAGAAAAGCATCGAGCAGGCGCTGCGCGAAGGCAAGACCGTGGTGCTGAACCTCAACATGCGGCTGATGGAAGACTTCAACGCCGCCGCCCTGCCGCAGGACGTCATCGGCCTTGCCAGCACCGGCGAGAAATACGACTACGTCACCGCGCCGATGAAATCGGTGGAGGATTTCCTCGACCTCATGACGATGATCGAGACGAAGGCGGGCCAGAAAGGCCTCGACAACACCGTCGTCAACTACAAGGGCAAGACCCTGCCGATCATGGAATTCGTGGTCGATACGCGCGACAAGTACCGCGACCTGCTCAACAAGATGTATAAATCCGTCGATACCTCGCAAGACCGCAAGGACGTGACGGACTTCCCGCGCCTCATCAACTTCCGCGCGACGCAGAACACCAAGGCGCGCGACACCGGCGCCATCCGCGGCACGCCGATGAACTTCGCCAAGGCGCGCGGCAACCGCCTCGTCCTTTTGCAAAAGGCGAACGTGGAGAAAGAATTCCAGCAGACCCTGCGCGGCGAGAACGTCTTCATCATCGCCCAGCCCACGCTGAACTACGGCGAGGCGCAGGCCGTGCTGCGCAAGCTGCAGACGCAAAGCGAGCAGACCGTCTTCCTGAACCTCAACTGGCAGGTGGTGGGCGCGCACCAGTTCACCCCGGTGGAAGAACAATCCCCCGACACCAAGCCGAAGAACCGCACCCAGCCGGGCCAGCAGAGCCTGTTCAAGTTCTGATAAAACTCATTGCGAATAAAAAAGGGGCCGTTTTTCGCGGCCCCTTTTCTTTTGCATTGTAAATCCGTCCGTCAGACGTCCAGCAGCAGGCGCTGCGGGTCCTCGATCGCATCCTTGATGCGCACGAGGAAGGACACCGCTTCCTTGCCATCGACGATGCGGTGGTCGTAGGACATGGCGAGGTACATCATGGGGCGGATGACGACCTGCCCGTTCACCGCCATCGGGCGTTCCTGTATCTTGTGCATGCCCAGAATGGCCGATTGCGGCGGGTTGATGATGGGCGTGGACATCAAAGAGCCGAAGATGCCGCCGTTGGTGATGGTGAAGGTGCCGCCGGAAAGCTCTTCCAGCGCGACCTTGCCCTCGCGCGCGCGCAGGCCGAGGTCGCCGATCTCCTTCTCGATGGTGGCGAAGCCCTTCTGGTCCGCGTCGCGCACCACGGGCACGATGAGCCCGGTCGGGGTGGAGACCGCGACGCCGATGTCGTAGTAGTTCTTGTAAACGATGTCCTGCCCGTCGATCTCCGCGTTCACGGCCGGAAAGTCCTTCAGCGCCTGAATGGCGGCCTTGACGAAGAAGGACATGAAGCCCAGCTTCACGCCGTGCTTCTTCTCGAAGCTTTCCTTGTACTGGCTGCGCAGGGCCATGACATGGGTCATGTCCACCTCGTTGAAGGTGGTGAGCATGGCGGCGGTGTTCTGCGCG